>NZ_JAJVCQ010000004.1:0-325498 GCF_021395235.1 Polynucleobacter sp. IMCC30063 | reverse complement strand
TACCCTTGATTGCCGTAATCAACATCGATAAGCCGTGCTGTTTTTCGCAAAATATCGCGCACATCTCGCCAACCCAAATTCGGATTAGCGCTTAACATTAATGCTACAACTCCGGTAACAGTGGGTGCTGCAGATGAAGTGCCGTTCATTTGATCAAAATCACAATTTGGGTTTTTTTCTTTATTAATGGGCGAGCCACCAATCATGAATTGAGCAGTATCAACTGCAGACAACCCATTCTTGCTATAGCCTCGCTCACAGCCCATTAAATCCGTAGAATAAATCTGTGGCCCCTGCTTATTGGCTGCGCTACCTGCCTCGCCGTAATTACCAATTGACGAATCCTCTCCACCAAGCCCTGTAATCCAGATCACTGAGCCTGCCGAGGAATAGCTTGATTTGTAACCCATGGCATTAGCCGCTGCAGTGACAATGACCGGGAAAGTAAGTCTCTCGGTATCAGAAGATGGATTTACACAACTAACAAGGCGATAGAAAGAATTGCCATATTGGAATTGTGGGCAATTGTAAGTGATTCTGAGTCTGGTATTCTCATAATCCTCGTACGCATTGCCCGCAGACTTAACCACCACAGCACCTTTGCCGCCCCGCAAATTCGGCAAGCTCTCAAGCCATGACGAGCGTCCGAAATTTAGTGGTAATGGTGGTACACTTCCAAAGGACGCATTAAATACATCCGTATATTTTGACCATTCTGCGCCACCGTAAGCGTCAAGGATATTATTTGTAGTAGTCACAAAACCCACGAATCTTGCTCCGCCCAGCGTAGCTTTAGGGGCGATTCCCATGACACCAATCCCATTTTGGGCGGCTGCAATCATCCCAGCAACATTAGTGCCATGGGCATCGTCTGGATTTGAAGGCGTTGAATCAGAAGTGCCGGTTTCAAAATTCCATGTCATTGCCGGATTGATATTGGCTTTCAGATCAATATGATTGATCTCCATCCCATCATCTAAGACCATGACATTGATGCCTTGCCCTTTAATGCCTAGCTTATGTACTGCCTCAACATTTAAATCTGTAAAACCATCGGCAACAAGGGGAAATCCAGCAAAGAAACTTTGCGCAGCATTTAAGGCCCATTGATAGGTATATAGGGGTTCTGTAGCGCCTGTTTGGCAGGCATAGGGACCAGATTCAGAGCAAGATGAAGTACTATTGTTATCTCCGCAAGATACGAGCTGTGTTCCCAGCGCAACAATAACGAGCAACGCTAAAAAAGTCTTTATCAATTTATCCTCCGCCAAGCTAACAGACTAGTTCAATAGATAGGCATGATTTATCTCTTAACTATTTATGCACTAAAACTTATAGCCAATACCAACCAAAAGGTTATAGACATTGGCACTAAAGGTGGTTGAAAGAGACGCTGCTGTTCCGCTAACTTGGGCTTTGCTAGTAGAGGTTAAATTTCCATAAGTAAAGTAGTTAACTTCACCAAAGCCATACCAATTACCCATAAAGAATTGTTTATAGCCAAGGCCTAATGAATAACCTGTTAAGGTGTCGGTCGAGGTGTCACTTTGTAAAGTATATTTAACCGAACTGCCCGTGTAGCCAACTTTGAAATATCCCAAACCATCCTTACCGATATTCATACCCGGGGCTAGGTAAATGTTATAGACATTTTGTTTTTGGTAGGTACCATTAAAAGTATTACCAAGTGCGGTGGCAGAGAAGTTACCCGACTGACTATTCACGGGATAGTACTCAACCCCAAGGGCTAAAGTGAAGTCCTTATTAACTGCGGCGGTATAACCAACGGCGACATTTCCGGTAGCCCCTGATGTTGTACTAGCAGAAGTAGAAAGGGGGATGGTGCCAGTATTAGCTCCGCTAATTACCAAGGGAGAGTTTGTCAGGCTAGGATTAATGCCTTCAAAGCCAACGCCGACCTGACCATAAAAGCCTTCAAATTTAGACTGAGCAAAAGATGGTGCTGTAAGGCTAATTAATCCAACAGCTAGTATCAGTAATCTAACCTTCATATAACCTCCATTAGTTATCATTTTTATGAAATATGGTAAATCCACGACTAAATCCTAGTATAGGTTAAAGAGAATAAAAAGACGGAATTTCACTAGATTAGCCAAGGGCCTACACCAAAATATTAAATAATTAGAAAAATATCACCACCTTTTTTTGCTTTGAAATATTGAAGGGGGAGGTGTTGCTGAACTGCTGTCAATTTAGGTCCACTACTTGAGAGAGTTTTTCCATAGTAAATCATTGCAGTAAAATGGGTTGAGTTTGGATGATTTTGGGTATTTGCACTTGGGGTGCTGGTGGCCTGTAACCTAATGAGCTATGGGGCCGTTCATGGTTGTAATGCTTGACCCATTCCCCAACCACTACCTTAGCTTCTTGTAGGCTGTAAAAGATTTCTCCATCCAGCAAGTTATCTCTAAAAGTCCCGTTAAAGCTCTCACAAAAACCATTCTCCCAAGGACTGCCTGGAGTAATGTAAGCAGTCTTCACTCCAATGCCAGATAACCATTTACGCAACTCTTTGGCAATAAATTCTGGCCCATTATCTGAGCGTATGTGCTCTGGGATGCCGTGAGTAATCATGGCATTGGCTAACTGTTCAATCACTTGGATCGAGCCAATTCTTCTAGCGCAATGGATGGTCAGGCATTTTCTACTGAACTCATCAATCATAGTCAGCATGCGGATCTTGCGACCATAAGCGTCTCTAATGAAGACAAAGTCATAACTCCACACATGGTTGGGGTGAGTCGCTCGCAGGCGCATGCAGCTTCCATCGTTTAGCCAGAGCCTGCCTCTAGGAGGCTGCTTTTGTGGGATCTTCAGGCCTTCTTGCCGCCAGATACGAGCCACCTTGGCAGTGGTAGCTTGGCCCCAACCAGCGCTGCGCATCATGCTGGCAATAAACCGATAACCGTATCTACCGTAGGTGCCGGCCATACGGATGACTTCAGCTCGTAGTGGCTCTTCATCATCTCTGGGCAATGGCATATAGCGATACGCTGCTCTCGATAGCCCCACTAAACTGCAGGCAGTCCGCTCAGAGATGCAATACCGATCCATGAGCAGCTGCGCTGCGTTTTTACGCCTAGTAGGGCTTAGAAGTTTCCCTTAATGACTTCCTTGAGCATCACTTCTCGTAGGGATAGGTCCGCTACGAGTTTCTTAAGTCGGGTATTTTCCTGTTCTAGCTCTTTGTATTTTTTAGCTTGATCTACCTTCATGCCGCCGTACATTTTTCTCCAGCGATAGTAGCTTTGCTCAACCGTGCCTATTTCTTTACAGGCTTGGGCGAGGGTTTTGCCATTACTGGTTAATACATCGATTTGGCGTAACAGGGTGACAATTTGTTCGGGTTTAAGACGTTGACCTTTAGCCATGATTAGCACTCCTTTAGGGTGAAGATTATCAAAAATCCTCTCTTTTGGAGTGGTACTAAAAATCAGGTCAGTTCAAACACCTGAGCAGCTGTTTTGCGTTTAGCAGGGCTTAGAAGTTTCCCTTAATGACTTCCTTGAGCATCACTTCTCGTAGCGATAAGTCCGCTACGAGCTTCTTAAGCCGGGTATTTTCCACTTCCAGATCTTTGTACTTACGAGCCTGATCGACTTTCATACCACCATAGATCTTGCGCCAACGGTAGTAGCTTTGCTCTACCGTGCCTACTTCTTTACAGGCTTGGGCGAGGGTTTTGCCATTGGTGGTTAAAACATCGATTTGACGCAATAAGGTGACGATTTGCTCGGGTTTGAGACGTTGGCCTTTTGCCATATTTAGCACTCCTTTAGGGTGAAGATTATCAAAAATCCTCTCTTTTGGAGTGGTACTAAAAATCAGGTCAGTTCATCAAACACTTACTCGTTTAATTAATTCTTTACGCTCTTCCATATCTTGTGAATTGCCCTCAAGAACCACCCTTCCACGCTCCACTACATAATGTCTATCGCACAAATGAATAGCTTTATGAATATTTTGCTCGATCAAAAGAATTGAAATTCCTTGAGATTTAAGCTCCTCCATTAGCCGAAAAATATCAGCAACTACCATTGGAGCAAGCCCTTCAGTAGGCTCATCAATTAATAGTAATTTTGGATTGCCAACCAATACTCGCGCCATTGCTAACATTTGCTGCTCTCCACCAGATAAGGTTGTACCTGATTGGTCACGTCTTTCACTTAAGCGGGGAAATCGCTCAAAAACCATTTGTATGCGCTGTTCTGCTGCCTTTCGCTCACTTGCTTTAACTTGCATCAGTCCAAGCTTCAGATTCCCTTCAACACTTAGCCCTGGAAACACCCTTCGATCCTCAGGCACCAACCCCAACCCCAGTCTTGTGATTTCATTTGGCGGTAAAACATCAATAGACTGACCTTGAAATAATATTTTTCCTTGAGAGGGTCTATGCCAACCGGCAATAGTTTTAACAATCGTTGTTTTGCCAACCCCATTTCTTCCAAATAAACCTACAGTCTCACCGGGACGTATGGATAAGTTAACTCCCTGTAAAACATGAGACAACCCAAGGTTGACATGTACATCGTGCATCTCCAGAATCATGCCAACTCCTCCCCAAAGTATGCTGTTTGTACCAGTGGATTGGAGCGAACTTGCTCAGGATTACCTTCGGCTAATTTCTTTCCCTGCGCCATGACGATGACCTTTTTGGACAAGTCCATTACAAGGTCTACATCATGCTCAATTAATAGCACTGTTATTTTTGATCCTAGTTGCTTAATAAGCTCAGCAGTCTCCTGAGTATCTGCCTGTGACATTCCTTGGGTGGGCTCATCTAAGAGCAAAAGCTTTGGTCGAGCTGCTAGTGTCACTGCAATCTCTAAACGTCTTTGCTGGCCATGAGATAAGGCTCCTGCAAGCTGATCATGACAATCAAATAATCCGAACTCCTGTAATAATTCGTTCGCTCTTGCAATTGCAATAGTGCTTTTGTTCAAAGGGAGAAATAAATGGGAACGAGGCTCTAGCGCCTGACTTGCTATTCTCAAATTATCAATTACAGGGAGGTCAAAAAAGAGATTGGTAATCTGAAAAGAACGGGCCATCCCACATGACAACCGCCTTTCGGGACTCATATTTGTAACATTCGACCGATCCAGATCAATGCTACCAGAGTCAGCCATAAAAGTACCACTTATTAAATTAAAGAGCGTGCTCTTACCTGCACCATTTGGTCCAATAATAGAAGTGACACCTAAGCGCGTCACTTCAAAACTAACATCATCAACCGCTTTAAGACCGCCAAAACGCTTGCTTAAATGATTTGCTTTAAGAATGATTTCTACGTTTTCCATCATTCCTCCCCTTTATGAGAATGTTTCTTACTAAGGTATTTAGCGAGCAAGCCAGAAATTCCCTTAGGTGCGGAGACAACGATAACCACAAAGATTATTCCTATAACAATATGGTGATGAACGGTCCAAGTTCCAATAATGGATTTGAATGCGGTTAAAAGAACGCTGCCTAGAATTGGTCCTATTAAAGTACCTACACCACCCAAAACAACTGTTACTACGGCATTACCAGAAACACTAAAGAACATGAGCTCTGGCGAAACGAAACCCCTCAACATCGGATAAAGAGCACCAGATACTGCAGCAACCACTGCAGCCAAAATAAAGGCAACTTGCTTAGGCCCTTTGGACTTATAGCCTACGTAAGCCAGGCGGTCTTCATTAGATCGAATAGCATGCCATATTGATCCCATTGGGGTTGTTAGAAAATATTTCAAGACGGCGTATAAGCCCCCAATAGTCAACAAAGTAATCAGAAAAAATGAGCCTGGCTGACTGGTATCGATGGCGCCAAATGGCGTCCAGATTTGTAAAATGGGTACGCCCATCATGCCATCAGATGCTCCAAGGCTGCGAGTGTTATAGACAACCTTGGCTGCTACCTGCGCCAGCCCAAAAGTAATCAGCGCAAAGTACACTCCTTTTGATCGAAGAGCCACGAAGCTAGCAATCCACCCTAATACAGTTGCCGACAGGGTCACAATCCCTATTGCTAAAAAGAATGATGGAGAAATTTCTTTCAGAACTAAGGCGGATAAATAGGCGCCAAAACCAAAATATAGGGCCTGACCAAGAGACAATAATCCAACAATCCCCAACAACAAATCAACTGACATCGCAAGTCCGCCAAAGATCAACGATTCTGTCGCCAGCCGGAGAAAGAATGTATCTTGAAGAATGCTGCCAACGATAAACAGGACAAGGGCTGATGTTAGTAAAAGTATTTCAATGAGGCGAATGGCTCTTACTTGGGGATTAAGCATTTTTCATACCCCCGTATAAACCAGTTGGCTTGAACATCAATACCAAAACCATTACAGTAAATACCAGAGGATCTGACCATACAGGAGAAATATATAAAGAAGAAATTGATTGCAATTGTGTCAATAAAATTCCTGCAACAACTGCCCCTTTAATGCTTCCAAGACCTCCGACAATGACAACGCTAAAGGCCATCAAGATAAAGTCTCGCCCCATAGTAGGAAATACCGAATAGATAGGGGCTAAGAGCACTCCAGCAAGGCCAGCTAAAGCAACACCAAATGCAAAAGTCAGCGCATAAACTCGCATCACCGGTATACCCAATGAGGAGCTCATATCTTTATCATATGCAGAAGCTCTTACGATTGCGCCTAATTGGGTTTTGTAAATGAGTACCCATACAGCAAAAATAATTAAAGCGCCAAATACCATCAGAAATAATCTGTAATTTGGAAACATTACACCCAACAACTCGCTAGCTCCCGAGATTGGTGCGCTAGGTTTAATTGGATTTGCACCCCAAATAATCTTGTATCCATCCTCTAAAACCATTGCTACGCCAAATGTCAACAACAAAGTGAGAATGTGCCGATCTTTATAGTGAAATACTTTTTGAATCAAAAGCCTTTCCATTGCAAAACCGATGGGCACTAACAATAAGGGGACTAATAGCAGGCAAAGCCAGAATGAAACACCCATTGCCATAAGACTCACACTGAAGAAGGCCCCAGCTGCATAGAACTCACCGTGGGACATGTTAATAACATCCAGCAGGCCAAAAATAATAGTCAAGCCTAATGCCATTAGGACCACAGCTACGCCAATGGAAAGACCATTAACTATCTGTGGCGCATAAATATATTGTAAGCTTTCTAGCATTTAAAACCCAATCCCTTAGTAATATTCACAAACTGAAAAACTCCACACCTCTAAAAAATAGATGTGGAGCCTTCTATTAGCACATTAAAAACGAGTACAGACATCAGGACCAATCGCCTGATCAGAAGGCACTCTTCCAACAATATTAAATTCGCCATTCTCCACCCGAACTGCAAACATATCCTGCATTGCCTGGTGGTCTCCAGCACGCATCTTCTTTGTGCCTTGCGGAGTTTGCCAACTTAAGTCATCCATAGCTGCACGGACCTTATCAGTTTCAGTAGACTTAGCTTTTTCTACAGCAGCTTTATAAAAATAGAGTAGCCCGTAAGAATCCGCACCATAAAGATCGGGAAGTTTGTTATAGGCTTTCTGGAAATCAGCAACAAACTTTTTATTTGCTGGGTTATCTAACTTAGGTGAATAACCAACGCCTGTTACAAACCCATTTGCAGACTTCCCAATAGCGCCCATATTTTGAGATGTGACTGTGCCAGATGCACCAACAAGCGTTACCCCTTTATTGAGGCCATACTCATCCATCTGCGAAAATAATCGTACCGTATCATTACCGGCCACAGAGGTATAGATTATATTCGGCTTAGCAGCTCTTACTTGACCAAAGTATGGTGAATAATCTTTGTTGTCGAGAGGTGCAAAAACCTCGCCAACATCTTTAGCGCCTTTTTCAGTAGATGCTTTCTTAAAGGCCGATACTGTGCTTCGCCCCATCTCGTAGTCAGGTCCGATAAAGAATATGTTAGCTTTAGGAATTTCTTTATCAACCCATGCAGCCAATGCAGCAGACTGCATACCTGCACGTGCATTTACACGAAATACATTTGGAGAGCATTTATCTCCAGTAATCGAATCCGCAAATGACACTGTTGTAGCAATAAGCTTATTATTTCGTTCGGCTAGCTGCCCTACCGCTAAAGTAGATCCTGAATTGACAGTGCCAGTTAAAAAGTCAACTTTTTCTACCTGAAATAGCTTTTCTGCCTTTTGAGTTGCAACCGCAGGATTTGCCTCTTCATCTTCATAAATTAGATTAATTTTTCGACCATTAATGCCACCCGCAGCATTAATTTCTTTGGCTGCTAAATCTAAACCCATTTTGACTTGCTCACCAATTGGGGTATAGGTACCAGATAATGGCGTTACAACTCCAATTTTGATGGGGCCAGATTGCGCTACAACTAATGATGCGCCGAGACTTAGTGCTACAGCCAGAGCGATTTTCTTTGTTTGAAATTGCTTTTTCATTGTGACTATCTCCTAAAAAAATTAACGACCAACAAAATTTGGTTGACGCTTTCCATGAAAAGCCTCAACCCCTTCTTTGAAATCTTCTGAATTACGCAAGCGACTGTAACAATGGCCCTCAACTTCAATTGCTGTAGTTAATAGGCAATCCTCTGTTTCATTTAGCATCTTCTTAGCCGTTCTTTGGGCAATTGGAGAAAATGCGCGCAGTTCATCCACTAATTTAGAAACGGCACTAGCAAGTTCCGAGTCTGGTACGCACTCAGTTGCTACGCCCCATTCATATGCCTGCTGCCCTTTGATGCGCCTAGAGCGCATCACAATATCTTTGGTTCTAGTAATGCCTACCATTTTTTGCAAGCGCGCAGATCCTCCTGAGCCAGGAATTTGTCCTAATTTTTGCTCAGGCAGTGCATAGAGAGTTGATTCAGCCGCGATACGAAAATCACATGCTAAGGAAATCTCAAAGCCAACACCGAAACAATAGCCATGATTAGCGGCAATAACTGGTTTTGTACAGCGCGTAGGCGCAGCAATATTCCATGCTAGCTTTGAGACATGCTCCGGACTTGCCTCCAAAAATCCTTTAATATCTCCGCCACTAGAGAAGTGCTCGCCTTCAGCCCTTAATACAATGATACGAACCCGATCATCAGCGTCTAAGGCCTCAAATGTAGCCCGCAATTGATCGCGTTGGGGCATCTGTATCACATTAAAAGGTGGTCTCTTCAACACAATATCCGCTCTTTGTTGAGATTCATTAATCTCCACATAAAACCCATCAAGGTTATCGAGGATATTGCTAAAAGGATGCTTCAATATAGCAGTCATAAGGTCTCTCTAGTAAAAAAATTAAGCTCTTTCATATTCGCCAGCAACCAACATCCGTCGCAATACCTTTCCCACAGGCGACTTGGGAATTTCTTTAACAAACACATACTCCCGAGGGCGCTTAAAGTTAATCAAATCAGAACCGCGGCAATATTCATCCAGAGCATTTGAATCTACGCTTCCTGAGGCCCTAATGAAGGCAACTACTTTTTGCCCAAGGCGATCATCTTTCAATCCTGCAACAGCTACTTCGCTCACGAAAGGATGCAAGGATAAAACTGACTCAATTTCGACAGGGGAAATATTTTCTCCGCCAGAAATAATCATGTCATCTACGCGACCGGTAACAAATAGATCTCCTGACTCATCAAAATATCCTGTATCACCCGTGAAATACCATCCGTCTCGAATAGACTTTTGATCTGCATCTGGGCGCTTCCAGTAACCCTCAAATGCCTCATCACCAGAGAGATCGCAAATGATTTGTCCCTCTTCATTTTTGGATGCCACTTGTGTAGGCAGTGCCTGTACAGATCCTTGATCTAACTTAACTACTCTAATACGCGCATTTATACCCGCCCTACCAGCACAACCTGGCTTGGCAAATGCATTCTGATTAATAGTGTAGGTATAGATTTCACTGGATCCGTAATGGTTTACGAACAATTCAGGTGAGAAGGCCTCGTTTAGACTTAGCAATAATGCATCATGCATCGGAGCACCTGCAAATCCAAGCTTCTTAACAGTTTTGACTCGACTTGAATTGAAGTCTTTTGACTGGAGCATGTCATGGTAAAGCGTTGGCACTAAATAGAGATGCGTCACTGCCTCCCGCTCAATTGCGTCTATTGCCCTATCTACATCCCAACGAGGTACTGCAACATATGTTCCATTAACAATGCATAGAGATAACAGCGTGCGCACGCCCATGGTGTGATAGAGGGGCATTACACCCAAGGTGATCTCGCCCATTGCATATTGGTTTTGCGCCACATGAGCAATGCCTGCGGCTCGCTCAGCCCGTTGCTTTCTTGGGACCCCCTTTGGCTTACCGGTTGTACCTGAAGTGAACAGCATGACGGAGATATCCTCAACATGACCCCGAGCAACCGGTTCAATTCCTTCCTGCGTTAGTTGCTCAAAATAGGTATATCCGTCTGAAGCACCCTTCTCCATACAGAGAATTACAGAGATTGATTTACTAGTTTCAGATTCTAAATAGTTACTAAGCGATATTTCCTCAACAAATGCTAATTTAACATCAGCGTTTTGAGCGCAATAATCAATCTCATCAGACTTGGAACGCCAATTTAAAGGGACGATAGCAATACCCGCCATCTGGCAAGCCCAATGAATTGTTGCTGCCTCATAGCGATTTTGCAAAATAGTCAAAATTCGGTCGCCACTCTTCAAACCTTTTTCATCAAAAAATTGTTGAATGGCGCCAATATAAAGTGCCCACTCTCCGTAGGTATAGCGCCTGTTTCCATCTACTATCGCCAAGCTAGCTGGATCACGTTCAACAGCTTGCAAAAAAGTTCGGCCTAAATCAAGCATGCTCTCCTCCAATTTTGCGCGCTCTGGTAGATGCGACCTCTAAAACTGCTTCAATAATTCCAACATATCCAGTGCATCGACACAAATTTCCCGATAAACCCTCTCGAACTTCAGTCTCAGTCGGATTAGGGTTCTTTTTAAGTAAATCATCTGCTGAAATTAAAAAACCTGATGTGCAGAATCCACACTGAAGCGCATGGTGTTTCTTAAAAGCATTTTGCAAATCAGACATATCGCCTGATTTTGCAATTCCTTCTACAGTATTCACGCTAGAGCCATCGGCTTGGCATGCAAACATGAGGCAAGAGCGAATAATTTGCTGATCTACTTCAACAGTACATGCCCCACAAACGCCATGCTCGCAACCTGCATGCGTACCCGTTGCCCCCAAATCATGTCGAATAAAATCTAGCAATGTAGTGCGTGACTCACACAATCCTTCACGCTCAACTCCATTTAAATTAATTTTTACCAAATGGCTTTTCATCTTATTCCATCACTTTTGAAATCAATGGCCTGTTGGCATGCGCGCTTACCAAGTGAGCGCATTAAATGTCGACGTAACCCAGAAGTTGCAGTAGGATCTTCCCTAACCTCGACTGCAGCAGCCAAATCATCGATAAACTGATTGACCTCATTTAAAGAACTAGCCACGCATTGATAAGTCTGCGCTACATCATCAATACCACCAAAACCTATAGTCCAACTATCGCCTTGCTTAATGGCCGCAACAGCTACAACTGCAAAATCTCCATGGCGATAGCCATATTCTGAAAATCCGAATCCTGCTTCGGGATTGCAAATGGGGAACTGGACAGCCTCGATGAGCTCATTCGATTGGCGACTGGTTTGAAGTGCACCTACGAAAAAATCTTTCGCTTTAACTATCCGCCTCTTCTTTTTACTTACCAAAATAACTGAACCCTCTAATACAGCTAATGCAAGAACGAGTTCAGCACTAGGATCTGCATGTGCAATCGATCCGCATACTGTTCCACGGTTACGAATTGGGGTGTGCGCTATCCATGGGAACATCATGCCTAATAGTGGTTGAGCCTTATGAAGACCGCTCCAATTCTCCAGTTCGGCCTGCCTCACGCCAGCGCCGACCTGAAGTAAACCATCAGATAGGCTGATATTTTTGAGCTCAACAACCTTGTTGATATCAATCAAATGATCAGGGCTAGCTACCCTCATTGCCAATACAGGCAACAATGTTTGTCCGCCTGCAATAATGCGAGCATCTTCACCATACTGATCCAACAAATTCAAAATCTCTAATTGTGAATTTACCTGGTGCATTGCAAATGGAGCGGACTTCATCTAGCGATCCCCAATAATGCGTAAATCCTGTCAATTAAGGTTTTAAATAAACCTTCTTGTTTAGCGCCAGCCTCTTTTGCAAGCGCCCTAAATAATTGGTCCAATACCAAGCGAATTGCACCCTCTAATAACCTACTGCCAATTGCTGCAAGTTTTCCAGATACTTGAGCCTGATAGTCATACCTTAGGATAGTCACTCCGTCTTGATTTTTAAGGCTGACTTGCCCCATTCCTAGGGCCATCCCTAGAGGCCCTCGTCCTTCTCCGCCCAATGAAAAGCTATCAGGATTTTTAATATTTGTTAGATCAATCTTAGCTTCAAAGCGAGCTTTTGCAATCCCAATTCGTACAACTGCTATGCAATCGAACTGAATGCCATTCGTTGTAGATGTTTTGTGAATGGATTCGCACCCCGGAATAACATTCTTCAACCTCTCTGGATCCATTAAAACCGCAAAGATATCTTCTGGAGGAACTTGCAGTCTAACTTCGCCTTGGGCTTTTAATGGATAGTCAGTATTTAACTCCATTGATGAAGCCTGATTTGAGGGCCTATCCCGTTTAAGTAAGCCTTTTTCTACAAGGAGAGCATGAATTCGACTAGGAGTTGCAGGTAAAACAATATTCTCCATATCCAATGCATCTGCAATAGCATTTGCAATACAAACTGGCGTACTCATGCTGTTTCCCTCACCAATACCCTTAGCGCCCAATGGGGTGAATGGACTTGGAGATTCCTGGTGATAAATTGTTGGAGCCTTAACATCACTTGCGGTAGGTAAGCGATAGTCGGCAAAAGTTCCTGAGAGAAAATTACCATCGCTACTGTAGACAAACTCTTCAAAGAGGGCCGCTCCCACAGCTTGTGCATAGGCACCATAAATTTGACCGTTCGCTAAAGCTGGGTTTAGTATTTTTCCGGCATCATGCACGGTGATGTACTGATCAACCCTTGCTGAGCAGGTCTCGGGATCAATTTCGATTCCGCAAGCATCAAGGGCAAAGCCATATGTCACAGAAGTATTAATTCGATCATGCTCATCTGGTGCCTCTAAAACGTCGGCGCTCCAAAATTGCGTTTCTTGTAGGGCAAGAGTAGTTTCATGACCAAGCGCCTCTTGAACCAATCCAGGAGACCAATGAAAATTTCCACATATTCTTGAGAGAGGAATTTCCCTACCCTCATCTCCAGCTACTGATATATTCCCATTGGCAAAAATTAATTCCTTTGGCTTTGCCTTCAGAACGTGTGCTGCATATTCAGCAATCCGAGCCTTTAACTTTTCAGCCGCTAGAAATACTGTTCCAGCTACCGCACCAGCAAACCGACTAGAATAATTTCCCGCTGCAATTGACCATGCATCTTTAGCAGTATCAAAATCTACATTTACCTGAATTTGTGATGGTAAGACACCAAAAACATCCGCCAATAGCTGACTGATAACAGTTTGATGGCCCTGCCCCGCTGGAGCAGATGCGATATTAGCGCTAATATTCCCTGAAGGATCAACACTTACCGTTGCTGAAGTAATAGCGCCATTTTTAGGTCCAGCCTTTTTTCTTTGCTCTTTCGTAAGAACAGTAGTGATGTAACCCATATTTGAAACGGAGGGTTCAATAATTGAGGCAATGCCAATACCGTAGTACCGACCTTCTTTTTGAGCTTGCTCTTTTCGATCTAATATATCCCTAAACTCGGGAGAATTCTCTAGTGTTTTTAAAGCTTGCTGATAATCTCCAGAATCCAGCAATGCCCCTGCGGCTGCTCGATAAGGAAACTGCTCCTTTTTAACATAATTGAGCGCAGCAATTTCCTGATGTGTTTTACCTAATGTTTTAGCTATTTTGTGAACCAAACGTTCAAGGGCGTAATAAACCTGAGGGCCACCAAAACCTCTCACTAGTCCAGTTGGAGTTTTATTAATTAATACAACCCGATTGCGAATTTTTAAGTTCTGAATTTGATATGGCCCAGTCACACAGCCATGCATACGATATAGAGTTGCAGGCTCAGGAGCTCTTAAATAAGCACCACAATCTTCAATTTGATCGTAATCTAAAGCTAAGATTTTTCCATCTACATCCACTGCAGCACGCAAGTGAGTGTGACGGGAAGTAGCAGAGGTAGCGGCCTGAAGATGCTCTAAGCGATCCTCAATAAATTTCACTGGAGCGCCTGCCTTACGCGATGCTAAGCAACTCATAATGATATGTGGCAATACTGATTGCTTAACACCAAAACTTCCACCCGAATCCGGCGCAACATGATGACGCAATTTTGTTCCTGGAATCTTTAGGGCAGCAGCCATGACCACATGCAATGAAAATGGTCCCATAAAATTCGACGTAACTTCATATGAAGAATCTGCTCCTCGCCATTGCGCAATCACACCACCAGTTTCAATGGGTGTACAAGAGTTACGTGGATAGCGAATATCAACCTCAACGATACTTTCGGCTTTTTGGAATGCAGCATCTGGGTCACCATATTCAAATGAGCGATCAGAAACACAATTACTGCCAATATCCTTATGCAAAATAATCGAGGCATCTGTTAGTGCGACGTCTACATCCACTACCGCAGGAAGCGGCTGAATGTTTAACACAATCCTTTCCACCCCATCTTCTGCAAGCGCCCTGGATTCAGCAATCACTACCGCTATAGGTTCTCCTACATAGCGCACATACTCGCTAGCTAAAATCCACTGGCGCATGGGAGTTTTCACAGCAACCACCAATGGGTTAGACCATGCTTGGACATCTTTGATTGTTAATATCGCCCTGATACCCTTAATTTGTAATGCAGAGTCAATATCTACTGAAATGATTTTTCCATGCGCAATGGGGGAGCGCACCACTGCTGCATATAGGGTTCCAATAGGCAATGGAAGATCATCTAGATAACGACCTCCCCCCGTTAGAAGAGCGGCATCTTCTACGCGTTCACATGCAATGCCTAAATATTTTGCGCTTGGTTTCAATCTACACTTTTCAGCTAAATTAAGAATAATTAATGCTGAGAGAAGCTTAATGACCGAAACAGTAGAATGCTTACCCTAAAGTCCGATTGCTTACCTTAGAGTCCGATTATGTGTATCAGGAAAACCCTAGGAGTCTAACTTAGGGGCCTTTTCGACTTGCTGGCGATAGAGGCTTGGAGTGACCCCCTGGTGCTGCTTAAAAAAACGAGTGAAGTTACTTTGAGCAGAAAAACCTAACTCATCACCGATATGCATCAAACTCTCTCTACCTTCAGCAAGCGCATCAAATGCATGCTCCATTTTTAGTACGTTTGCATATACGATAGGAGACAGACCTGTACACCTCCTAAACAACTCAAAAAAATGAGAGCGGGATAAATCAACCCTTTGCGCAATTCCTGCGATATCCCCCACTTCCTGAGGGGAGAGTCGCATATGATGAATAGCCTTCCGAATCCGAGGATCCATAAAAGACAAGGTATTGGCGGTGTTTCGAATATCGCCCGGAGTTAATGAGTTAACGTTTTCCATTAAAGACAGCACCAACTCAAGCAGCATTGACTCTAAATAGTCATGTGTAATTTGATCTGCCCACCATAACTCCATAGAAATTTTTTCCAAAGCTTGCTTTTGATATGCACCAAGCTTCGCAAGGTTATTGGCAAAAAATCGAGGATGGCTACTGCTAAGAAATTTCTTGCTAAACAAGGCCAACCATCTTGGCTCCAGATAAAGAGCAAGCAAAACCGGATTTTGTCCATTATTTGGGATGTGAAGGTAGGAATGTTCCTCCCAAGCATTTATAAGCACAGCATTGTCATCCGTCAGGGGATAACTCGTTCCTCTTACTTCAAAGGCGGTATCGGGCCCTGCCACCTTACATAAAATATGACAATGATGATGCGCATGAGTAATAAGAGGATCATCCATCTCTAAAAGAGCCACCCTACCAAACTCACCATGCATTAGACGAATTGCTTTTGACATTAAATATCGGTCCTGATTAGGGTTACAGCATAACTTGATAATTAATTATTGCGACGCAATAAATATAGCTTAAGACTTAGCAAATTAAAGGAATAGTAAAAAAATTCCTGCTTATTAGTAGGAATAAGCCATATACACCGACGGAGTAGACCAACTAAATCCTACTCTCGGTTTTTATGCGAAACGAGCGTTACTTAAAGTAAAGCTCGTGAACTGCTGTCAATTTAGGTCCACTACTTGAGAGAGTTTTTCCATAGTAAATCATTGCAGTAAAATGGGTTGAGTTTGGATGATTTTGGGTATTTGCACTTGGGGTGCTGGTGGCCTGTAACCTAATGAGCTATGGGGCCGTTCATGGTTGTAATGCTTGACCCATTCCCCAACCACTACCTTAGCTTCTTGTAGGCTGTAAAAGATTTCTCCATCCAGCAAGTTATCTCTAAAAGTCCCGTTAAAGCTCTCACAAAAACCATTCTCCCAAGGACTGCCTGGAGTAATGTAAGCAGTCTTCACTCCAATGCCAGATAACCATTTACGCAACTCTTTGGCAATAAATTCTGGCCCATTATCTGAGCGTATGTGCTCTGGGATGCCGTGAGTAATCATGGCATTGGCTAACTGTTCAATCACTTGGATCGAGCCAATTCTTCTAGCGCAATGGATGGTCAGGCATTTTCTACTGAACTCATCAATCATAGTCAGCATGCGGATCTTGCGACCATAAGCGTCTCTAATGAAGACAAAGTCATAACTCCACACATGGTTGGGGTGAGTCGCTCGCAGGCGCATGCAGCTTCCATCGTTTAGCCAGAGCCTGCCTCTAGGAGGCTGCTTTTGTGGGATCTTCAGGCCTTCTTGCCGCCAGATACGAGCCACCTTGGCAGTGGTAGCTTGGCCCCAACCAGCGCTGCGCATCATGCTGGCAATAAACCGATAACCGTATCTACCGTAGGTGCCGGCCATACGGATGACTTCAGCTCGTAGTGGCTCTTCATCATCTCTGGGCAATGGCATATAGCGATACGCTGCTCTCGATAGCCCCACTAAACTGCAGGCAGTCCGCTCAGAGATGCAATACCGATCCATGAGCAGCTGCGCTGCGTTTTTACGCCTAGTAGGGCTTAGAAGTTTCCCTTAATGACTTCCTTGAGCATCACTTCTCGTAGGGATAGGTCCGCTACGAGTTTCTTAAGTCGGGTATTTTCCTGTTCTAGCTCTTTGTATTTTTTAGCTTGATCTACCTTCATGCCGCCGTACATTTTTCTCCAGCGATAGTAGCTTTGCTCAACCGTGCCTATTTCTTTACAGGCTTGGGCGAGGGTTTTGCCATTACTGGTTAATACATCGATTTGGCGTAACAGGGTGACAATTTGTTCGGGTTTAAGACGTTGACCTTTAGCCATGATTAGCACTCCTTTAGGGTGAAGATTATCAAAAATCCTCTCTTTTGGAGTGGTACTAAAAATCAGGTCAGTTCAATTTTCTCCAAACCTTGTCAATATGTTGATGATCCCAATTGAATCGATAGTACAAGAAATACTTTAATTTGGGTATCTTATCCCGTGGATGTATATCCATCAAGGTCAGATTATTGGGGTTATGGCAAAACCATCCCCAACCCATGCAGGAATAGCAGTTTTAGTTGATTTAGGTCAAAGGATTCGAGCTATTCGTGAAAAGCAGGGCTTATCTCAGGAATCTATCGCTTTGGCTAGCGGTATAGACCGTTCCTACTTTGGTGGCATCGAAAGAGGTGAACACAATGTTGCGGCGGTTAACCTTGAGAAGATAGCCATTGCTTTAGGCATTAGTCTAAAAGACTTGTTCAAGAAATAGTTCAAGCTTTGTACTTTTTTATACCCCCCCACTCTTTTGATTTGAAACATTGACGGGGGGTGTTTCTTAAAAGCCCGCTAAGTAATAGTCTGGAAACTTCAGTAAGGGGTACCCCCCTGAGCAAAATACTATGTATAGGTTGGCTTAGTGAAGTGGTCGATTTAGGCTAGTGGGGGTACGGTGGGGTCTGAGTTACGGCAAAGCGTTAAGGGGGGTGCGCTGTCACCTTAACATTGTTAGAGTGAGAGAAATAAGTTGATGCATAACGCTGACTAGAGAAAGACTCCAGAAATAGTAGTTATGTGGGGAAATTTGTGGGGAAAAAACAAATAAGGAATTGAAAGCCTTATATTTATTGACATCTTGGCGGAGAGAGCGGGATTCGAACCCGCGGTAGGTTTAACCCTACGCACGCTTTCCAGGCGTGTGACTTAAACCGCTCATCCATCTCTCCGGAACCCGTAATTCTATACGCTTAAGTAGCCTAAAGAGAATGGATCGCGCTTCGTGCCTTATCTTCTGGCTGCTTTACCTTAAATACTGCCTTTATATCGGCTCTTTTAGCTGATCCAAAATAGCCGGATTTTCTAAAGTCGAGGTATCTTGGGTAATCTCCTCGCCCTTCGCGATCACCCTGAGTAAACGACGCATAATTTTGCCGGAACGGGTTTTAGGCAGATTATCGCCAAAACGCACATCTTTTGGCTTTGCAATCGGGCCAATTTCTTTGCCAACCCAATTACGTAGCTCAGTCGCAATCATTTTGGCTTGATCGCCAGTGGGTCTGCCGCCTTTGAGCACTACGAAAGCGCAAATGGCTTCACCGGTCATTTCATCGGGGCGCCCTACGACTGCAGCTTCGGCAACTAAGGGGTTAGCCACTAAGCAAGATTCAATCTCCATCGTGCCCATGCGGTGACCAGACACATTAAGAACGTCATCAATCCGTCCGGTAATAGTGAAGTAGGTCGTCTCTTTATGGCGTATCGCGCCATCGCCAGCTAAATACAAGGTACCACCCAATTCTTCAGGGAAGTAGGCTTTGACAAAACGGTCGGGGTCGCCCCAAATGGTCCGAATCATTGCGGGCCACGGCCGTTTTACAACCAAAATTCCACCGTGGCCATTGGGTACATCATGACCAGCCTCATCCACAATCGCCGCCATAATGCCGGGCAATGGCAAAGTGCATGAACCAGGTACCATGGGTGTAGCTCCGGGCAGCGGAGAAATCATATGGCCCCCGGTTTCAGTTTGCCAGAAGGTGTCTGCAATGGGACAACGCGAACCACCGACTTGTTCGTAGTACCACATCCATGCCTCAGGATTAATCGGCTCACCAACAGAGCCCAATAAGCGTAGTGAGGATAAGTCATATTTATTCGGATGTATTTTCTCGTCAACGCTTGCCGCTTTAATTAAAGAGCGAATTGCAGTTGGAGCAGTATAAAAAATACTAACTTTATGTTTTTGAATCATTTCCCAAAAACGGCCGGCATTGGGATAAGTGGGGACGCCCTCAAACACTATCTCAGTCGCACCTACCGCTAAGGGGCCATAGGTAATATAAGAATGTCCTGTCACCCAACCGATATCAGCGGTACACCAAAAAATATCATTTGGCTTAATGTCAAAAGTCCATTTCATGGTGAGAATTGCCCACAATAAATAACCACCAGTAGAGTGTTGAACGCCTTTGGGTTTCCCAGTGGAGCCCGAGGTGTAAAGAACAAACAAAGGATGTTCTGCACTAACCCATTCAGGCTCACAGCTAGTGGGTTGGCCGGCCATCGCATCATGCAACCAAGTATCGCGCCCAGCCTGCATAGGAATGGTTCTGCCAGTGCGTTTATAAACTATGACATTTTTTACTTTTTCACAATCGCCCAGCGCTAATGCTTCGTCAACAATCACTTTTAAAGGCAACTCTTTACCGCCGCGCATTTGCTCATCAGCAGTAATCACTGCGACAGCTCCCACATCAACAATGCGCTCTTGTAATGATTTTGCTGAGAAACCGCCAAATACCACCGAGTGGGTTGCACCAATTCGTGCGCAGGCTTGCATTGCAATCACGCCTTCAATGGACATCGACATATAAATAATGACGCGATCGCCAGATTGAATTCCCATCTTGCGTAAGGCATTAGCCAGTTGGCAAACCCGCCCGAGTAAATCCTCGTAACTTACTTTGGTAACAGTACTATCGTCCGCTTCAAAAATAATCGCTGTTTTTTTACCATCACCTTTTTCAATGTTCCGATCGAGGCAGTTATAAGAAGCGTTGGTTAAGCCATCTTCAAACCATTTATAAAATGGTGCTTTTGACTCATCAAGAACTGTAGTAAAAGGTTTTTTCCAATACAAATTTTCTCTTGCTAAGCGCGCCCAAAATCCCGCGTAATCTGCCTCAGCCTCGGCACATAATTTCTGATAGGCGGCCATCCCGGAAATTGCCGCATTTTTGGCAAAATCGACTGGTGGTTGAAAAACGCGGTTTTCATTGCTCATTGCTTCCATTGGTGCGGCCATAGTTGCATTACCCCTAAAAAAACTCTGATGAAATTAGTACTAGTTTTTGTACTATTAATAGCTATTGTATAAATAAAGCAAAATACCTTGAAATCTGACTTACATAGACCCTCGAAGATAATTCAAATCAATTTGGATTTGCCCTATGGCAAACCCTTAAAATAGGCTTTTAGTAAAAAATTCACCTCAATTTGGGCCCCAAACCATGACTAATATCAAGCAAGCCGACCTGATTAAAAGCGTTGCCGACGCCTTTCAGTTCATTTCCTATCTGCATCCCAAAGACTTCATTCAGGCAATGGGCAGGGCTTATGAGCTCGAAAAAGGCGAGGCGGCGAAAGATGCAATTGCCCAAATTCTGACCAATAGTAAGATGTGCGCGGTTGGAAAACGCCCGATTTGCCAAGATACAGGTATTGCGGTGGTCTTTATTAAAGTTGGTATGAATGTGCAATGGGCCGATGCCACGATGAGCGTAAGCGATATGATTAATGAGGGTGTACGCCAAGCCTATTTGAATCCTGATAATCCTTTGCGTGCTTCGGTACTAAGCGACCCAGCCGGTAAACGTAAAAATACCGGTGATAACACCCCTGCTGTTATCCATTATGAAATCGTACCGGGCGATGGTGTTGAAGTCACCTGCGCAGCTAAAGGTGGTGGCTCAGAAAACAAAGCGAAGTTTGTAATGTTAAACCCCTCCGATTCAATCGTCGATTGGGTAATAAAAACAGTGCCATCCATGGGCGCTGGCTGGTGCCCCCCAGGCATCTTGGGAATTGGCATTGGCGGTACACCCGAAAAAGCCATGGTCTTAGCCAAAGAATCCTTAATGGGTCCGGTTGATATTCAAGAATTAATTGCGCGTGGACCCAAAAACCGAACTGAAGAATTACGGCTTGAAATTTATAAGCAAGTAAATAATTTAGGTATTGGTGCGCAAGGCTTGGGCGGTTTAACCACGGTACTTGATGTGAAAATTTTAGAGTACCCCACCCATGCGGCGTCTTTACCAGTAGCGATGATTCCGAATTGTGCGGCTACGCGCCATATTCATTTTTATTTAGATGGAAGCGGTCCAGCTATTTTAGAAGCACCTACCCTTTCGGATTGGCCAGACGTTTTATGGGTGCCGGATATTGAAAAATCCAACCGCATCAATCTCGATACTCTTACCGCTGCAGAAGTGGCTAGCTGGAAACCGGGTCAAACTTTATTACTCAATGGCAAAATTTTGACAGGTCGCGATGCGGCCCATAAACGTATTCAAGATATGTTGGCAAAAGGTGAGCCTTTACCAGTGAGCTTTAAAAACCGCGTTATTTATTACGTTGGTCCCGTTGATCCCGTGCGCGAGGAAGCAGTTGGTCCTGCTGGTCCCACTACCTCAACGCGGATGGATAAATTTACCGAAATGATGCTTAGTCAAACTGGCTTAATTGCGATGATTGGTAAAGCAGAACGTGGGCCGGTGGCAATTGAGGCGATTAAAAAACATAAATCGGCTTACTTGATGGCAGTAGGCGGGGCAGCCTATTTAGTCTCTAAGGCAATTAAACATGCAAAAGTAGTTGGCTTTGCAGACCTAGGCATGGAGGCAATTTATGAATTTGATGTCGAAGATATGCCTGTGACGGTTGCTGTTGATTCTACGGGGGTATCTATGCATCAGGCAGGTCCCCGTGATTGGCAGACCCGAATCGGCTTAATTCCGATTACCGAACTGCATGACGCAGCCGAGTCGCATTAAACCCTGAATCCAGAGATTATTTTCAGTGGCGCTGATTGGCGTATTCGATTCTGGTGTGGGTGGGTTATCTATCTTGGATGAAGCGCTAAGGCAATTACCCCAAGACAATTTTATCTATTTAGCCGACTCAGCAAATGCGCCTTATGGCGAAAAATCAGCCGAGTGGATTGCACTACGCAGCCTTGAGCTATGCCGCTATTTAGTCGCGCAAGGCTGTGAAGCAATTGTAGTCGCTTGCAATACCGCGACCGCTGAAGCGATTGCACATATTCGGCTGGCTTTGCCGCAAATTCCGATTATTGGTGTCGAGCCAGGTATTAAGCCAGCAGCGATGCAAACCCAAAATGGCATTGTGGGCGTGTTGGCAACTCAAGCAACCTTAAATAGCGATAAATTTAACGCCCTACTTGCAACCCTACCAGGGAATTGCCAATTTATTAAACAGGCCGGCGCTGGCTTGGTGCCCCTCATTGAAGCCGGTCAAATTAATAGTGCCACGACCTTAACTTTACTCGAGCAACATCTTACGCCCATTCGTTTAGCAGGTGCTGATACTTTAGTATTAGGCTGCACCCATTACCCTTTTTTAAGTCCATTAATTCGAAAAATTATTGGCAATAAAATTAATTTAATTGATACAGGTGATGCGGTTATCAAACAATTAGCGCGGCAATTATTATTGCTAATACCAGGCCGAAATAGTTCAAGTCAAGCTAATGCTACAAACTTAGGTACGCTTACCCTTATCACTACAGGCGATCGCAATAAACTCCTTCACATGAGCGAACAACTACTCCAGTCGCCATTGCTGCGGCGTCAAGTCAGTACTCTACAGCTGCTGGTGCAATAACTCGGTCTCTATGAGAGCCTCTACTAATCCCTCAGCTAAGCGCCGCTTTTTACTCATTAGTCGTGATGAGTGGATCATCATTGCGATTGTGGTGTTGGTGCACGTATTATTTTTCGTGGTGCCATACCTTGAATTTCCTTACGAAAAAAAAGCGCCACCCGATGACACTCGGGTTATGGCTAATTTAGTCAGCCCCGAGCCCACTAAAGCCGACACCCCCAAACCACCCGCTCCACAACCCAAACCCAAAAAGGAAGAGCAAGCCAAAAAACCGGTTGAACCTAAAGTTGCAGAAGCGCCATCGCCCAAGCAAGCCGAGCAGCCTCCCTCACCCCAGAATAAGGCGAGCGATTCACCTATAGCAAATACGGCTGTAGCTCCCTCATCTAGCGGCGGGGCAAGTGGCACGCCGATTCAGACTGATATTGGTAAACTAGTCGTTTTATATCAACCTGATGCCGACCCCTACTATCCCTCATTCTCAAAGCGCGCAGGTGAACAAGGCGCGGTAGTAGTGCGACTCATTATTAACGAAAGCGGGGAAGTTTACGAAGTAGCCTTATTACAATCAAGCACCTTCCAACGCTTAGACCGTGCAGCAATTGAAATTGGTCGACGTTATCGTTTTAAACCTTTTTTAGTAAATGGCGCACCCGTAAAAATTTCTACTAACTTACTCATTAAATTTAACTTAAAGTAATTAACATTATGAATACTGCATTTGGCATGGCAAATCTCTGGCTCGAAGGCGATGCAATTACGCGCTTTGTCGCGGTTCTTCTAATCGCTCTGTCGATAATCACTTGGGTGATTTTATTGTCGCGCTACTGGAGTTTGCGCAAATTAGGTCAAGTAAAATTACAAACTGAACAGTTTTGGCGCGCGACTTCATTCGACGATGGGCTTAATAGCTTTACTGACCCCGCCATCAACCCTTATTACTTTATTGCTAAAGGCGGCGCCAATGCCTCGACCCACCATCAAAACCAAATGTCGAGCCGCCGTGAATTACTGCAAACCTTGAATTATTCTGAATGGATGGCTCGCTCGATTAAGACCAGTGTTGATCGCTGCGCAGGGCAATTACAAAAGGGCCTCACCTTCCTCGGTTCAACTGGTGCAGTAGCCCCGTTTATTGGCCTCTTTGGTACAGTCTGGGGCATTTACCATGCTCTTATAGCAATCAGCAGCTCTGGTAGCGCGCAACTTGATCAGGTAGCGGGCCCCATTGGTGAATCACTCATCATGACTGCCCTTGGTTTGGCAGTGGCAATACCAGCGGTTTTAGGTTTTAACGCCATTAATCGGGCTAACAAGTTAGTTATGGCTGATCTCAATCGATTTGGCAATGATTTGCTGGCTTATTTCGTGACCGGTGCACGTGTTATTAACCCAGAAATTGAAGCTTAATCATGTCATTTAATCAACTCTCCAACGAGGATGATGATTCCACCATCATGGCGGAAATTAATATGACGCCCATGGTCGACATCATGCTAGTTTTGTTGATCATTTTTATTATTACACTGCCCGTGATCCAACAGGCTGTAAAAGTCGAGTTACCGAAAGCCAATAGTGCTCGCAATGAAGTTAAGCCTGAGTCAGTCCAGCTCACCATTAATGCAACAGGGCAAATTTTTTGGAATAGCGCACCCATCGACTTAAAAACCTTTACAGGCTACGCTGAAAACGCTGCCAAGAAAGAGCCGCAACCTGAAATTAATTTACGTGCAGATAAAGCGGTACGTTATGAAACGGTTGCCCAGGTCTTAGCTGCCTCGAGACGTGCGGGTTTAACTAAATTAGGCTTTGTCACTGAGCCTGATTAAGTAGATTGCTTTACACTCACACCTTAATTGTGAAGAGATCTATTTTTAGCAACTAAACTGGGGCGCTGCCATGGCAAGACAAAAGCTGCTGGTCTTTACTGCCGTATTTGTTACTAGTTTTGCGGCCAATGGGCAAAGCTCTCAATTTATTGGCGCCTATGGGCAAATTGGCGTTGGTTATCAAAACGCCTCTCCCGCCTTTTCTAATTCTTCCCTCTCTGCTGGTGGTCAAACGCTCACACCAAATATTTCTGCGACCAATGCGACTGGTTTTACTGGAGCTGTTAGCGCTGGCTATAACTTTCAAATAGCACCCCAATTTCTGCTGGGGCTCGGGCTCGACTTCAATCCGATTGCTACCCCAAATGCGACAGCGACTGCAAGCTATAAAGGAATACAGGGCAGCTACCAGCAATCTGCATCAGTGCACATCAATAACTCACTTAACCTTTTTGTGATGCCGGCAATCGCCCTTGATCCCAGCAAATTACTTTATGGCAAAGTTGGGTATTCAGGCGCCAGCGCCAATGGAGTCGATACTGATTTTTATATGGCCGGTTACTCACTCGGACTTGGTTACAAGCAAATGATTAAAAATGGATGGTATGGTTTTGGTGAATTTAACTATGCCAATTATGGCAGCCTCAGTCGCTCGATTACTGGCACGCTGGTAAGCCCTACTGGTCTTCGCACTCCAGCAACTTTGAGCTCTACTGTCAGCGCAAGCTCTTCAAATCTTCTGTTTGGTATTGGGTATCAATTCTAAGATTTATTGCTTAGCGGGCATCTCTCTCACTAATTTATAGGCCACCGAGTATTTATAAATATTACTCACATACTGCACCGTTTCACTCCCAATCCGGTCTGCCACCACTCTTTCGACATTATCAAACCAGACATTAGGATCTAGCCCTCGTTTGGCGGCCTCCAAACGCATTTGCTGAATCTTACTAGGCCCTGCGTTATAAGCCGCAAATGCAAATAGCACCTTATCGAGCTCGGTCATTGGCTCATTGACAAAATACTTTTCTATTAAGTAGCGGACATATTTAACGCCGCCATTAATATTATTATTGAGGTTATGAATATCACCAACCTTTAATTCTTTTCCAGTTGCTGGCATCAACTGCATCACGCCTACTGCGCCCACTCGACTTTTCACATTTTGATCAAGTCTAGATTCCTGATAGCCCTGCGCCGTCATCAATAGCCAATCAATCTTATATTGATCGCCATATTGTTGAAAAATACTAGCCATCGAATTAAATTTTTCAATTTCTTGGGGATTTGTTGCCGCCTTAACCCACTTTACCGTCTTTAAATAAGTCTGTAATTTTTGATTACCAAAACTAGTGCCAATTTTATGATTATAAGTAAAGGCATCCAGCGCAAGCTTTAACTGTGGAGATTTTTTACGAAATGCAAAAGCAATATCACCCCCACTACGAATCACTAAATCCTCGTGGATTTGAATATTAGGAAAAATATTTTTCCAAAATTGAGCCAAATAAAGGTCACTTACCGTAATTTGCACTAAACCAGCCTGGACCATTTCTAAGATATCGTCAGTCTCAAAAATGCCTGGTGCTTCTTTAATGTTAATAGGTGCTAATTTTTCTTTAGCAAAATCGGTATTAACTTGTTTAAGGCTCTGGTAATAGCTCGAAGTGGGATTAACAAATACCATTTTTCCTGATAAATCATCAAGCTTATTTAATACTGGACCTTTTGCCGAACTGACAATGACTTCTTTAACTCCCTTAGCAAGCGGTGTTGAAAAATCGACTTGCGCTTCACGCTCGGGGGTAACTGTAAAGTTGGCAGCAATAATATCGCCGCGACCAGCAATTAAGCTGGGTATTAGCTGATTACGGGTGGTGGGTATAAAAATAAAATGAAGCCGTAAATTTTTCTTTGCATACTTTGCATTTAATTCCTTTTCAAATTCCGTCATCATGTCGTACATGAGTCCGCGTTGCTGGCCGCCTTTATCGAGAAAATATAAAGTTTTGTTATATGGCACTAATACCCGAATAATGCGGCGTTTCACCATGGCATCTAAATCACCTAGCCAAACTTGATTAGGCGAGCTAATCGTTAGGTGATCGCCAGGCAAAGGCTTTGCCAGTGCTAAATGGCAAATAAGTATGCCGCTGATGAATAAAGCAGCAAAGGAAAATCGCGGTAAAGTCATATAAGCGAACAAATGACAAAAAGATGGTGCCCGAGGCCGGAATCGAACCGGCACGACCGTTTTATGGTCGGCAGATTTTAAGTCTGCTGTGTCTACCGATTTCACCACTCGGGCTTGATACGAAGATACGAATACTAACATTTTCGGACCATCATCCTCGAAAACTGGGGCTTTTCGAGCCTAAAATAGAGGGATGATTCAGTCTTACCAACGTTCCCGTGCCCAATCCTTCTGGCGCATCACATTATTCAGTGCCCTAGCCCTAATTACCGTGTTGGTCATTATTGTTGCCACTTACTTATTATCTGCCCACACTGAACTCAGCGGCAAGCGGGTGATTCAGGGCTTAAATGAGGCCGTCTCAATTCAATTTGATACTAACGAAATTCCCCATATCAAAGCAAAAAATCCCAGTGATGCTCTCTTTGCCCTAGGCTATTTACATGCCAGTGAACGCTCTTGGCAAATGGAAATAAATCGGCGCCTGGCGGCTGGGCGTCTATCTGAAATTTTGGGGGAAGAAACCGTCAAAATTGATCGCTTTATGCGCACTCTGGGTATTAAGCGTGCCGCAGAAAATCAACTTGAGCGCTATCCGATTGAAGCCAAACGGCTTTTACAGGCCTATGCTGATGGCGTTAATGCGGGTAATACCAATTTAGGTTGGGCTTTACCTCTTGAATATTTTTTGACGCGCTCTAAACCTGGTTATTTTTCCGCTGCAGATAGTGTCGCTTGGATGTTAGTAATGGCACTGGATTTGGGAGGTAATTGGCAAAAAGAATTGCAGCGCCTAGGGCTAGCCCAATACCTTACGACTGCCCAAGTATGGGAAGTGATGCCGCCTTATCCTGATACAAAACCGGTGAGTAATGTCGATTTTTCGAAACTCTATCAAGACCTACAAGTTTACCCAGCAACTAAAACTGCACAGACTAATGCGGCGACGGTTACGCAAGATAAAGCGGATTTACAACTCAGTCATTTTTTACCTGGGGGCAAAGATGGCATCGGCTCAAACAACTGGGTAATCAGTGGTAATAAAACTGCTAGCGGCAAACCACTCTTAGCCAATGATCCCCATCTAGGTTTAAGCGCCCCTTCAGCCTGGTATTTTGTCCATATTGATGCGCCTAAATTACAAGTGATTGGCGCAACCATGCCCGGCATCCCTGCTGTCATAATTGGCAGAACCAAGCAAATTGCTTGGGGCTTTACCAATACCAACCCCGATGTACAAGATTTATACCTGGAGCAATTCGACCTAAAAAGTAGTGGTCTCTACCGCGGACCAGATGGACCACTTCCATTTCGGGTGCACGAAGAAATTATTGATATCAAAGGCGAAAATTCCTTCCGTTTTATCGTTAAAGAAAGCCGCCATGGGCCAATTATTTCTGATGCCTATGAACTAGCTAAAAATACTATTGATGCCAAGCGCTATGCCCTTGCACTGCGTTGGACTGCACTCGATTTAGAAAATCAATCTCTGGCAACTCTGCTAGACATGAATCGCGCTGAATCGATCGATGAACTTAAAAATAGTCTGCGTCATTTTTATGCGCCGATGCAAAATATTGTTATGGCGGATACCTTAGGTAACATTGCTTTGCAGGTTGCTGGAGTTGCCCCCAAAAGAACCTTGTATCAAGGTTTATATGGTATTGCGCCTGTGCCAGGCTGGGACCGCCAATACGACTGGACAAGCTACATCCCTTTTGATCAGTTGCCAGCGATTACGAACCCTACTGAAGGCTGGCTGGCAAGTGCGAATCAACAAATTCTTGCTGACTATAATTCCAACCCCCTCACAGCGGATTGGGAACTGCCGTTTCGCTACGACCGCATTAAACAACTACTAGAAGCACAAAATAAACACGATCTGAACTCGATGCGCGCGATACAAGGAGATACTTTGTCACTTGGGGCAACGCCGCTACTGGAACTATTTAAGAGCGTGCAATCGAATCATCCATTAAGCAATAGTGCCAAGCAAATTACCAATACCTTTGCTGGTGACATGGTGGCTAATTCAGCAGCTCCCACTATCTTTAATGCTTGGGTCGATCAACTGACCCGCTTACTGTTCTCGCGCTTAGGTGACTTATTTAAGCAGGAATACGGTAAGCGGCGACAATTTCGTGAAGCCTTAATTTTACAACTTGCTAATCCAAATAGTCCTTGGTGCGACCAGCCCTCAAGCACCACGGTTGAAAATTGTGCCGAGACTGCAAAGCTTGCTTATGATTTAGCCTTAGATCAACTAAGTAGCGCTTACGGACCAGACCCGCAAAAATGGCTTTGGGGTCAAGCCCATTTAGCAGTTGCTGAACATCGTCCCTTTAGTAAAGTACCCTTACTCAATAAAATCTTTAATCTCGTGAATCCATTTCCAGGTGATAGCTTTTCGGTAAACGTGGGACGACTCGAATTAGGCAAATCAGCGTCGCCATTTAATACGAAACAAGCAGCTAGCATGCGGATTATTTTCGATTTTGCTAATTTAGACCAATCAACCTTTATTTATCCTACGGGCCAGTCGGGCTGGGTGCAAAGTAGCCGGTACCGCAACTTGAACGCGTTGTGGGCCAATAATGAGGCTTTACCCCTCACTAGTAAGCCAACCAGCTATTCGCGTCAGCTCGACCTCGCCCCTAAATGACAATGCTGTATAAAATAACTCGATTAAAATATCCCCTTAATAATAGAAAGATTCTAATGAAAAAAATACTTGCTCTAGCCGCTGGTTGTTTTGCTTTCATGTCCTGCGCGCCCGCATTTGCTGCTTGGCAAGAAATTGGCTTTAATGATCAAGTGACTATTTATGTTGATCCTGAAACGATTAAAAAAACGGATGGCGACAATCTGCAAATACTGTCAATGCTAGATTTAAAAACCCCTGGCAAAGATCCAAAAACCGATAAAGCCTTGAGCTCGATTATTGGACTTAATGAATTTGCTTGTGGTAAGCAGCAATATCGCCCTTTGGAAGTGAAACTATTTACTGGGAATAAAGGGGGTGGCAGCCTTATTTCTGATGAAAAATTAAGCAATAGCCCTTATGAGCAGATTGTTAGTGGCTCGTGGGTGGTGGGGGTTTATAAAACCGCCTGTGGTATTAAATAAGAACCAAGCACGATCTTGCTGTCGCGCTTTGCTGCTGCTAGGCTTTTTGCTGCAAGGCTCTGCCTGCGCCCTACCAGCAACACTGTTTGCTAGTGGCACTACCTCTGCCACTGCCACCGCGACCGCCTACCCCATTACTACTGCAGGTGTAGCTACTACCGTAACTACCGGAAAATCACCTACTGAACATGCGGTCTCTCACTTAACTCAAAAAGATTGCAGCCTTTTTCATCTTTTTACTTTTGATAAAGACTTCTGTATCGAGATACCGGCCGTTATTATGATTGATAAAAGTGCCCCTTATCAACTGCGCTAGCGTCATTGAGCTTGAAGCTTGATTTAGCACTATCATCTAAAAAATTACCAGCCTAAGAAAGAGATGAGTTGAAGATCTATAAAATTGCATCAATTCCCGGTGACGGTATTGGCAAAGAAGTGATTCCTGAGGGTGAAATTGTTTTACAAGCGCTAGCTGTAAAACAAGCACAAATTGCCTTCGAATTTGAGCGCTTTGATTGGGGTGGTGATTACTATCGCCAGCACGGCATCATGATGCCCGTTGATGGCTTAGAACCCCTGCGTAATAAGGATGCCATTTTATTTGGCTCGGCGGGCGACCCCAATATTCCAGACCACATTACCTTATGGGGACTACGTCTCAAAATTTGCCAAGGGTTTGATCAATACGCTAATGTGCGACCGACCCGAATTTTACCGGGCATAGAAACACCATTACGGAATTGCAAACCGAATCAACTGGATTGGGTTATCGTACGTGAAAATTCGGAAGGTGAATACGCAGGTTTAGGGGGCAGAGCGCATCAGGGGCACCCCATTGAGGTAGCTTCTGATATGAGTATTCTGACCCGCGTTGGGGTTGAACGCATTCAACGTTTTGCTTTTAAGCTTGCCCAAGCTCGCCCCCGTAAACACCTTACGGTTATTACTAAATCTAATGCCCAGCGCCATGCAATGGTCATGTGGGATGAGATCGCCCGTGAAATTGCCCGCGAGTTTCCCGATGTAACTTGGGATAAAGAACTAGTTGATGCGGCTACTGCCCGAATGGTTAATCGCCCTGAATCGCTCGATACCATTGTTGCCACCAATCTTCATGCCGATGTTTTAAGTGATTTGGCAGCAGCATTAGCAGGCAGTTTAGGAATCGCGCCAACAGGCAACATCGACCCCGAGCGCCGCTATCCATCGATGTTTGAACCGATTCATGGTTCGGCCTTTGATATTATGGGAAAAGGCTTAGCTAACCCGATAGGTACTTTTTGGTCTGCAGTAATGATGCTCAACCATTTGGGTGAGCCAACACTTGCACAGAAACTAATGCAAGCAATTGAAACAGTTACCGCTAATCCTAAGTTACACACCCGCGATTTAGGCGGCAATGCCATGATGAAAGATGTCACTAACGCAGTTTGCGAGGAAATATCAAAATGAAAATACGTCGCTGGATTCCGCTATCTGTACTATGCACCTTTGCTCTAATTAATCTAAGCGTATGGGCGCAACCGTTGCCTGATAAAACCATTCAATACATTATTCCGTTTCCAGCTGCAGGTGAATCAGATTTAGTGGCACGTTTACAAGCCGATGTTTCTGCTAAAAAATATAATCAACCGATGATTGTGGTCAACCGTGCTGGCGCAGGGGGCGCCCTTGTGTGGTCGCAACTCAATACCTATGCAGCCGATGGCACAATCGTAGTGGGCGTCAATATTCCGCATATTATTTTGCAACCGCTCGAGCCCAGCACCCAATATAAAACCGATGATATTAATGCAATTTATTACTATCACTTCACCCCTGATGCATTAATGGTCTCGGCTGATAGTCCATACAAAACGTATCAAGAATTTATCGCTGCTGCCAAAAAGAATCCAGGAAAAATGACCTTAGCTGGCTCAGCCCAATTTTCTGCCAATCATATGGCGACTGAACGCCTCAATAAATTAGCTGGCGTCAATGTACAGTACATTCCTTTTAAAGGCACGGGTGATTTAATTTCCTCGCTCATTGGCATGCATGTGGACGGTGCAATGGGCTATTTACCTTTAGCAATTCAACAAAAAGGGAAGGTTCGTACGCTCGCAGTAGCTACTGAAAAGCGTCATCCCTCGCTACCCGAGGTGCCAACCTTCAAAGAATTAGGCTTAAGTTGGATTGATGGTGCCTATCGCGGAGTGGCGATGCCCAAAGCAACGCCGAAAGCATTGCAACAGAAAATGTCAGATTATTTTGCGCTCTTGAATGCCGATGCAGACAACAAAAAGCGGCTTGAAGAAGCTGGATTTGTCTTGGTTGACATCCCCCTCAACAAAATACCCGCATTCATGAAAGAAAAAACACCTGGCGCCCTAGAAGACGCGAAGAATGCGGGCTTACTTAAATAAAAAAACCTACAGTAACTATATCTTAGCTGCCTTGATAACGCATTTAGCCATTTGATCGAAATAGTTACAGGTCTTTTGGGTTGGCTCAATATATTTTCTGCGGCCATCACTAGAATCGAGAACTATTTTTACCATGCCTTTTTTCTTTAATTGTTTTAAGCGACCATGTAAGGTTGCTTGTGAGGCAATCTCTTTTAAAGAAATAGCATCGGCAATTAAAATGGGTTGATCTTTATTCCAGCGCAATGCCAACGCACTTAGCACCTCACGTTCAATTAAGTCAAGACTGGGAGCTGCAGGCGTTGCTTCAATGCTCTTAGTTAAGTTTAGGTATCGAAGATAGGCTACGCTTGATTTCATAGTAAGTAATAATCCAAAGTTGTTGTTAAGGTATTGCACTATAGCATTATCTTGCTATTTTTTCTGCGTGCGCCATTCAAAGTTGTCTAACAAATGTCATCTAAGAATTATTATTTTTAATATTTTTGGTAGATATGGAAAATAGAATCATTTTTGCCCGCCTCAAATCGTGATTCAAAGCAATTGCTTCTCTAATTAACCCTATTGCAATCATTAGTATTTTTTTCAAGATCCTGCCAGAGGATTAAGCCCAATGCGGAAGGTAATGTATTGGGAAAAATTGCTCCAAAGAGCACGCGATCAGTAGCCCCTCCCAGTCGAGGATAATATTTTTACGTCAGCAACAGAGTTAGCAAACTACACATAACCCTAGTATGTATTTCTGCTTAAAAAATATTTTGAGAATTTTAGGTAATTTCCACTTTATTACTAAATTCATCACAAGATAGTATTTAATTTAATAAGCACAATAAATAGACTATAGTACACGCATGGCTTTACAAACAACCCACCCCTCTTCAGGTCCGGTCGGCGATACCGAGCTGGTAAGCCTGAGCTATGTGAGTGAACTGAAACAGCCCCTCGAAACTCTTGAATTAATGCAATTAGTCGACCTGGCTATTGCGCGAAATAGCAGTCTCAATATTACGGGCGTTTTATCTTGCGAGGGAAATCGCTTTTGTCAAATTATTGAAGGGCCAGCTGCTGCAATTGAGACGCTATGGAGTTCAATTAAAAATGACCAACGTCATTACAATATTTTTACTTTAGGTACTAAAAAAATTAAGCAACGCGCTTTTGCAAATTGGTCGATGCGTTTAATCGATAGTAAAAAAATGGCGACATTCAACCCTAAATTAAAAAATGGCGACTAAATTGATTTGGGGTGGCTGACGGGACTCGAACCCGCGACAACAGGAATCACAATCCTGGACTCTACCAGCTGAGCTACAGCCACCATCGTAGAAATCAAATTATAGGGCAGTTTCTAGGTCAAAGGCAGCCCAATCGCCAAGCTCAAGGCTAGCCTCAAGGAAAAAGTCGGCAATGGCGGCTTTACTCTGTACCCGCGCTAGCGCATGATGATCTGATAAACGCTGTCGCCAATATCGTGAGCCTGCTCTGCCGTGTGCCAAGCCAATAATATGGCGGGTTATTGCCCCCAAATAAAAGGGTTTATTTGCCTCATTGCACCAGTCAAACCAAGCTTGAGATTGGCGCACTAAACCGATTTGAATGCGGTGCCACTCGGTTTCGCAAAGTAAATATCCGGCAGCCTCCCCATTGCTCTCAAGTAAATCATCCCAACCCAATAACATAGCGGGAAAGTGATAGGCGGAGCGCCCCACCATAAAACCATCAAAGTCTTGCCAATGCCCAGCGATTTGTGCATTATTTTCAAGCCCCCCATTTAGTAAAACCTTGAGCGCTGGAAAATGTGTTTGGGCATCGCGCCGCAGTTGCGCTGCTACCGCGTAATGTAGTGGCGGTTTGGTGCGATTTTCTTTAGGCGATAAGCCTTTTAATACAGCATTGCGCGCATGAATCGTCACTTGCTGAGCCCCCGCATCAGCCACGGCCAAAATGAAGTTCAAGGCAAATTGATAATCATTTGGCGAGGTAGAGGCATCCATTTGATTTAAACCTAAGCGCTGCTTTACCGAAATGGGTAAATGTGTAGCCTGGCTCATGGCCCGAACACATTGAGCCACTAATTCAGGTTCGGCCATTAAGCACGCGCCAAACGAGCCCCGCTGGACTCGCTCTGAAGGGCAACCACAATTCAAATCAATTTCACTATAGCCCCACTGCTCGGCCAAGACTGCGCACCGAGCTAAATCATCTGGCTCGCTACCGCCCAATTGCAAAACGAGGGGGTGTTCTGTAGCAGAATAGTCAAGATGGCGCGGAATATCGCCATACAATAAAGCACCCGTTGTGATCATTTCAGAATACAGCACTGCTTTTTTTGAAAGTTGACGATGAAATGATCGACAATGTCGATCAGTCCAGTCCATCATCGGGGCAACCGCTAAGCGTTTACTCGCGGGAGGCTTTCTTACGCTCATGCTCTTTAAGATACCGTTTACGTACCCGCACACTTTTGGGAGTCACCTCTACTAACTCATCATCACTAATAAACTCAACTGCATATTCCAAAGTTAAATCAATTGGGGTAACGAGGCGCACGGCCTCATCAGTTCCTGATGAGCGCACGTTGGTTAATTGCTTGCCCTTAATGGGGTTGACCACAATGTCGTTATCGCGACTATGAATACCAATTACCATACCCTCATATACAGGGCTACCATGGCTAACAAACATCCGCCCACGATCTTGTAGTTTCCAAATTGCATATGCCACAGCCTCACCATCATCTTGGCTAATTAATACCCCATTATGACGCTCGCCTAGAATGCCATCTTTAGCAGGATAGTAGGCATCAAAGGTATGACTCAGCAAGCCATTGCCGCGGGTCATTGTCATGAAATCGCCTTGAAAGCCAATCAGGCCACGTGCGGGAATGCGGTACTCTAAGCGGGTGCGGCCTTTACCATCGCTTACCATGTCGAGTAATTCACCTTTACGCTTTCCCAACTCTTCCATGACGCTGCCCTGAGTCGCATCTTCAACGTCAACGGTTAGGTTTTCAAAGGGCTCCATTTTTACGCCATTTTCTTCGTGAAAGACAACACGCGGGCGAGAAACGGCCATTTCAAAGCCTTCGCGGCGCATGGTTTCAACCAAAATCGTCAAATGCAATTCCCCGCGACCTGAAACTTCGAACACCGTGTCGTCATCGGTTTCCCGGACCCGTAAAGCCATATTCGATTTTAATTCGCGATCTAAGCGCTCACGAATTTGGCGACTCGTCACAAACTTGCCTTCGCGACCCGCTAATGGGCTGGTATTTACCATAAAGTTCATAGTTAAAGTAGGCTCATCAATTTTTAGCATCGGCAATGGGTCCGGGGTATCTGGTGAGCAAATCGTCGTACCAATGGCTAACTCATCAATGCCGTTAACTAAAGCAATATCGCCAGCAATCGCTTCATCCACAACCTCGCGCTCAAGCCCCTTAAATTTCAGCACCTGATTTACTTTGCCCTTAAATGGCAAGCCATCTGGGCCATTCATGCAAATGACCTCCATACCTGGCTTAACACGGCCACGATTAACCCGACCAATACCAATCTTGCCAACATAGCTGTTGTAATCAATTGACGAAATTTGAAATTGCAAGGCGCCGTCGGGATCATCATCGCGCACTGGCACATGCTCTAATACGGCATCAAATAAAGGGCGCATGTCGCCCGAGCGTACATCCTCAGTAAGACCAGCGTAGCCATTTAAACCCGAAGCAAAGATTACTGGAAAGTCGAGTTGCTCTTCAGTGGCGCCCAACTTGTCAAACAACTCAAATGTGGCATTAATTACATAATCGCAACGGGCGCCAGGGCGGTCGACTTTATTTACGACCACGATTGGCTTTAATCCTAGTGCCAGCGCTTTCTTGGTCACAAAGCGGGTTTGTGGCATGGGGCCCTCAACCGCATCGACTAACAACAACACGCCATCCACCATCGAGAGCACGCGCTCTACTTCGCCGCCAAAGTCTGCATGGCCTGGCGTATCGACAATATTAATATGCGTACCATCGTATTCAACTGCACAATTCTTCGACAAAATCGTAATACCACGCTCTCTTTCAAGATCGTTCGAGTCCATCACCCGTTCAGTCATTTTTTCATTGCTACGGAAAGTGCCAGACTGACGCAGCAGTTGATCTACTAAAGTAGTTTTACCGTGGTCAACGTGAGCGATGATGGCGATATTACGAAGGGCGCGTTTGGTCATGTAATGCTTCTATCTAAGGAAAGGGAAATAAATTAAGAAACTTGGGAAATCAGGCGTCGTGGATGAAGGACGCCAGAGCGCCAATCAGCAGTGCCAATAAAATTATGGGGCGCAGAAGTAGCACGATAAATGCGCACTAAAACATCGGCCCAAGGGATGGCATGGCTTAGTGCTAACGGGACGCGCTGGCCAAGACCGAGACGTTTTGCCTGAAACTCATCGACCGTTAATTGTGGCAAGGTTTGTAACAAAGCGTCAATGGGAAGTAAGTCAACTCCTTTTTCAGCTCCTTTGGTTTGCAAGGCATCTAAAGTAATCGATTGTTGTAACGATAAATGACCCACAGCGGTGCGACGTAAGCCGACTAAATGCGCCCCGCAACCCAACATCGCGCCAAGATCTTCAGCCAAAACGCGAATATACGTACCCTTACTACAACTTACTTCTAGAGTCGCTTCAGGCCATTGAATTGCAAGCCAGCGAATGGAATGAATGGTAATATCGCGCGCAGTGCGCTCTAATTCAACCCCAGCGCGAGCATACTCATACAAAGGCTTGCCATCCCGCTTAAGCGCAGAATACATGGGCGGAACTTGTAAAATAGGTCCAGTAAAGCGGGGCAAAAGCGCCTCTAAAGCCGCTTGCAAAGCTGCCGCATCAGCAAATTCCGGTAAGACTTGCTGTTCAATAATGTCGCCTTCCGCATCGCCCGTGCTGGTACGAATACCAAAACGAATTTGGGCGATATAGGTTTTATCGGCATCTAATAAATCTTGTGAATATTTAGTCGCCTCTCCCAGACAAATCGGTAAGAGTCCGGTAGCCATTGGATCGAGGGTGCCCGTGTGGCCGGCTTTCTCAGCCTGCAAAGCACGCTTCACCGCAGTGACCGCGCCTTGGGAGCTAAGACCCACAGGCTTATCTAGCAATACCACTCCATCAACCCGTTGTGACATAAGAATCTCGGTCTTCGCTTAGTCTTTAGTCTCGCCAGCTTGATCACTTTGCACAGCTTGATCAATTAAGCGCGACATCTCAATACCACGCTCAACGGAAGTGTCGTGCACAAAATGCAAAGTAGGAATAGTGTGAATATGCAGGCGTTTAAATAAGATGGAATGCAAGTAGCCAGCTTTTTCTTGCAAGGCGGCTAAAGCATGATCGGGCTCAGCACCTAATACAGTAAAAAAAACTTTGGCATGGGCTAAATCGGGTGATAACTCAACTCCTTGCAAGGTAATTAAACCCAAAGATTTATCACGCAGTTCACGGGGAATCAGCTCAGCCAAATCACGTTGAATTTGGTCGGCTAATCGTTCATTGCGATGCGGGCTCGTTTTATGCATAGTATTGGCTGGAACTTAAAGTGTTCTAGCGACTTCAGTGACTTCAAAAACTTCGAGTTGATCACCCTCTTGAATATCATTTTGGTTTTTGAGTGACAGGCCACATTCAAAGCCGCCTTTGACTTCTTTCACGTCATCTTTAAAACGTTTAAGCGAATCTAATTCACCAGTCCAGGTAACGACGTTATCGCGCAGTAAACGGACTTTTGAATTGCGTTTAATTACGCCCTCTAAAACCATGCACCCTGCAATCGACCCAACCTTAGAAACGGTGAAGACTTGGCGAATTTCTACTAAACCGGTTATTTCCTCTTTCTTATCAGGTGTGAGCATGCCGCCTAAAGCCAATTTAACTTCATCGACTGCGTCATAAATAATGTTGTGATAACGAATATCAACACCATTGTTTTCGGCCAATTTACGCGCTAAGGCATCGGCGCGAGAATTAAAGCCAATGATGACGGCTTTCGAAGCTACCGCTAAGTTCACATCGGTTTCAGTAATGCCGCCTACACCTGCGTGCACAATTTGCACTTTTACTTCAGGGGTAGACAACTTTTGCAATGATTGTGATAAAGCCTCTTGTGATCCTTGAACGTCAGCCTTAATAATAATGGGCAAGAGCTTAGCCTCAATTGCGCCTTCACCCATATTTTCCATTAAGGTTTCTAACTTAACCGCTTGGGCTTTAGCTAACTTCACATCGCGGAACTTGCCTTGACGGAACAAAGCAATTTCGCGCGCTTTGCGCTCATCAGGAACAACTTGGACCGCTTCTCCAGCATCGGGAACTTCTGACAAGCCTTGAATTTCGACTGGAATCGATGGGCCGGCCTCATTACAAGGCTTCCCGTTTTCATCTAACATGGCGCGCACGCGGCCAAACGATGAACCTGCTAACAACATATCGCCGCGACGTAAGGTACCCGATTGCACCAAAATTGTCGCTACCGGGCCTTTACCTTTATCTAAACGTGCTTCAATGACTAAGCCTTTGGCTGGCGCATCACGTGGTGCTTTGAGTTCGAGCACTTCAGCTTGCAGTAATACGTTTTCAAGCAAGGCATCGATACCTTCACCCGTTTTGGCAGATACCTGAATAAAAGGTGAGTCGCCGCCATACTCTTCGGGAACCACTTCTTCAGCAACCAATTCGGTTTTCACCCGATCAGGGTTTGAGTCGGGCTTATCAATTTTATTAATCGCGACGACTAAAGTCACTCCAGCAGCGCGAGCATGGTGAATCGCTTCTTTGGTTTGCGGCATCACACCGTCATCAGCTGCAACTACCAGAATAACAATATCCGTGGCCTTGGCGCCACGGGCGCGCATCGCTGTAAAAGCTTCGTGACCAGGGGTATCAAGGAAAGTAATGACGCCACGGGGCGTATCAACGTGGTAAGCACCAATGTGTTGGGTTATGCCGCCTGCTTCGCCAGAAGCTACCTTTGCTAAACGAATTTTATCGAGCAGTGAAGTCTTGCCATGATCAACGTGACCCATTACCGTTACTACTGGAGGGCGAGGTAATAATTCAGCATCTTGCCCAGTAATACCTAAATCGAGATCAGGATCATCGAGCTTTGAGGCAATTGCTTTATGACCCATTTCTTCAACCAAAATCATCGCTGTATCTTGATCAAGCACTTGGTTAATGGTAACCATTTGACCCATACCCATCAACAGCTTAATTACTTCCGCACTCTTCACTGCCATACTATGTGCCAACTCTGCAACCGTGACGGTTTCTGGAACGTGCACATCGCGCACGATAGGCTCAGTGGGCGCTTGAAAATTCGTTTCGGGATTGCTCTCAGCAGCTGGAGTTGCGTGATGTTGCTTCCTGCGACCACCTCCGGAACGCCACCCACCACCAACACCACCCGAACTATCGCCGCGAGTTTTTAAAGTTGTTTTGCGTTTAGCTCCTTCTTCTTGCCAAGTTGAGGAAGTTTCGGCGGATTTAATTAACTTGCCGCCTACTTTAGCTGGCGTTTTTTTCTTGTCGTCCGCACCATCAGCTTTTAGGGGTTTATGTAAAGTGCCTTTTTTATCTTCTTCAGCGGCAATTTCACTGGGGGCTTTTAGTACGCGAGCTGGGGTACTCATCATTTCGCGAATGGCTAAAGCCTCGGTTTCGGCAGCCGCACGCCGTGTACGTAAATCGGTCAGCTTTGCTTCGGCCGCATCATGCAATTCTTTGGCAACCTTTTTGGCGGCCTCTAATTTCACTTTAGCAGTGGCAGCCTGTGCACCGGGAGTCGCTTTTTCTTCGGCTTCAAAAGCATCTTTTTGACGCTTTTCTCTTGCCTCTTCTGCCGCCTTCATTTCATTTTCTTGCAAAGCCAAGAGTTCAGCTTGACGAGTTGCTTCAGCGGCGCGTTTTTCTAACTCTTCCTCAGAAAGAATCGATTTTTTATCTCCGCCAGAAGGTGTTGCAGACTTTACGATAGGCTCTTCAACTGCCGCTTTAGCAGCCTCATCACCGCGCTTTACTAAGACTCGCTTTTTGCGCACCTCAACTTGAACGGTACGGGTACGACCAGCAGAATCGGCCTGACGAATTTCGGACGATTCACGCTTAATTAAGGTAATCTTTTTACGATTGCCTGTATCGGCATTACCATGCTCTTTTTGTAAATGCTCTAACAAGACGGTCTTATCCTTTTCAGTGATCTTATCGTCCACTGATTCTTTCGTAATTCCAGCCGCGTTTAATTGCTGCAAGAGCTCAGCTGCCGAGCGTTTGAGCTCTTGAGAGAGTGCTTTTACTGTGGTTGTTGCCATACCCTGCTTCCTCTCATGAAGTAAACCAATGTTCGCGCGCTTTCATGATGAGCGTTTTCGCAGTTTCTTCGTCAATCTGGGTTGCCTCTACCAGTTCATCTACCGCCAGCTCAGCGAGATCATCACGAGTGTGGACATTGTTTTGAGCTAATTTAGCAAGCAACTCTGGCGTAACGCCATCGAGCGACAGTAAATCTTGAGATACTTCGCCCAAGCGTTCTTCTTTAGCAATTTCCATGGTTAATAAAGAATCGCGCGCACGGGTACGAAGCTCATTAATCGTATCTTCATCAAAGGCTTCGATTTCTAACATTTCAGTGAGGGGAACATAAGCCACCTCTTCTAAAGTATTAAAGCCTTCTGCGATCAAAATCTCAGCCACCTCAAGGTCGACGTCGAGTTTATCGATAAACAATTGACGCGTGACAACTGCCTCTTTCTCGGTTTTCTCAGCCGACTCTTCAGGCGTCATGATATTGATTTGCCAAGCTGTTAATTCGCTGGCTAAGCGCACGTTTTGGCCGCTACGGCCAATAGCAATGGCGAGGTTCTCTTCGTCAACCACCACATCCATGGCATGGCGCTCTTCGTCAACCACAATAGATGAAACCTGTGCTGGTGCTAATGCGCCAATGACAAATTGGGCCGGGTCTTCGGACCACAAAACAATATCTACCGCCTCACCAGCAACCTCGTTGCGCACCGCAGTCACGCGCGTACCACGTACGCCAACGCAAGTGCCAATTGGGTCAATTCGTTTGTCGTAAGTTACGACCGCAATTTTGGCACGAATACCAGGGTCACGAGCAGCGCCTTTAATTTCCAATAAGCCCTGCTCCATTTCAGGAACTTCGTTTTCAAATAATTTTATTAAAAACTCGGGACAAGTGCGTGAGAGTTCAATTTGCGGGCCCCGTGCCTCACGGTCAACTTTGAGAATATAGGCTCTAACTCGGTCGCCCGAGCGTAAATTTTCTTTTGGAATCATTTGATCGCGACGTAATAAGGCTTCTACTCGACCAGACTCAACAATCAAACCATTTTTATCAGCACGCTTAACTGTGCCCGTCATAACCTTTTCGCCACGCTCGAGATAATCATTCAAAATTTGTTCGCGTTCCGCATCACGAATGCGTTGCAAAATAACTTGTTTGGCAGCTTGCGCACCAATACGCCCAAAAGCCATCGATTCAATTTGCTCTTCAATGAAGTCGCCAACTTCCATTTCAGGAATTTGTTCTTGCGCTTCAAAATGCAGAATTTCTTTATCTGGCTCTTGCAATCCAGCTTCGTTGGGCACAACTAACCAACGACGAAAAGATTCATACTCGCCACTTTCGCGATCAATGGATACGCGAATATCGACACCTTCGTCGTACCGTTTTTTTGTTGCTGATGCTAGCGCTAATTCAAGGGCCTCGAAAACAATTTCGCGATCCACATTCTTTTCGCGCGCTAGCGCATCTGCCAACATGAGAACTTCTCGACTCATGATTTTTTTCCTTTGAAATCAATAACAGGGACTAACCGAGTTTTTTCTACCTCGGCCAATGAAAAAACCAACTCTGATGGCGTACCATCACTTGCTGCAAAAATTAAACCAAATTTGGCATCGGCAGAATTCAATTCACCACTCACCAAACCTTGCAATACCCCTTGGAAATGCTTACGGTTCGCAACCGCTACCCGTAATTTCAAATCGACTTCAAAACCCACAAACCGCATAAAATCAGCGGCTGTTTTTACTGTGCGATCGAGACCTGGCGAGGAAACTTCCAAACGCTCGTACGGAATGTTTTCCACTGGCAGGGTGTAAGTCAATTGATGACTTACCTTTTCGCAATCTTGCACTGAAACTAAACGTTCAAAATCGGGGTTTTCAATCGTGATGCGCAGCAAACCGCGGCCCTCACGCTCAATATCAACGAGCGTATAGCCTAAATTTTCCACCTCGGCAGCAATAACTTGCTGTTCTTTCACGCGATTCCCCAAAAAAAAATGGGCTTCAAAGCCCATATTCTTAAATTCAGAACAGGCCAGCTTACGTTGATCGCAACATCGGCTGGTTACTACAAACAAACTACGAGAGCGAAATTATAGCTGATTTAGGAAAACCTGAGTGAAATCAGAAGCTTTCGCTGGGGGTGCGTGGCTTTCTGGGGCCTTTATGAAAAGGCTTGCGTCCTTTAGGACCGGTTCTTTTAGGGCCATTTCCAGGTGAACCACCGCCTAGTTTGCCTCCTCCCCCAGTACCTGGTGGATTAAAGGCATGCCCATGGTGCACCTTTTTCCCTTTGTATTTACTGCTGCCGTTACTGGCTCCATGGCTATTACCGCCATTACCCGAACGACCTTGATGGGTTAAGCCGCGATGTTGGCTCGCTAACTGTAAGGCCTCTCTTGAACCCCAATAAGAAACTGAGGTTTGCATTGGATCAGGCTGAAAATCAGGGCTATCGACTGAGTTTGCGCCGCCAATGCGGCCGTGGGAACCTTGACCAGCCCCCTGGCGGTGACCTTGCCCAGAACGACCTTTGTCTTGACCGCCCTGTGGCACCTTTAAACCCGCCGCTTTCATTAATTGGGTAACGCCTTCAGGGGGAACCTCCTCCCATTTGCCCCGTCGTAAACGGGGTGGCAAGAGAAAAATACCGTAGCGCGTGCGAAGTAAACGCGACACAGTATGTCCCGTAGCTTCAAACATCCGGCGTACTTCACGATTTTTACCTTCAGTTAAGGCCACGTGATACCAGCGGTTAGCGCCCTCGCCTCCACCAGCAGAAAGGCGTAAAAAGCGAGCCTGCCCATCGTCAAGTTGAATGCCACTTTTCAGCTCAGTTTGTTGCTCATTACTCAGTTCGCCCAAAATGCGCACAGCGTATTCTCGCTCAACCCCATAACGTGGATGCATTAAACGGTTAGCTAGCTCACCGGAAGTGGTAAATAGCAATAAGCCTTCAGTATTAAAGTCTAGGCGCCCAACCGCAATCCAGCGACCCTGTCGGGCTTTAGGCAAGCGGTCAAAAACAGTAGGACGACCCTCAGGATCAGATTGACTCACAATTTCACCAGCGGGCTTGTGATACAAAATAACGCGCGGTGGTTTGGTATGAATTTTGCGATGTACCGGCTTGCCATTAATTCGGACTTGATCGGTAGGGCCCACCCGCTGGCCAATATGCGCCGGCATACTATTGACTGAGACGCGCCCTTGCACAATCAAGTCTTCCATTTCGCGACGGGAGCCCATGCCAACATCAGCTAAAACTTTATGTAATTTAACCGTATCTTCGTCATCCGCATCATCATCTAAACCGTCTAGATCTGACCAGACTTCATCGCGCATGCTTAAGGGCAAATCATCCACATTAGAAAACTGCAGATTACTTAAATCGTTGTTTGCGCTGTCTTCATCCTCAGAATCATCGCTGATATTTAACTCATTACTTTTTATTTCGCTAGCTTGATGTGAAATCGCAGATTCATCCTCATCATTTAATAAGGGCGTAGCCACGGTTTCCAATTCAGGGGCATCTAGAGCAGCATCAAATTCTCCCGATACAACTGCATTAAATAGGGCTGCGCTTTCTGCGGCCAAAGCTGGATCAGCTTTCGCTACCGCATGATTGGGTTTGTGGTTAGACTGATGATTAGGCTGGTGGCCACCTGAGCGATCGCCTTCGCGCTTCGCTTTATCACGAAAATTGCGTGATTTAAATGGATGCTTACTCGGGCGTCGAGGACGAACTGCTGAACTCGTATCACCACCTTCGCTATTTACTGCAGTTGCGCTAGCAGGGGTGGAATCAGCGGGCGCTGCATTCGCGGGTACTGTACTGGTGGGCGCTGATCCTGCTGCGGCGTCGTTGTTATCACTACTCATTGGGGCGGTCTATTGGGTTGGTTTCAATCACATCGGTAACGCTTAACTTCGTTTCAAACTCAATTACCGCTTGCGCCAAAGGCTCCATAGATGGATTAGCGTCTTCTAGCATCGGCAAGCTTTGTAAATTGCTTAAACCAAGATCATTTAAAAATTGTTTGGTCGTCGCGTACAAGCCAGGGCGACCGATCGTCTCTTTATGGCCAATGACCTCAACCCAAGAGCGGTCTTCTAACTGTTTCATCACATTGGTACTGACGGTAACACCACGAATTTCTTCAATCTCACCACGCGTGACGGGTTGACGGTACGCAATAATCGCCAACGTCTCCATGACTGCCCGTGAATATTTAGGGGGCTTCTCCGGCGTGAGGCGATCGAGGTATTCGCGCATCGATAAGCGGCTTTGAAAGCGCCAGCCGGTAGCAATGCGGACTAATTCCATACCACTCTCTTGCCACTCTCCTTGCAGTTCGAGCAAAATAACTTCCAACTCTTTGGCACTCACCTCTTCGACAAATAGACGGGTTAAATCAACCGTGGTGATGGGCTCTTGAGCACAGAGGAGCGCAGTTTCAACAATGCGCTTAGTTTGAATTGCATCCATAAAATTCTGCCATCAGGGTAGCCTGAAAAGCATTTAAAAAGGTAATCTGTTCAGGTTTATTGGGGGTGATTTTCTTTTACTTCGCGCCACATACACAAAATGCGATGCTTGTAGCTATGTGCTCTAAATTCACCAATTGGTGAGTATAAAGGAGGCTTAGAGATTACGGGTGGTTTTCTTAAGGGCCTTAAATTCTTTCATCAGGGCATTGCGCTCTTCATCACTGAAGGAATCGGAGCCATCTAAACGTCGAGCACCATCAAAACGCTTATCCCAATAGACCTCTCGCATATCGTCAACCCGCACACTGGCATTTTTGGCGGGCGAATGTAAAAACTTGTTATCCCCAACATAAATGCCAACGTGAGAAAAGGTTAAACGCATGGTGTTAAAGAATACCAAGTCCCCAGGCTGCAGTTCCTCGCGGGAGACTGGCTTACCCACTCGACTCATTTGGGATGACTTGCGGGGCAGCAAAAAGCTCAACTTATCATTAAAAACATAACTTACGAAGGAGCTAGCGTCAAAGCCAGACTGAGCAAACTCACTACCCCAACGGTAGCGCACACCAATCATTTCCATCGCCTGATTAATGAGATTTTCCGAGTTACCGGTAACCGAACCAACGAGCTTATCTGTGACCCGCGCGAATAGACTTTTACTGCTGTCCTTGCCAGTGTCTTTATACGCGTCTTTCGTCGTCTCGCTAATGGCGTCTTTATTCGCTTCTTTACCGTTATCGGCTAGCGATTGAGCCTGTACCGCGGTCGAAAACACAAAAGCCAAGCAAATTATTCCTGCTAAAGGCTTGAGGCAATTTATAAGCCCTTGATTTGCAAGGGTAATCTGTTCATTTTTCAGTGACATTACTCGATTCTATCAAAAAATAAAGGGGCTGGGGAAGATTAAGTGAGTTCCGCAGCTTTAAACAGATCGCGCGTGTAAGCATGGCGCGGGTTAGCGATGACCATTTCAGTATCCCCCCGCTCGATAACCTTGCCCCCTTTTAGAACCATAATCTCATGCGACATAGCCCGAATCACGGCTAAATCATGGCTAATGATGAGATAAGCCAAATTATATTTGTGCTGCAGTTGGCTGAGCAAGGCCAGAACTTGTTTTTGAATCGTCACATCGAGTGCAGAAGTGGGTTCATCTAACACTAAAATTTGAGGTCGCAAAATTAAGGCTCGCGCTATAGCGATACGCTGGCGCTGACCTCCCGAAAATTCATGGGGATAACGATTTAATACTGAACGATCTAAGCCAACCTCGCGCAAGATATCTACCACCCGGGCCTCACGCTCAGGCGCACTTAATTTTGGAAAATGCACATCAAGACCCTCGGCTACTATTTCCAGCACCGTCATGCGGGGAGATAAAGAGCCAAATGGATCTTGAAAAATCACTTGTAAGTTTGAGCGCATTGCGCGGCGTTGGAGCGCATTTAACTTGCCCCACACTTGCCCCAACACATCCACCTCACCCGAGGTCACGGCACTTGAATCACCTAATAAACCGAGAATAGCCATTCCTAAAGTTGTTTTGCCAGAGCCAGATTCGCCAATCACGCCAATCGTTTGACCTTGCCGTAAGGTCAGACCAACCTGCTTTAAAACCGTATGTTGCGGCGCTTTGGCAAACCAGCCCTTACGCGCAGAGCTGGGATATGAAACGGATAAATCATGCGCTTCTAGCAAAACCGGTGCTAATGGCATCAGTGGTAATAATTCCCGTACAGGTTCGCTATTTACTAAAGCTGCGGTATATGCATTCTCTGGATGCTTAAACACTTGCTCGGTTGGTCCTACTTCCATTAGGCAACCTTGATTCAGTACGGCAACCCGATGCGCAAAGTGGTGCACTAAATTCAGATCATGGGTAATTAATAAAATAGCCATGCCACCATCCGCCTTGGCTTCTTCTTGTAAATCTTTCAACAAATCTAAAATTTGTAATCGCAAGCTCACATCTAAAGCGGTAGTCGGTTCATCGGCGATTAAAAGTCGGGGCTTACAAGCCAGCGCCATCGCAATCATCGCGCGTTGACGCTGCCCACCTGATAACTGATGAGGATAGTCGTAAAAACGCCGCTCGGCTTCTGCAATGCCAGTTTTTTTCAAGAGGCTGATTGCTGCACTAACGCACTGGGCCTTCGAGAGTAGCGGTTGATGAATCAATACCGCTTCTATTACCTGATTGCCAATGGTATATAGCGGATTTAGCGCTGTCATTGGCTCTTGAAAAATCATCGCAATTTCGCGCCCCCGAATCGAGCGAATTTGCTCAATTGGCAAACTTAATAGATTCACTTCGCGGCTGGCATGGGCATCTAACCCAGCATCGCCATGCCACCAAATTTTGCCGCTGACCTTAGCGCCTTCGGGCTCTAATTGCAAAGGTGCTAAAGCAGAAAGGGTTTTACCAGAACCCGACTCGCCCACTAAGGCTACCCGCTCGCCAACGCCAATGGATAAATTAAAGTCGCGGAGGGCAAATTTTTCACGGCGCCCAACACCAAAAGAAATGGACACATTTTCATAGCGCAACAAACTGGTTCGATCTAACTCAGACACCACTCGGTAACCCCGCTAAAGAACCACTTTTCCGCGAATCAAATGCGTCACGTAAAGCCTCGCCCATAAAAGTCAGTAAAAGTAATAGGGCCACTAGCACAATAAAAGTTGAAATTGAAATCCACCAGGCATCTAAATTTCCTTTGCCTTGGGACAGTAATTCACCCAAGCTAGGAGTACCAGGGGGAACACCTAAGCCTAAAAAGTCTAGGCTGGTTAAAGAAAGAATCGCCGCACTCATGCGAAATGGTAGGAAGGTAATAACTGGTGTCAAACTATTTGGCAGAATATGACGCCGCATTATTTGTAAATTGGTGAGCCCAAGGGCCCGCGCAGCACGTACATATTCAAGCGCACGATTACGAAAAAATTCAGCGCGTACATAATCGGAAATCCCCATCCATCCAAAAGCAGCTAATAAAATAATTAATAACCAAATACTCGGATTGAAGATCGAGGCAAAAATGATAAGTAAATATAATTCGGGCATTGCCGACCAAATTTCAATGAGGCGTTGCGACACTAAGTCAAACTTACCGCCAAAAAAACCCATTAAGGAGCCTGTGATAATGCCTACTGAGACACCCACTACCGTTAAAGCAATGCCAAACAAAATGGATAAACGTAAGCCGTAAATTAAACGTGCAAGCACATCGCGACCACGATCATCGGTGCCAAGCCAATTTTCAGCCGAGGGGGCTGCAGGATTTGGTTCGCGGGAAAAATAATTCAGCGTCTCATAGCTATAGGGAATTAGTGGATAGATTGCCCAATTCCCATGCGTCGTGATATTGCGACGAATATCGGGATCTAAAAAATCAGTTGGGGTAGCAAAATCGCCACCAAACACTGTTTCCGCAGGGTTATGGGCAATCGGAAAATAAAACTGGCCTTGATAGCGAACAATCAATGGTTTGTCATTGGCAATGAGTTCTGCACACAAACTTAATCCAAAAAGAATCGTAAAAATCCATAGGCTGGCATAGCCAATACGATTGGCTTTAAAGCGCGCCCAGCGATTCAAGAGCCTCCTCCAGCACCAAACTGAATACGCGGATCAATGAATACATAACAAAGATCAGAAATCAACTTGGTAAATAGCCCAATTAATGTGAAGAGATATAAAGTACCAAACACCACGGGATAGTCACGGCGCATAACTGATTCATAAGATAACAAGCCTAAGCCATCAAGTGAAAATAAGGTTTCGATGAGTAATGAGCCAGCAAAAAAAGCGCCAATAAAAGCCGCTGGGAAACCCGTCACCAATGGTAATAAAGCATTGCGAAATACATGCTTCCACAAAACCTGACGCTCTGTTAAGCCTTTAGCCCTTGCCGTAAGAACGTATTGTTTTCGAATCTCTTCCAAAAAAGAATTTTTGGTCAGCATGGTAATGACCGCAAAACTGCCTAAGACCATGGCCGTAATGGGTAAGACTAAATGCCATAAATAATCTAGAATTTTACTGAGAAGATTTAAATCATTCCAATTGTCAGAAGTAAGTCCTCGCAAAGGAAATATTTGTAAAAAACTGCCCCCACCAAACAAGACTAAGAGTAAAACCCCCAAAACAAATCCTGGAATGGCATAGCCCACCAAAATCAGTAAGCTAGTCACCGCATCAAAACGCGAGCCCTCACGCACTGCCTTCGCAATACCTAGGGGGATCGAGACTAAATAGGTAATAAAAAAAGTCCATAAGCCAATACTGATTGAAACCGGTAGCTTCGTCACAATTAAATCCCAGACCCGTTGGTGTTGGTAATAACTTTCACCCAAATCAAATTGGATAAAGCGTTTTAGCATGGTGAAGTAACGCTCTAGAGGCGGCTTATCAAAGCCATACAAGGCTTTTACTTCCGCTAAACGTTCAGCATCTAAACCTTGACGTCCCCGATAATTACTGCCACCGCCGGATGACTCAGCGCTCACCGCTGCGTCGCCCTTCCCTTTTAACTCCATCATTAATTGCTCAACAGGACCACCAGGCACAAACTGTACAACTACAAAGGTGAGGGTCAAGACCCCCAAAATTGTGGGGATCATTAACAGTAAGCGCTTCAGAATATAGGCCCAGATTTGTCCGCGCATTATTTTTCCTCTCGCCACCAGTTCGATAAAATCCAGCCCTCAGCCATGTAGTACAAAGGCGGCTTGGGAAAGCGCATCTCTTTACGATAGGCGATCCGATGCGTGGGGTTGTACCACTGCGGAATGACGTAATAACTATTCCACAAGACGCGATCGAGAGCACGACTAGCCGTGGTCAGTTGCTCACGAGTTTCGGCTTTTACAATTGCGTCAATGAGTGCATCGACTACTGGTGATTGCACCCCGATGACGTTATCAGAACCCTTTTCTTTGGCCGCATTACTACCAAAACGATCCCATAACTCATTACCAGGGCTTTGCGAATCAGGAAAACGAATGGTGGTCATATCAAAATCATACTCATCCATACGCTTTTGATGCAAAGCAAAGTCGCTAGTGCGAATTTCAACTTTAATGCCGAGCTTCTCTAAATTGCGCACATAAGCTGAGATGACACGCAAAAAGAAGGGGCCATCTTCAACCATCTCAAAGCGAAACTGTTCGCCTTTGGCATTACGTAAGGCCCCATCCCGATAAGTCCAGCCCGCTTGGGCTAACAAATCACGAGCGCTACGTAAGTTTTGTCGCAAACTGCTTGGCGGAGCAGTTGACGGAGCCGCAGGCATCGCACCAAAAACTGCAGGGGGAACCCACTGGGGATAGCGCGCCTGCAAGGGTAGCAATAATTTCATTTCAGCAGCAGTGGGAACCGTTTCGCCAGCAAAATTGGCACTCAAATCACTATTGGTAAAGTAACTATTAATACGACTATATTGATTATAAAAAAGCTGTCGATTAAGCCATTCAAAATCTAAGGCGTAGCCTAAGGCTTGGCGTACTCGTGCATCTTGAAATAGAGGTCGCCGCAAATTCATCGCGAAGCCTTGCATGCCAGCGCCATTAAAATTCGGAAAATCTTTTTTCAATAAAGTGCCATCATTAAACTTCGGCCCGACAAAACTTTTCGCCCAATTCTTGGCGCGATACTCGACTAATGCATCAAACTCTCCAGCTTTAAATGCTTCTAATCGGACGGCATCATCGCTATACAACTTATAGACCACGCGGTCGAAATTAAAGAAACCGATCCGGACATTGACCTTGAAGTTGGGTTGATCAGCCCAGTAGCGGGGGTTACGTTTAAAGATCATGGTCTTACCCGCTTTATATGACTCAATTAAATAGGGTCCGCTTCCCAAGGGGATTTCAAACGCTAACTTATCAAAAGCAGTTATCGAGCCATCAGGTCGCTTGCCCCAGAAGCGTGAAAAAATAGGTAGGGAGCCAACCATAACCGGTAACTCGGTATTGCGATTTTTAAAATCAAACCGAATCTCGCGCTCCGAAATCACGACTGCTTGTTTTACATCGGCATAGACGGTGCGAAATTGGGGGTTAGCTAGCTTGCTCATTAAAGTGTCGTAGCTATGTTTCACATCAGCCGCCAAAATAGGGCTACCATCTGAAAAACTCGCTTGCGGCCGAATTCGGAAAGTAACTGACATTTTGTCTTTGGCCACCGCAATATCTTCGGCAATGAGGCCATAAGCGCTAGATACTTCGTCGGCACTGCCTACTGTCAGCGATTCAAACATCAGTTGCGCTACGCCTGGAGCGGTAACCCCACGCAGCGTAAAAGGATTGAACTTATCAAAACTCGTGCGCCGGTCCGGATTGGGCAAAGTTAAGGTGCCACCCCGTGGCGCTAGGGGGTTGACATAATCAAAGTGGGGAAACCCAGTGGCATACTTAGGGTTACCGTATTGGGCTATTCCCTCACTGGCTAAGGCTTGGGGCACCGGTAGTAATAAAGCGAAGCTAACTGTCAGATAGCTCGCTAGGGTGCGAATTGGGGGTTTAAGACGAAGCATATGCAACAATTGTAGATAGCAAACCACATTTGATGCAAAGGATCTAAGATGGGCTTTCTCGCTGGCAAAAAAATTCTCATTACCGGACTATTGTCAAACCGCTCCATAGCCTATGGCATCGCCACTGCCTGCAGGCGTGAAGGGGCTGAACTCGCCTTCACTTATGTCGGCGAGCGCTTCAAAGATCGAGCCGTTGAATTTGCTAAAGAATTCGAAACTAGCCTCATATTTGACTGCGATGTTAGTAGCGATGATCAAATAAAAGCCTTGTTTGTGGATTTAGGCAAACATTGGCCCCAATTCGATGGGCTAGTTCATGCGATTGGCTTTGCCCCACGCGATGCAATCGCGGGCGAATTTTTAGACGGCTTTACCCGTGAAAATTTTCGTATTGCCCATGACATCTCGGCCTACAGCTTCCCAGCTTTAGCTAAAGAGGCCATGCCTTGGCTTAGCGCTGATGCCTCTTTACTAACCCTGACTTATTTAGGCGCTTTGCGCGCGATTCCGAATTACAACTTAATGGGGCTGGCGAAAGCCTCCTTAGAATCGTCGGTACGTTATTTGGCAAGTTGCTTAGGACCCAAAGGTATTCGCACCAACGGAATTTCAGCTGGTCCAATTAAAACACTTGCTGCTTCTGGTATCAAAGACTTTAGTAAGCTTCTCAATATCGTTGCTAGCTCGGCCCCCTTACGCCGCAATGTCACTATCGATGATGTTGGCAATACGGCAGCCTTTTTACTGTCGAATTTATCGAGCGGTATCACTGGCGAAATTATTTATGTCGATTGTGGTTTTAGTCACACCGCAATCGATTCAGGATCAGTTTGAAGCCAGTCGCACTGCGCGAGGCGCTCAGTTTTTGGCTTAAGCTCGGTTTTATTAGTTTTGGCGGCCCCACTGGGCAAATCGCTATCTTGCATCAAGAAGTCGTTGAAAAACGCCACTGGATATCAGAGCGCCGTTTTTTGCATGCGCTAAATTACTGTATGGTTTTACCGGGGCCCGAAGCCCAGCAACTAGTAACTTATATTGGCTGGTTAATGCATCGCAATCTTGGTGGAATTTTAGCGGGTAGTTTATTCGTGCTGCCATCCTTATTTATTTTAATTGCGCTTTCGTGGGTTTACATCCGCTTTGGGCAAGTACCGATTATTGCGGCGATTTTTTTTGGCATCAAACCCGCCGTTACTGCAATAGTCATTCAGGCAGTTCAGCGCATTGGCTCACGAGCGCTTAAACATCAAGCGCTTTGGTACATTGCAGCAGCCTCCTTCATCGCCATCTTTATTTTCAATTTAGCGTTTCCAATAATTATTATTTTGGCTGCGCTAATCGGCATGTGGGGAGGCAAGCGTTATCCCACTGTGTTTGCCATCACAGGAAGTTCCCATGGCAAAAAATCTGACGGGACAAATGTACCGGCCCTAATTGATGATGACACGCCAATACCCGAACATGCCCGTTTCCATTTAAAAAAATTCATCATGCACTCAGTTGTTGGTCTTGGTCTATGGATTGCCCCGATAGCCTTACTCATTGCACTCTTTGATTGGAAATCACTTTACCCGCAACTGGCTTGGTTTTTTACCAAAGCTGCCCTTCTCACTTTTGGCGGCGCTTATGCTGTACTACCCTATGTTTATCAGGGCGCGGTTGATCAATACCATTGGCTTACTGCAGGGCAAATGATTGACGGACTTGCTTTAGGTGAAACCACGCCTGGACCTTTGATTATGATTGTGGCCTTCGTTGGTTTTTTAGCGGGCTACGCCCAACATCTTTTTGGCAGTATGAATGCCTTTTGGGCTGGTGCCTTTGCTGCGACTGTCGTTACTTGGTTTACTTTTTTACCATCTTTCTTATTTATTTTGCTTGGCGCACCGCTCATCGAATCGACACATGGCAAGCTGAGTTTTACAGCGCCCCTAACTGCAATAACCGCAGCAGTCGTTGGCGTGATTGCCAATCTTGGCCTGTTCTTTGCCTACCACGTCTTCTTTCCCCATGGTTTAGCAGGTACGATTTCTTGGTTCAGTATCCTGATCTTTATTGGCGCAGCCATTGCCCTGTTACGCTATAAAAAAGGGGTCATGCCAGTTCTGGGTTGCGCAGCACTAGCGGGGCTGGCAAGCTTACTATTGCCGTAGCACAATAGCGTATGCGCATCGAACCGAATACCATCAAACACCTGCAAGAGTGGGTTGGCAAAACTGAAGTCGTCCATGATCAAGTTACCGTAGCGCCAATCAATTGCTTGGCTGCCACACTCGATTACCCCGATCTCGTCAATCCCTCTGAGCCTACAGCTTTAGCGTTACCCGAACTATGGCATTGGCTTTATTTTTTGCCGCATGCACGCCAAACAGAAATTGGTCCTGATGGTCATCCCCAACGCGGTGGTTTTTTACCGCCCGTGCCATTGCCACGACGGATGTGGGCAGGTGGGCGCCTCGACTGGCCTAACCCTCTTAACCCATTACGTGTCGGCGATCAAATTGAAAAGGTATCAACTATTGAATCAGTAACGCATAAAGCAGGCCGCAGCGGCGATCTTATATTTGTCTTGGTACGCCATACCATTTCAAATCAAGCGGGTTTAGCTTTAATCGAAGAGCATGATATTGTTTACCGCGATTCGCCTAGCGCTAACGAAAAACCGATCGCTCCTACCCCCGCACCCCAAAATGCGCGCTGGACTAAAACAATTACCCCGACCGATGTGCTTTTGTTTCGTTATTCTGCCCTTACTTTTAATGGCCATCGAATTCATTACGATCGACGCTATGTCACTGAGGTTGAGGGCTACCCTGGCTTAATCGTGCATGGACCCTTAATTGCAACTTTACTAGTTGATTTAGTGCGGCAAAGTATTTCAAATTGCACCCTCAAGCATTTTGAGTTTCGTGCCATCCGACCTAGCTTTGACCTTAACCCATTTACCGTTTGTGCGGTTCCAGATATCACTAGCGATCCTAGTGGTAAAACCATTCAGGTGTGGGCACAAGATCATGAAGGCTGGCTCACCATGCAAGCTACTGCAGTTTTAAATTAAATATCTCCCCTTTCAACCATGAAAAATTACTCAGCTGAATTAGCCCACTTCGCGGCAAACTTATCTGCTCAAGCAATTCCTGCCAGCGTCATGAATCGCGCCGAGGATTTATTGGTTGATTGGTTTGGTTCAGTAATCGCCGGAAAAGGTGCTAAGCCAGTAGAAATCATCGCGCAATTTTCCCAACAAATGGGGCCCCATTTCAGTCATTCCCAAACTAATCTTGCAGGTACTGCAGAAATACTCTTGACGCGTCAACCCTCTAGTCCCTACTTAGCAGCCATGGCTAATGCTGCGGCTTCACATGTGGCCGAGCAAGATGATGTGCATAACGGCTCAGTTTTTCATCCCGCCACCATAGTCTTTCCGGCAGCGCTAGCCTGTGCTCAGGCCTTAGGTCGGTCAGGCGAAGAATTGTTAGTGGCGGCAGTAGCAGGTTATGAAGTCGGCATTCGGGTGGGAGAATTTTTAGGTCGATCGCACTATAAAGTCTTTCACACTACGGGCACTGCTGGCACCCTCGCCGCGGCAGCAACAGTAGGTCGCTTACTCAATCTCTCTACTGCGCAAATGCTGCATGCCTTTGGCTCTGCAGGAACCCAATCGGCTGGTTTATGGGAATTTTTACGCGATGCTGCAGATTCAAAACAATTACATACCGCGCATGCCGCAGCGGCAGGCCTCATGTCTGCCTATCTAGCCCAAGCCGGCTTTACTGGAGCGCAACATATTTTGGAAGGGCCGCAAGGTTTGGCGGCAGGCATGTCGAGCGATGCCGATCCCAAAAAATTATTAGATGGCCTCGGACAACGGTGGGCCTTAGCAGAGACCAGCTTTAAATATCATGCCTCGTGTCGCCATACGCACCCTGCGGCTGATGCCCTTCTTCAGGTCATGCAGAGGTATCAACTGCAAGCGAGTGATATTCAGCGCATTGAAGCATTGGTGCATCAAGGTGCCATTGATGTTCTCGGACTTGTAATTGATCCAAGCTCAGTCCACCAATCCAAATTTTCAATGGGCACAGTCTTAGCTTTAGCGGCTTACTATCAATTTTTAGGCTTATCTGAATTTGCCACCCACTATCACGATGAGGCCATTTGTAATTTACGTGATCGTGTAACCATGATTTTAGATGACGAGGTTGATCAAGCTTACCCCCAACGTTGGATTGGCAAAGTCAAAGTCTTTTTGACCGATGGTCGATGCCTTGAGGGGCGCGTCGATGAACCCAAAGGCGATCCTGGCAATACCCTTAGTCGCCCCGAAATAACCGCAAAAGCCATGCGCTTAGCACAATTTAGTGGCGGGGCAAGTGCAGATGAAATGACTGCAGCGATCGAAGCCCTTTGGCACATTCGTAGTTGTCATAAAATAGGTTTTTTATTAAAGCCCCGTGATCATGAGCCCTCTTGAAACTTCGCTCGCCTTTTGTACCAACTTTTTGTTTGTCCCAGGTACTAGGTCTGATCGCTTTCTTAAAGCCCTTAATAGCGGGGCTAGTGGCGTCATTATTGATCTCGAAGATGCAGTTGGTCCAAATGATAAAGAAACTGCGCGAACCCAATTACGGGAAGCTTGGGGCACGTTTAGCACGGCTCAAAAAAAACAGCTGGTCATCCGTATTAATGCCCCAGGAACAAAATATTATGGTGCCGATTTATCCCTGGCACAGGAAATCTATGCGCCCTGTTTACTAATTCCAAAAAGTGAATCGCTCGACCAAATTAATGGTGTTGCGCAAATTTTACCCAACACTGCCATTATTCCAATGATAGAAACTGCGCTCGGCCTTGATCGACTCAAAGAAATTGCCAATGCCCAACAAGTTTTACGTTTAGCTTTGGGTAATTTAGATTTACAAGCTGATTTAGGAATGGTGTGTGATGAGCAAGAAAGTGAACTACTCACTGCCCGTTTCCAATTAGTCTTTCAATCACGGGTGGCCGAAATTGCACCCCCAATTGATGGCGTAACAACTAGCACGACCGATGAAAACAGGATTAGCGCTGACGCTGCCCGGGCTAAACGCATGGGCTTTGGCGGTAAATTATGTATTCACCCTAAACAAATTGGCTTAGTACGCCAAGCCTTTGACCCTAGTAGTGCCGAAATTGAGTGGGCTAAACGGGTTATAAAAGCGGACTATGAATCCCACGGAGGAGCTGTCAAATTGGATGGGCGCATGATCGATCGGCCAGTCGTAATATTGGCGCAAAGAACCCTCAATCAAGCCAAATAGCCCTTATTTTGGCGCTAAATTGCTGGTAAACACCTATCTTTTCAAATCATTGCTAGTGGCAGAATAAAAGAGCTATCTATCGGAGACTTCCCCAATGAAATTACTAAAAATGCGCCACCATTTTGCGATACCAGTCTTTTCTCTACTTTTAGGTATTAGCGCCCTATCATGCCTAAGCTTGGCCTACGCCCAAAGCAAAGCCGATGAAAAATTTCCTACTCGGCCCATTAGCTTAATCGTCCCCTTTGCGGCAGGTGGGCCAACGGATATTGTGGCGCGCCTAATTGCAGTGCCAATGGGTAAGTCACTGGGCGAAACCATCATCGTTGAAAATGTCTTGGGGGCTGGCGGTACGGTTGCTGCTAATAAAGTCGCCAAAGCTAAACCGGATGGCTATACCTTATTTATTTATCACATCGGCATGGCTACTGCGCCTGCTCTAAATGATAAATTAGCGTATGACCCAATGAAAGATTTCGAATACATCGGTCAAGTAGTCGATGTACCCATGGTGCTATTAGCACGTAAAGATTTCCCTCCTAATAATCTCAAAGAACTCATTGCTTATTTGAAAAAGAATGAGAAAAAAGTCACCATGGCTAATGCTGGCCCAGGAGCAGTTTCACAATTATGTGGCTTAGTCTTTATGGATGCAATTGGTGTAAAACTCACAACCATTCCTTATAAAGGTACTGGCCCCGCATTCAACGATCTTTTGGGAGGGCAAGTGGATTTATTATGTGATCAAACTACCCAAACCTTACCGTTTATTAAATCCGATAAAGTCAAAACCTATGGGGTCACCACACCAAAACGGTTACCCAGCATACCCAATATCCCTACTTTAGATGAGTCAGGATTAAAAGGCTTTGATGTCAAAGTGTGGCACGGTATCTATGCACCTAAGGGCACGCCTGCGCCCGTACTAAAAAAACTCAATACGGCTTTGAAGGCGGCTTTAAGTGACCCCACCATTAAAGCGCGCATGGATGAATCGAGTATCGATATTGTGCCAATGGCAAAAGTATCTGAGCAGGGCCTAAAAGATCACCTTGAGAAAGAGATCAATCGCTGGGGCCCACTGATTCGGAAAGCCAATATTCCTGATTAAGCTTCATCTGTAAATCCCTTTATTGGGTTTGGCCGGTAGTAGTTAATTGCCAAACTCAATAAAGCCCAAAGGCACAAAAAGGGGTCGATTAAGTAGTCCCATAAATTGCTCGACTCATGCCATTGAAATGCCCACGCTGCTAAAGCCAGTGCGATTGCCAATACCAAGCCATAGCTACGCGCCCACCAAACAATTAAGGCTACTAGTAGCACAGCCAGCAAAAAAATCCACGACCCATATCCCCATGCATACGGGTCAAACATACTTAAACCTAGGGCGAGTGGATAAAAAACCAGTGCGATAAAAACTAAGCCTAATTTGAACTGCAGCGGTAGCAATAATTTCTCGCGCAAGAAAAAACTAGCCCATAATAAAAAGAGTGTAAGCACACTCAAATCACCAACCATACCCCGTACATATGCAACTAAAGGTAACTCGAGGGGAGCGCCTAAATAATTCCAATACTCGCTGGGCAAAAATAAAGTCCCGGTTAAGCCACAAAGCAATAAGCTACGCATGAGTAATGAGAAACTTTGCGCAAAAATCAACTCACTAAACCAAAGTAAAATGATTGAACAAGTGATGGCCATTTCTAACAAAGCGAGTAATTGCTGTCCTGACAATGCGGTAATGGTATTGATAAGTGTGCTCATGATGGGCTGAGGTCACTCCGCCGATTTTTAAGCCACTCTGCAGGCAGCTGTAAGTGACGAATTTTTTTTCTATCCCAGGTGTAAACCAAATGCGCATCGCCATTGCTGGTCACAGTTAAAAATGGATAGGAAAATTCGCGGCGTTCGGCTTCAGGTAATTTGCTATCGTCTTCAAGCACAGAAATTAAGCGCCAAGAAGAATATCGAGTCTCTTGCGGAGTCGCCATCAATAAGACTAAGCGATGCCGACCCACTGCCAAATCATTTAATACCAATAATCTAGTGCCATCGGGTAATTGCACTCCGGCAATCGCAGAATTGGGATTAGGCAACAGCAGGTCACTAGCCTGCTCCCACCAATAACCAGCGGAATGGGTCATACTAATTGGAATTTGGGCTGGCCCAATGCTACGCGCTTGTCGAAAAAAAGCTGTAGCTTGTTCGGTCGACTCAATAAAAACAAGCGGCTGTAGGCTTGTTCTTCCCGAGCTCATACGACGCTTATCAATGACTCGGTGCGCATCAAGACGCAGGAACTCACCAAACTTACCCAGCAATTCATGATAAGAAGGTAAGCCTAAACGACCATCAGCAAAACGGATGGCAGATGATTTCACTAAAGAACTGAGGTTTAAGAAAGGCGAAGTAATTAAGCGGTTTGGCCGCTCCCAATTAATACCTTCATCATTAGATACGATCGTGCTAATTGAACTACCAGCCCAACCACCCACAGATACTGTGACAAAAAATAGTCGTAAGCGTCCATCGGTATCCCATGCTGGAACTGGGTTACCCAATTTAGCGATATAACGCGATAGCCCTTTTTCGGCAGTAACGCGATCCATTACTACGGTTGGCTCACTCCAATGACCCGTTTTGGTATTGAGCATCGAAGAAAGAATCACTACATCAGCCGCCCCCTCACGGCTTCCAGCAAACCAAAATGCCCTTAAATTACCATCACTTAATGGAATTAAAGATGCTGCGTGCACAGAGGCTGCCATTGAGCTAGCAACCCAAGCACCAGTCTGCTGAGGATCAAACGCGTTCCACATTAGATTCGCAGCTACATTACTAGGCGTTTTTTCTCTGACTGCTGCCCCAACATCAAACAAGGGTGGCCTAAACTCAGACCAAACTGGTAAGCCATTCAGATAAAAAATGGCATAAGCAGCAGCAAGCAATAAAGCCGTTAAACTAAAAATTCGCTTCATCGACAAGCTTCCTTTAGTCGCAGGCTAGTTGATAAATCAACAGCAGGTGCGGCAATCAGGTATTCGTTCAAAAATAAATTTTGGTTAATTTGACCTAACAGAATCGCCAAAATTTCATCCTCGCTTTGCCGTGCGCGCATTTCACTACGCTGTCCAATAATTTTACAACCCTCGCACAAAACCAATTGTTCTGCAGGTGATGAATGCACGGCAAATAAAGGATATTGGCTGCTGAGCTTAGCTATATTGTGGGCTGCATCTTGTTGATAGCCATGAATTCGAGCGCCAGGCATAAGCAAGCGATATTCTTCATCTTTAGCCCGATAATCACACGGTACCCATACATCTTGATTCTCGATTGCTGCAATTGTTGTCGGACTATAACGCCCTAATTGCGACTCTAATGGCCCAAGGCTGCTAGCTAGCAAGGTGCAAGCAATAAAACTGCTCACTAAAGCGCTTAGTTTAGTTGCCTCCCGGCGCCAGAGCCCGATTAACACAGTGCCTAACGCGGCAGCCAATAGAACCCAATGCCAAAAAGCAAACGGCCATGATAAATTCCACCCAAACCAAACGAATGCCAGCACTATCAAGAGCTCAAGCAGTAAGGCAAGTTGAAATCCCCAGAGCGGCAAACGATTCCAATGTATAGCAATGAGGGCAGCAACAGCTGGCATGACCGGCAATAAATATCGACCGGAGCGTTGACTTGGCAAACTAAAAATTAAGAGGAAAGTAAGGATGAGTAACCAGAGGAGCACTTCTTCCATGCTGCTACGATGGCGCTCGCGCCAACTTTGCGCCAAGGTAGAAAGCAAAACAAAAATAAATAAACCCGTGTTCGCGAGGAAAGCCACTAGTAGCATCCATAGGCTATCTCCACCCCATAGCAAATCCTGTAGATAGGCAAAATTACGTATCTCAAATTTACCCGCATTTTCGCCGACCACGAATTCACGCCAAACTGCTGCCGGCTCTGGATCAATTACAAACCATAAAGAAAAAATTGCTAGCGCTAGAATGCCAATGCCGATGATCTTTAAGCCATCGCTACGCATGACTTGAGTAATAGAACGATGTCGAAAACGCCAATACCAAAGGCTTATAGCAAGGCATACCGGTACAACATAGGCAAATGACTTATAAAGAAAAGCAATGCCAAAACACCCCGCTGCGCAAAATGGAAAAAGCCATTTTGATTCAAACGCTGCGCGACCCCAATACAACAAAGCAAAGAACGGTAAGGTAAGCCAAAAGACTTCGGGTGGATCGGTGAGAAAGGGGCGCCCATATCGATAGCTCGCAAAAAAACTGAGCCAAATGAAGGCTGCCAAACAGCCAGTACGCCAGTCGCGGGTAAAGCGCCGCACCGCTAGGAATAGAAAAAATGCGGTAAGGCCAGTATATAAGACACTCGGCCAGCGCAAATTCCATAAAGACCAATGATTACCCCAGCCCGCTGTGGCGATGCCTTGCCAAAATAATAAGGGGGGCTTAGTATTTTGCATCCCCTCTAGGGCCGATTGCAGTGGCAACCAGGTCTGCGCTTCTGCAGTCATACGCGTAATATGCATATACACATATTCGTCACCATTTTTGGGGGCAAAGCGACTATCTAAGCCAAAAAGGTAGGTGAAAATAGCCAGAGCCAGTATCAGCCAAGCTACTCGAATCGATATTTGTCCCCGCATCCCCCTAGTTTATCTAGTTATCGCTTGTGCCTCTTTTTAAGCGGTTGTCATACCCGCAAAATACCCCTAGTAAGAGTCCAAATAACAACGAATAGGACTCAATTAAGGGGAAACTGCGTTCTATTAGCAGTTTTTGGCCGAATCGTTTAGCATCATCAATGCCCAATATAAATTCAACCAGGCACCATGAAAGGAGTCTTCATGCAATCCGATACACCACGTGAGGTTTCAAAGCTAGAACGCAATTTTGAGCGCTGGTCGATTCCGTTTGGCAACCTACTGGTCTCTATTTTTCATCGGCTGGCTTTATTTGCTATTGGTATGGCTACGGTTTGGTCAGCGGGAGACGCCTTTATTGCCATGTTCCAAAAAGGCTTTGCCACTGTTGGTGAACTCATTTTGCTATTTATCTATCTAGAAATTGGCGCCATGATTGGGGTTTACTTTAAAACCAACCGGATGCCAGTTCGCTTTCTCATAGCCGTGGCAATAACGGCAGTGACCCGTTTGATCATCGATATAGTTAGCACTAATCATGAAGCTAATCTGCAGATATTAATTATGGCGGGAGCGATTTTATTATTAGCTTTTTCCAGCGCAATCATTCAATACTCTTCAACTACATTTCCTGATAAAGTCGACCCTAGTTAAAGCATGCAATTACTCCGTAAGTCAAACGAACGTGGTTATGCAGATCATGGTTGGCTAAAAAGTTTTCACTCTTTTTCTTTTGCGGGGTATCACGATCCCCGCTTTATGGGCTGGGGCAATTTAAGGGTGATTAACGAAGATTGGGTGGCAGCTGGCAAAGGTTTCGGTAAACACGCTCATCGGAACATGGAAATTATTACGTATGTACTCGAGGGTGTGCTTGCACATGAAGATAGCATGGGTAATGTCGAAGGCATTCCACCAGGTGACGTACAACGGATGAGTGCAGGCACAGGAGTAACCCACAGCGAGTTTAATCATGCGCACGATACCACCACCCACCTCTTACAAATTTGGCTTGAGCCAAGTACAGCAGAAATTACCCCTAGTTATGAGCAAAAAACGATTCCCACCTTAGAAAAAGAGGGTCAGCTGCGCTTAATTGCTTCGCCTAATGGTGCTCATAATTCAGTAGTTATGACGGCTGACGCCAAACTCTATGCTGGTTTATTTTCTGGTGCGCAAACTGCTGATCTCAAACTTAATCCTCAGCGTAAAGCTTATGTACATTTAGTTCGGGGAACATTAATGGTTAATGAACAGCTTCTACAGGCAGGTGATGCCTTACTCATTGCCGAGGAAGAACATCTCCACCTTAGGCAGGGGCAGGCTGCGGAAGTGCTAGTGTTTGATCTGGCACCTTAAAAATTATCTGTAAAATCAAACCATGAAATTTCAGGACTATTACGAAACGCTTGGTGTTGCCCGCACCGCAACTCAAGATGAGATTAAACAATCCTACCGTAAACTGGCGCGCAAATACCATCCTGATGTAAGCAAAGAAGCAGGCGCCGAAGAGCGCTTCAAGCAAGTTGGTGAAGCCTTTGCGGTACTCAAAGACCCAGAAAAACGGGCGGCCTACGATCAAATGGGCAGCCAATGGAAAAGCGGTCAAGACTTTACTCCGCCACCCGATTGGAATTCAGGCTTTGAATTCAACGATGGCAACTATGGTGGTGACCAAAGTGAATTTTTTGAATCCTTATTTGGGCGACAAGCACGAGGAGGTCAACGTCAACAAAGACGTAGTGCCAATATGAACTTTAAAGGCCAAGATCATCACGCCAAAATTATGATTGATCTCAACGATGCCTTTCAGGGTGCTAAGCGCAGCATTAGTCTGCAAATGCCTACTTATGATCAGAATGGTAATTTAGTCGCACAGGAACGCAAACTTGATGTCACTATTCCCAAAGGTATTCGCGCTGGGCAAAGTCTTCGCTTAGCGGGGCAAGGTGGGCCAGGCATGGGTGAAGGTGGAGCTGGCGATCTCTACTTAGAAATTGCTTTTCATCCTCATCCGCTTTATCGCGTTGATGGCCGCGATATCTATATGGATTTACCGCTTACGCCATGGGAAGCTGCGCTGGGCGCTAGCGTCACCGTACCCACTCCTGATGGTCCAGTAGCGATGAATATTCCCGCCAACTCGAGTGGTGGTCGTAAACTCCGCCTCAAAGGTCGCGGCATTCCTGGTAAAGAAGCGGGTGATCTTTATGCCGTGCTCACCATTACTTTGCCGCCAGCAGATAGCGAAGCCCATAAAGAGGCCTATAGTAATTTTGCCAAAGCATTTGACTTTAACCCACGTGCGTAGAAAAAGGGGAAGATGCCATGATTCAGACTAATATCACTATTTTTCAAACCAGTGTGGTCGAAGAAGAAGTACACATGACCATTGTGGAATTATGCCAAGCAGCAAGCACGCCTGCAGATCAAATTATGTCTTGGGTTGCTGAGGGCGTTTTAAGTCCAGCAGGCTCTAGTCCGCAAGATTGGCGTTTTAGTGGCAACTCCCTCCGTCGTGCTCGCTTAGCCGCTTCGCTTACTAAAGACCTAGAACTCAATACCCCAGGAGTTGCCTTGGCGCTCGATTTATTAGAAGAAATTGCCGAGTTGCGCGCGCGTATGCTACGCAGTAATTTACTTTGATAAGGCTTTCTTTTTTGCCATGGATGGTGCGGCAGTTTTGCTCGCCAAAATAGCATCAGCACGGGCTTTCTGAATCTTCCAATCCTCATAACCACCCTCGTACTCGCGCCAAAAGCCTTCGCCTTCGTTCGCAATAATGCTGGTGACTACGTTGTCTAAAAAATAGCGATCATGGCTGACAAGAAAAACTGTACCTTGGTAATCTTGTAATAATTGTTCCAATAAATCTAAAGTATCAATATCTAAATCATTCGTTGGCTCATCTAACACCAATACATTGGCAGGTCGAGCAAATAAGCGCGCCAATAATAAGCGATTCCGCTCGCCGCCCGAAAGTGTACTCACGGGTGAGTTCGTTCTTTCGGGGGAAAATAGGAAGTCATTCAAATAGCTCTTGACATGTTTGCGATTACCGTTAATTTCTACCCATTCACTTCCAGGGCTAATGTAATCTTCCAGTGAAGCATTCAGATCAAGGGCTTCACGCATTTGATCAAAATAGGCTACTTCAATTCGGGTTCCCATTGTTACCGTTCCAGAGTCTGGCGTAATTTCTCCTAAAATTAACTTGAGTAAGGTTGTTTTACCAGAACCATTAGGGCCCAGTAAGCCCACTTTATCGCCGCGTAAAATCGTCGCAGTAAAATTACTCACAATCGGCCGCTCATAGGCTTTAGAAACAAATTGCAGATCGGCGACAATTTTGCCACTGCGCTCACCTGCCGATACCGCTAGCTTCACTTGGCCCATCGCATCACGACGTTCTGCCCTACTTGCGCGCAATTTTTCCAGACGCACAATGCGGCTAATGCTCCGAGTTCTGCGCGCCTCAACCCCTTTGCGAATCCACACTTCTTCTTGGGCTAATAACTTATCTGCCCGCGCATTAGCAAGCGATTCAGACGATAACTCATCTTCTTTCAGTTTTTCATAAGCCGTGAAGTTGCCAGGATAAGTACGAATAATGCCTCGATCGAGTTCAATAATTTGGGTACAAACGGCATCCAAAAAAGCCCGATCATGTGTCACTAACAAAATGGCGCCATTAAAATCGTTTAATAAACTTTCCAGCCAGCTAATGGAATCTAAATCTAAATGGTTGGTAGGTTCATCCAAAAGCAAAACATCGGGCATGGCCACTAAGGCTTGTGCTAAAGCAACCCGCTTTTTATTCCCGCCCGATAAAGTCGCAATTTGTGCCTCGGGATCTAAATGCAAGCGATCCAGAGTTTCATATACCCGTTGCTCCCAATTCCAACCACTAATAGCTTCAAGCTTCGATTGCAATTCATCAAGGCGGTGATGTGCTGCATCATCCCATTCGCCTACACTCAATTCTTCGTACTCTGCACGCAAGGCCTTGGCGATAGCCACGCCTTCTGAAACAACAGTAAACACTGATTCATGAGCTTCAAAAATAGGTTCTTGAGCAACATAAGCCATGCGTAGACCTTGTTGATATTGCAAGGTACCATCATCAAGCTTCTCTAGGCCAGCTAGAATTTTTAGTAAGGATGATTTGCCAGTGCCATTGCGGCCAATTAATCCTACGCGCTCTCCTACTTCTAAGGAAAAAGCGGTGTTTGCTAGTAAGTCCACATGGCCAAAAGCCAGTTTTGCATCAGTGAGTACGATTAAAGCCATGGCGCATTATCGTCGGTTTACCAAATCCAGCGCTAAAGCTTCGGCAACCCGAATACCATCTACTCCAGCGGATAAGATTCCGCCAGCATAACCAGCCCCCTCCCCTGCAGGATATAAGCCCTTGATGTTCACACTTTGATAGTTAGTGCCACGCGTAATACGTAGAGGAGCTGAAGTCCGCGTTTCAACGCCAGTCAGAACAGCATCGGCCATGGCAAAGCCTTTAATTTGCTTTTCAAATGCCGGAATTGCTTCCCGAATTGCTTCGATTGCATAGACTGGCAAACTCGTCGATAGATCAGTGAGATGAACACCCGGCTGATAGGACGGCAAAACAGCGCCGAACTCTTTAGATGGTCTTGCAGCTAAAAAATCGCCTACCAACTGGCCCGGTGCCTCATAAGTCGAGCCACCCAGAGCATAAGCCTGAGACTCTAGAGTGCGTTGAAATTCTATCCCCGCTAAGGGGTGGACTGGCCCAGAACCTGATGCGTTAGCTGGTAAAAAATCAGTGGGAGTAATTCCAACGACGATGCCGGCATTGGCATTGCGCTCATTACGTGAGTATTGACTCATACCATTCGTAACAACACAGTGAGGCTCTGAAGCGGCAGCCACCACCATGCCGCCTGGGCACATACAAAAACTATAAACCGAGCGCCCATTTTTGGCATGGTGAACTAATTTGTAATCAGCAGCACCAATTAAAGGATGACCAAGATGCGAACCTAAGCGGGCACGATCAATGACAGACTGTGGGTGTTCAATACGAAACCCCACCGAGAATGCCTTAGCCTCCATAAACACTCCTGCTTCATACAATACCTTGAAGGTATCGCGAGCACTATGACCTAAAGCTAAGATAACATGATTTGCTAATAGCTCCTCACCGCCTTCTAATTGCACTGCCTGAATCGCCTGAGCTTCGATACGAAAGCCCACAACTTTGCTTACAAAACGAATTTCGCCGCCTAAGCGAATGATTTCTTGGCGCATTTTTTCCACTACACCCACTAAGCGGAAGGTACCAATATGAGGTTTAGCCACATATAAAATTTCTGCAGGCGCGCCAGCTCTCACAAACTCTTGCAACACTTTGCGCCCGTAAAATTGAGGGTCTTTAATTTGGCTATATAGCTTTCCATCTGAAAAGGTTCCTGCACCCCCTTCGCCAAATTGCACATTCGATTCCGGATTTAAACGATTTTTCCGCCATAAACTCCAGGTATCCTGAGTGCGCTCGCGAACTGGCTTCCCGCGCTCAAGGACAATGGGCTTAAAGCCCATTTGCGCCAAAACTAGTGCGGCAAAAATACCGCAGGGCCCAAAACCAATGACTACCGGGCGCTCAGTATTAGCTGCTGAAGCCTGCGTTACAAAGTGGTAACTGGTATCGGGTGTTAGTCGAATCTGCTGATCACCCTTAAAGGTCTTTAAGATTATCTGCTCATCACCCACCGCAACATCAACGGTATAGATAAATGCAAGGTCAACATTTTTGCGGGCGTCATAACTACGTTTAAAAATGGAGAATTCGGGCACCTCAAATGCATGCAGTTTAAGCCGTTGAATAATTTTCTTAACCAGATCCTCGGGGGAATGGTCAATAGGCAGGCGCAGTTCAGTAATTCGAATCATTAGGGGGTATTTAACCATTCTTTGGCATACTCAAAAGATGAAACTGCTAATTCAATCATGGCAAGAGGCGGAAGCCCTTGCGGCTCCAATACGCCGTGAGGTCTTTGTAGAGGAACAACACGTGCCAATTGAATTAGAGCTAGATAGCATCGATTCTCATGCTTGGCATGCCCTTGCCTTCCTCAATGGGGCCTGTATTGGCACGGGTCGCCTATATACAATAGATGGTATCGGCCAGATTGGGCGCATGGCGGTATTAGCGGCTTGCCGTCGACAAGGCGTAGGAAGTGCGCTATTGTCGACACTCGTGCAATACGCCCAATCGCTTAATATTCATTCCATTTACTTAAACGCCCAAATAGCGGCTATACCCTTTTATGCCAAATTCAATTTTATTCCTGAGGGAGCCATTTTTAACGAAGCTGGCATTCCCCATCGCACCATGCGCTTAGATTAACAACTATGGCCCTACGCGCAACGATCCATAAAGTTGAACTACACCTGGCCGATGCCGATCGCAATTATTATGCGAGCCATACATTAACGATTGCCAAACATCCATCGGAAACCGATGAACGTATGATGGCGCGTTTAGTTGCATTTTCACTGCTTGCACAAGAAAATTTAGTCTTTAGCAAAGGGCTAAGCGATACCGATGAACCAGATATTTGGGTCAAAGATTTAACGGATGCAATTCAATTATGGATTGAAATTGGTCAACCTGAAGAGCGCCGTATTCTCAAAGCCTGTGGTCGATCAGATCAAGTCGCGATCTTTTGCTATGGCGGCCAAGCAAGTAAAATTTGGTGGCAAGCAATTCAACATAAAGTGACGCGTGCGCAAAATTTAAAGGTCATCGCGCTACCTAAGGAAGCAATTGAAACACTTGGTAAGTGGGTTGAACGCGGCATGACTATGCATGTTAATGTACAAGATGGTGAAATGCTCATCTCAACAGAGCAAGGCCAAATTACCTTAAGCCCTGAACTTTGGTACCAAGCAAAAGAAAAGTAATCTGCTGCTTAGTGTGCCAAAAACTTAACGATCAACGTGCTTATCGAGCTGCAGATTCAATTCTCGAGCAGTTTCAAGTAAACTCTCATAGCCAGAGCGTACATGGGCTGGCAAATCGACGTCACCAATCATCGAACCAATAGTTTCAGTCAAGCTATACAAAATACCTTTCGCGGCACCAAGAGCAATGCTCTGACTAGCAATTAAATCGCCAACATGGTTAACAGCGGCATCGAGTTGTTCAAATTTGGGCTTTAAATTTTGCACAGAATTCCTTGTTGATTTGCTTTTGCCTAGTTTATCAGCGCCAGCCGATAAAATACAATAACTAACCCTCAATTACCTTGCTGAGCCCCACCTCATGAACTTTACCCTTGTTTAAAGCCCAAAAACAGTATCTTTCCAGTATTGTGATGGCGAGCATAGGAGCTGTACTCTTTTCTGGTAAAGCCATCATCATTAAATATGCCTATCGCTATGGTGTTTCGCCTGAAGCCCTATTAGCCCTTCGCATGCTGATTGCATTACCGCTATTTTGGTGCGTCTACTGGTTTGTATCTCGCAATAACAAAAAACCAGCGCTTTCCAAAACAGATTATCTTAAATTGCTCGGTTTAGGTTTTATTGGTTATTTTTTTTCGAGTTACCTTGATTTTTTAGGACTGCAATTTATTTCGGTAGGGCTAGAAAGAATTATTTTGTATCTCACGCCAACTATTGTCATCCTCATATCTTATTTTTTTCTGCATAAAAAAATTACTCGTCTGCAGTGGTATGCAATGATTGTTGGCTATCTCGGGGTGATGCTGGTCTTTTTGCAAGATGCCGGCTCCAAGGGAGAAAATGCGTGGCTCGGGACGCTACTAGTCTTAGGTAGCGCCTGCATGTATGCTGCATATTTAATTGCTGCGGGCGAAATGGTAAACCGCATTGGAAGTATGCGTCTTGTTACTTACGCTACTTCCGTTTCTGCTCTCTTTAGCGCAATCCAAATTGGCTTCCATGAACCAAGCGCCCTATTTACGCAAATGCCACAAGTTTATTGGTTGAGTTTAGTGAATGCCAGTATTTGTACGGTCATTCCCATGTTTTTAGTGATGCTGGCAATTCAACGGGTCGGCTCTTCAGTAACGGCACAAGCAGGTATTTTAGGGCCCCTAGCAACTATTTTAATGGGCTGGTACTTTTTGGATGAAACCATGACCCTCATGCAAGTTTTTGGTATGGCGCTAGTCGTGGCTGCCATGTGGTTACTAGTTCGTAACCGGGAAACTATCACCAACTGAAATCTACTTGAATTTATTAATCTACTTTAGCGCCAGATATTTTGACTACTTGCGCCATCTGCTCATAGTTGCGGCGCAAGAGTTGATTCAATTCTTCTGGCGTCATGGTACCAACCTCAATACCTTGTGCTTTAAAACGTTCGCTTATCTCAGGCCGCTTTATGAGCTGGGAAATATCGGTCGATATTTTATTAATCACCTCTTTCGGGGTAGCTGCTGGCGCCAACAAAGCAAACCAGCTATCAAAAACATAACCTTTAAGGGTATTGTTAATTGGCTGTACCCCAGGCACAAAGGGAGTTAATTTTTCTGAAGTTACCCCCAGAAAACGAATTCGGCTATCTTTAGCAAATGGCAAAGCAGAAATATTCGCAGCTATCACAGCTTGAGAGCGACCCGCTAATAATTCATTAATCGCTTCGCCAGTTCCCTTGGTTGGAATATGCGTCATCTCCAAGCCAGCTAACCCAGTAAAATAAGCCATCGCTAGATGTGAGGCGCTGCCATTTCCAGCGCTAGCATAATTAAATTGTCCAGGCTTCGATTTCACTAAAGCAATAAATTCGGCTACTGTCTTGGGTGGAAATTCGGCATTTGTCATCAATACATATCCCGTATTTCCTAGATACGCTGCCCCCGTAAAATCTTTCAAGGGATCGTAAGGCATTTTAGAATAAAGTGAGCCATTGATATTGTGGCTTGCAGCTGCAACCACTAAGGTATAGCCATCGGGTGCAGACTTCGCAACCAAGTTGGTGCCAACTGTACCGCCTGCACCAGCCCGATTTTCTACTATCACCGATTGGCCAGAAACAGTAGCTAGCTCATTTGAAAATGAACGTGCCAATAAGTCTTGCACTCCGCCAGCAGAAAAGGGTACGATTAGCTTAACAGGCCGAGACGGCCAAGCGTCGGCAGCATTAGCTTGGAGGCTAAAAAAAGCCAAAATAACTAGTAGAAAAGTACGCATAGCCTCTACAGTAGCAGAAATTACCTGAGCTGTAATGATTATTGCCCTCAATTCTTAGGCCTTAAATTAGTCGACCCCTTTTTGCTGGGCGTTTTTAACTGAGAAGAAATCACAATGCCCGCGACAATTAATCCAAACGCAGCTGCATGAAATAAATGGGGCATATCCCCCAGCAAAGCGGCGGCAAAAAGTGCCGTGAATAAAGGAATTAAGTTGCCAAAAAACCCCGCTATATTAGGCCCGGCAATTGCCACCCCTGCACTCCAGCATCGATAAGCAATTAAGGCTGGGCCAAGGCCACAAAAAATAAGTAAAGGCCAAGATAGACTCGGGCTTAAATCAATTTGCGATAAGCCCAAACTAAATTCAAAGCCCGCAAATACTAGTGACCAAATTAGACCCAAGACTATTTGCGCTAATAAAAATTCAGTCCACGGCCATTGCTTTTCTGGGCTTTTACCAGGCTTGCTTAGCATCCAGCTATAACAGGCCCAAAGCAAGGTGGCTGCAACCATCAACATATCGCCAGGCACAAACTTAAGCATCAAAATACCATCTAAATTGCCTCGGGATAAAACAACCGTCACGCCAATGATAGACACTACCGCGCCAAGCATTTGCCAAGGGTTGACTCGATTTTGATAAAAAATAGAACCAATTAACAACATCCAAATGGGCATACTTGCGCCAATTAAGGTGACATTAATCGGCGAAGAAGTTTCGAGAGCGATATATAAAAAAGCGTTATAACAACCTACGCCCAATAAGCTTAAGGTTAAGAAACGTTTTTTATGCTGCCACAATAGACTTTGGGGTAATAAAATTTTCCACGCAAATGGCATCAGTACTGCTGCAGCGATTATCCAACGAAATAAATTAAGTAAGGCTGGTGACAGATGCCCAACAAACCATCGCCCTGCTATTGCATTTCCGCCCCATAAAATCGTCGCCAAAATTAAGTAAGCTGCCGCATTTAAGGTTAAGCGCTGATGGGTTGAAGACATGTTAAAAACCGCCATTAGGCGGTTCAATTACTTTCAAAATCAAACAAATTTACGGTTTTATTTGGCTAATGCTTTAGCAGCCGAGCCAATAATAACCAGCGACCAACCCTGTAATACAAGCTCAATGGCAATTAACATGCCCGGAACCCACAGGCTCGAAGAAGGCCAACTACTCATAATTAAAGCAGCCAGAATAATAGAAATTAAGCCCGAAATCGCAGCCCAAACCCAGCCATTCATCAGCCGATGCTGAAATGCTGAAAAAATACGCAGCAGGCCAGAGAAGAAAAAGAATACTGCTAACCAAAGCGTTAAGCCCGCCAAACTAGCTAGGGGAAAAAAGCATACATATAAGCCTGCAGCAATATAGAGTAGCGACATAATCAATTGAATACTTACAGATTTCCAGCCATGTGATTGCAGCGCATGGTAGCCTTGTAGCAAGCCTGCAGCGATCGCAAAACCGCCCAACACACTAACCGAAATCAGCGAAAATACCGTTTGCCCAAAAAAACCGATGGTGCCTAAAACCAACATCATCACACCAAGACCAATGAGTAAATTAGCATTATGCGCAACCTTGCCTAAGACAAGGCCTTGTAATGCAGTAAGTTCTGGGGTTTGAGATGATGACATGGTTTTCCTTGATGAAGTGGGTAAAACAAATATCTTACTCGGTATTTGTGAATTTATTTCTCAGAGCTGTAACTCTTATCTAAAAACAGTTGCACTCCATCAAACATTAACATGCGGTTTTTTTCCATAATGATAGAGTGTGTTCCCTCACCAATTTCCAATAAAACTCGATATGGGGCATTGGTTAATTGCTTAAAATATTCCTGTAGCATATAACTAGGTAAATCAGCATCCCATTCGGCATGAACCAGCATCACGGGTACAGTAATTTTTTTAGGATCATAGAGTGGCTTGCCTGCAGCCCAAAATTCACGCGTATCTTGCACTGTCCCATTAGGGGCTCGTAGTTTTTTTGGATTTTGGTTTTTTCCCCAAGGATCTGTTTCAAAAGTTGCCTCAGCCCACTTTTCAAACCAACCTGCAGGCATTATGGTTGCCTGTGCATATTCTGGAACTCCGGCGGATTTCCGGCTCTTAGCATCCTCTACGGTAACTACACGATAAGCCCCCAAGGTTCCTCCCTTGTCGGTTAGTGCCGCTCCGCCTTGTCGTAACCATTGAGGAGCATATAACACTAGTTTATTTACTTTCTGATTATTTTCAGCGGTGTATTTACCCATGATAGTCGTACCCCAAGACCATCCCAGTAAATTCATTTTATTGATGCTCCGTTTTTTTAAAATAAAGTTAACGGCACTACTCACATCACTGACGGCTACCTCAGTGCGCACTATTGGTGGACTCTGATCTGCAGGTAAGTCTAATTCGGCAGGACGCGTTGACTTACCGTAGCCCCTCAAATCTACTAACCAAACATCGTATCCACGTTCTGCAATATATTCCATCCACGAAGTACCACCCAAACTCAAATCAAAAGCTGTCTCCGATGGATAAGTAGAGCCGTGTACATAGAGTAAGGTTTTATCTGGACTAAATTGCTTCATTCCTTGGGGATGTTTATTGCGCACATATAGGGATATTCCTGGGGTATCACTGGGAACCATATATTCCGACATCATTAATTTAGGCGCCGCCCCTACCTGCCAGGGCGAAATGATGAGTATCGAAAAAAGAATGAGAAAACGATGACTAATTTTATGCACAATGCCTCCCCTATTAGTATTCATTTTAATAAGTTCAGAATACCACGGGAAATTAGGTAGTTGGAAATGGTCTCATCGAACGATAAACTTCTCGACGCGAGCGTTTACTTAAGACTAATTGCCACAATTGACCTTGGCGTGAACGAAAAAAACCAGCGCAGGACAGCAGATAGTATGACCACATCCGATAAAATCGCTCACTGTATTCGCTTGCTACCTGCGGCCAAGTTTGTACAAAGTTAGCATGCCAAGCAAGTAAGGTTTTATCATAATCTTGGCCAAAATTATGCCAGTCCTCAATTAAAAAACGGCCATCTAAAGCTTTAGTTAATTCAGCTGAGCAAGGAATCTTGCCATTCGGAAAAATATAACGATCAATCCATGGGTCAGTGCGCGTTACTTCTACATCACTGCCAATGGTATGCAATAAAAATAAACCATTGTCTTTTAAAAGTCGCTTGGCAGCATCAAAATAAGCCAAGTAATTTTTTTCACCGACATGTTCAAACATGCCAACCGAAACAATTTTATCGAAGGTGCCTTGTAAATCACGGTAATCAATTAACTCGATCGTTACCGGTAGGCCCCTGCAACGCTCTTGTGCCAATGCTTGCTGCTCTTTAGAAACCGTAATACCAAGCACCTCTACACCATAGTTTTTAGCTGCATAGGCAGCTAAGCCACCCCAGCCACAGCCAATTTCTAATAATTTTTCACCTGCCTTGAGTTCTAATTTACGACAAATCATTTCTAATTTATCGTCTTGTGCTTGCGCCAAATTATTAGCCTTCTCCCAATAAGCGCAGGAATACATCATGCGGGGATCTAACATCCGCTCAAAGATATCATTGCCAATATCATAGTGTTGCTCACCAACCTGAAAAGCACGCTCTTTTGATTGCAAATTAAATAATTTGGCACGTATTACTTCGCCAACCATTCTAATTCGTGCAAACCCATGGACCGTTTCATTAAGGTCTTGACTAAGTAGGCGACAAATCATTTCATCGAGTTGGGCACAATCCCAATAGCCGTCCATGTACGACTCACCCAAGCCAAGCGACCATTTTGATAAAATCGCGTCATACGTCTTTGGGTTGTGTACCTGAATATCCCATGGCTGCGGACCATTAATTTCGATACCGCAATTGGCAAATAACTCCACCAAAATAGGGGGAGGGACATTCCGCTCGCTTAAGTAGGGCTGACTAATAGAATTCATTGTGAAATCAATAGATTAGACTAGACAAGTTGGTTTTCCATAATCATTCTACAATTGATCTTTGGATTTTTAAAGTAAAACTGTGAAACAGCGTTATACCCATATTGCTATTGCCCTACACTGGATTATGGCAATAGTGGTGCTCACGACTTGGTCGATCGCCCTTATTGCACACGATATGCCCGTGAGCCCCGAGCGTATTTTGGCGATTAGTTGGCATAAATGGCTTGGGCTGACTGTTTTATGGCTGGTTTTTGTGCGCCTCTTTTGGCGTGCGACCCATCCCGCACCAGAATTAGCCGTTCGGCTACCAGCCTGGCAAGAACACATCATGCAACTTACCCATTTAGCCTTTTATCTACTGATGATTGCCATACCTATCTTGGGCTGGCTAATGAGCTCGGCGAAAGGCTATACCGTTAATTATTTTGGGCTCTTTGAATTACCCGATTTAGTACTTAAAGATAAAGCTACGGGCCGCTTACTGAAACAAATTCATGAAGTGCTCGCTAATCTTCTCATTAGTTTAGTGGCCTTACATGTACTCGCTGCCTTAAAGCACCATTTTTGGGATAAGGATGGCTTACTTAAACGCATGTCTTTTTTTAAATAATTTTAGAGATCAATTCAAGATGCAAATTTTGCGAGCATTAACTGCCAAATCAACTCTATTAATAAGCGCCATTTGTAGCTTAATAAGCTTATTTTCTGGGCCTGTTCTGGCAGTGGATTTTAATTCGCTTGATACCGCTAAAAGTAAAATTACCTTCACCTGCAAACTAATGGGCTCGAGTATTAATGGTAGCTTTGACCAATTTGGGGGGATAGTGAGTTTCAACCCAGATAGCCCCGAAAAGGCGAAAGCAGATCTATGGATTGCGTTGGCAAGTTTTAACGCTGGGGGCGATGAATTGCGCGACGAGGCTCAAGGCAAAGAATGGTTCAACAGTAAAGCATTTCCCAAAGCGCAATTTGTATCTGAAAGTATTAAAAATTTGGGGAATGGTAAGCTCGAATTAAAAGGTAAGCTCACGATTAAAAATAAAACCCAACCCCTTACAATTATGGCAAGCTATCAGGCCCAAGGTAAGCAAATGACCTTTAATGGTAGTTTTGAGTTACTGCGCCTGAATTACGACTTAGGAGCAGGGGCTTGGGCTGATACCAAGTCGGTTGCCAATGAAGTACCAGTAAAAATTTACCTTGTTTTAAATTCAAAATAAACTGACCGAATTTTTTATTACTTACGGAGAAATCAATGCAATCAAAATTATTTATCAATCTATGTAGTACCGTTACCTTCATTTGCAGTTTGAGTTTCAATATGCAGGTTATGGCAGCAGCCGAAAATTACGTCACAGAGCCTAATCACACCTTTGCTGAGTTTTCTTATAACCATCTCGGTTTATCTAACCAAACTAGTCGCTTTAACACGGTTAGTGGCACTATTACGATTGACCCCGTTGCCAAAACGGGGAAAGCAGATATTACGATCGATACTAAGTCGGTTGATACAAGCTCTAGCGCGTTCAATAACCATATTCAAGCTGAAGACTATTTATCCACCACGCAGTTTCCCACCGCAACATTTAAATCCGATAAATTTACTTTCTCAGGTGATAAATTAACGGGGATGCAGGGCGTTCTTACTTTAAAAGGTGTTAGCAAGCCTGTAACGCTTGAGGTTACTAACTTTGATTGTAAAAAACATCCCATGGTTGGGGTTGATTTTTGTGGCGCAAATGCAATCACAAAAGTAAAGCGCTCGGAATTTAATATGGGCAAAAATGTCCCTGCGGTAGGTGATGATGTCACGATTCGAATTGCTATTGAGGCTAAAAAGAGTAGTTAATAGCCAAACAAAAGCCGCTGACCTATTTCAGCGGCTTTTTTTATCGACGGGTTTAACTCCCTATTGCGACCATCTACCAGGTACTGTCTAAAAAAATCCCTAAGCAGGGGCTGTCGTAAGCTGTTCAACTGCTCTCACTTGTTCGATCGCAGACTCCAAATGAGCGACAGTGCGCTCAATATGTTGCAATTTTTCTAGGCCAAATAAACCCACTCGGAAGGTCCGAAAATCGCTACGTTCATCACATTGCAAAGGTACCCCTGCGGCAGTTTGCATGCCTAGGGCCATAAACTTTTTTCCATTCTGAATTTCAGGATCAGTGGTGTAACTAACCACTACCGCTGGAGCTTGAAAGCCTTCTGCAGCAACTGAACTAAAACCATTTGCTACCATTAAGGCGCGTATCTTTGCGCCTAACTCAATTTGTTTCGCCTGCAGGTTGGCAAAACCTAAGGCTTGGGTCTCTTGCATTACATTGCGCACTAACCGTAAGGTGTCTGTTGGCATCGTGGCATGGTAAACATGAGCCCCTTTTTCATAAGTCTCCATCGTAACTAACCACTTCTTTAAATCAAGTGCAAAACTATTACTTTGGGTTGTCTCTATTTTTTGACGAGCGCGTTCGCTCATACCAATTAAGGCGCAGCATGGGGGCCCGCTCCAGCCCTTTTGTGGCGCACTAATGAGAATATCAACATTACAGGCTTTCATATCGACCCACATCGCACCAGAGGCAATGCAATCCAATACAAATAAGCCGCCCACTGCTTGCACCGCTTTGCCTACAGCTGTTAAATACGCATCAGATAACATTAAACCAGCCGAAGTTTCTACATGGGGAGCAAAAACAACTGCGGGTTTTTCCTTCAAAATAAGGGCAACTACTTGATCGATTGGCGCAGGCATAAAAGCCCCATCAATCTGATCGGCTACTTGACGTGCTTTAAGAACCTGTAAGTCAGTTGTGATTTGCGCCATTTCAAATATTTGCGTCCAGCGATAACTGAACCAACCGTTACGCAAGATAAAGCATTTTTGATTCACGGCAAATTGACGTGCAACAGACTCCATGCCGAAGGTGCCGCTACCCGGAACAATTACAGTTGAATGGGCCTGGTAAGCACATTTGAAGATGCGCGAAATATCGCGCATCACTTGACCAAAATCATGCGACATATGATTGAGTGAGCGGTCGGTGTAAACCACTGAAAATTCGAGTAATCCAGCTGGATCAACGTTGGGAAGTAAGCCTGGCATAGGAATTCCTTGAAAATAAGGGAAATGCGGGTTAATTGAGGTCCATTTTACTGGTGCCCAAAAGCAAGAGCCAAACTTCTATAATGCACCTATGAATCTAATGCGCCCAATTCTTGATCACCCCTTATGGGTACTACTCATCACCTTTTCCGTACTTTCTGCAGCCGTTTCGCTTGGCGCCGCCTTGCGTCGCATCGAAGTGAAGCGCAATCCCCAAAGTACGGCCGATGCATCGATTGTGCAAAACGCCACACTTACCTTATTAGCCCTCATGATCGGTTTTACCTTTTCCATGTCGATTAACCGCTATGACCAACGTAAATTGTATGAAGAGGCTGAGGCCAATGCAATTGGCACCGAATATCTGCGCGCCGATCTATTGCCGACCGCCTATGCTACAGCGACAAAATTAAACCTCAAAAAATACTTGCAATATCGCATTGCCGAATATCAAGCACTCGCTCCCAGCGACATTCAAAAACTCGATATCGAACTAGAGCGCCAACAAAATCTACTATGGACCACTGTTTTACCCGCACTGAAAGAGCACCAAACGCCCATTCATGCCTTAGTGGCTGCTGGCATGAATGATGTCATTAATTCTGCTAGTTATACCCAAGCTGCCTGGCTCAATCGTATTCCTGCTCCCGCCTGGGCTTTATTGTTTATTATCGCTATCTTTGCGAGCATTGCTGTGGGTTTTAGCGCCAATAGCTTTAAAGCGAATCGCACGCTTTTTTTATCAATTCCGCTAGTGGTTTCAGTATCGTTTTTTCTGATCGCGGATATTGACGGCCCTCGTCACGGCATCATCAAAGTTTTGCCCGTTAATTTAATTGGCCTTGATCTGCAACTCAATAAACCTTAATCATGAATCTGTCCGAAATCGATTTCACTCGCATGCAAAATATCATTCTTACTGCGGTAACTGATATTGGTCTAAAAATTGTTGCGGCGATTTTATTTTGGTTTATTGGACGAGCTTTAATTCAGTTTACTGTTAAATTAGTTCGCGCTTGGATGGAAAAAAAAGTTCTAGACCCAACCGTCGAGAACTATGTGGCCGCAGCAATTTCAGTAATTCTGAATATTCTGCTAATCATTGGCATCTTAGGTAATTTTGGCCTCCAAACCACGAGCTTTGCCGCGCTATTTGCCACCCTTGGTATTACCATTGGCGCCGCCTGGGCGGGGTTGTTAGCCAACTTGGCAGCGGGTATTTTTCTCATTGTGCTTCGTCCATTTAAGGTGGGCGACTACGTAGTAGCGGGCGGCATTAATGGCAATATTACGCAAATTGGGCTCTTCTCTACTACCATTACTACGGCTGATAACGTCGCAACGCTAATCGGGAATAATAAAATTTTTAGTGATACGATCCAAAATTTTAGTAGCAATGCTTATCGACGACTTCACCTTAAGGTGCAGCTCACTAGCGGAGTAGATTATCAAGCGGCGATGACTTTATTACGTGAAAAAGTTGCGGCCATACCTGGTGTTCTGGCTAACCCAGCGGTAGTAATTGATATCGGCGACCTGAATTTAGTTGGACCCGTTTTAGTCGTGCGTCCTTGCTGTAGTGCGTTTGATTACACCCCGGTGCATTTTGCCACCAACCGAGTCATACTTGAAACATTAGAGGCCGCTGGTTTCGCCCCCAAGATGACAGGCCAAAATCTCTTGATCAATCAATAAAATTAATCTAATTTTGCCCCAGCCTGCTTCACTACTTTAGCCCATCGAGGCGTTTCAATAGCTAAAAACTTCGTGAATTGTTCAGCACTTAAAAAGGCGGGGTCTGCCCCTTGCGCTATCATGCGCTCTTGAATTGTCGGTGTTTCAAGCGTTTGTTTAAAGGCATTACTCAATTTTTGAATCGCCTCTGCGGGCGTATTACGCGGTGCAAGTACACCGTAAAATCCGACCACCTCTAAGTTAGCTACACCCGTTTCAATTACCGTTGGTACTTCAGGTAAAGCAATACTTCTAGTTTTACTAGTTACTGCTAATACTTTAATTTTGCCTTGTTTTGCATAATTTGCTACTTGAGGAATCGATTCCGCCATAAATTGGACGTGTCCAGCCATCAAGTCAGTAAAAGCGGGTGCACTACCTTTAAATGGAATATGCACTATATCAATTCCAGTTTCCTGTTTTAGCATTTCTGGTACTAAATGAGAAATCCCGCCGTTGCCTGCAGAGCCATAATTTAATTTGCCTGGGTTCGCTTTTGCGTAGGCAATAAATTCTTTAAGGGTTTTGACTGGCACATCATTATTGACAATTAAACCAAGGGCTTGTTGTGCAGTACGAGCGACCGGCTGAAAATCATTCAATAAAATATAAGGTGGTGGCGTGTAAATAGCAGGGTTAATGACCATCGTGCCTGTATTACCGAGCAATAGGGTGTAGCCGTCTGCAGGCGACTGAGCCACAAAGAGTGCCCCAACCGTTCCTCCAGCACCTGCTTTGTAATCAACCAAAATAGGCTGACCCAAAATGGCCTGTAACTTATCAGTTAAGAGTCGAATATGAGTATCTAAAGGGCCGCCAGCAGGAAAGCCGATCACAATTTTGATCGGTTTATCCGGATAAGCGGCTTGCGTATGGCAAGAAAGCCCCAGCAAAAAACTAGCTAAGCAAGCGCAAAGCAAAGGTCGTAAGCGGTAAGTAGTCATCATAGATGCTATCTTACCTAAAATAAGCTTAGGGGTGGTTAAAATGACTGATGATTTTTAATGCCGATGAAGAAGAGCTAGGGCCCAGCAAATCCGCGCTTAAACGCCAAATGACCCAACGTCAAAAATTGGCTGAAGTTCTTTCTGAACTCAGCAGCGATGCGCTGGCTAGTATTCCAATCGAAGAAAGCCTACGTGCTGAAATTGCCGAAACCAAAAAGATTAAAACTTTTGGGGCAATTAAAAGACACAAACAACATTTAGGCAAACTCATGCGCTTTTTAGATGAAGCTGAAATTGCCGCTATTCAGTTACGACTTGATGCAATTCAAGGCCTTAGTCGAGCCGAAACGGCAAAAATGCATCGCTTCGAAGCCATGCGCGATAAACTCATTGCCGATGATGGCGCACTAACTAAGCTGATTGAGCTCTATCCTGCCTTAGACATTCAAACGATGCGGAATTTAATTCGCAGTGCCCGCAAAGAGAAGGAGTTAAATAAACCACCCAAATCATATCGGGAAATTTTTCGTCTACTGAAAGAGTTAAGCGAGCCCTAACAAAGGGCTGCTTACTGTGTTTCCATTTTACTGCTGCTCAATTCCCGCATCTTTAATGGCCTTGGCCCACTTGATGGTTTCAAGTGTATTGCGCTTAGCCAAGGCAGACGGTGGTCCTGGCTCAACCTCAAAACCTAATGAAGCAAAACGTTCTTGAACGTCCTTGTTACGAGCAGTTTGATTCAAAGCCTCATTTAGCTTTTGAATAATTGCTGGCGGAGTTTTAGCTGGGGCATAAGCAGCAAAGTACGCAATAATTTCATAGCCTTTAATACCTAAGGCTTCATTTACGGTGGGTAATTCAGGAATAGCTTTAGATCGTTTTAACGAAGTTACGGCTAAGCCCCGAATTTTGCCAGCCTGAACTTGGGGCAAGGTTACTGCAAAGTCGGCGGTAAACATCATCACCTGCCCACCAATTAAATCGGTCATCGCATTGGGGCCGCTTTTATAAGGCACATTAATCATCTTCACTCCAGTCATCGAGGCTAAAACTGAGCTCGAAACTAGCTGTGAACTGCTTGCGCTTGCAAAAGTGACTTTACCAGGAGAATCTTTAGCGATCTGGATAAACTCTTTGAGTGTTTTAGCAGGAATTTCATTATTAATCGTCACAATAAGGGGTACTTCACCCATGAAACCAATGGCCTCAAAAGCAGTATCTTGATCGTAAGGCAATTTCTTCATTAAACTTTTTAATGCTGCATTGGTACTATTGGTGCCAATTAAAATTGTATAGCCGTCAGGATCAGCCTTGGCTACCGCATCAGCGCCTAACATGCCGTTAGCGCCCGGTTTATTCTCAACCACTATCGGCTGACCTAAAATCTCCGACATCTTGGCAGCAAAAGCACGGCCAATCTGATCAGTAGCACTACCGGCAGCAAAAGGCACAATCGCTTTAATCGGTTTATTCGGATAGTTTTGCGCTGTTGCTTGTGAATTAGCGTCTTGAACTCCAGTTGTTAATCCGATCAACAAGCTGGTAATAACTACAAAAAACGGTAAACGCTTAAATAACTTATCTTTAGTCTCGAGCATGGCTTTTCCTTTTTTTAATGGTTTATTTTGACTCAATTTCCATGGTAAGTAAATGAAATGATAGGGCTTTACCGTGCATATCTAAATTCAGGGAATCATTTACACCACCATCTAAAACGCCTTCGAGCACAAAATTCATAGCACCCAGCTTGGGTAGCAAATACCGTACGACCTGAGTGGGGTGGCGAAAGGCAAAATGGGTAGCAACCCGCTCTACTGTAAGCTGTTCTACTAACCATTCATAGTCCGCTAATTGATAAGCGATAACGCTAATATTAGAGCAGTTACCTTTATCGCCCGTACGGGCATGCGCTAATTCATATAAGGTGATCGAGTTCATCAGCAGTCTGATAAAAAATAAAATGTAGCGGGAACGTGCTCACGCTCAATTAAGCAAGATTGGATAGAAAGTCTTGGTCTTTTCGCTACGCGAACGCCACCGCCACCTGCAGGGCCACCGGTCCACAATGCTGTTACTTCGCGGAGGAGTAAATCAATCATTTTCAAATCACAGTGTTGCCCCGCAACTCGTAAGCGTACATCATGAATTTCACCATGGGTAGGATTTTTTATTGCATTTTTGAGAAAACTATTCGCATCATCACCAAAAATACTGCTGATGCCAATTAAATCAAAACGTAAGTTCATCGCTGAACCCAAACGATTTTGTAGTATTTCCATTGCAAGTCTTGCCCTGCCTTTTGCATTTGGCCCGGCATACGAAATCTCCCCCTCGCCAAACCAACCGCCATCAAAAAAAACATTTGTTTTTAATGTATTAGTGCGCGGATGACCCAAAACACCAGATAAGCGCACTCGATGCGGGGCGATTTCAGTTACTGTAGCCTGAGTAATATCAGCCACCACATCAGGCGTAATATAGGCAGCAGGATCATGGAGTTCATATAAAAGTTGTTCTTTTACGGTCCGTTCATCAACCAAGCCGCCGGTATTGCTTGCTTTGGTTATCACACAGCTACCATCAAATGCAATTTCTGCAATTGGAAAACCAATGTTATGAATCTCGGGCACATCCTTCACTCCAGGATCAGCAAAGTATCCTCCAGTCACTTGCGCACCACATTCCAACAAGTGCCCAGCCATCGTTGCACCTGCAAGCGCATTCCAATTATTGTCACTCCAGCCAAAATATGCCATGGCAGGCCCTAGGGTAAGCGATGGATCAGCAACACGGCCAGTTACGACAATTTGTGCACCTGCCAAAATTGCATTGGCAATTTCTCGCGCACCTTGGTATGCATTCGCACAGACGAAATTCGCCGCCTCAAATTGTTCGCCTAAATGCTGGCGCAATAAGGTCTCAACTTTTTTACCATCCAAACTATCGCCCACCACAATTGCAATCCGAGGACTAGGTAAACCAAGGCGTTTTGCCAAAGCCTGAATGACTTTGCCAGCCCCCTCTGGGTTTGCTGCACCAAAATTACCGACAATGGTGATCTGATGCTGCAAGCAAGCCGCCAATATAGGTTCCAGCTCAAGTTCTAATAAAGGCTCATACCCTAATTGTGGGTTAGCGCGTTTAGCTAATTGATGGCTTGCTAAGGTTCTTTCTGCTAAATTCTCAAAAATAATGGCCGCAGGACCGCCCCGCTCGATTAAGGTTTGCACCACGGGTGCAGCTGCATCGGTACGATCACCCGAAAAACCAGCTCCGCAGCCAACCGCAAAAATCGGCATTACAAATCACCGCGTTTTTTCAGCCACGCATCTCGATAGATATTCGTCATACCAATCATGATCGAAGTAGTCCAAGCTACAGAAAATAGGCCAGAAAAGGCAATAAAGAGGGGTAATACTTTCCATTCAAAAGGCATGATATTGCTAATGAAACCAATTGTGGTGTAGGTACTTCCAGCAAATAAAATGGCTTCGATAGGGTTCAGCACTAAACCTAGTAATAACAACATTACAGCCCACAGAATCACTTCAATAATATGAATTAAAGCAATAAAAGCAAATGATAAATAGAAATGAAATAGTACTAAATTGAATTTTTCACTGACAAAATCTAATTTGGTGATGTTATTAAAACGCATCAAAATAAAGTTAATCGTAATGCCATGAAATAACAAGATGAAGACTAAACCCCCTAATCCAAAAGCAGATTGAATCGCCAGATCAGTAAAGGAAAAATGCTCTAAGTCAAGGTGAATTGAATTCATCGATAAATTATCTCAAATACGCTAGCTATGTTAAACAAGCGACATAAAAGCGCTTAATTTCAGGATCGCATTGCACATCCCTTACTTGAATCGGTTTTTGTAAGCTGATGCCCTCAATTGAACGGCAGCGACTTAAAGCCACATAAACCTGACCCGAAGCAAACGCACCCGAGGAAAGATCTACTCTTACCTTATCTAAGGTTTTACCCTGACTCTTATGAATGGTTACGGCCCAGGCCAACATTAAAGGAATTTGGGTATAGGTGCCAACTACATTGGGCTTTATTTTTCCCGACATCATCTCAATTGCGTATTGATAAGATTCCCAATCAAATGACTTAACCTCCACTGTATTCATGTAGGAAGCACTCTGAATCTCGACCTTGACCGCATCGCTTTTTAATTCCTTCACTACCCCAATACTGCCATTGACCCACTTCTTTGGAAAGTCTTTGTCATTGGCAGTAAACATAACTTTTGCGCCAATTTTTAAGGCTAAATGAAGGGGCGAAGGAAGGTTGCGCTCGTCGATATTAAATTTGCCATCTAGCTTACCTAAATATGTTTTTGCCGGAGAAGTAATTGCTACAAGTTCACTATTATTAATTTGGTCGGCCCGTGCATTGGTAGTAGTGAGAGTGATACTTAACGGGTCAAGATCTTGCTTGGCTGTTGTCGCTGATTGAAAGCATTGGGCGTTAAGACGCTCTAAGGTCGCATCAATATCTTCATTCAGCCGAATTTGATTCAGCATCTGCGTAAACTCACCATCTTTTTGGCGAAATATTTTTTGTAGCTCAATCATGGTTACCGCTTTACGATGCAAGACCATGGCACAAAAAAAGTAAGCGCCTTCGTAACCGCGCTCACGCAATATTTCCATATCTTCACTTCTTACGACCGGAGGTAATTGAAATAAATCACCTACAAACATAACTTGTATACCGCCAAAAGGCTCTCCTCGTTTGGGCCCATTCGCGCGTAAAAATAAATCCATTGCATCAATCAAGTCGGCACGCACCATTGAAATTTCATCAATAATGAGTAAGCGCATCCCTTCATACAGGCGCTTATCGCGCAGCACCTTAATATCTTCTTCAGGAAATATTAGTCGAGGAGGAAAACGAAAAAAAGAGTGGATGGTCACACCACGCACTTGCAAGGCTGCTACTCCAGTAGGGGCCAAGACCACTACATTGCCAGCAAGGTTTTCACGTAAATAGCCAATTAAGGTTGTCTTGCCAGTGCCTGCTTTGCCACTCACAAAAATATAGGGGTCACCCCGAGCAATTGCCTCCATCACCGCCTCATATTCAGGGGTGATTTCAATTTCAGAATTAGCGACATTTGTCATAGGTGCAACAATAACACCCTAAAATAGGTACTTCAGATAAGATTGGCGGATTATATTAATGAGATCAATTCGAGCATGAACGAAAAGTCTAAATCAGAAGAATTTACCGAGCAGTCAACCCTTACTCCGCAAGCGCCTGCCTTATTTAGCCGCTGGCTACCCCCTGGGCTTGGTAGGAAACTAATTCTTGCATTCTTTCTTGGTATGGGGTGCTTTGGCGTTTCTGAGGGGCGCTACTTGTGGTCCCTGTATTGGTTGGTGGCTATGACATTTTCACCGCGCATGGTGGGCTATTTTGTGCGGGGCTATGGTGGACTGATGAAAAAAATTAACCACACTATCAATCGACCATAAATCCGAGAATTGGATAAAATCAAAGCCGATATTAGAGCTTGCTTTATGATTAGCCTAACGCCTTACCGTGCCCCTTTAATAGGTTTGAAATGAACAAAATAATTGCCTTATTTTTGCTATCCATTGCCATCTATGGCTGTCAGGTTGCGCCCTATTCGGACTCATCCCCCGGCATGCAAAACACGATTCAGAATCAAATTACTGAGGGCGGTTGCATGGGTATGCCATGCAATTATGGCAACTAATAAGCTTAACTAAAAAGCTCGCTTACTCCAAAAAAAATGACCCTCACTCGAGAGTCATGATTCAAGCAGCCAAATGCTGAATTATTAAGAACTTAACCGGCTGATTTATCCTGAATTGCAAAAGACAAATAACTTAAAAAAAGCGCTATACCTAAAGACGCTAAAAATACAGCGACTTTTGACTGGCCAGCAGGGAAAATTAAATAAAATGCAGTGGTAATACTAATAATCATTCCAGCAATACCAGCTAGTTTCAAAATCTTATCCATCGGGCTTTGAGATTCAGTAAAAAGCATATTCAATATCCTTTCGTTAAGCAAAAATATTCACCGTAAAGCAAGTGAAATAATTCGCACCTTAACCCACTTGCCATGCGCTTACATTACATCGTGGTCCAGCCAGAGTCAAGACTAGCCGCAACATATTCTTAAAAATATCAATTAGGCGCTCTAAACCCAATTAAAATATAGGCTTATGGCTGGGCTGAATCGGTTAGGCAGAAGTCTTCATTTGTTCGGTAGGGAAAATAAAGGCGCCAATCACAACCAAGAAGCAAAATGCTGCAAAGGCCTGTAGCATTAAAGTAAAACCACCGTTGGCATAGAGTAAGGCCACTAAGCCTACCGAAGCGCCTGCTGCAGTAAAGCCCAGGAAATAGCGAACCGCAAAAGCGCGGGCGCGCCACTCATCCGAAGTATATTTACCAACCATCGTGTCGTTTACAGTTACCTGACCAAAAATACTAATCACAATCCCAATCGAAACGAGAATTAGCATAAAACCAGATGTTTCTGCTGCAACATACAGCATCGCTACTAAAAAAATAGCTAGTGGCATAAAAATCTTTTTAAGCGGATATTTATCCAGCAAATTACCAATCGTATATTGGGCTAAAGCACCAAACACATAAACCGTAGAAGCAATTAAACCTAAAAGCGCAGTATTTTGGGTGATCTCGGCGAGTCTTTCTTGAAATAATTTTGGCAGCGCTACCGTGATCGCATTAAAAGTGGTTGAGCTAGCAATAATTGTCAAGACTAAGGACACCACCACTAGCGCCATCACATTTTTTGATACTCTGGCATTACCCACGCCCAAGGATTTTTTGGCAATTTTTTCATCATGAATGGTTTTCATAAAAATGAGCCCAATGACGATGGCAATGACACCGGGTAAAACAAAAGCCCAACGCCAGCCTAAATATTCACAAATTAAGCCCGTGATGAGTGCTGATGAGGCTACTCCTAAGTTACCGTAAACACCGTTGATACCTAGTTCCCTCCCCAGTTTTGCTGAGTAAGACGTTAGCATGGCCATGCCTACAGGGTGATAGATCGAAGCAATGATCCCAACTGCAAATAGTGCAATCCCTAGCTGCATTGGTGTTTGTATCAAGGCAGTGCCTAAGAGGGCAGATCCCATGCCAATAAAAAAGATGGCAAGCATATTTCTTCTGCTCCAGCGATCGCCTAGCCACCCGCTAATTAACGACCCAGCACCAAAGGCAATAAAGCCAGGGGTAGCATACGGCAGTAGCTGCGCATAGGTCATATTAAATACTGGCGCCATCACAATGACTGCGGCTGCAAACACCAGCATGGCATAGTGATCAATAAAATGCGCCAGATTAATAAAGCCAATGACTTTTTTGGGTGAATTCATCGCCAACCCCTTATAAAACAGATGTTTATCCTAATTAAGATAGAAATTCTATTCCTGATTGTCAATTTTTTGATAATTACCCCAATCTTATCGGGCTCAATTACACTAACTACTAATAAACGTCTTAATCCGGAGGCAACCATATGAAATTTGAAACTAAAGCTGTACATGCTGGCTACAAACCCGATCCAGTTACCAAGGCAGTAGTGCCCCCAATTTACCAAACGGTAGCCTATGCCTTTGACAGCGCACAGCATGGGGCCGACTTATTCGATCTAAAAGTGCCTGGCAATATCTATACCCGTATTATGAATCCAACCCAATCAGTGCTTGAAGAACGTGTGGCTGCGCTCGAGGGCGGCATCGCTGCCCTCGCACTGGCTTCAGGGCAAGCTGCAGTCACTTACGCAATTCAAACTATCGCTGAAATGGGCGATAACATCGTTTCTTCAAATGCCCTTTATGGCGGAACCTACAATTTATTTGCCCATACTTTGCCTCAATATGGAATTGAAACTCGCTTTGCCGATTATCATGATCCCAAAAGTTTTGAGCCGCTAATCGATGCCCGTACCAAAGCAATTTATGTTGAATCGTTGGGCAATCCCCAAGGTAACGTGACTGATATTGCTGCCATAGCGGAAATGGCACACCGCCATGGCGTCCCTCTCATTGTTGATAACACGGTACCTAGCCCCTATTTATGCCGCCCCATTGAGCATGGTGCCGATATTGTGGTGCAATCTTTAACCAAGTATATGGGTGGCCATGGCAATAGCTTAGGCGGCGCCATCATTGATTCTGGCAAGTTTCCTTGGGCCGAACATAAAGAAAAATTTAAGCGACTTAATGAGCCCGATGTGAGTTATCACGGCGTGGTTTATACCGAAGCTTTAGGACCCGCAGCTTATATTGGTCGCGCACGGGTAGTACCACTAAGAAATATGGGCGCTGCTATTTCACCGTTTAATGCCTTTTTAATTTTGCAAGGAATTGAAACCTTGCCGCTGCGCATGGATCGTATTTGTGAAAATACGTTAGCGGTAGCTAATTTTATGAAACAACAGGCGAAGGTGCAGTGGGTTAACTATGCAGGCTTACCCGACCACCCTGACCATGCCTTAGTAAAAAGAATAATGGGCGGCAAAGCATCGGGCCTAATGACTTTTGGTGTTAAAGGTGGGCGAGCTGCGGGTGAACGTTTCTTAGACGCCTTAAATTTATTTACCCGTTTAGTCAATATTGGCGATGTCCGCTCTCTCGCTACACATCCTGCTTCAACCACCCATCGCCAGCTTTCGCCAGAAGAATTGGCTAAATCTGGGGTTACCGAAGATACGGTGCGTTTATGCGTTGGCATTGAACATATTGATGATTTAAAAGAAGACCTCGCCCAAGCTTTAGCCAAGGTATAGAGTAAATAGGAGAGTCAAGCTGAGAGTTGCATGCCACATTGCTACCCACACACATTACTGAGTAGGGATTTAATCAATATGCCTACCAAGCTGCCGGAGACATTTAGGATATTTTTAATTGCCTAGTCAATTGCAGTAATGGGTAACTAAATCTTAAATGCCTGGCGTCCGATCAACTTCCACTCACCACCTTCAATTCGAAATACATAGATAATTTCTAATTCGACATGCCCTGGTTTGCCGCCCGGCGCAATATCAGCCGATACATGATTACGTACAACGGCAAGATCCCCCATCATGACAATTTTTTGATTAGTCACATCAATTTTAGTAAATACCGACTTCCGTTCAACTAGAGCATCGATGAATTCTTTTTTGTTCTGCACCCTGCCATCCGAATGCCCATAATTAACTTGGGCTCCTGAAATTGCACTGAGCTTTTGCGCATCGCCTGAAAGAATGGCAGCATTCAACCTTTCCATCGCCTTAGATACCTCTGCTTCGGTTGCAGGTTGAGCAAATGCACTTGAAAAGCTGATGGCAAAAAGAGCCACTAATTGTAATAAACGAATCATAGTTGTCTGAACCATAGTTGTCTCCTAGGGGTAATTTTTTTAATGTCGGTCAATAATTTATAAAATAAATAATCGTCTTTTTTCTTCACTATACCTGAATAGCAATAAATTACTACTTCTGCCACCGCTTCAGTGCTTCATCATCGGTAATGCGAGCATCGACCCAATGCTCGCCAGTGGGTGTAGCCTCTTTTTTCCAAAAAGGGGCAGCGGTTTTTAAGTAATCCATAATAAATTCGCAGGCGGCAAAGGCTTCGCCACGATGTTGGCCTGTCACTGCTACCAAAACAATTTGCTCGCCAGGCAACATTTTGCCGATGCGATGAATCACTAATGTGTCGCGAATCTGCCAGCGCGCCTTCGCTTCGGCAATAATTGCTGCTAGCGCTTTTTCGGTCATGCCAGCATAGTGCTCTAACTCCATGCTGTTTACCTGACTACCATTATTCATATCGCGCACAGTACCGACAAAAGAAACAATTGCGCCGACCTCTAAATCACCAGAGCGTAGCGCAGCAATTTCGGTGCTCAAATCAAAATCAGCAACTTGAATACGAACTGTCATTTCAGCCGCCGGTAACAGGGGGGAAAAAAGCGACTTCATCGCCGTCGCTGATGCGCACATCTTCTGCCGCAATGTGTTGGTTTACAGCACAACGTATGGGCCGTTCGGCATTAAATAATTGCGCCCAAACTTCACCCCGCTGCATGAGCCAAATCCGCAACTCTGCAGTATTCACTACAGATGGCGGCACACTAACCAATTCCTCGCTTAAACCGAGGCCTTCGCGTAGGGAGGCAAAAAAGCGTAACTGTAGTTTCATCGTGCCATCCTAAACGATTTTATAGATTGAATGATGCTTAACTCAGGAGCCCACTAAAAGGCATATAAGTTACCATTACACCGCGTTGAATTGCTTGATTTGGCGGACAGTCAACTAGACCATCGCCCCATGATGCGCTTGTTAAGACCCCTGAGCTTTGATTAGGAAATAAATCGAGGCCGCCTGCTGCGTTCTCCTTAACTCGCAAGAATTCATTACGGCGATCGGCTTTGAGCCAATCGAAATCTGCCCGCATAAAATATCTTGGTGCGTTTATCTCATGACGACCCTGTAAGCGCAAAATAAATGGCCGGACAAATAATAAAAATGTAACGAAGCTCGACACGGGATTACCTGGCAGACCCATAAACCAAGTTTCACCACTCGCAACATCAGCCCCTTTACGCACCGCACCAAAGGCCAATGGTTTACCAGGTTTAATTGCTATTTGCCAAAGGTCTAAGCGTCCTTCTGCGCTAACAGCGGGCTTAATATGATCCTCTTCCCCAACCGAAACCCCACCTGATGTAATGATCAGGTCATGATTTACACTTGCCGCCCGCAACGCCGCGCGAGTAGCGTCTAAGCGATCGGGTACGATACCTAAATCAGTAGGGATACATCCTAACGATCTTAAGCAAGCTAATAAAGTATCGCGATTCGAGTTATAAATTCCGCCAGGCTTTAATGGTTCGCCAGGCAAAGCTAGTTCATCACCAGTAAAAAATGCAGCAACTCGCACGCGGCGTTTCACCATTAAATGGGTAAGACCAGCAGATGCAGCAACCCCCAATTCTTGGGGACGTAAAAAAGTACCCGCTGACAAGGCCACTTTGCCGGCTGTAAGATCTTCGCCACGGCGACGAATCCATTGCCCCGCGAGAGGTAAATGCAGAATCTGTACGCGATCTGTTTGTCCCGCAATTTCACTTGGTAACAAGCTGGTTTCTTCTTGCATGACTATCGCATCTGCACCCTCAGGAATCGGAGCGCCAGTGAAAATACGTGCAGCTTGCCTTAACTCTAATGTCTGACCAACTGTTCCCGCAGGAATACGTTGACCAATGTGCAATGTCATATCAGCAGCGCTTAAATCGGCACAACGTACTGCATAACCATCCATCGAACTATTATCGAGGGGCGGTACATCTACTAAACTAGCTAAATCAGCTGCCAACACTCGTCCTAGAGCTGTCTGAGTTGGCTCACGCTCTACTTCGCTAACCGCCTGAGCATGCGGCAGTAAATGATCTAAAGCTTCTTGAGCAGTGAGCATAGTTTTTATTGAAGATGTGAAGTAATAAAAGCTTTCACCTGATTGACATCGGGTCTCATTGTCTGCACCCGTTGCGGTAAAGTTTTAATACTTTGAAAAGCAGGCGGACAATCAGCCGGGCGCCCTAGCGCAGCTTCAATGGTCTCTGCAAACTTAATTGGCAGAGCAGTTTCAAGCACAATCATGGGTATCCCCGCCTGTAGATGATGGCGTGCTACCTGCACACCGTCAGCGGTATGCGGATCGATCATCACGCCATACTGCATATCGATATTACGAATCGTGTCGAGGCGATTTTGGTGACTACTACTTCCAGAAATAAAGCCAAACTGCTGTATCGCTTGAAAGGCTGGGTCAGTCGATAAATCAAAGCCGCCAGTCTTCTCGACTTGCTTAAATAAAGCAGCAGTCCGTTGACCATCTTGACCTAATAAATCAAAAATAAAGCGCTCAAAATTACTGGCTTTCGAGATATCCATTGATGGACTAGTGGTATGTAAAGTCTCCGCCGCTTTACGAGCGCGATAAATGCCTGTGCGGAAAAATTCATCAAGTACATTATTTTCATTCGTAGCTAACACTAAATGCTCGATTGGTAAACCCATCATGCGCGCTATATGGCCTGCACAAATATTACCAAAGTTGCCTGAAGGAACAGCAAAAGACACCTGCTCTGTATTCGCTTTAGTGGCCAGAAAATAGGCTTGAAAGTAGTACACGACCTGAGCTACAACCCGCCCCCAGTTAATTGAGTTCACAGTACCAATGTGGTAGCGGGCTTTAAATTCTAGATCATTACTTACTGCTTTAACAATATCTTGGCAGTCGTCAAACACCCCTGTAAGCGCTAAATTATGGATGTTGGCATCAGGTAAAGAATACATTTGTGCGGCTTGAAACGCGCTCATTTTACCTTGCGGTGACAACATAAATACCTGAATACCAGCTTTACCGCGCATGGCATATTCTGCTGCGCTACCCGTATCACCCGATGTCGCACCCAAGATGTTAAGTTGTTGCCCCGTTTTTTGCAAAGCATATTCAAATAAATTGCCCAGCAACTGCATCGCCATATCCTTAAACGCTAAGGTAGGCCCGTTAGAAAGACTTAAAAGGCTGAGGCTAGTACCCTGCTCTTCTCCCAAATAATGCAAAGGAGTAATATCGCTTGCTAAATCAGTGCGCCGACCATTGCAATAAACCGCTGCGGTATAGGTTTTACGAGTGATGTCAAGTAAATCTGCTGCTGGTATGTCATCACAAAACAAATGTAACACCTCATATGCTAAATCGGCGTACGTTAATTTGCGCCAAGCATCGAGTTGCGCCGAGCTGACTTGTGGATAATGCACTGGCAAATATAAACCGCCATCGGGAGCTAAGCCACCAAGTAAAATGGCCTGAAAGCTGACTAGCGGGCTATTACCGCGGGTAGATTGATACAGCATTGTGCTTATCTATACGTAGCCGCACTTACGATAAGTTTTCAAGCCGCAGCTTAACAACGTCGGCCATAACAGTCGGCAAACATTGAATCTCTTGAATTGCTGCCAACATATTTTTTTCTTTAGTCGCATGAGTTAACATCACTAAATCAGTTTGTCTTTCACCTTCGAGCGCTTCTTTTTGGATGAGCGCGTCAATTGAAACATGATGTGAAGCCAAAATTTTCGTAATTTCTGCCAAGACCCCTGCCTGATCTGCCACACATAGGCGCAAGTAATAGCTACTCGTAATTTCGCTCATGGGCAAAATAGGTAAGTTTTGCATCGCCTCGGGTTGAAAAGCTAAATGGGGAACACGATTTTCCGGATCAGCTGTCATTAAGCGAGTTACATCAACTAAATCGGCAATAACGGCGGAAGCGGTTGGCTCAGAGCCGGCCCCTTTACCGTAATACAAAGTTGTGCCTACTGCATCGCCAAAAACTTGCACTGCATTCATCGCCCCCTCAACGTTGGCAATCAGGCGCTTGGCAGGAATTAAGGTGGGATGCACCCGCAGTTCAATGCCTGCAGGCGTACGCTTGGTAATGCCAAGTAATTTAATGCGATAACCCAGTTGCTCGGCATAGCGAATATCGATAGCTGACAATTGAGTAATACCTTCAATATGGGCCTGTTCAAATTGCATCGGAATACCAAATGCAATGGCACTCATAATGCTCACTTTATGCGCTGCGTCGATACCCTCGATATCAAAAGTAGGGTCGGCTTCAGCATACCCAAGGCGTTGCGCCTCCTTCAGGACGGTAGCAAAGTCTAAGCCCTTATCGCGCATTTCTGACAAAATGAAATTGGTCGTGCCATTAACAATTCCAGCGATCCATTCAATACGATTAGCCGATAAGCCTTCGCGTAATGCTTTGATAATAGGGATCCCGCCAGCAACTGCAGCTTCAAAGGCCACCATGACACCTTTTTCATGCGCTGCTGCAAAAATGGCATTTCCATGCACGGCAATTAAAGCTTTGTTTGCGGTAACGACATGCTTGCCAGCAGCAATGGCTTCCATCACTAAATCTTTGGCGATGCCATAACCACCAATAAGTTCGATCACGATATCAATTTCTGGATCGGCAATTACCGTGCGCGCGTCAGCAACCACTTGAGCCCGACCTTGCACCAATTCTTTAGCTCGAGATACATTTAAATCGGCAACGGTATGAATGTGAATACCACGCCCCGCGCGCCGTTGTATTTCCTCTTGGTTGCGCTCAAGCACCGCAAACACGCCGCCGCCGACCGTACCAATTCCTAAAAGACCGACCTGAATCGGTTTCAAGCCATTTTTTTTCATGATGATTTAGCAGTCGTTAACGCTTTGTTGGTGCCGTGTTTTAGTCGATACCGTTCCAGAAACTGGGCTAAGCGGCCAATCGCTTCACGTAAAACATCCTCATGCGGTAAAAAGACGACGCGGAAATGGTCAGGCTTGACCCAATTAAAGCCAGTACCTTGCACTAATAACACTTTTTCTTCCCGCAAAAAATCAGTAATCCATTTTTGATCGTCGGTAATGGGGTATACCTCGGGATCTAATTTTGGAAAAAGATATAAAGCAGATTTAGGCTTGACACAAGTCACGCCGGGAATAGCGGTAATTAAGTTCCAGGCTAGTTCACGCTGGCGAGCTAAACGTCCGCCACTGGCTACCAAGTCATTAATGCTTTGATAGCCACCCAATGCGGTTTGAATTGCATATTGACCTGGTACGTTTGCACATAAACGCATCGAAGACAACATATTTAAACCTTCAATGTAATCTAAAACGTGGCTTTTATCGCCGGAAACCACCATCCAGCCAGCCCGATACCCACAAGAGCGATAGTTTTTCGATAAGCCATTAAAAGTAATGGTAACGACATCGGTCGATAAAGCCCCTAAGGAAATATGTTCAGCCTGGTCATAAACCATCTTGTCGTAAATTTCATCGGCAAATAAAATGAGGCCGTGTTCACGGGCAATGGCTATTAAACTCAAGAGCACTTCTGAGGAATAAATAGCACCAGTCGGATTGTTGGGATTGATTACTACAATTGCTTTAGTGTGTGGTGTAATTTTGCTGCGTAAGTCGTTTAGATCGGGCGCCCAGCCATTGGCTTCATCACATAAATAATGAATTGGGTTACCACCCGATAAACTTACTGCCGCTGTCCAAAGGGGATAGTCTGGGGCAGGCACCAACACTTCGTCACCATCATTTAACAAGGCATTCATAGCCAAAACAATCAATTCAGATACGCCGTTACCGGTATAAATATCATCTAAAGTGACACCTTGGATATTTTTTTGTTGACAGTAATGCATGATCGCTTTACGCGCAGAAAAAATGCCCTTTGAATCGGAGTAAGCGGATGCATTACCCAAATTACGAATCATGTCGAGTTGAATTTCTTCGGGAGGATCAAAGCCAAATACCCCCACATTCCCGATATTCAGTTTGATAATTTTCTGGCCCTCTTCTTCCATTTGCTGGGCAAGGTCGAGCACAGGGCCACGAATGTCGTAGCACACGTTATTGAGTTTTGCGGATTTGAGGACGGTTTTCACAATCGGTCTACTGGTCATCTATTGGCCATCTAATGCCCATTCTTAAGGAATAGGTATATAGAGAGGCTGGCTATAATTCACTCAATTATGACAGAGCGCGCACGTGAAGCTTCATTCTGACGACCATTCCGGCCTAAATACGATTTCGGGCTATGGTACTGACTATATTCAGATCAACCAGAAAACCTATCAGCATGCCGTCTTAGTCAGCCCCTCGGGCGCAATAGTGGCTTGGCCGGTAGCAAACTTTGCAGCGCTGACCGAAGCCGATTTTTTGCAAATTTGTGCGCGCCAGCCCGAATTATTTATTTTGGGCACAGGGGCTCGTCAGCATTTTCCTCGGCCAGAACTACTAAAACCCCTTATTCAAGCACGCATGGGTTTTGAAATCATGAATTCACAGGCAGCCTGCCGCACTTACAATATTTTGATGGGCGAAGGTCGGCAAGTATTGGCTGCTATTCTGCTTGATACCGTATGAATAAGCCCCCTGTCAAACTTGGCCTAGCGTTTGCTGTGCTAGTGGTCTATACGATCATTTGGTTCGGCACTTTGAACTATCGTCACCTAATCCCTTCTGACGAAGGTCGCTATGCTGAAATGGCGCGCGAGATGCTTGCTAGTGGCGATTGGATTACGCCGCGCTATCACGACTATCTCTATTTTGAAAAACCCCCTTTACATATTTGGGCAACCGCTGTCATCTTTCAGGTTTTTGGTATTGGGGAATGGCAAGCCCGCTTATGGTCTGGCTTGTTGGGTTATCTCACGATTCTGCTGGTCGGCTTTACAGCTTGGCGCTTGTATAGCCCGCGTGCAGGACTATTGGCAGCAGTGGCCTTGGGTTCTGCCCCGATGTGGGTGGTGGGTGGACACTTTAATTCACTCGATACCGGTTTATCGGCCTGCTTAGCAGCCGCGCTATGCACTTTTTTGCTAGCGCAAGCGAGCCCTGAAACGCGTACCCGCAGCCGCTGGATGCTCGGGTGCTGGGCAGCCATGGCCTGCGCAACCCTCAGCAAAGGCTTAATTGGCATTGCGTTGCCTGCCATGGTTTTTGTGGTGTATTCAATGGCGACTTGGAATTGGCACATTTGGAAATCATTATCTTTACTCAAAGGCTTATTACTATTGCTTGCCATCACGGCCCCGTGGTTTATTTTAGTGTCACTACGCAATCCTGAGTTTGCCCAATTCTTTTTTATCAATGAACACTTTCAGCGCTTTACCCAAGAAGAACATAGTCGTCCAGGTCCAATCTATTTTTTTCTGCCCTTTCTGTTATTGGGATTTCTGCCGTGGCTACCGCAAGTCGGCAGTGCAATGTGGCAAGCATGGCAACAGTTCCGCACTCAGCGCCGGATCCAGTTTTCTAGTCTTGGCTTATTAAGCTGCTGGGCTCTCGTCATTCTCGGTTTCTTTAGCGTTTCACAATCAAAATTACCGGGCTACATCATGCCCACCTTTCCGGCCCTAGCCTTGCTGGCTGGCTATGCCATTGATCGCAGTTTGGGCGAGCGTACTCACTTATCTACTTACTGGAAGGTACAAGCGCTATTTTTTGTCGTGCTAGGTTGTGTTGGCTTTGCTTTTTTACCGCTAATTGGCTTTGAAGCCAAGCCGGATGAATTATTGGCCTATGCCAGTTATACACAGTGGGTTATCACTGCATTGCTTATGCTTATTCTATTTAGCCTTGCTGCAGCACTATTGGCTAAACGCAATGCGTTAGCCAGTATTTATTGTTACGCGCTCGGATTCTTTTTCACCTGCACCATTGCCGGCACCGGTCATGAAGCTCTGGGACGTGCCGTTTCTGGAGTTGATTTAGCCGCCCAAGTAAAAGCCCAAATTCCTCGTGATGCCACCATTTATTCCGTGCGGATTTTAGATCACACCTTCCCTTTTTATCTTGGTAGAACCATGGTGATGGTCGAGTTTCCAGACGAACTTGAATTTGGCGTTAAACAGGAACCAAAGCGCTGGGTGCCTACCCTCGATGAGTTTATCGAGCGCTGGCAAAATGAGCCCACTGCCTATGCGCTGATGGTGCCAGAGCAATATCTGGCCTTACAAAAATTAGGCTTACCGATGCAGGAAATGGGTCGCGATTCTCGGCGAGTGGTAGTGGCTCACCCAAGTTTGCGAAAATAGCACCATGAACGAAAAAACCGCTGCAAGCCAGATTTCGCCACCAGACTTTATTCCTTTTACTCGGCCAAGCTTTGATGAGGCCACGATTGCTGCGGTGGCAGCAGTAATGCAATCGGGCTGGGTTACTTCGGGCCCGAAAGTCGCCGAATTTGAGGCAGAGTTAAGCCGTTATTTTGGAGACCGACCAGTGCGTTGCTTTGCCAATGGCACAGCAACAATGAAAATTGCCTTGCAAATAGCAGGTATTGGCGTAGGCGATGAAGTGATCACCACACCGCTATCTTGGGTTGCCACTGCCAATGTGATTTTATCGGTTGGCGCTAAGCCTATTTTTGTCGATGTCGACCCGCGCACTCGCAACCTCGATCTCTCACAAATTGTTGCGGCCATTACCCCGCAAACCCGCGCCATCATGCCAGTGTATTTAGCGGGCTTACCCGTTGATATGGACGAGTTATACGCCATTGCCAAATCCCATCACCTGCGAGTGATTGAAGATGCTGCACAAGCATTTGGCTCACATTGGCGCGACAAACGCATTGGCAGCATAGGTGACTTAGTCAGCTTTAGTTTTCAAGCAAATAAAAATCTGACTACCGTTGAAGGAGGCTGCCTCGTTCTCAATAACTCCAATGAAACTGCCCTAGCTGAAAAACTGCGTTTGCAAGGCCTTACTCGGCATGGCCCAGATGGGATGGATGTCGATGTCTTAGGGGGTAAAGATAACCTTACCGATATCAATGCCGTTATTGGTTTACATCAGCTTAAAAATCTGCCCACTTTTCAAGCGCGACGTGTCGCCATTGCAAAACACTATTTTGAGTTATTAAAGGCCGGATTAAATACAAGTGCACTTAAGGGCTTTGCCCTGCAACTGCCTCCCGAAAACTTTAGTGATAGTAATTGGCATTTGTATCAAGTGCTGTTACCTTTGCAGCAATTAAAAGTAGAGCGGTCGCAAATCATGACCGAATTAAAAGCACTGGGTATTGGCACAGGCGTGCACTATCCCATCATTACTAATTTCTCGCTCTATCGAAAATTAGGTTACCTTGCAGAAACGACGCCAGTAGCCGAAGTCATTGGCCGCTCAATTTTGACCTTGCCCTTATTTCCTGCCATGAGCGATGCTGATGTCAAACGCGTTTGCAGCTCTTTAATCGGGGTTTTTCAGCACCATTATCAAGCCAGCGCATAATTACGCTATGACGGCCTCAACGCAACTCAATTCGCTCATCAATGCACCGCAATTAAGCATTATTGTGCCGGTATACAACGAAGAAGCTGGCTTACCCGCGCTCTTTAGTCGCCTCTATCCTGCACTGGATACGCTGGCTCAAAAACGTCAGCTACAGTACGAAATTATTTTTATTAATGATGGTAGTCGCGATCGTTCTGCAGCCATGTTGGGTCAGCAATTTGAAGCACGCCCAGATACCACACGCGTCGTGTTATTTCAAAATAATTTTGGCCAGCATATGGCGATCATGGCTGGCTTTGAATACGCTCGCGGTGAATACATTATCACTTTAGATGCGGATTTACAAAATCCCCCCGAAGAAATCGATGCGCTAGTCCAAGAATTAGTTGCAGGGCACGATTACGTGGGGACGATTCGCACTAATCGTAAAGATACCCTATTTCGTAAAAGTGCCTCGCGGCTGATGAATCACTTACGCGAAAAAATTACCCATATCACCATGACCGATCAAGGCTGTATGTTACGCGGCTACCGGCGGCGCATTATTGATTTAGTAGGAAAATGCAATGAAAGCAATACTTTCATTCCAGCACTGGCTTATACCTTTGCTACCAATCCAACCGAAATTACTGTGCAACATGAAGAACGGTTTGCGGGAGAGTCGAAATATAGCGTTTACCAGTTGATTCGTCTTAATTTTGATTTAGTCACTGGATTTTCGGTGGTGCCCTTGCAAATTTTTTCCATTCTTGGCATGTTATTGGCCTTGGCAGCAGGCAGTTTATTTGCCACCCTCTTAATTCGGCGCTTTATTATTGGCGCTGAGGTCGAGGGTGTGTTTACCCTTTTTGCACTAACCTTTTTCCTCATTGGAGTCATGTTATTTGGGCTGGGTTTATTGGGCGAATACATTGGGCGCATCTATCAACAAATTCGCCAACGGCCTCGCTACGTAGTGCAGGCCGTACTCGAAAAACCTTAAGTTATTTTTATGCGCGCAGTTGTTTTTGCCTATCATGATGTTGGCGTGAATTGCTTGCAAGCGCTTCTCGACGCAGGTATAAAAGTTGATTTAGTCATCACCCATACCGATGACCCCAATGAAAATATTTGGTTTGCGAGTGTAGTAGAGCTCTGTAAGCAAAAAAATATTCCTTATGTACAGCCTCTGGCTAATGAATTAAATGCTCTTTTACCCCACTTACAAACCCTTCAACCAGACTATATTTTTTCGTTTTATTACCGCTACTTAATTCCTGCCACCCTTTTAGCCTGTGCCCGCATTACTGCCCTCAATATGCATGGCTCTCTACTGCCCAAATATCGGGGGCGTGCCCCAGTGAATTGGGCTATTTTGCACGGTGAAACTGAAACGGGCGCCACCTTGCATGTCATGGAAGCAAAACCAGATGCTGGCGATATTGTTGGTCAAGAAGCGGTTGCCATTGGCCCAAATGACACCGCCACAACTGTCTTCGCAAAAGTTAGCGCGGCCGCGGTTCACGTACTCCAAATTGCTCTGCCGCAGCTGTTGCTCGGGCAAATCAAACGCTTACCCAATCACCTCAAACAAGGTAGTTACTTTGGTGGTCGCAAACCTGCTGACGGCAAAGTTGATTGGTCGCAAACTGCGCAATCGATTCATAATTTGATTCGTGCGGTTGCGCCCCCCTATCCAGGGGCGTTTACCACTTGGCAAGGACGGCAAATGGTCATAGCAAGCTCGATTTTATTGGCCTTACCACCCCCACAAATTGAGCTTAGTGAGCTGGGTGTGCAGATGGTTGATAATCAGGTGTTTGGCATTTGCGGTGATCGACAGGTCATTCAGATCCTGCACTGGTATCCCGCTTAGTGCTTAGCGTGCATTTGTATTCAATTTTTTAGACGAGGCAGCACCGATGAAAAAAATCCTCATTCTTGGGGTTAATGGTTTTATTGGCCACCATCTTTCCAAGCGTATCCTTGCGACCACCGATTGGGAAGTGTATGGCATGGACATGCAAAATGATCGTCTAAGCGATTTGCTGAGTAATCCGCGCATGCATTTTTTTGAAGGTGATATCACAATTAATCGTGAATGGGTTGAGTATCACATTCGTAAATGTGATGTCATCTTGCCCTTAGTCGCCATTGCTACGCCAGCCACTTATGTGCAGCAGCCGCTTCGTGTATTTGAACTCGACTTCGAAGCAAACTTACCCATTGTGCGTTCAGCGCTTAAGTACAAAAAACATTTGGTCTTCCCCTCAACCTCTGAAGTTTATGGCATGTGCAGTGATGCCGAGTTTGACTCAGCTACTTCAAATCTAGTTTACGGACCCATTCATAAACAACGCTGGATTTACGCCTGCTCTAAACAATTAATGGATCGGGTGATTTGGGGTTACGGCATGGAAGGGTTGCGCTTTACCTTATTCCGTCCATTCAACTGGATTGGTCCAGGCCTGGATAGTATTTATACGCCTAAAGAAGGTTCGTCACGCGTTGTCACCCAGTTTTTAGGGCACATTGTGCGGGGTGAGCCAATTAATTTAGTCGACGGTGGCGAGCAAAAACGGGCGTTTACTTATATAGATGATGGCATCGATGCGTTGATGAAAATCCTCGCCAATACTAATGACATTGCGAATGGCAAGATATTTAATATTGGCAATCCTAAAAATAATCATTCTGTACGCGAGTTAGCTACTATGATGCTCGAAATTGCTTGCAGTATTCCCGAGTATGCAAAAACTGCGCAACAAGTCCAGATTATTGAAACGACCTCTGCCGCCTATTATGGTGAAGGTTATCAAGATGTGCAAAATCGCGTTCCGGCGATTGATAACACTAGGACCGAGTTACATTGGCAGCCAAGTACGACCATGCATGATGCCTTGAAACATATTTTTGAAGCCTATCGGCATGATGTTCCTAAGGCGCGGAACTTAGTCGATCAAGACAATTAAGTTGACCACTTAGCCCATGGCAAAAATCGCCCTCAAGGTGGACGTGGATACACTACGCGGCACGCGCGAAGGGGTGCCTAATTTAGCCCGCGTTCTGGAGCATTTACACCTGCACGCTACATTTCTGTTTAGTCTGGGGCCCGACCATACTGGTTGGGCACTCAAGCGCGTTTTTCGACCTGGTTTTTTAAAAAAAGTAGGGCGAACTTCTGTCGTTGAGCATTACGGTATTCGCACCTTACTTTATGGGGTCTTATTGCCAGGTCCCGATATTGGTCAATTGGCTCGCGAGGAGATGCAAGCGATTCATCGTGCGGGTCATGAAACCGGGATTCATGCTTGGGATCATGTCGCTTGGCACGATGGGGTTCGTAACCGCAATGCTAAATGGACCCTCAAACACATGCAGCTCGCCTACGATCGCTTTCAAGAAATTTTTCGTCGTCCGCCAAGTACTGCTGGCGCGGCTGGTTGGCAAATGAATGAGGTAGCGCTTCAGCAACTAGATAGCTGGGGTTTAAAATATGCCTCAGACGGTCGTGCACCCCTAAATTTAGCGCCTTATCGCCTGCTCTTCCCCGCAGAAAAAAAAGGTGCCCCACCCAGCAAAAGTCAATGCATTCAATACCCCACTACCTTGCCAACCCTAGATGAACTGATTGGTGTTGCAGGTATGGATGCTTTTGCTGCCGTTCGACATCTACTAAGTCTGACCCAAAGCAACCCCAATGATCAAGTCTTTACCCTTCATGCAGAACTAGAGGGGCAGAAGCTCTTGCCGGCTTTTGTAGAATTAATCGAGGGTTGGTTGTTACAAGGTCACCATTTAGTCACCTTGGGCGAATTACACCAATCTTGGGTGGCTACGCAGCAACTCGATAAAATTATGGCTTGTCCCTTAAGTTGGGGTACCGTCCCCAATCGCAGTGGTGAATTAATGGTCTTACCGTAAGTTATTTTGAAATACTTTTTAACCCTAAAGGATTGATATGAGCATTGCTATTGGCCAACGTTTACCGAATTGCACTATTCCTGCAACCTCGCAACGCATATTTTCTCCCGCAGCATATGCGGGTCGTAAACTGGTTTTATATTTTTATCCTAAAGATTCAACCCCAGGATGCACGGTTGAGGCTGGCGAGTTTCGTGACGCCATTGATGCCTTTTCTAAAGCCAACACCTTAGTTGTCGGGGTCTCACGCGATAACCTGAAATCACATGATCATTTTCGGCAAAAACTGGATTTGCCATTTGAATTGGTGGCCGATACCGAAGAAAAACTCTGCGCCCTTTTTGGGGTAATCAAAATGAAAAATATGTACGGCAAGCAAGTCCGCGGAGTTGAGCGAAGTACCTTTTTATTTGACTCGACTGGTAAGCTCTGTAAAGAATGGCGCGGCCTCAAAGTACCTGGGCACGCAGCCGAGGTTTTACAAGCGGCAGAAGCCCTTCAATAAAAAAGCAACAATTAACCCTTGCATTGCATTTAATTTGAGGTAAAGTAAAGGCATATGCACCAAAAACGATGGTATGGTTTGATCATCAGCCTTGGCAATACAAAGCCAAGTAAGCGCAACCTCCCCCACAGTTTGGCTAATTTTTATCATTTTTTTGTCAACCGCCACCGCGCTTTGCCTGGCGGTTTTTTCTTTTAGGAGCCCTGCATGCCTTTGCCCCCACTGCCGAAGCAAATTGCCGATCAAGTGAAATTGAACCGTAAAGAAGCTCCGGATTTAAAACAAAGGCTAGTGCCCCTTGTCAGCAATGCGGTGGATACCCTCTTAGATACCCAAGTTGATCTTGAAGCCCTAAGCTCAGCAGATTGGGCAAATAGTGCTCAAGTTGATTTATCCGCCGCAGAATTAGCCCTTGAAAAAATTAAAGGTGATCATCGGCTGAAGCAAACTGAAAATAAAAATTCAAAACGCATTATCCGTAGCGGGCCACCAACTTTATTTGTGCTGGATACCAATGTTTTAATGCATGACCCTGCATCGCTCTTCCGTTTTGATGAGCACGACTTATATTTACCAATGACGACTTTAGAAGAGCTCGATAACCATAAAAAGGGGATGAGCGAAGTTGCGCGTAATGCCCGCATGGTCAGTCGTTCGCTCGATCAACTCATCGCGGGGACTACTGGCACTCTTGAGGAGGGCATCCCGCTGAACAAGTTGGGACACTCGGATGTTTCAGGCCGGCTGTTTTTTCAAACCCAATTATTTACCCATGTACTGCCTGAGGGGCTGCCCGAAGGTAAGGGAGATAATTTAATTCTCGGGGTAGTACGTGAGCTCAAGCAAACGAAACCCGAACAAGAGGTGGTCTTGGTATCGAAAGATATCAATATGCGGATTAAGGCACGGGCACTAGGCTTGCCTGCAGAAGACTACTTTAATGATCAAGTCTTAGAAGACCGTGACTTAATGTATACGGGGGTAATGCATTTACCAACCGATTTTTGGCCTAAGCATGGCAAAGCGATGGAAAGTTGGTCAGATGTCAAATCAGGCTCGATGTTTTACCGAGTCACAGGTCCATTAGTATCTAGTATGCTAGTTAACCAATTTGTCTATCAAGAAAATCCCGATGGCTCGACGCCGTTTTATGCGCAAGTAAGAGAAATTAATGGCAGGACTGCGCTCCTACAAACGCTGCGCGATTTCTCCCATCAAAAAAATAATGTTTGGAGCGTAACCGCACGCAATCGCGAGCAAAACTTTGCGATGAACTTACTGATGAATCCCGATGTTGATTTTGTTACCCTACTCGGCCAAGCGGGCACCGGCAAAACCCTTCTTGCTTTAGCGGCTGGCCTTGAGCAAGTGCTAGATAGCAAACGCTATAACGAAATTATCATTACTCGCGCGACCGTACCAGTCGGCGAAGATATTGGCTTCCTGCCTGGCACCGAAGAAGAAAAAATGCAGCCTTGGATGGGTGCCTTTGATGATAATCTTGAAGTCTTGCATCGCAATGAAGATAACTCTGGTGAATGGGGTCGCGCTGCAACCCAAGAACTCATTCGTTCGCGTATTAAGGTCAAGAGTATGAACTTTATGCGCGGCCGCACCTTTGTCAGTAAGTTTGTGATTATTGATGAGGCGCAAAACTTAACGCCAAAGCAAATGAAAACCTTGGTTACCAGAGCTGGTCCTGGTACGAAAATTATTTGCTTAGGCAATATCGCCCAAATCGATACCCCCTATTTAACTGAAGGCTCATCTGGTCTAACCTATGTCGTTGACCGCTTCAAAGGTTGGCGTCATAGCGGTCACGTGACTCTTGCCCGTGGCGAGCGCTCACGCCTTGCCGATCATGCTGCAGAAGCCTTATAACTATCGCTTTAGTCTGCTTATTGGTCTTGCTGTTTTTGGTCTCACGGCGTGCGGCATGTTTGGCGGACGTTCAACTCAAGTCTCGCCATTTTCTTCGCCACGAGTAAGCCAGTTTAAGGAAGATACTAGCGTTGGCGCTGAAGATATATCCATTGCTGCTGTTGGTTTAGTTGATGTGCCATATCGTTTTGGAGGCAACACTCCAAATGGCGGTTTCGACTGTAGCGGCTTAATTGTTTATGTTTATAACAAAGCGGTTTCAATAAGACTGCCGCGAACGATTGAAGAAATGAGTAGAAAAGGAAGTGGCATTGGTCAACAAGCGCCAGCGCCAGGCGATTTGATCTTTTTTAATACCACTGGAGAAAAGTATTCGCATGCAGGAATTTATGTGGGTCAAGGTCGCTTTGTGCATGCGCCTAGCGCCGGTGGCACGGTTCGTTTAGACCGCATTGACACGCCCTATTGGGCCGCACGCTTTACTGAAGCAAGGCGCATCGTACCTAACAACTAAGTGGCGCAATTAAAAGGGTTCGTACCCACTAAAGCTACTACCAGAACCATTGGAGCCATTACTCGATGAAAAGCCGGCAGCCCCGAGCGCCAAATTATCAAATTTAGTGTATGGGCCTTGCCAGCTGAGGCGAATCGTTCCAATCGGTCCATTACGCTGCTTGCCAATAATAATTTCCGCCACGCCTTTATCGGTAGTGGTATCGGGGTGATAAACCTCATCACGATAGATAAACATAATTAAATCGGCATCTTGTTCAATTGCACCCGACTCACGTAAATCAGACATGATGGGGCGCTTATTGGGGCGCTGCTCTAAACCACGATTTAATTGTGACAATGCCAGCACGGGGCATTGCAATTCCTTAGCAAGTGACTTTAAAGAACGAGAAATTTCTGAAATCTCAGTGGCGCGATTTTCAGAACTAGACCCGCCACTACCGCTCATTAATTGTAAATAGTCAACAATCACCAATCCTAGTGTGCCGCCAAATTTTCGCGCAATACGGCGTGCTCGCGCGCGTAACTCGAGACTTGATAAAGCACCAGACTCATCAATTAAAATTTGGGTATTACTTAAGCGGGCAATCGCATCCGTAACTCGCGGCCATTCATCATCTTGTAACTTCCCGGTACGCATGCGTGATTGATCAACGCGCCCTACTGAGCCCAAAAGGCGTGAAGCTAATTGTGTTCCTGACATTTCCATCGAAAACACTACTACCGGTAAGCCCTCAACTAAAGCGACATTTTCAGCGATATTTAGTGCTAACGCGGTTTTACCCATCGAAGGTCTGCCAGCCACAATGACTAAATCCCCTTTTTGCAAGCCACTTGTTTGTTTATCTAAATCAATAAACCCAGTAGCAATACCCGTAATATCGCTGCCGCCCTGACGGTTATATAGCTCGTCAATGCGTGACACTACCTCTTGCAAGAGCGGCTCAATTTCTAGGTAATCGCCTTTGCGGCTACCCTCTTCCCCAATTTGCAAGATGCGTGATTCAGCTTCATCTAATAAAGTGCGAACGGAACGACCTTCAGGTACAAATGCAGAATTCACGATGCTGTCTGAAACCGCAATCAGTCGGCGCAAAATACTGCGGTCACGCACAATTTCAGCATAGCCTTTGATATTGGCTGCACTGGGCGTATTTTGCGCTAAGGAGTTCAGGTAGTCGATACCCACTAATTCACCCCCCTGCTCTGTCTTCATGGCCTCGTGCACGGTAATCACGTCAGCAGGGTGGTTATCGCCAATTAAGTTTTGTACTACGCGAAAAATTAAGGTGTGTTCAGGGCGATAAAAATCGACCTCGGTGAGAATGCCACCCAGCCTATCCCAAGCAGAATTATCGAGAAGTAAGCCCCCCAGCAGAGACTGTTCAGCCTCTACCGAATGGGGGGGTACTTTTAAGGCCTGTAGTACCGCATCCCCTGACCCCGCCATGCTAGGATTAAGCGTAATAGAACGGGAACGGGATTCAGCCATAAGGCTATATTAAGCCTGTTCGCCAACCACGCGAATCACGATGTTAGAAATCACATCGGTATGTACCGCCACCGCAACAGGATGATCGCCCACAATTTTTAAAGGGCCAGTGGGCATACGCACAAATGATTTTTCAATCTCAAAACCCTTGGCTTTTAAGCCATCGGCAATATCATGGTTGGTGACTGAACCAAACAAACGGCCATCGACTCCTGCCTTTTGACTGATTTCCAGCACTAAGCCATCGAGTTTTTGGCCAACTGTTTGCGCTGCAGCCAGTTTTTCTGCGGCCAGTTTTTCAAGTTCGGCACGACGCGTAGCAAAATCTGCAATCGCTGATTCAGTAGCACGACGCGCTTTACGTTGGGGTATCAAGAAATTACGTGCATAGCCATCTTTGACGCGCACGACATCACCGAGGTTGCCTAAATTAGTGACTTTTTCTAAGAGAATGATTTGCATTAAGGGCTCCCAATTATTTCTTGTGTTGATCTGAATATGGCAACAAAGCCAGGAAACGGGCGCGCTTAATCGCCGTATCTAACTGACGCTGAAATTTTGCTTTTGTACCAGTTAAACGAGCGGGCGTAATTTTTGCATTCTCACCAATAAAATCTTTGAGGGTATCGATATCTTTGTAATCGATTTGCTCAACACCGCCGACCGTAAAGCGACAGTAACGCTTCCGCTTAAACAATGGGTTTTGCGCGGGTTTCTTTTTGAAATCGGGTTTCTTTCCAAACGCCATGATGAATTCCTCTTTAATCTTTCAATTGAATATGGGTAATATGAAATACAAGACGCTGATTACGTAAGGTTTTAGGGGCTAAAAATCCTGCAAACTCTGCCATACTTCCTAAGTTCATTTGCTCTAAACCCCGCTGTACAGGGCCAATCGCAATTGCCTCAACACGCATCTGAATTTTCCTTGGCATGGCTACTTCGCTAACCTCGCCAACATACTCAAGTTGGCAATGCATCACGGGTAGACCTGCTGGGGTAAATCGAATCGCGTCTTTGGATACCAGGGAAGCAGTTAGGGTGAAATGATTCAACGCCGTTCCGCCACTTGCTTACGCTCTATCGCCTCCGTATTTCTCTTAAATTAACTAGCTGATTCCGTCGCAACTGGTGCGTCGGCTTGCGCTTGCTTGCGTGCGTCTTCACGTTGCACTTCCTTCATCATGACGGAAGGCTCAACTTCAGCCTTGCTTGCCTTGATGATTAGGTGACGCAAAACCGCATCGTTAAATTTGAAGGCATGTTCGAGCTCTTCCAGCGTTTTCTGGTCACACTCAATATTCATGCAAACATAATGGGCTTTAGCAAGCTTATCGATCATGTAAGCCATCTGCCGACGACCCCAATCTTCAATGCGATGAACTTTTCCGCCTGCAGCAGCTAACACCGCTTTGTAGCGCTCAATCATCGCGGGCACTTGCTCGCTTTGGTCCGGGTGGACGATAAAGACTATTTCATAATGACGCATCTAACACTCCTTCTGGATAAAGTCATCTGGGCGTCTTGCTAACTTCTGATGGTTTTGAAGTCGGCAGCCAGTATGACAAGGGTGGAAACAAATTGTAGAAAAACTGCAACTCCGATTTATCTAAATTCAGATAAGAGGGCTATTCTAGCAAAAAAGACTGCTCAAGACTCAAATTCAGCGCCCTCGAGGCTTAAAAAGACGCTTAGGCAGGCATGGGAGCATTTTTTTGGAGGTTTAATGATAAATTTTCGTGGTTTTAAGGGCATTCAGTCGATAAAAGTTCTTGAAGTATCAAAACTACTGTATACAATATCAGTATGGACATAAATACAGTCGAATTTCTCAATTTACCCAAATTAACCCCCCGCCAGGGAGAGATTTTGGCCCTTATCTCTCAATCTATTGAAGAAAGTGGTTTGCCGCCTACCCGCGCTGAAATCGCTACTCGACTGGGCTTTGCTTCGGCCAATGCCGCTGAGGAGCACCTGCGTGCCCTCGCCCGCAAAGGGTATGTTGAGTTAAGTCCTGGTACCTCTCGTGGAATTCGGATTCCCCCCCAACATACGCAAAGGCGCGCGCAACATGCTTACCAAATGGCACTGCCCTCAGTGGCATTACAGCAATTAACCCTACCCCTCATTGGTCGAGTAGCTGCTGGCTCGCCCATTATGGCAATTGAACATATTGAAAAACAAGTGCCAATTGACCCCAGCTTATTTAGTAAAGGTGCTGATTATTTATTAAAAGTAAAAGGGATGAGCATGCGCGATGCAGGCATTTTCGATGGCGATTATTTAGCCGTGAAAAAAACCAGTGAAGTGCGCAACGGGGATATCGTGGTAGCTCGGCTAGATGATGAAGTTACCGTAAAACGTTGGCACCAAAAAAGGACGGCGCAGGGCTTGGTAATTGAATTACAGGCAGAGAATCCCGACTTTAAAAACATCTTAGTCGATGCGCGCCAGCCTAACTTTGCCGTTGAAGGTCAGGCGGTTGGCTTAATTCGCTCGCAGGGTTTATAAGCCGAAGTTAGTCTTACTTTTTTGTCGGTGCAACCACATTGGCGTTTTTTGGCGATGAAGTGAGGATGATCTGTGATTTTGGTCCCACCATCGAACCATCAGCAACTTCAACCAGCACAGTGCGGTCACCCTTGGTAAAAACCAAAATACTCCATTTCGCCTTAACGGCGCTAATCGTAGTCCATCCTGCTTTAGGAAACTCAGACTGAAAAAATGCATAAATATCAGTTGGGGTTTGCAAACCGCTCAATACCACGCGCCCCACCCAGGCATCGCCTCTGCCAATAATTAAAGACTCGGCACCAATGATGCGCGCGCCAGTGGGTAAGGGTAAACCGCCCAATAATTCAGCTTGAGTTTGGTTAATTTCATCGGGCGTACCAGTGGCGATATCACCCGAACCCGAGCTTGCGCAGGCAATGAGGAAGCAGGGGAACAAACAACTAAATAAGATTTTGCGCATCACCGTGTCTTTCAGCGATATAGAAAAAGAACTATTCCCATTTTAGGGTGCATTCGAATTTCGTCAAGCAGTGGCATTGAGGCCTCAACTACAGGATAAAGGGGGCTAAATGAAGATAAGTGGAGGTGCGTGAGGGAATCGAACCCCCGTAAGAAGCTTTGCAGGCTCCGGCCTAACCACTCGGCCAACGCACCAAATTCTCGAAGCGAAAATGGGAAGCTTTTTAGGGCTTCCCATCGAACTTGGAGCGGGAAACGAGGCTCGAACTCGCGACCTCAACCTTGGCAAGGTTGCGCTCTACCAACTGAGCTATTCCCGCGTAATAGGGCGCTAGTTTAGCAAATAATCCCTTAACCTGCCTCTTTACTGCTTATCAACCAATTGAGGGAAGGCTTTTTGCAAATAATAAAACATCGACCACAGCGTTAATAGGGCAGCGACCCAAATTAACCAACTCCCTACCCGCGCACAATCAAGCCAGCCAAACAGGGTATCGTTAAGTAGCAAAAAGGGAATAGCCACAAGCTGCGCCCCAGTTTTTAGCTTACCGATGAAATGCACCGCCACGCTCCGTGAAGCTCCGACTTGAGCCATCCATTCGCGTAAGGCCGAGATCGTAATTTCACGCCCAATAATCACCAGCGCAACCCATACCTGCACCCGATCGAGATTTAATAAAACCAACAGTGCTGCCGCCACAATTAATTTGTCGGCTACCGGATCGAGAAAGCCGCCAAAAGCTGATTCTTGACCCCAGCGGCGGGCTAAAAAACCATCTAACCAATCGGTTAATGCGGCTAAGACAAAAAGAATGGTGCCGAGTAGATTTTTTTCAAAAGGAGTAAGCCAACTATTAGGTAAATAGAAAATACCAACAATGATTGGAATTGCACCTACCCGCAACCAAGTTAATGCAATCGGTAAATTAAAAGGCATCCTGCAAGCATAAACTAAACCTTGCCAGAATTTAAAAAACCCTTAAGGTTAATGAAGCTGCCGGTAAATTTGTTCGGCTAAAACCTGTGAGATACCCTCTACTCCAAGTAACTCTTCAATACTGGCATTCGCAACGCCGCGCAAACCCCCAAAACGGGCTAATAATTTTTGCCGCCGCTTGGCACCAATGCCTTCAATTTCCTCAAGCCGCGATACGGTGCGGGTTTTGGCTCGCTTCGCTCGCATTCCTGTAATGGCAAAGCGGTGAGCCTCATCACGAATTTGCGCTAACAACATTAATGCTGCACTATCGACTCCTAAAGCAATCGCGGCGCGATCGTCAGCAAAAATTAAGGTCTCTAAACCGACTTGGCGATTCTCGCCCTTAGCGATGCCAACAATCAAACTAATATCCATACCAAAGTCGACTAGTACTTGGCGAGCCATTTCCACCTGACCTTTACCCCCATCAATCAAAATAACTTGCGGTAATCGTTCGGGTGGAATTTCTTGAAAATTAGCGTAACGACGTTGCAACACTTGGCGCATCGCTGCGTAATCATCACCGGGGGTAATATCCTTAATATTAAAACGCCGATATTCGCTGGCTTGCATGGCATTTTTTGCATACACCACACAAGCTGCTTGAGTTGCCTCACCTGCGGTATGACTAATATCAAAGCACTCAATACGTAACTGCTCTAAATTGTCGACCTCCAAAGCCAAAATATCGGCTAAGGCGCGCGCTTTAGCGAGTTGTCCACCCGCTTCAACTAAACGCTTGGCGATGGCAATTTTTGCATTGCCTTCAGCCATCGCTAACCAATGGCGTCGTTGGCCATGGGGTTGATGCAGAAAATGGATTTTACGACCCGCTCTAGCTTGTAATACCTCTGGTAAATCAAACGCTAATTCAACGTCGCCTTCAGCTTGAGTCAAGTGACTCAAAATAATCGTCGGTGGAATAAAATGACTATCTGAAGCTACGTCTCCATCTAAGTAATGTTGTTGCATAAAAGCTTCTAAAATTTCTGCTGGGGCAGGCAATTCACCAGCCACCGAGCGCAAGGCCTTCGGAAAATACGCGCGGTCGCCTAAGTGACGTCCGCCACGAACCATTGCCAAATTAACGCAGATCATTCCCTCTAATTCGGCTACTGCCAAAATGTCCACATCGCCTTCACCATCGGCAACCGCGTCCATCGATTGTTGTTGCAAGACGCTCGATAAATCGGCAATTCGATCACGTAATACTGCGGCCATTTCAAACTCCATAGCAGCACTATGCGCCTCCATTTCCTTTTCGAGCTCTACCAAAACCTGACTATGGTCGCCCTCTAAAAATCGCATCGCTTGAGTTACATCTTGACCGTATTGCTCTTCACTTAAGCGGCCAACACAGGGCGCACTACAACGATGAATTTGATGGAGTAAACAAGGCCGACTACGATTCTTAAAAACAGAATCTTCACACGTTCTCAAACGAAATACCTTTTGCAAAATTTGGATGCTATTGCGCACCGCCCAGGCATTAGGAAAAGGGCCAAAATACCGATTACGCCGGTCGACCTTGCCGCGATAAGAAGCTAAACGTGGAAAGGAACTGCCACTCAACATGAGATAGGGATAAGACTTATCATCGCGAAACAAAATATTGAACGGCGGCGCCAATTCCTTGATTAAATTATTTTCTAAAATTAAGGCTTCAGACTCGGTCCGAGTTACAGTGGTTTCATAGCGCGCAATTTTTCCCACCATGCGTTCAATCCGCGGTGATAATTGAGTGCGCTGAAAATAACTGGCGACTCGCTTCTTTAGATCGCGGGCTTTCCCGACATACAAAATATGGCCTGCCGCGTCAAAAAAGCGATAGACCCCTGGTAAACCAGGGAGCCGTTTAACATCTTTTTGTAAGGTTTTGAAAAGCGAATCACTCATGCGTTGGGATATTTTCTGTCAAATCGTTGATAACTTTGGAGATGCAGGGGTTTGCTGGCGTCTTGCCCGCAGTTTAGCAATTCGCCACAAGCAAGTTGTTCGTCTTTTTTGTGATGATCTAACTACCCTTAATTTACTCGTTTCCGGTCAACTGCCGATGATGGGGCTCACAATCCATGCGTGGGAGGCAAGCTCTAACCCTCTCCTTAATAACACCTCTGCCCAGATGGCTCCGGATGTGGTGATTGAAGCCTTTGGCTGCGAGCTGCCCCAAGCCTATCTCACGAACCTCGTTATTGCCAACCACCAAGCAGTCTTAATTAATTTGGAATACCTCAGCGCCGAAGCATGGGTTGGTGAATATCATGCCAAAGCCTCTCCCCAGGCACATGGTTTAGCAAAATATTTCTTCTTTCCAGGCTTTCAAGCCAATACCGGGGGCCTACTCATTGATCCGGTTTTGCCAATACCCACTATAGCTGCACCGCCTGCCAGCCTTGCAAGCCTTTGGCAGCAAATGCGCCCGACAGCGCAACGCATTAGTATTTTTTGCTACCCCACAGCGCCCTTGCAGGAATGGCTTAAGAACCTTGCCACGCTAGATGCTGAATACGATGTTTTGCTCACCTTTGACCACGCCTCCTACTTAAATCAAGCGCTAATATTGCCTGAGTCGATGCGCCTGCATTTTTTACCTTTTATTCCGCAAGATGACTATGACTGGCTCCTGCACCAATGCGATTTCAATATCGTGCGCGGTGAGGATTCATTTGTTCGCGCACAACTCGCTGCTAAACCGTTTTTCTGGAACATCTATCCGCAAGACGACTTAGCGCATGAGGTCAAACTTAAGGCATTTCTCGACCTCTATTTAGAAAATGCCTCGCCCGCACTCATTTCAGCTTGCTGGCAAGCCTCTAAATGGGCCTCTCCTACAGTCTGGTGGGCCCTATTACCCGAATGGGAAACCCATGCCAAATTATGGCGTACCAAGTTGCTGGCCGAACAAGCTGATGGCGGCTTGGCAGCCCGTTTATTACGTTTTATCGAGTAATCGCCGCCAAATAGGTAAAATGGTGGGCTTTTGCGTCACCCAATCTCAATTTGTCATTAGGATCATTAGGAACACCCAAGATGAAAACAGCTCAAGAACTCCGCGTTGGTAACGTAGTGATGGTCGGCACCGATGCCATGGTAGTGGTGAAAGCCGAATACAGTCGCTCAGGGCGCAACTCTTCAGTGGTGAAAATGAAATTAAAAAATTTGTTAACAGGCACGCCGAATGAGGGCGTTTATAAAGCTGATGACAAATTCGATGTGGTGATCTTAGATAAAAAAGACTGCACCTATTCCTATTTTGCCGATCCCATGTATGTATTTATGGATGCCGAATATAACCAGTATGAGGTTGAATCTGAATTCATGGGCGATGCATTGCATTACCTCGAAGAAGGCATGCCCTGTGAAGTTGTGTTCTACGAAGGCAAAGCACTCTCGGTAGCAATGCCAAATTCATTGGTTCGCGAGATTATTTATACCGAACCGGCAGTTAAAGGTGATACCAGTTCGGGCAAAGTATTGAAAAACGCCAAATTAGCTACTGGCCATGAATTACAAGTGCCGCTGTTCTGTAACACTGGCGACAAAATAGAAATTGATACCCGTACAGGCGAATATCGTAGTCGCGCTAATTAAACGCCAGATCAATCAGGATTAGTTTAAAAACTGAGTGCGCTTAAATTAGCTGCAGCTGGCTCAGTAACTTTTTCGCCTGGACATATTCTGCCTGCTGCTGCAATTCATCCCAACTGAAGCCCGCAACGCGCGGCATTAGATGACTTAATCGCTGTCTTGAAGACTGCAATTTTGCGCTAGATACCTTTAACTCTGTGAGTAAACGATCTGCTAAATCGGGGCGATTACAAATTAATACTGCATCACAACCTGCTGTTAATGCTAATTGCGCTGCCTTGACCACATCACCTGCCACACTAGCGCCTTCCATGGCTAAATCATCACTAAAAATGACCCCCTGAAAAGCCAATTTCTGGCGCAAAATGGTTTGTAACCAAATTGCGGAAAACCCCGCCGGATGCTGATCGACTTTGGGATAAATTACGTGTGCAGGCATGACAGCCGCTAAACTCAAATGCAACCATTCATAAGGTTTGACATCATCATTCAGGATTTTTTTTAAGGGTCGCTCATCTACGGGTATAGCGACATGGGAATCCGCTTTTGCCCAACCATGCCCAGGAAAGTGCTTTCCGCAATTGGCCATGCCAGCCATTTGCAATCCCGCATTTAAGCTTTTAGCTAAAGCAAACACAATTTGTGGATCTCGCGAAAAAGAACGATCGCCAATCACTCCACTACGTTGAAAATCTAAATCTAACACTGGTGTAAAACTAAAATCAACTCCACACGCACGTAACTCTGCAGCTAAAACATATCCACAGGCAGTAGCAGTTTGCATGGCCCGGATTGCTGCAGTTGCAGGATAGTTTGTGGCTTTCACAGCTTTCCCATCAGCGAACCACATTTCACCCAAACGACCCATTGCAGGTAAATGCGTAAAGCCATCTTTTTTACAACGCTGCACTCGACCACCCTCATGATCAATCGAGATCAGCACATCGGGGCGCAAAGCCTTAATACTCGCAGTCAACTTAGTTAGTTGAGCCCGATTGGTAAAGTTTCTACCAAATAAAATCACGCCTCCTGTTAAGGGATGCAAAATACGCTGGCGATCTGTCGCAGTCAAACTAAGGCCAAGAACATCTAAGGTAATCGGTCCTGGCGCAATTTGTGGAGCTATTTTTTTCATGCTTGAGTACTCACAATGACAAAAGCAATGACCATATCTTGCTCATCGCTAACAGTCACTTGAGCATGCCAATCACGCTCTGCCATCCAATGCGCTAGCACACCGGTGTAATGGAGTATGGGCTTACCGCTCGCTTCATTCAATGTTTCAACCGAACGCCAGCTCATCGGTGTATGCATACCAAGACCAATGGCTTTTGAAAATGCCTCTTTTGCGGCAAAACGGGTTGCCAAATAGGCCATGCCACGGCGATGATTGCGAGCCAAGCGTTGACTAAACACCATCAGCTCTTGTTCACCTAAAATACGCTTCGCTAGACGACCCTGTGTACGCTCATATGCCGCAACCAAACGGGGTAATTGCAAAATATCAGTGCCAATGCCGATAATCATCTTTTATCAGCTCCACTGCGCGCATTGAGCATGATTTTTTTCATTGCCGTAATGGCTGGTTGCCAACCCTTAAATATAGCCTCTGCCACAATGGCATGACCAATGTTGAGTTCAGAAAGTTCACTAATTTGAGCAATTGGCGCCACATTACCTTCATGTAAGCCATGTCCTGCATTTACCCGCAAGCCTAAGCTTTTAGCTAAGCGGGCTCCCACAACTAAGCGCTGTAACTCTGCTGCTTGCGCTGCACCTTCTGTATCGGCATAGCGACCCGTATGTAACTCGACGACGGTAGCGCCAAGCTGTTGTGCTGCTTCTATCTGGGACAAAGTCGGATCAATAAATAAGGATACCCGTATGCCTGCAGCTTGTAATAGCTGTACCGCTGCTTGCACTTCTGCCTTCTGTTTGAGCACATCAAGCCCGCCCTCAGTTGTCACTTCGCTACGTCGTTCGGGCACTAAGCAAACATCATGGGGCTTGACTCGGCAAGCAATGGCGAGCATTTCTGGGGTGACCGCACACTCTAAATTCATACGGGTAGTGATTAAGGGTCGCAGAGCAAACAAATCAGCATCTTTAATATGGCGTCGATCTTCACGTAAATGCAAAGTAATTAAATCAGCTCCTGCTGCTTCAGCTTCGAGCGCGGCACGAAGAGGATCGGGATACAGGGTACCGCGAGCATTACGTAAAGTCGCTACGTGATCAATATTGACACCTAACTCAAGTGTCGAGTGATTAGTCTGTACAGAGAGGCTCATAGGGCAAGGTTAACTGATTTATAAAATGATTTAGATTTTTTTGAGATCAATCAAAATTTGTCGAGTTGTTAAGACTTGGTCTTGTAAATGCAAGCCAAGCAAAAACCGCATGAGCTGCTTACTTTCGGTGAGCGTCTCCGCTCCTGCATAATCACCCACCGCAATCTGCGCCAAAGTATCGCCACTTAATACCGGCCAGTGTCCAGGATCATCGGCTTGCCAAGGGCGAATACCACGCTCAGGTTGATAAACATATTGTTTACCAGTTTCGGGAACGGTATTCGTTTCAACGCAACGGTCTAAAGCAGCAGCATAGCCAGTTTCTTGCAAGAGACTTAACTCAAATGGTCGCAAGATTTGCTCAATACCTAAACGCGCCTGCTCTAACTCTGCCAGGGCAAGAATGGTTTGGGCATAACGATCGTAAAGCTTTTCGTAAGCATCTTCGCGGGCTAAAAACTTCACCAACAGTTCGTTGAGATAAAAACCACATAGCAAGGCATCGCCTACTAATGAGGGCGTACCCCCCACCCACTCAGATTTAGTGAGGGTGCGTAATTCAGAACGACCGCTCCAAGAGACTAATAGGGGTTGAAAGCGCTGTAATACCGGGCGTAATACCGAATGAGGACGTTTCGCTCCCTTCGCAATTAAGGCCATCCGCCCATGTTGACGAGTAAAAACATCAAGAATTAAGCTGGTTTCTTTATAGGGAATACTATGCAGTACAAAAGCGGGCTCATCGATGATTCGAATTGAAGCCATTTATTCCAAGCCCTGTGCTCGCAATTCAGCATGATCCTCGGCCCAACCCCGCTTCACCTTAACCCAGGTTTCTAAAAAAACTTTACCGTCAAAGAGTTTTTCCATATCGATACGGGCTTCAGTTGAAATTTTCTTTAAGCGCTCACCCTTCTCGCCAATAATCATTGGCTTATGGCTGTCCCGATTAACCAAAATAGTCGCCGCAATACGGCGCATCCGACCATCCATTTTAAATTGATCGATGATCACCGAACTGGCATAAGGCAACTCTTCACCAGTGTAACGAAAAACCTTCTCACGCAAAATCTCAGCCGCTAAAAATCGTTCGCTGCGATCGGTTAATGTTTCTGGATCATACTGAGCCTCACCAAGAGGTAAATAATTTTCCAAAAGATCAAGCAGTCGCTTAACATCATCGGGATTTTTACCGCTCATGGGTACAATCTCAGCAAACTGCTGCGTTTGGTCAGGTCGACCGCCCAGCTCATTCCATGGCAAACCCATTTGTTTCATAAAATCGAGTAAGACTAAATCGCGCTCGCCAGGAGTTTGAAAGCGCCGAGAAAATAAATCCAGCTTATTAAGTACTAAAATAATCGGTAAGTCAGGTGGCAAAAGCTGCAATACTTTGACATCATCGGCCCCAAAGTATCCGGCCTCAACTACAAAACAAGCCACATTAACTCCCTGCAAAGCGCTGGTAACCGTACGATTCAGCGCCTTATTGAGGGTGTTCATTAATCGGGTTTGGAAGCCTGGAGTGTCGATAAAAATAAATTGTGCTTGGGGGCGAGTTTGAATCCCTAAAATACGATGGCGTGTGGTTTGCGCTTTACGCGAGGTAATGCTAATTTTCTGCCCCACTAAAGCATTTAACAGCGTCGACTTACCCATATTGGGTCTACCCACAATTGCAATGGTGCCGCAGCGAAACACACCATCAGCAAGCGTCTCTAGGGATACATCTGCTCCACCTTCAATTGTCATATTAGCCTTTTAGCTTCAGCTTCAACTGTTCATCGGTGGAGGCCGATTTGGCCGCTTTTTTCTTTGCCGAGCGGGTTTTCTTGGGTTTGCGAGTTTCTTGGGGCAGCGCTTTTTGTAAGGCACTTAAGGCTAACTTAGCTGCCGCTTGTTCAGCGGCACGGCGCGATGCCCCACCACCCTTTACTTGAATTTTTAAGCTCGCAATCACGCACTCGACTTCAAATTGCTGGCTATGCGCAGCCCCAGTTGTACCGGTAACGTTATAGGCTGGCAAAGGCATTTGAAAACCCTGCAAATACTCTTGTAAAAGCGTTTTGTCGTCTTTACCCAGAGTTTTTGGATCAACATGCGCCAAGATCGTGGAATACAATTTATTTAAGCTTGCGCGTGCCGCATCAAATCCGCCATCAATAAAAATAGCGCCAGTTACCGCCTCTAAGGTGTCAGCCAAAATAGAAGGTCGATGAAAACCACCACTTTTTAACTCGCCCTCTCCTAGGCGCAAATAATCGGAGAGCGATAACGATTGTGCAATTTCATACAACGCCTGCTGCTTTACCAAATTTGCCCGCACCCGCGACAAGTCGCCTTCATCTAAATCAGAATAACGTTCATATAACATTTCGGCAACGACACAATTCAAGACTGAGTCGCCTAAGAACTCTAAGCGTTCATTATTTTTTTTACTATGGCTGCGATGAGTAAGCGCTTGGTTTAGCAGCTCAGGTTTTTTAAAGCTATAGCCCAAACGCTCTTGCAGGGGTCCGTGGTCGATCACAGCGCGAGCGTTCATGGCTTACTCAAATCTGCCGATACGGCTTAAGGAACCTAAGTTAAGCCACACAAAAAAAGCTCGCCCAACAATATTTTGATCGGGGACAAAACCCCAGAAGCGCGAATCAGCACTGTTATCACGATTATCACCCATGGCAAAATAATGTCCAGCCGGTACTTTACAAGTCATACCAGAGCTTTGATATTGGCAATGCTCAATTCCTGGAAATTTTTCAGGCTGAAAAACACCCGTAGTGCGTTCGGGATCATTTAAAATTTTATGCACTACTCCACCTAAATTTGCTGGGTAGGTTTCGGTAAACTCTTTTTCATAGCGCATGTTTTCTGGATCTAAATAGGGTGCTCCGCCGCTATAGAGCAAAGGTTCGCCGTTAATAATTAAACGCTTATTTTGGTATTCGATGACATCACCTGGAATCGCTACCACCCGTTTAATGTAATCAACCGATTCATCACGGGGATAACGAAATACCACCACATCACCTCGTTTGGGAGTACCAAGCTCGACTACTTTGCGATTAATCACCGGCAAACGAATGCCATAGGTAAACTTATTGACCAAAATAAAGTCGCCAATTTGTAAGGTTGGAATCATTGATCCCGATGGAATTTTGAAAGGTTCAAATAAAAAAGAACGCAGAAAAAATACTGCACAAATAACCGGGAAAAAACTCGCTGAATACTCTACCCATAGTGGCACACGCTGGTCGCCTGCAGCAATACGGCGTGGGGCAAAATAAAAGCGATTAGCGACCCATGCAATACCTGTGGCGATAACTAAAATAAAAAGAATTAAAGCAAAATTCATTTATTCCACCTGCAAAATAGCTAAAAAGGCTTCTTGCGGAATTTCTACATTGCCAACTTGTTTCATCCGTTTTTTACCTTCTTTTTGTTTTTCCAACAGTTTACGTTTACGCGAAATATCGCCGCCGTAGCATTTTGCTAATACATTCTTACGCAACGCTTTGACGTTTTCACGCGCCACAATATTGCTACCAATTGCCGCTTGAATCGCTACATCAAACATCTGCCGCGGAATAATGCCGCGCATTTTTGCCACTACGTCACGCCCACGTAATTGGCTATTACTCCGATGCACAATAACGGATAGCGCATCAACCTTATCCCCATTAATTAAAATATCGACTTTCACCACATCGGCAGCGCGGTATTCCTTAAATTCATAATCCATCGATGCGTAACCACGTGAGACAGACTTCAAACGATCGAAAAAATCGAGCACAATTTCTGCCATGGGTATTTCATAAGTTAACTGCACTTGGCGACCCAAATAATTCATATTGGTTTGCACGCCACGCTTACCCGTGCATAGAGTAATAACCGAGCCTACATATTCTTGTGGCATATATAAATTGACTGTCACAATTGGCTCTAGAATCGCCTCGATCTTACTTGGGTCCGGCATTTTCGATGGGTTATCAACGGTGAGCATGCTGCCGTCTCTTTGCTGCACTTGATATACCACAGTGGGTGCCGTGGTAATCAGGTTCATGCCGTACTGCCGTTCTAAGCGCTCCTGCACAATTTCCATGTGCAGTAAACCCAAAAAGCCACAACGGAAACCGAAACCCAAGGCTTGCGAAACTTCGGGCTCATAAAGTAGGGACGCATCATTGAGCTTAAGCTTTTCTAATGACTCGCGCAGCACATCGTACTCGTTAGCTTCAACTGGGTATAGCCCAGCGAAGACTTGCGACTTCACCTCCTTAAAACCAGGTAGCGCTGAAGTAGCTGAGATGCGGCCTTGTTGTCCTGGTGCGTGGGTTGCTGTATCGCCTACTTTGGCCGCTTTTAATTCTTTAATGCCCGCAATGATGAAGCCTACCTGGCCAGCGCTTAGTGAGGGTCGATCGACTGATTTAGGGCTAAATACTCCAACATGCTCGACTAAATGCGTTGAGCCGTTGGCCATCAGCAGAATTTTATCTTTGGGTTTTAGCGTGCCATTCACCACCCTTACTAAAATAACCACACCCACATAGTTGTCGAACCATGAGTCAATAATCAGCGCCTGCAATGGCGCGCTAGCATCGCCCTTTGGCGGCGGTACCCGCCGAATCATTTCTTCCAATATTTCGGGTACACCTAGACCTGTTTTAGCTGAGCAAGTTAAAGCCTCTGTAGCATCGATACCAATGACATCTTCGATTTCTTGTTTGGCGCGCTCTGGATCTGCCTGCGGTAAATCAATTTTATTTAATACCGGCACAACCTCGACCCCAAGCTCGATTGCGGTATAGCAATTTGCCACTGTTTGCGCTTCTACGCCTTGGCTAGCATCAACCACTAGTAATGCACCCTCGCAAGCGGATAGCGAACGACTTACTTCATATGAAAAATCAACGTGTCCAGGGGTATCAATTAAATTGAGGTTATAAATCTTGCCGTCTTTGGCTTGATAACTTAGAGCGGCCGTTTGCGCTTTAATCGTTATCCCACGTTCGCGCTCAATATCCATTGAATCAAGCACTTGTGATTCCATTTCACGATCGGAAAGGCCGCCGCACAATTGAATGATTCGATCGGCCAAAGTCGACTTGCCATGATCGATATGGGCGATGATTGAGAAATTACGGATTAAATCCATTGCGCTTTATGAAGTCCATCAGAAAACGCCTTGCTGCAACACAGCAAAATGATGCGCTGCAAAAAGCCGTCTTACCCGCATTGTAATGGTTGCACAGAAACCCTACTTTGCAGGGCTTAGTGGATCATCCCAAAAGCAGAAAAACCGGCTTTTAGGGTGATTTAGGGCTTGTTTGGGCGTATTGGTAAAACTAAAGTGCTATCTGCGCGACGCACAAAAACAGCCGCCGGACGATTGAGATCTAAGCCCTTGGCAACGGTTTCAAATTGCCTAACTCCAGTTATATCTACATCGCCAATGCGCACAATGACATCGCCCACGCGCACGCCGGAACGTGCCATCGGGCCATCATTAATAGCAGTAACCTCAACACCATTCTTGATGCCTAAGCTTTGTTTTTTGGCATCAGTCAGCTCTGCGACTGCAACCCCAAATGCGGAATTCAAGGCGCCGCTTTGCGGGGTTGAACTCTCGGCTTTTTTGCTTGCTACCTTTTCACTCGGCTCGGCATCGGCTACTACGACAGATAAATCTTTGATAGCACCCTTACGCCAAACTTGCACTGTTGCGCGCGTACCAGGTTTAGTCTGACCTACTTGGCGCGGTAAATCAGTTGATTTCTGAATCTCCAGGCCATTGAAATTCAAGATCACATCGCCTGCCTCAATGCCACCAAGCGCTGCAGGCGCACCCGGCTCAACATTACGTACATAGGCACCACGCGGCTTGCCAAGACCCAAACTTTCAGCAGTCTCTTTAGTAATATCGCCAATCGAGACCCCAATTCGCCCGCGGACCAATTTGCCGTTCGCCCTTAACTGATCAGCTACTCGCATTGCCTCATCAATGGGTATGGCAAAAGAAATTCCCATATAACCACCAGAGCGACTAAAAATTTGCGAGTTAATGCCAATCACTTGTCCAGCGGTATTGAGCAAAGGCCCTCCAGAATTACCAGGGTTCACTGCCACATCAGTTTGAATAAAAGGTAAGTAATCGCCAGTATCACGGCTTTTTGCTGAAACAATTCCAGCCGTAACAGTATTTTCTAGGCCAAAAGGTGAGCCAATTGCTAAAACCCACTCGCCAACCCGTACCTTAGAAGAATCGCCCAGCGGTAACTTAGGTAAGCCGCTAGCCTCAATTTTAATAAGCGCGACATCGGTACGCTTATCAGCGCCCAATAATTTTGCTTTTAATTCTCGCTTATCAGTTAAGGTGACATAAATAGTTTCTGCACCTTCAATGACGTGAGCATTAGTCAAAATATAACCATTAGCATCAATAATAAAACCCGAGCCTACGCCACGGTCATTCTCCTGTGGCGGTCCTGGACGATTAGGGCCTGGATTAGGAGCTTGGTTAGGCGCCTTAGGCGAACCAGGTATGCCCGGAATATTGGGGAAAGGAATCCCAAAAAAACGCCGAAAGAACTCCTGCTGCTCATCTGTGCCGCCCTGGCCATTGGCACCAGCTTGTTGCACAGCCACTTTTTCTGTCGTACGAATATTTACGACCGCAGGGCTGGCTTTTTCGACTAAATCGGCAAAATCGGGAATTGCTACACGGGGGGGTTGCGCCATAACAAGCGGCGCAACAGGCAATTGCACAATGCCAACAAAAGCAATAACACTAAGGGTATGAAGCAATATTTTTTTCATTTGGATCAACTTGAAAGCGAGTTTCGGTGAGAACCCCGTAAAACAAAGATAACTGTATATCAGGGCAACTTACCAAAAATCAAGGTGCCGTTAGTACCCCCAAAGCCAAAATTGTTTTTCACAGCATAGTCAATGGGCAGATCGCGTGCGGTATTGGCGCAGAAGTCCAAGTCACACTCAGGGTCTTGGTTGAAAATATTAATCGTCGGCGGTGATTTTTGATGGTGTAAGGCTAAAACAGTAAAAACTGCCTCTAAACCGCCTGCCCCGCCTAGTAAATGACCCGTCATCGACTTGGTAGAGTTAATGACGACCTTTTTGGCATGATCACCTAAGGCTGCTTTAATGGCTTCAGTTTCATTTTTATCCCCTAAAGGGGTAGAAGTTCCGTGCGCATTAATGTAATTAATTTGCTCAGGATTTAAACCTGCATCGCGCAAAGCATTCAACATGCAGCGGCGGGGACCATCCATATTAGGGGCCGTCATATGATAAGCATCGCCGCTCATTCCAAAACCCACTAACTCACAATAAATCTTGGCGCCGCGCGCACGGGCCTGCTCATATTCCTCTAAGACCATGACGCCCGCGCCTTCGCCCAGCACAAAGCCATCGCGATCCTTATCCCAGGGGCGGGAAGCGGTAGTGGGGTCATCATTACGAGTTGAAAGCGCGCGGGCCGCAGCAAAACCACCAACGCCTAAAGCAGAAATAGTCGACTCGGCACCCCCAGCAAGCATGACATCGGCATCGCCCGATTGAATTAAACGGGCCGCCAAACCAATGCTGTGTAGGCCGGTAGTACAGGCCGTTGCCGCTGCAATATTGGGTCCTTTTAAATTAAATAAAATACTTAAATGCCCTGAAATCATATTAATGATTGAGCCCGGCACAAAGAAGGGGGAAATCCGCCGCGGACCTCGTTCTAAAAGCTCGACACCGGTATTTTCAATCATCGGTAGGCCGCCGATTCCTGACCCAACCATGACGCCAATGCGCTCCGCATTCGCCTCACTTACTTCAATACCACTATCACGCAGTGCTTGGGTTCCCGCGGCAATACCATAGTGGATGAAATGATCCATATGGCGCGCCTCTTTAGCTGAGACATACTCTTCAATATTAAAGTCTTTAACCTCGCCAGCAAAGTGAACGCTTAGCGGGGTATGATCAAACTTGGTAATCGTCGCAATACCAGATTTACCAGCAAGTACATTTGACCAAGCCGTCGCGACAGAATTTCCAACTGGAGAAATAAGACCTAAGCCGGTAACTACGACCCGGCGTTGGTGTTTTAAAGCAGACACAGCGAGTCCAAATATTAGCCCTGTGATGCTTTAGATTTTGCGAAATCAATCGCAAGCTGAACAGTGGTAATTTTTTCAGCCTCTTCATCTGGAATTTCAATTCCAAACTCATCTTCTAAAGCCATTACCAACTCTACCGTATCAAGCGAATCAGCGCCGAGGTCATTCACAAAAGAAGATTCATTCTTAATATCTGCTTCTGGTACGCCTAACTGCTCAGCAACAATTTTCTTAACACGTTGTTCGATGTTGTCCATCAAGTCCCCCTAGGGTAGTAAAAAACGATTTAGGGATTTTATCAGTTTGGCAAAGTCACCCTCAGATTACTGCGCCAGACTCCTAAAACCCCATTCCATAAATCAGGCTAAATACAGGCCCCCATTGACGTGGAGGGTATTTCCCGTAATATAGCCCGCTGCTCCTGAAGCCAAAAAGACCACTGCCTGCGCCACATCTTCTGGGCTCCCTAAACGGGCCAAGGGAATGTTCGCTTTGAGGGCATTTTGTTGCTCTTCACTTAAGGCGCGGGTCATATCGGTATCGATAAACCCTGGAGCGACGCAATTCACGGTAATGTTGCGACTGCCAATTTCCCGCGCCAAAGCCCGAGTCATTCCCGCAACCCCCGCTTTTGCAGCAGCATAATTCACCTGTCCGGGGTTGCCCATGTGGCCGACGATCGAGGTGATATTAATAATGCGCCCAAAGCGGGCTTTCATCATCGGCCGCAAAACTGCTTGCGAAAGTCGAAAGACTGCGCTTAAGTTGGTATCAATCACATCTGCCCACTCCGTGGTTTTCATCCGCATCGACAGTTGATCGCGGGTAATGCCAGCGTTATTGACCAAAATATGAATGCCGCCAAATTCTTTGCACATGGCCTCAATTATTTGCTCACTTGCCGCAGCCTCATTCACATTCAGAATTTCGCCCCGCCCACCAAAAGCCTGTAAGCGTTCTGTAATAGCCAATGCACCAGCGGCTGAGGTGGCAGTGCCAATAACTGTCGCGCCCGACTGTGCAAGCGCTTCGGCAATCGCCGCACCAATGCCACGGGAAGCACCAGTAACTAAGGCAATTTGTTTGCTTAGATCAATTTTCATGTGACTTGTCCTAAAGCTGACTTCACTTCATTGAAGCTCGCATCATCAAATAATGCGAAGCCTTGTAATTGCGCATCGATGCGCTTGGTTAAACCTGCCAACACTTTGCCTGGTCCACATTCAATCACCTGAGTAATGCCTTGTGCGGCCATCGCTTGAATAATTTCTTGCCAACGTACGGGTTTAGCAGCCTGCCTTACTAGAGCATCTTTAATAGCCTGCGGATCACTCAAGATACTGACATCAACATTATTAATCAAGGGAATCGAAGGCGGATGAAAGGTGACATTTTCTAAATAAATCGCCAGTTTTTCAGAGGCTGCTTGCAATAAAGAGGAATGAAACGGGGCTGATACCGATAAGGGTAAAGCCCGTTTAGCGCCAGCTGCTTTTAATAACTCGCAGGCTTTGCTGACTGCTGCATTGGCGCCTGCTATGACCACCTGACCAGGGGCATTGAAATTGACCGCCTCAACTACTTCATTCGTCAAGGTGCTCGCCTCAGCACATACTGCTTGCACTTGGGCGCCGTCTAAACCCAAAATCGCTGCCATGGTTCCTGTGCCTAAGGGCACTGCGGTTTGCATCGCCTCTGCACGAAATCTAACGAGTGGCACGGCATCTTGAAACGAAATGACATCTGCGGCAACTAAAGCTGAATATTCACCCAAGCTATGGCCAGCAACAAAAATCGGTTTTGCACCACCACTTGCCAACCAAGCACGATAACAAGCAATACCTGCTACCAACATCACTGGTTGCGTATTGGTTGTGAGTGCGAGGGCTTCTGCTGGTCCAGCAGCAATTAATTGCGTGAGATCTTCGCCTAGGGCGAGTGATGCTTCGGCCAAGGTAGCCTGCACTTCGGGACGAGCGGCAAGCGAGTTCAGCATACCCACAGATTGCGAACCCTGTCCTGGAAAAACGAATGCAAATGTCATGAGAAAAAACCTGTTTAATATTTTAGAGCGACTGCGCCCCAAGCAAATCCGCCGCCAACGCCCTCTAACAAGAGATGTTGACCACGCTGAATTTGACCATTGCGGATACCAAAGTCTAAAGCCAATGGAATTGAAGCAGCAGACGTATTGCCATGCTCGGCCACGGTCACAATTACCTTATCCATTGAGAGTCCCAATTTGCGCGCCGTACCTTCCATAATACGAATATTAGCCTGATGAGGAACCAGCCAATCAATTTGTGTTGGCTGTAATTGTGCGCGCTCTAAAGCTTCAAGCGCAACCTGCTCTAAGGCCTTCACAGCAAATTTGAAAACAGCTGGGCCGTCCATCGTTAAGAATGGGGTGCCCTCAATGCCACCGGCAATTGCACGACCTGGTACACACAAAATGGCGCGTTGCCTGCCGTCAGCATGTAACGCTGCAGCCAAAATACCGGGTTCATCTGTGGCCTCAAGCACCACTGCACCTGCACCATCACCAAATAAAACGCAGGTTGTGCGATCATTAAAATCTAAGATACGGGAAAAAATTTCAGCCCCAATAACTAAAACTTTGCGGTATGTACCTGCGCGAATAAATGCATCGGCAATGGCGAGTGCGTAGGTAAAGCCAGCACACACTGCCTGCACATCAAACGCCGCACTGCCATTGTGAATACCTAGCTTGTCTTGAATCACGCAAGCGGTACTGGGAAAGCCGCCCAAATGATCTGGGGTTGAGCTGGCCAAAATAATTAACTCAATTTGATCGACACGAAGATTGGCGTCGTGCAATGCAGCCTGTGCGGCCAACATACCTAAGTCACTGGTTAATTCATTGTCAGCGGCAAAATGACGCGCTGAAATACCGCTACGCGTTTGAATCCACTCATCACTTGTCTCTATGCCCACTTGCGCTAAACGCGCTGCTAAATCATCGTTACTTAATCGTTGTGCAGGCAAATAACTGCCTGTTCCAGCAATGCGTGAATAAAGAGACCTTGAAGTCATGGCCTCACCTCTGCACTAAAAGCTTCAGCGATGCGTTCAACCATGCGATTCTTGCCAGCTTCATAAGCACGCTCCAGAGCGGCGGTAAAAGCTAGGCGATCGGCAGAGCCATGACTCTTAATCACACAACCGCGCAAACCAAGCAGCACAGCGCCGTTATAGCGCCGATGATCAACCCGATTTTTGACACGAACTAAAGGCAACATGGCACATAAGGCCATGAGCTTAGTTAGCCAAGAGCGATTAAATTCCGTACGAATCATCCCAGTCATCATTTTTGCCAGACCTTCGCTCGCCTTTAAAACAACATTACCCACAAAGCCATCGCAGACCACAATATCGACGGTGCCCTTAAAAATATCGTTTCCTTCGACATTACCAAAAAAATTTAATTGGCTATTACGTAATAACTCACCGGCTTCCTTCACGACTTCATTACCCTTAATGACTTCTTCGCCGATGTTCAGCAGGCCAATCGATGGTGAAGGCTTGCCATCAACAACTCGCAACATCACATCCGCCATTTGCGCAAACTGTAACAAATTCACCGGCAGACAATCGGCATTAGCGCCCAAATCGAGCACGGTAGTACTCGTACCCAATTCATTCGGAATTGCGGTGGCAATTGCTGGGCGATCAATGCCATCGAGCGTTTTCAATAGATAACGCGAAATCGCCATCAAAGCGCCAGTGTTACCAGAAGAAATAATTGCTTCGGCCTTTCCTGTTTTGACTTGATCAATGGCTAGACGCATCGAAGAATTTTTCTTGCGTCGCAACGCAACCTCAATTGAATCATCCATGAGCACGACTTCGTTGGCAGCAATAATCTCAATGCGCTTCAGCAATTCAGGCGCTGCCTTAGCTAACAATTGCGTCAGTAACTGTGAGTCACCCACTAACTGAATATGAGCGTCGGCGTGAACTTGGAGAAAATCAAGGGACGCAGGTACCGTGACTGCTAAACCCTGATCTCCGCCCATTGCATCTACTGCAAGCCTGACGTTCATCAGAGAATTCATGGGCGCTGGGGTTGCCAAATTTGCTGAGCCAAGAAAAAAGCGGCCAATTTAAAGCCGCTTCGATTGATTAAATGAAAAAATTAATCGTTCTTTGTTTTCACGACTTTCCGACCACGGTAAAAACCGTTGGGGGAAATGTGATGACGTAAATGCGTTTCGCCGGTGGTTGCTTCAACTGCCAATGCACCCACGGTCAAAGAATCATGGGCGCGGTGCATGCCACGCTTAGAGGGGGATTTTTTATTCTGCTGAACGGCCATATTGGACTCCTAAACAAGGGGGCATTCTAGCATAAAAATGCCTCTAAATACGGGATTCTAGGCATTGATGGGTAGGTATTAAAGGCCTCAATTAACCCAGCCGCCAGAGCTATTTCCTGATATTTTTCAATACCTTAAAGGGGTTTTCAGGTTCTTCAATTACACCCAATAATGGGCTTGGGGCACATAGCGCTTCAGGGTGTTTTGGCACTAATGGCAAGGATAAAAGAATTTCATCTTCGATTAGCGCCAATATATCAAAATGGGGGCTGCAGACTAAGGGGTCGAGAAGGTCATCTTCAATTGGATAGGCATCCGCAGCCGCTTCATCGGCCACAACAATAAATAAACGCTCCACGTTTAAGGAATACTGGAAAGTCTGTAAACACCGCTGACAAGTTAAGGGTGCTTGTCCATTAAGCCTCAAACGCAAGGTTTGCGCTTGGTCTCCGGCTTGATTAGCCGTAAACTGGGTTTGGATTTGCCAAGCAAAACCATTATCTGGGCTGCTGATAGCCAGCTCTAAAGCCACTCGGGGTAAGGCGCCCAGCGACAACCTACCCTCACCATGGTAGGTTTGCGGGGCACACAAATCAACCGCTTGTAATGCTTGCGGAGTTGCAGAAATTTCAACTTCAGGTAAAACTTGTTTACGATTCATCTCATTAGTCTAATTCAAGGCGCTATTTTTCATGACGAATTCCGACGTAGCAAGGCATCCAGCGCCAATTATTTTGGCCTCAAGCTCGCCGTATCGCCGCGAATTGCTTGCCCGCTTAGGGCTGCCCTTTACTTGCAGCACGCCTGCAATTGATGAAACTCCTTTGCCCCATGAAACTACCCTTGCTCTAGCCTTGCGTTTGGCTGAACTGAAAGCCAGAGTGATAGCGCAACAGAACCCGGGGGCATGGGTTATCGGCTCAGATCAGGTAGCTGATTTATTTGGCGCTGTATTAGGCAAACCGGGTAATTTTGAGCGGGCCTTAGCCCAATTACAGTTGATGCGCGGCAATGCTGTCCACTTTCATACGGCACTATGTTTCATGCGCGACGAGCAGTACACCACCCTGAGCGTGCCAACCACGGTACAGTTTCGCGATCTATCTGACGCGATATTAGAAGCTTATTTACATGCTGAGCAACCCTATGATTGTGCTGGTAGTGCCAAAGTAGAGGGGCTTGGCATCAGTCTCCTTGAGTCGGTTCAAAGCGATGATCCCACTGCTCTTGTTGGTTTACCGCTGATCGCATTAAGCGGATTATTGCGAGATGCCGGTTTTGCGCTACCTGCAAAAAATTGGTTCGCAACCAGTAAATGACTATCGGCACACTTTTTCTTATCCCGAATACCTTGGGTGCGGAAGGTCGCGCAGACCAATTGCCGTGGGTTTTGCCGGCCGCAACCATCACTCAAGCAGCCACGCTGAAATACTGGATTGTGGAGAATGCTAAAACCGCACGGGCATTTTTAAAAGCAATTGATACCGTTACGCCGCTGAGTACGCCTTTGCAGGAATTAGTGCTACTGGAATGGCGTGGCGCTGCGCAAAATGCAAAATACAATTCAAAAACACGTCCTGAGAGTTTGTTGCAAGCCTTAGTAGATGGGCACAATATGGGATTAATGTCAGAAGCAGGAGTGCCTGGAGTGGCCGACCCTGGAGCCGAATTAATTTTGGCTGCGCATGGTTTAGGTGCCCCCGTCAAACCCTTAGTAGGCCCTAGCTCTATTTTGTTAGGCCTCATGGCAAGCGGTCTAAACGGCCAACAGTTTGCATTTCAAGGCTACTTACCCAATCAAAACCCAGAACGGATTAATCGCCTCAAGCAACTAGAAGCGGAATCGCGACGCTTACAACAAACACAAATTTGGATTGAGACCCCTTATCGCAATGCTGCGATGTTCGACGCTTGCCTGCAAGCATTAACAGCAGAAACCCGCTTATGTATTGGCATCGACCTGAGTTTAGCGAGTGAATCGATTCATACCTACACGCTCACCGAGTGGCGGAAACGCTACCCTGGTGAAAAAATGGCCGGTGAATTACAAAACCGTCCGGCGATTTTTTTGCTACTAGCTTAAGTACGTAGTAAAACGTACTACTTATTTCAGATTGGCATCTTTCATTAACGCTTGACCCATTGAGGTGCCCATTTCTGCGCCAAACTTTTTAGCTACCCTTTCAGCAAAATTTTCCTTTAAGGTGTAATCCAAAACATCTGGTGCCTTCAAAATATCGCGGGCTACCGAATCAACGGTACCAAACCCATCAGCCAGACCCAATTGAACTGCTTGCTCGCCATTCCATACCCGCCCCGAAAATAATTCAGCATTTTCTTTTAAGCGCGTGCCACGTCCCGCTTTAACTACTGCAATAAATTGTTGATGAATTTGATCCAACATCGATTGCACCATTTCAACCTGTTTCGGATTTTCCTTGCTAAAAGGATCGAGCATGCCTTTATTCGAACCAGCCGTGATCAAGCGGCGAGAAATTCCTAATTTATCCATTAGGCCAGTAAAACCAAAGCCCTCCATGACCACGCCAATTGAGCCGATTAAGCTAGCTTTATCAACTAAAATTTTGTCACCCGCTACCGCTACGTAATATCCACCCGATGCACAAATATCTTCTACCACCACATAGAATGGTTTTTGTGGATACAAAGTACGCAAGCGGCGAATCTCGTCATTAATCATGCCCGCCTGAACTGGTGAGCCACCCGGGCTATTAATTCGTAAGATCACGCCGACGCTATTGGTATTTTCAAAAGCCGCATCTAGCGCTGCATTCACGTCGACTGCATTCGCTGTCGTAGTCGGTGAAATCATGCCATCTAAACTAATTAAAGCGGTATGCTTTTCAATATGCATACCACGGCCTGGTATATGCAAATCAAATACCTGGGCAATGATACCGACAACTAACACTAGTAAAACTAAGCGGAAAATTGTTTTCCAGCGCCTAGCCTTACGAGTTTCTTTTAAATTTTCAAGCAGTAAATGCTCAAGAGCCTGTCGCTCCCAGTTTTCTTTCGGCTCCATCAATGCTTTACTTTCTTATTTATGTTCAAGGTTTGCTCGTACAAATGTTGATTGAACCACTGCGCTAATTCTTGCACATTATCAACGCAAATTAAGGCATTGGCAGTGCGCAGCTCCTCTAGCGGATGGGCGCCATAGGTAACGCCGACACTATCCACTCCGGCATTTTGCGCCATCAGTAGATCGTGCGTGGTATCGCCAATCATCAGCATTCGCCGCAATGGTACTTGCAAAACATCCGATAACTCTAACAGCATTGTCGGATTTGGTTTTGACGCCGTTTCGTCGGCAGTACGACTAGCGTGAAAAAGTGCTTCTAGCTGATGAAATCCCAAGGAGCGATCTAGGCCCTGCCGCGATTTACCAGTAGCCACGGCTAGCAAAAATCCCGCTTGACGTAAGTGCTCGAGCAATTCACGAATGCCGATAAATAAATGCAATTCATGATCGCGGGCTAAATAATGAAAACGAAAACGCGCAACTAAAGCAGGGTATCGTGCAGGCGCAATACTGGGAACGGCGCGCCGCAAGGAATCATCGATACCTAAACCAATCACCGAGCTAGCTAATGCATCGTTGGGCACTGGTAAGTCTAAATCGCGGCAAGCCTGTTGAATGCAATGCACGATGGTTGGGGTTGAATCCATTACGGTACCATCCCAATCCCAGACAATTAAATCGTAGCGTCGCTCTAGATTCTGTTGATGCGTGTGGTTCAAACGGACATTCCCTCAGCAACCTTCAATTAAATAACATCCCACTATACTGTTTTGTGGCTTACGGCGTCGCCGCTGGGTTGCTGCTGCTGGGCTCCACCTTCAGCCTCTTTAATAAGGCGTTGAACTCGGCAGGTAGCGGTGACTCAATGCGCATTTTGGCACCGCTGCGCGGATGAACAAAACCCACCAAATGGGCATGTAAATATAAGCGTTTGGATTTTAAGCGGCGATCCTCTTCCTCTAGGCCGTACTTATCATCACCTAAAATCGGGTGGCCAAGACGCTGTAAATGCACCCGAATTTGATGGGTGCGCCCGGTTTTTAATTGCGCCTCTGCCAAGCTCAGCGCTCCCGCCTCCCCCGCGAACAGTTGCGTAACCCGCACCGCAGTATGGCTGGGCAACCCCTCAGCATCAACCCGAACTCGACGTTCGCCATTTGCTAAGAGAAATTTATGCAAGGGAAACTTTAACTGCATTACCCGTGCGCCTGTTTCAATTTTGCCGTGCGCCAATAACCAATAGCGCTTATCAGTTAAGCCTTCACGTATTTGGCGATGCATTTCAACCAAGGCACTTCTGCGCTTAGCCAATAACAGCACCCCGGAGGTATCGCGATCGAGGCGATGCACTAATTCAAGAAAATGGAGTTCTGGGCGGGTCAACCGTAAAGTCTCAATGACCCCCAAGGCAATACCCGAGCCACCATGCACGGCCAGTCCCGCGGGCTTATCGATGATCAGGAGCACGTCATCTTCATACAAAATCGGGATTTGTGCGGCATATTGCTGAGCCCGAGCGAAATTTTGACCAGCCTGCACGCGCTCGGGTGTGGCAATGCGCACGGGTGGCAAACGGACGATGTCACCCTCAACGAGGCGGGTGGTGGGCTCAGCGCGCTTTTTATTGACCCGTACTTCCCCAGCACGAATGAGCCGATAAACATGGCTTTTGGGTACGCCTTTAGCCCAGCGCAGTAAATAGTTATCCAGACGCTGACCAGCGTCATCAGGACCAATGGTTTGCAATACCACTGCTGGTGGTTTAGGCGCTTTACCGAGGGAATGAGAAGTCATGAGAATGCTTATTATGAACTTCTGCCTTATAATCAAGGCACTAGCCATATTGGCTCAGATTGGGTTCAACGGAGAATATCTACTTGAAACCCCAATCGTGGTGCTGGAATCAACCATCAGAAATAGATTCCCAGGGTTGCCCCTCCCCTGTTTAACGAGGCGCAGGGTTGGCGTGCTGTATGCCGCGACCCGCGAGTAGATGACAGTTTTCAGGCGCGCGCCTACATTGATGACCCTAAAGGAGGGTAGCTGTGGCGAGCGTTCGGGGTGGCAACGATGTCCAGTAATGGACTCGATTCGAGCTAACTGATTAGCAGCTTAGTTCTCTTTTAAACCACGCCCTGTAGGGGCCAATAGAACCTAGTTCTTTGGTAGCCTTAATCTCATCTACATCGCGTCGCGCATCGTCCTCCAACCCCATTTGGAGAGAATTATGAAACGCATGCTATTTAACGCAACTCAGCAAGAAGAGTTGCGCGTCGCGATTGTCGACGGTCAAAAATTAATCGATATTGATATCGAATCAGCTGGGCGTGAACAACGCAAAGGTAATATTTACAAAGGGGTTATTACCCGCATTGAGCCATCCTTAGAGGCCTGCTTTGTTAATTACGGTGAAGAGCGTCATGGCTTTTTGCCATTTAAAGAAGTAGCCCGCGCTTACTTTAAAGAAGGCGTTGACGTTCGTACCGCATCAATTAAAGATGCCTTACGCGAAGGCCAAGAAATTATTATTCAGATTGAAAAAGAAGAACGCGGCCAAAAAGGCGCCGCGCTCACTTCTTTTATTTCTTTGGCTGGCCGTTATCTTGTCTTAATGCCTAATAACCCAAGGGGGGGTGGTGTATCTCGCCGTATTGAGGGCGAAGATCGTCAAGAACTCCGTGAGGCCATGGGTCAGCTCGAGGTTCCTGAAGGGATGAGCATTATCGCTCGCACCGCCGGAATTGGGCGCGATGCCGTTGAATTACAGTGGGACCTGAATTACCTCATGCAGCTATGGAAAGCCATTGATGAGGCTGCCAAAAGCAACTCGGCGCCGCTCTTAATTTATCTTGAATCGAGCTTGGTTATTCGCGCCATTCGCGATTATTTCCAACCCGATATTGGCGAAATTTTGATTGATACTGACGATATTTTCGAACAGGCTCAAGCCTTTATGTCGGTGGTGATGCCTGATAACTTACCCCGCGTCAAGCGCTATCAAGATGATGTCCCGCTCTTTTCCCGCTTTCAAATTGAGCATCAAATTGAAACTGCGTACTCGCGTACGGTACCGCTACCCTCAGGTGGCGCCATTGTGATTGACCATACCGAAGCCTTGGTTTCGGTTGACGTGAATTCAGCGCGCGCTACACGGGGATCGGATATTGAAGAAACCGCCACCCGCACCAACTTAGAAGCTGCAGAAGAAATCGGCCGCCAAATGCGTTTGCGCGATTTAGGGGGTTTGATCGTCATCGACTTTATTGACATGGAATCAGCGAAAAGTCAAAAAGATGTTGAAAACCGCTTACGCGATGCCTTACGCCATGATCGAGCCCGCGTGCAAATGGGCAAAATTTCTAAATTTGGCTTAATGGAAATGTCGCGGCAACGCTTACGACCCGCGCTCTCAGAAGGCAGTCATGTGACTTGCCCGCGCTGTAATGGTACTGGCCATATTCGCGATACCGAATCATCTGCTTTGCAAGTACTACGCATCATCCAAGAAGAGGCGATGAAAGACAATACGGCAGCTATTCATACACAAGTACCTGTTGAGGTCGCAGCTTTCCTTCTCAATGAGAAACGGGCTGAAGTCATCAAAATTGAAAGTCGCTTTAAGGTTAATGTCTTGATGGTGCCGAATAAGCATCTTGAAACACCGCATTACAAATTAGAGCGCTTACGTCATGATGATCCCCGTTTAGATGATCAAAAAGCCAGCTATGTCATGGCGCAAGAGGCTGCTACCGAGTTAGAAGCCGATACGATTGTGAGTCGCAAGGAAGAGACCAAAGTAAAACCTGAGGCTGCAGTCAAAGGTATTACGCCAAGTCAACCTGCGCCAATGAACCAACCCCGTGCGGCACGTGTATCTGCCACGAACGAAAAAGCGGTGGCTGAGTCAACCGGTGGATTTATGGGTTTCATTAAGAAACTATTTACTTCAACTCCAGAAATAACCGTAGCAACACCCGAAGCACGTCCTCGTCCTAGCGGAGCACGCGAAGGCCGCAATGGTAATGAACGTGGTGGTCGTAATCGCCGTGGTCGTAATGAACGTCCAGCAACAGCATCTACCAACGAAACAATTGCTCCTACTGAAAAAAATGGGCGTGAAGCAAAACCCCGTCAAGAGGGTCGCGGTCGTAACCGTAATTCCCGTCCTGAACGTCCAGCGAATCAAAACGGCAACGACACGCCTGAAGGCATCACCAACAATGCGAATACTGGGGCCACTGATTTAGTTAACGCTGAAGGCGAAGAGCGTCCGCGGGGACGTAATCGCCGTGGACGTGGTCGTGGTCAACGTGAACGTGGTGATAATCGCACAGATATCCCTGCTCAAGAAGCTGATTCAAACTCAACAGTAACTCACCCAGCCATTACCGAGGTTTCTGCCACCTGGCCGCCAGTAGGCATGGCACATATGGCTGGTGATGCAGCTACTTTGCCGCTGCACGATCTGCAAAGTAATTTAAGCGGTGCACCCCAAACCGCGCCTGTAGCAAATTTCGTTCCCGTGCCTGCTGCTTTACCTAAAGTCTCCTTCTCGCGTTTAGAAGAGGCGCCTTTGGAGCAAGTGGTGCAATCAGTGGGAATGGTTTGGGTTGCTACCGATGCGACTAAATTTGCCGAAGCACAAACGCAAATGAATGCTGAACCCATTCAACCGCGGGCCGAACGCGCCCCTAAGGCGCCAAAAATATTACCTAGTGGTCCCATGGTCTTAGTAGAAACAGGTGGCCAAGAAAAAATGATTGATAAAAACTAGTCTGGTAATACTCAATAGACTAGGTATAAACTTATTTAGCTATGGTTGATCGAGCCTATTCGCGCATTATTCCCATCAGCAATACTGTTGGTGCCTCAGCGGCAATTCCAACAGTATTGCAAGGGGTCCATTCTGAAACAACTGACTTACGTCAGCGGCAATTACGTGACTTACGCATTTCAGTAACGGATCGCTGTAATTTTCGTTGCACTTATTGCATGCCGAAATCGGTCTTCGATCAAAACTATCCGTATTTAGCGCAAGATGCCTTACTGCGTTTTGAGGAAATCACCCGCATGACGCAAATCTTTGCCAGTCTGGGTGTAGAAAAAATTCGCCTTACAGGAGGCGAGCCGCTTTTACGAAAAAATTTAGAGGCTTTAGTGGCGATGCTCGCCCAAGTTAACACGCCAGCAGGGCAAAAATTAGATCTCACTCTCACAACGAATGGTAGCCTCTTAAGAAAAAAAGCGCAGCTCTTAAAAAATGCGGGCTTACAACGCATCACAGTTAGTCTCGATGCATTAAGTGATCCTGTTTTTAAAGCGATGAATGATGTTGATTTTGCAGTTGACGAGGTACTGGATGGTATTGAGGCAGCAAAAGAGGCTGGCTTTAAATCCATCAAGGTTAATATGGTCGTTAAGAAAGGGGTTAATGAGCAGGAGATTTTGCCAATGGTGCGGCATTTTCGTAACTCTGGTATTACCCTACGCTTCATTGAGTTTATGGATGTGGGAAGTTCGAATGGTTGGAATATGGCTGAGGTATTGCCTTCGCGAGAAGTCATCAACCAAATTCATGCTGAGTTTCCCTTGCAATCACTAGAACCAAACTATGTCGGTGAAGTTGCGCAACGCTGGCGCTATGCCGACGGCGCTGGTGAAATTGGGGTGATTTCTAGTGTGACGCAAACCTTTTGCCATACCTGTACCCGTGCTAGGCTCTCAACCGATGGACATCTTTTTTTATGTCTATTTGCGCATCAAGGCGTCGATTTCAAAGCTCTGCTTCGCTCCGGCAAGAGTGATTTAGAAATTGCGAATGCCATCATGAATACTTGGGCTAAACGTGATGATCACTATTCTGAAATCCGAGGTTCACACACTCCCATCGGAAATTCAACTGGTCGTAAGGTTGAAATGTCTTATATCGGTGGCTAGGCTCAATCCCGAATGGCAGCAATCATAGCTTCATTACCGCCCTTAGCAATCACGGGCTTAGTCCTGGCAGGGGGTCGAGCAGAGCGGATGGGCGGAAGTGATAAAGGCTTAATACCCTACCTAGAAAAACCCCTGATCGAGACTGCGTTAACCCGCCTTCAAGATCAGGTAAGCACGATCCTAATTAATGCCAATCGCAATCACATGCGTTATGCAAGCTATGGCTACCCTGTTATTGCCGATGACAGTGCGGTTGAATCTGCACCATCTTATTTTGGTCCGCTCGCAGGTTTTATGGCTGGTCTGCGCCATTGTCAAACTGAATATCTCCTTACCGTGCCATGTGATTCACCGCTCTTTCCGCTTGATTTAGGCGCACGCTTAAGCGCTGAATTACTGCGCGGTCCATTTGATTTAGTATACGCATGCAGTATTGATAACACCGGGCATCAATGGAATCAAGCCGTTTTCTGCCTCATGAAAAAAACGGTTCAATTATCGCTTGCAGAATTTTTAGCAAGTGGTGCGCGGAAAATTGACCGCTGGTTTGAAAATGTCAATAGTAGTGCCGTACTTTTTGAAAATGAACAGGCCTTTGCAAATGCCAATACACCCGCAGAGCTAGCCTCGCTAGAAACATTGGCGCACCTCGAGAAGCAAAACAAAATTGCGGTGCAGTCCCAAATAAAAACATGACCCTCAATACCCCCACTAGCTCCTTATCCGTTATCGAGACCCGCCGTATTATCAGTGCATTAATTACCCAAATAAACGAAGAGGTACGCACAAAAAACGGGGGGCTTCAGAGCGAAACGATTGCACTTGAAAATGCGGTTAATCGTATTCTGGCTGAAGATCTTTTATCGCCAATGCATGTTCCCAACGCAGATAATTCCGCGATGGATGGTTATGCTTTTCAAGGTCACGTCAATGAAGCTGCTCATGCAGGGCAAAAAAAATTAAAAATCGTTGGTACGGCGTTCGCTGGAAAACCGTTCTTGGGTCAATTGGGCGCTCATGAATGCATCAAAATAATGACTGGCGCACTCATGCCTGCCGGCTGCGATACCGTTATTCCTCAAGAGCGCATTACAGAAATCATCTCTAACGCCGCTCACGAAAATGAATTGCTATTTCCGGCTAACGCCGTAAGGGTGGGAGAAAATCGTCGGCTACGGGGCGAAGATTTGCGTTTAGGCCAAGTTGCCATTCCTGCGGGACGTATTTTGCGGCCATCTGATTTGGGTTTAGCTGCCTCTTTGGGGATTAAAACCCTATCCGTGCGTAACAAAATACGGGTTGCCATTATCTCCTCTGGCAATGAATTACGGAGCCTTGACCAAGCACTTGATACCGGTAGCGTCTACGATAGCAACCGGTATAGCCTTATTGGCCTGCTTACTCGCCTCAATTTAGAGATAATCGATTGCGGAATTGTGCAAGACGATCCAGTGGCCTTAAAAAAAGCCTTTTGTGCCGCAACCTTAAAGGCTGATGTGCTCATTTCATCGGGTGGCGTCTCCGTTGGTGAGGCAGACTTTACCAAGCAAGTCCTGCAAGAGTTGGGTGATATTGGCTTTTGGCAGATTGCGATGCGCCCAGGTAGGCCGATGGCTTTTGGAGTACTAAAACCGCTGGCGGACGCTGCCAACTCTCCAGAAGCTAAAAATAGTACCTTATTTTTCGGCTTACCAGGCAATCCAGTAGCGGTGATGGTGACGTTTTATCAGTTCGTCCGCGCGGCGCTACTGCAATTGAATGGCGCAACCCAGACCGCTGTCCCCACCATTCAAGTGCGCTCTGGCGAAGCAATTCGAAAAAAACCCGGGCGCACCGAATTTCAACGGGGTATTGTTACGCTTGATGATGCTGGGCAAGCCACAGTTCGGACTACTGGCAGCCAAGGAGCAGGCATCTTACGCTCGATGAGTGAAGCCAACTGCTTTATTGTTTTGCCGGCGGAACAAGGCAATATTCAGGTTGGTGATTTAGTTAATGTAGAGATTTTTGAAGGACTGCTTTAAGATTACGGCATGATGAAATTAACTAAAAAAGAAATAACCTTCCTTGATCCTATGCATACCGCCAAAACCTTAGTTTTGGTTTACTTATGCTTTTCAGTTCCAATCGTGCTTTTAGCCCTCTTTGTTGCCTTTATTCGTGATGGCGCAATACCGGGATTTACAGTGCTGTCTGCTCTTATTCTTAATGCTGTTCTTGGCTTTGGCTTGCTTTGGGTAGCCTGCAAGGTTTATAACTGGGTTGCCAATAATTTCGGCGGTATCGAGTTAGCCTTGAAAGAGGTGCCCGAAGAAACCAATGACTGATTATTAATGCAGAAAATACGCTCGCTGTGAATTCTTTTGGCCAATCAATACAAATAATTACTTCAGTACTTCAGGATTAATCAAGCTGGGCGGCCTATCACCTGCCAAAGCAGCGCGCACATTTTGAATCGCTAAATCAACCATTGCGCGCCGCGTTTTTTCTGTACCACTAGCAATATGCGGCGCCAACACCACATTACTGAGTTTTAATAAATCAGGGTGCACAACGGGCTCACCTTCAAACACATCGAGGCCAGCGGCAAAAATTTTCTTTTCTCGTAAGGCTTGTGCCAGAGCTACATCATCTACGATCCCGCCCCGCGCAATATTTACTAATGTCGCGGTAGGCTTCATCAGCGCAATTTCTTTTGCGCCTATGGTGTGATGATTGTCAGCGGAATAAGGCAAAACTAAAATGACATGATCAGCTTGACGGAGCAAGCTCTCTTTATCAACATACGTGGCTCCACAGGCCATTTCATCGGCCTCGGGTAAGCGCCGACGATTGTTATAAATCACTTTCATGCCGAAACCTAAAGCCCGTTTTGCAATCCCTTGACCGATCCGGCCCATACCAATAATGCCCAAAGTACTGCCATGAATATCCATACCTAAAGGGTTGTTGGTAATCGACCATTGGTCCCATTGACCATTACGAATCCAATGTTCAGATTCAGTAACGCGCCGCGCCGTAGCCATCAATAGCGCAAACCCAAAATCAGCGGTGGTATTCGTCAAAACATCAGGTGTATTTGTCGCCATCACACCTGCGGCAGTAATGGCGGGTACATCAAAATTGTTATAGCCAACCGAAATATTGGCAACAATTTTTAGTTTTTTTGCCTGGGCCAATGCGTTCGCATCGATCCGTTCGCTGCCGGCTACCAGGGCCGCATCGACTTCGCTTAAGTATTTTTGCAGTTCGGCTGGCGTGAACACACGATCGGCCTGATTATCGATGACTTCAAAAGACTCATGTAAAGCAGCCAAAGCATCGGGGAAAATTGACCTAGCAACTAAGATTTTGGGTTTGTGGCTTGTATTCATCCCTAAACTTTACAACAAGCTGGAAATTGGGGTGCTTGGCGCTTTTAGCTTCATTTCGGCTAAAATCAAGTATCCGCCTTTTATGGGCTTTTATTTATCGACCTAAAATCATGACTTACGTTGTTACTGAATCCTGTATCCGTTGCAAATATACCGATTGCGTTGATGTTTGCCCCGTAGACTGTTTCCGCGAAGGCCCTAATTTTCTCTCAATCGATCCTGATGAGTGCATCGATTGCGCGGTCTGCGTTCCCGAATGCCCTGTGAATGCCATTTATGCAGAGGATGACGTACCTGGAGATCAACAAGCGTTTATTCAACTCAACGTTGAACTGTCTCGCCTCTGGCCTTCAATTACCAAATCAAAAGCGCCGTTAGCTGATGCCGATGAATGGCAAGACGTTAAAGATAAACTTAACGAATTAGTTAAGTAAACTGTGAGCTGCACTTTTTAGGACTATTTGTGTCACTCCCCCCTATTGAAGCCGATGCCGTCATTATTGGCGCCGGACCCGTTGGACTTTTTCAAGTCTTTGAGCTTGGCCTTTTAGAAATTCAAGCCCATGTAATCGACTCTTTGCCGGTCGTTGGTGGCCAATGCGTGGAGTTATATCCTGATAAGCCTATTTACGATATCCCCGCTGTACCCATGTGTACCGGGCAAGAGCTCACCGATAATTTAATGAAACAAATTGAGCCTTTTGGCGCCCATTTTCATTTGGGGCAAGAAGTGACTGAGGTAGAAAAACGCAGCGATGGCCGCTTCGATCTGCGCACTACTTTAGGTACTCATCTCATCACGAAAACAATTTTTATTGCCGCTGGTGTGGGCTCATTTCAAGCGCGCACCATTAAAATTGATGGCATTGAAGCGTTCGAAAATAAACAACTGTTTTATCGCGTCAAAGATCCAACCCAATTTGCTGGCAAAAATATCGTCATTTGTGGCGGCGGCGATTCCGCTCTCGATTGGGCACTCAATTTTGTTGGTAAAGCGGAAAGTGTCATCTTAATTCATCGCCGCGATGGTTTTAAAGCTGCGCCTAGCTCAGTAGCAAAAATGAAGGAGTTATGTGCCAAATATGAAATGCAATTTGAGGTTGGACAAATTACCGGCTTCGAAGAACGCGATGGCCACCTAAGGGAAATTAAAGTCACTGGTAGTGATGGGGTTACGCGGCGGATGCCACTCGATGTTTTACTAGTTTTCTTTGGCCTTTCACCCAAATTGGGCCCCATTGCTAATTGGGGCTTAGGTATTGATCGCAAGCAACTTACCGTCGATACCGAGCGCTTTGAAACAACCGTTCCCGGCATCTTTGCGGTGGGTGACATTAATATCTATCCAGGCAAGAAAAAACTGATCTTGTCAGGTTTTCATGAAGCCGCCTTGGCGGCATTCGGGTGTGTGCAATATATTTATCCTGATAAAAAGGTGCACCTGCAATACACCACCACCTCAACTAAGTTACATAAAGTCCTTGGTGTTGAATCGCCTATTTTTGATTAATTGCTTAAAGACAGCTGCTAATGCGCCAATACCATGACTTAATGAAAGCAGTATTGGTACAAGGCGTTGATAAGGCTGATCGCACTGGTACTGGGACTAAATCGATTTTTGGCTATCAAATGCGTTTCGATTTGGCTGCGGGTTTTCCCATGGTCACTACCAAAAAACTCCACCTCAAATCGATTGTGTATGAATTACTGTGGTTTCTGAATGGAAGTACAAATAATCAGTGGCTGAAAGACCGTGGCGTTTCTATTTGGGATGAGTGGGCTGCACCCGATGGCGAACTCGGCCCTATTTATGGCTATCAGTGGCGCTCATGGCCAGCGCCAAATGGCCAACATATTGATCAAATTCAAGAGCTCATGGCAACCCTACAATCGAACCCCGACTCACGCCGAATGATTGTGTCGGCGTGGAATGTAGCAGACATTCCTCGCATGGCACTCGCCCCCTGTCATGCCTTCTTTCAATTTTATGTCGCGAACAATAAGCTATCGTGTCAACTCTATCAGCGTAGCGCTGATATTTTCCTTGGCGTACCTTTTAATATAGCCAGTTATGCAGTCCTTACCCATATGGTTGCTCAGCAAGCTAATTTAAAAGTGGGAGACTTTATTTGGACCGGTGGCGATTGCCATCTGTATAACAATCATTTAGCCCAAGTAGAAATGCAATTAGCGCGTGAACCCTTTCCTCTGCCTACATTGCAATTTCGCCGTAAGCCCGCTTCCTTATTTGACTATGAGTTTGACGATTTTGAAGTACTGAACTATCAGTCTCATTCCCATATCAAGGCTCCTGTCGCCATCTAAACCAATCGAATATGACTAATCCAGCCATTGCTTTTATCGTTGCTCGCACCCGTAACCACGTCATTGGCAAAGACAATCAAATACCCTGGAAGATTTCTGCTGACTTGCAATTCTTTAAACGCGTCACTATGGGGCATCCCATTATTATGGGGCGAAAGACTTGGGATTCTATTGGCCGGCCATTACCAGGACGGCGGAACTTGGTTATCAGTCGTAATACCGACTTGCAATTAGCTGGGGCGGAAGTGATGCATTCGCTAGACGATGCCCTGAAGCAGCTTGCTGACGTTCCGCGGGTATTCATTATTGGTGGCCAACAATTATTTACCCAGGCTTTTGCAAAAGCCGACCAACTTTATCTTACCGAAATTGATCTAGATATTACTGGAGATACTTTTTTTGCAGTTCCTGACCCACAAAATTGGCAGGAAATCGAATGTGTCGAAGGTCAAGAAGGGGAAATTCATTTCCGTTTTTTAACGCTAGAGCGCAAAAAATAGTTGCGTAAATAAACGCACTGGCTTATTTACCACCAATAGTCATTGAGCCAATGAGGAGTGAGCCCGACTCCTTCGAGCCTCGCACTAAAACATCACTGCCCACCATTTGAATATCAAGCAACATTTCGCGTAAATTACCCGCAATCGTAATTTCTTCAACTGGATATTGAATTTCTCCCTGCTCGACCCAGTAACCAAAGGCTCCGCGCGAGTAATCGCCAGTGACATAATTGACCCCTTGACCCATTAATTCGGTCACGAGTAGGCCGGTACCCATCGCCTTCAGTAGTGCGGGTAAACCGCCCGATACGGTATTGTTACTCGCCAAGCGAAGATGATGTGAGCCACCTGCATTGCCAGTACTTTGAAGGCCTAATTTTCGTGCGGTGTAAGTCGATAAAAAATAAGCTTGCAGAACACCGTTTGCAACTACCGTGCGAGCCTGTGTTTTAACACCCTCTTCATCGAATGGTGCACTACCGCTAATACCAGGAATATGTGGATCTTCATATAAGCTAAGGTGACTTGCCAAAACAGCTTTACCCAAACTATCTAATAAAAAACTCGAGCGCCGATATAAAGCGCCCCCAGAAACAGCCTGCACAAAAGAGCCTAATAAACCAGCGGCCACTGGCGCCTCAAAAATAACGGGGCAACGCTGCGTGCGAATTGACCGTGCTTTGAGGCGAGCCAAGGCACGCTGAGCTGCATAGCGCCCAATTTCGGCGGGCGGAGCTAATTGAGTTGGAATACGTGAGCTGGAATACCAATCGTCACGCTGCATAGACGGTCTTTTGCCCGTTGTACTCGCGATGGGTGCACATGAAATAAAGTGGCGTGAATAGGCATAGCCGCCTAAAAACCCTTGGCTACTAGCCAAAATAAAATGACCTTGATGCGTTGAGACAGAAGCGCCATCACTATTTTGAATTTGGGGGCTCACTGCAAATGCAGCCGCCTCGGCAGAGCGTGCTATTTCAATAGCGTCTATGGCTTCAATATCCCAAGGATGAAATAAATCGAGATTCAGGGGATTTTTTTCAAGCAAATCATACTCTGGGAGACCTGCACAATCATCCTCGGCAGTATGTTGAGCTATATGAAAGGCGGCTTCGACGGTAGCCCGTAGCGAGGTCGGTGAAAAGTCGCTAGTACTTGCATTACCGCGTCGCTGTCCCAAATAAAGACTTACCCCCACTTGTTTATCGAGGCTTTGCTCTATGGTCTCAATTTCTCCCTTGCGGGTGGTTACAGCTAGCCCATGGCCCTCAGAAATCTCTGCGGCGGCATCGCTCGCCCCTAAACGACTGGCTTCTGCCAGCATAAATTGCACAATTAATTGAAATTGCTCAGTGGTATAGGTAAACATACCCTAATAATAGCTAGAATAGCGATATGAAGCATACCGAAGCTTGGCACCGCAGTACCCCCAATGAACTGAAGATTGGTTTGGTCTCGGTTTCCGACCGAGCCAGTCAAGGGGTATATACCGATCAAGGCATTCCTGCCTTGCGCGCTTGGCTTGATCAGGCCCTAGTCTCTCCCCATGTTTTTGTTGAGCGCCTCATCCCTGATACCCAAGAACTCATTACCGTCACCTTAATTGAGCTGGTCGATGAGTATGCCTGCGATTTAGTTCTCACCACTGGCGGCACTGGCCCCTCTCGGCGCGATATTACCCCCGAGGCGACTTTAGAGGCGGGGACAAAAATCATGCCTGGATTTGGTGAACAAATGCGGCAGATTAGCTTGCATTTTGTACCCACCGCTATTCTTTCACGGCAGCTTGCAGTCTTGCGTGAAATTGTTGACCATGCTGCTTTAATTATTAATTTACCTGGGCAACCGAAGTCCATTCAAGAAACGCTAGAAGGCCTTAAAGACGCTGATGGCAAAGTACTGGTTCCAGGTATTTTTGCCGCAGTACCTTATTGCATAGACCTCATTGGCGGGCCTTATATGGAAACGAATGAAGCAGTGGTGAAAGCTTTTCGACCAAAAAGTGCATTGAAAAAATAGCGATTGCCGTCAAGCGACCCTGCTTTTGCGCTAATTCGCTAATTGGGGGTAATAAAGAATTTTTCGCGGTAATACTTCAACTCTTCAATCGATTCTAAAATATCCGCTAAAGCAGTATGGGCTTGCTGCTTCGCAAAGCCTTTCATTAAATTGGGTTGCCAGCGTTTCGCCAATTCTTTAATGGTTGATACATCCACATTGCGATAATGAAAAAACGCTTCGAGCTTTGGCATATAACGCGCCATAAAACGGCGGTCTTGACAAATTGAATTGCCGCACATAGGAGAAACGCCCGCTTTCAGATATTGCTTAAGAAAATCGATGGCGGCCTGCTCAACCATGGCTTCGTCAAGCACTGAGGCCTTGACTTTATCGATTAGCCCAGATTTACTGTGGGTGCCAGTGTTCCAAGAGTCCATGCCGTCTAAAACTGCATCGCTTTGATGCACTACGAAAACGGGTGCGGTAGCCAGTAAGTTCAAGTTTGCATCGGTAATGACCAAGGCAATTTCCAGAATTCGATCACTATCAGGTTTAAGTCCTGACATTTCCATATCAATCCAAATTAATGACTCACTAGCAGTACTTAGGGCAGTTTTTTCACTCATAACTATAATCATCTCATGACCTTCACAATTATCTTCTTGAGCGCCTTTTTTCTTAGCTTTGGCATACGCTACTGGCTTGCCCAGCGGCAAATAAGGTATGTCGCCCAACATCGCGATGTCATCCCGGCCGAATTTGCGACAAGGATCTCTTTGGTAGAACATCAAAAAGCTGCCGACTACACCATCGCCAAATTACGCTTAGGCACTATTGAAAACATTCTGAGTGCCATCGTCTTAATCTCCTTCACGCTCTTGGGGGGTCTTGAATACTTAAATCAACAACTCACGCAATGGCTTGGGAATGGCATTTCGCAACAAATCGCTTTACTGTGCAGCATCTTCATCATTACTGGGGTGCTCGATTTACCCTTTAGTTGGTACAAGCAATTCAAGCTTGAAGAGGCCTTTGGCTTTAATCGCATGACCCTAAAACTGTTTTGCCTCGATTTATTAAAGGGCGTGGTCTTAGGTGCTGCTTTGGGCCTACCACTGCTGTGGGTAATCCTAAGCTTAATGGCTGAGGCAGGGCCGCTCTGGTGGCTGTGGACTTGGTTTGTCTGGACTGCATTCAATGGCCTATTACTGTGGCTATTTCCAACCTTTATTGCACCACTGTTTAACAAATTTAAAGCCCTTGAAGATGGTCCCCTCAAAATTCAAATTGAACAACTTTTAAAGCGCTGTGACTTTGCTAGTCAAGGCCTCTTTGTGATGGATGGCAGTACCCGCAGTGCCCACGGTAATGCTTATTTCACGGGAATTGGCAAGGCGAAGCGAATTGTTTTTTTCGATACGCTGATTGAAAAACTAAACCCGGGCGAAGTCGAGGCAGTTTTAGCGCATGAGTTAGGCCACTTCAAACGTAAACATATCCGCAAACGTTTATTGGTGTCATTTGCCCTCAGCTTAGTGGTATTAGCACTCTTAGGCTGGCTTAGTGGGCAACCTTGGTTCTATTTTGATCTGGGTGTCACACCGAGTCTGTCTGGCTATAACGGCGGTTTAGCATTGGCCTTATTTATGTTGGTGTCACCCGTATTTGGTTTTTTCCTTACCCCCCTTAATAGCCTTGCTTCTCGTAAACATGAATATGAGGCCGATAACTTTGCGGCTGAAAAATCGTCTGCGAGCGATTTAATTTCAGCATTAGTGAAGCTCTATCAAGACAATGCGTCAACCTTAACTCCCGATCCGCTCTACACCGCATTCTATAGCTCACATCCCCCTGCACCGCTGCGCATTGCGAATTTAAAGCAAAGCCGCTGATGCACTCTTAACCCCAATGGCTCGCGTTCCATGTCGCTTAGTCGCGCCCTACTAATAGCTTCGTATGGCAGGCATTATTTAGCCCAAACTCTGCGTACCGATGTATCTAAGCATCAATCCCATGGCGGGCCACTGATCGAAGTGACCACGCCAGGCAAACGCCATTTGGGTGCAGTGGGTGATATTTTGCAATTAGAAAGAAGTTCTGATAGACAAGCGCGCTTAGTTGAAATTGAGCCCCGCCGTAATTTGCTTTATCGCTCCGATGCATTTAAAAGTAAATTAATCGCTGCTAATGTGGATCAAATCCTCGTGGTCTTGGCAACTCAACCCGCTTTTTCTCCAGACCTGCTAGGGCGTGCAGTTGTGGCAGCAGAGGCCAATCAAATTGGTTTACATATCTTGCTTAATAAATGTGACTTAAGCGACTCAATTGAAACTGCGCGAAAATTGATTGAGCCCTATGCACGCATGGGCTATCCAGTGAGTGAAGTCTCCGCAAAATTTGATACCGCCTCACTCGAGCGTCTTCATGGCGCGCTGCAGGGTAAAGTTTCTGTACTGGTTGGCCAATCGGGTATGGGTAAATCAAGTTTACTGAATGCTTGGGTACCCAATGCCGCGGCCGTCACCCAAGAGTATTCTGTGCGCCTTGATACCGGCAAACATACAACTACTGCCTGTCGCTATTTTAATTTACCCAGTGAATGGGGCATAGCAGATGGTAAATTAGGCGCCCTTATCGACTCACCCGGTTTTCAAGAATTTGGTCTTGCTCATCTCTCAGTGAGTGAGTTACAACATGCATTTCGCGAGTTCAAAGACTATCTGGGGCACTGTCGTTTTCATAATTGCGCCCATGAAACAGAGCCTGGCTGTGAGATTCGTGAAGCGGTTGCTAAGCACATAATTGCACCAGAGCGTTTGGCTTTATTTCGTCAACTACGCTCAGACTCGCAAACCGCTGATATCCAAATGATGGGTATTACTACAGCCAAACAGCGATAGTCAACATTGCCAACAAAATCATCAGAGCAATAATCACGCGCCAGACTAAACCAATTGCCGAACGCAATGTTCTTTCACTAGGCTCAAGCCCTACATCATAAATTGGCGCGTCACCCGCCTCAGCCATGCGTAAAGCTTCTTCACTATCAGGCTCACGTAAAGGCTCACCTAAGCGAACACCCAGAGCGCCACTACCGGCCGCTAAAATCACTGCTGATAATTCATCAGCCCACTTATGCGTGAGATAGCGCCAAGCATAGATGGTGTCTTCAAAATTTCCAGCCAAAGCAAAACTCATCGCCGTTAAACGTGCCGGCACCCAATCGAGCACATAAAAGAAATGACGGGCAGCCGCTTCTAAATTATGTGAATTGGGCACATGCTTACCCCAACGCTCGGCGGCCATATCGGCCAAACGGTATAAAACAACGCCGCCAGGCCCTAGGGGCATCAGAAACCAAAAAAATACGCCAAATACATGACGATGCGAGCCAATAATGGCTTTTTCTAAAGCCAAAGAAATAATCTCAATTTCATTTAAATGTGCAAGCTCTAAATCGGGTCCATACCACTCACCCAATGCAAGGCGCGCTGCTGGCAGATCATGGTTTTGAATGGCCTGATGCACCGCTGTAAAAGAATGACTAAATTGACGAAAACCAAAGAACCAATACACAATTAAAACATTCCAGAAGAAAGCCAAAATTGGATACGTCATCATGCAAGCAATGTGAATAATAAAAACTAAAAAGGTTGGCAAAATAAAAGCAATCAAACAGGCGAGGCGAGCCCCAACTGGAGTGGCACCCTGCCCAGCTTTGCCGCTAAATTCTTTGGCAACCCAATCTAGCCAAGCAACACTCCAACGACGAACCCAATGCTGTGCATTGACTGGCCGATATTGTTCAGCAATGAGGGCAAAGAGAATGGAGAAGAAAATCATACTTTAAGTAAATGATAAAGGTTGCGCAGCATACCTGCTGTAGCACCCCAAATAAAACGATTTTCGAAGGGCATCGCGTAAAACCGACGACTGCCCTGCTCGCTAGTTGCCACGCGCACTTGGTGATGGGCCGGATTCATTAAGAATGTTAAAGGCACCTCAAACGCGTCAGCCACTTCGAATTCATCTAAAACATAATTGGTCTGTGGATGCACTAAACCTACGATGGGAGTAACGCGATACCCCGAGACCGTTAAATATTCAGGCAATTGACCTAGTAACTCAACCTGATCAGCTGCTAGCCCAACCTCCTCATAACTCTCACGTAAGGCGGTCACCGCAGCGCTACTATCGCTTGACTCCATGCGCCCCCCAGGAAAGCTAATTTGCCCCGCATGGTCGTGAAGATGATCGGTTCTTTGAGTCAATAAAACAGCTATACCCGCTGCTCGTAAGACCAGCGGAATCAGCACTGCAGCTTGAGTCGAAAGGCCTTGTGCTTGGCGCTGCGCAATAATATCGCTGGCCATCACATGGCGATTTTCATCGGTAATTTCCGGCGTCCATATTGGTGGCGCAATAAAACGCTGGCGCAATTGATCGGGTAGTAGCCTACTACTTGCAATTGATGGCTCGCCAGCACAATTAGACTGAATCGGAACCGCCTGCGGATTAAACCCAAGTGGTACGGCAATCGAGGTAGCGGACGGCGAAAGTTTAGACATCATTGGACTATTTTAGGGTAATAAAAAAGGCGACTGTAGTCGCCTTAGTTTTGCCGCTGAAAAATGCCCTTATTCAGTGGCAGGCGCTTCAACAACTTCAGCAACCACCGCTTTAACGCGGGCTTGCAACTTTTCTTTAATACGCGCAGATTTGCCTGAGCGATCGCGCAAGTAATAGAGCTTGGCACGACGAACATCGCCGCGACGCTTCACCTCAATATTAGCAATTAGGGGTGAATATAACTGAAAGGTTCGCTCGACCCCTTCTCCAGAGGAAATTTTTCGCACAATAAAGCTGGAATTCAGGCCACGGTTGCGTTTTGCAATCACGACGCCTTCAAAAGCCTGTGTTCGCTTACGCGTGCCCTCAACCACATTGACACTAACCACAATGGTATCGCCAGGCGCAAAGCTCGGCATTTTTTTATTAGCACTGAGACGAGCAATTTCTTCTTGCTCAATTTTTTCAATCAAATTCATTACAACTCCTTAAACATCATGTCTGCGTTTAATCCCGTTTACCTCTTAGTAATAAATACCTGAGAGCGGACCAGATAGAGGATGCAATTAAACCATTTTTATTAAGCTAGAGAATGCAGAAACTGCTCATCCTCTTGACTTAATAACCCTTTTGCACGAGCAGACTCAATGAGATCTGGTCGTAACCTTTTTGTCAGCGCCAAAGACTGCTGCCGACGCCAACCCATTATTTTAGCGTGATGTCCGCCTAAAAGCACGTCCGGCACAGATAAATTACCAACTATTTCTGGTCGGGTGTAGTGCGGATAGTCCAAAAGGCCATTTATAAAGCTATCTTGGGCTGCTGACTCTTGATCCCCAAGTGCCCCAGGAATTAAGCGAATCACCGCATCCATCATCGCCATGGCAGGTAATTCACCCCCAGAAAGCACAAAATCCCCCAAAGAAAGCTGTAAATCGACCTTGCGCTCAATAAAACGCTGGTCAACTGCCTCGTACCTACCGCAAATTAGGGTTAAATTACCGTAATTGAGGATATCTGCTGCTATCTGTTGCGAAAATGCTTTTCCTTGCGGGGCTAAAAGGCAGACTGGGCCTGAACGAATGCCTAGCTGTTGATGTTGCGCCTGAATTGCCTCGACCGCATCTTCAAGCGGCTTGGCCATCATCACCATGCCAGGACCACCGCCATAAGCCCTATCATCGACTGTTTTACGGGCATCAGTAGAAAAATCCCTTGGATTCCAAAGACTTACGCTAGTTAGCTGGTGCTCACATGCACGCCCTGTTACACCCCACTTGGTCAAAGCGGAGAACATTTCGGGAAAGATGGTAACGACATCAAAGCGCATTGAAGCCCCTTTCTTACCAGTCGGCTTGCCAATCAAGCTCAATGGTACGGGAAGATAAATCCACTTTTTTAATGATTTCGGGTACAAAGGGAATCAGGATAGGTTTTGGTCCGACTGACAAGATCGGGTGGGCTGCGTTATCCGTAATCTCGATTACCTCGCCCAAATCTTCCCCCTGGAGATTAATTACTTTACAGGCGATCAAATCAACCCAGTAATACGCGTCATTCTCAGGCTTTGGAAAATCGCTTCGTCTCGCTAAAATACGACCGCCCTTTAAAGCTAAGGCTGCATCACGATCAGTTACCCCCTCTAGGTGGAGCACGACTAAGCCACTATGGCTCTTTGCCTGCTTAACAGCATATTTTTGGGGGGAGAAAACTGAACTAGGAGACTTTTCACCAGCGGCATCTTTCGCCAAATGGGGGCGCAACGACAACCAAACCGACTTAATTGCTAATAGGGCAACAGGATCTGGGGAAAAAGGGCGAACTTTAATTCCGCCCTGCAAGGCTTGTGCATCTTGAATTTGGCCTAACTCAACTAAATCGTCTGGCAGTGAATCAGCCACCTCAGCTTAAACTACAGCAGCAGGATGATCTTTGATCAAGCGTTTTACAGTCGGCGAAATTTGAGCACCGACGGTAGTCCAGTAAGTCATGCGTTCTTGCGCAATACGCATGGCCTGCTCGGATTCAACAGCATTCGGGTTGAAATAACCCAGACGCTCAATGAAGTTCGAGTCACGACGATTGCGTTTATCGGTTGCAACAATGCTATAAAAGGGGCGGTTCTTAGAACCTCCACGTGCCAGTCGAATGACGACCATACTTATTCCTTAAAATCTAAAATGAAAACGGGTTATTGATGACTCATGCCAAAGCAGAGAACCCCATATTCTAGATGAAAACCGTGCTTTGAGCCATCAAATTCCCTAACCTATCATTAGCTAGATATGAAAAACCCCTTAAAAACAACATCTTATACGCCATCTAGGCCCCTATCGGCGATCTGCTTATCGCCTATTAAAGGCATCGTCATCAGCTGCTTACTAGGCCTTCTTACCGCCTGCAGCAGCCTTACCCCACCTTGCGCCGCTAGAGTAAGCCCGCCTTATGCGGAATTGCGCGGCACTAAGTGGGAACTGATACGTTGGAATTTACCCCCCAATACTGCCGGAGAGGTGCGTCAGCGACCAATTCCTCAAGGGGATCTGGGCCAGCCGATTCAATTTGAATTCGCTCCTCAAGGCCTCATCATCAGTGGTTTTACTGGCTGCAACCGCTTTACTGGTGAGATTGTTGAGGAAGCACGAGGTATTAGCATTGAACGCGTGGCTAGTACCCGTATGTCTTGTTCGGGCCCAAGAAATGAATTAGAAAATGATTTTCTTTATGAACTCAATGATTATCGTAATCTAGTGCGTGATGGTGATCGACTGCTCCTCATTGGTCGTGACCGTGAAGTGCTCAGCTTTATACAACGACCCGCCTCCATAAACCCAAAAAAGAATTAAGAGAGTAACGCTACTTGCCCACTATCCAAATTAAACGGAAATCAAAACTGCTCTTTTGCGCCCTTGGCCTACTTTTGCCTGGCACAGGCATGAATTGTTTTTATTTGCGCGGCCTTTCCTCATTTTGGGCTTGGTCTCAGTTACTCGCCCTGCTTTTAGGTTGCATCGGCTGGACCATCTTGCAGGGTGCCGAATTAAATTCCGTACTCGGCTGGATATTATTAACGCTAGGCTTTATTTCTTTAGAGGCCAGTTGGCTAACGACAATTGCCTTTGGTTTACGTACCGATCAACGCTGGGATGCCCAATTCAATCCCTTAATTGACCCGCAGCAAGCTACTCAATCAGGCTGGCTAACCGTGTTAACCGTGATTTTTTCGTTGGTCTTCGGGGCTGGAGTAATGATGACTTTTCTAGCGATTGCATTTGAGCAATTTTTTATTGCCCAATTGGCAGAAGCGCGTAAACTCTCGCAATAAAAAATAGTGTGCACGCCCAATTTAAAATTGTTCGCTAGCGAGAGCATTGGTAATAGCGCCCCCAGTAATAATACTAGTGGCTAAAGCACTCGCCTGAGGCAGTAAATTTTCAGCAAAAAATTGGGCGGTGATTATTTTCGCCTCATAAAATGTTGGATCTTGATCACGTAAACGCTCTGCAGCTAGTAGTGCGCGCGCCATTTGCCAGGCGCCTAATACTAGACCGCACAGCTTTAAATAGGCGTAACTGCCAGCATACACATTTTTAACTTCTGTTTTGGCGTGCAATAAGATATAGCTCAGTACTTGCTCAAAAGCCAAGCGACCTATTTGTAATTGTGCTAACACTGCTAGTGCAGCAACGCTATTACTGGTCCTCAAGTTCGCTTCTGTAGCCACAATACTGGCAATGAGTTCATAGGCTACTTTGCCCCCATCGCGGACCGTTTTACGACCGATCAAATCATTGGCCTGAATAGCTGTGGTACCTTCATAAATCGTCAAAATACGCGCATCACGATAAAACTGCGCGGCGCCAGTCTCCTCAATAAAACCCATTCCGCCGTGCACTTGCACGCCAAGACTCGCAACCTCTATCGCCATTTCAGTAGAGAAGCCTTTAACAATAGGCACTAAAAATTCATACAGCCCTTGGCCATGGGTTCGCTGCTTAAGATCTACAGCAGCATGTGCAGCATCGTATTGAGCAGCAGCCATGTAGGCTAATGCGCGCGCTGCTTCGGTGTAAGCCCGCATCGTTAACAACATGCGTTTCACATCAGGTTGATGAATAATGCTGACAGAATTTTCTGAACCATCTAAATCACGCCCTTGCACCCGATCTTTAGCATAAGCAACGGCCTTTTGATAAGCTCGATCAGCCACCGCTATGCCCTGAATGCCCACTGCAAAGCGAGAGGCATTCATCATCACAAACATATACTCCAGCCCACGATTTTCTTCGCCCACCAGATAGCCGATTGCTCCACTCTGATCGCCAAACTGTAAAACTGCAGTGGGGCTCGCTTTAATCCCCAATTTATGTTCTATTGAAATGCACTCAACCTCATTTCGCGCACCTAAACTACCATCTGCTGCTAACAGGAATTTTGGCACCACAAATAAAGAAATGCCTTTGATTCCCGCAGGCGCGTGCGGAGTTCGAGCCAATACCAAATGCACGATATTGTCAGTCATATCGTGTTCACCATAGGTGATATAAATTTTGGTGCCGAAGAGCCGATAACTACCATCGGCTTCTGGTTCAGCGCGGGTGCGCACCAAGGAAAGATCGGAGCCAGCTTGCGGCTCAGTTAAGTTCATTGTGCCAGCCCAAGCACCAGAAATCATCGCGGGTAAATATTGCGCCTTTAAATCATCATTAGCGGCAATTAACAGAGCTTCAATCGCACCATCAGTTAAGAGCGGACATAAAGCAAAAGAGAGGTTAGCTGCATTGACCATCTCTAAGCAGGGTGTAGCAATTAATTTGGGTAGGCCTTGGCCGCCATACTGCGCGGGATGAATCACACCCTGCCAGCCAGCATCTGCATATTGCTGCAAGGCTTCTTTAAAGCCAGCAGTCATGCTCACCACACCGTTATTCCAAGTGCTGGGATTCTGGTCGCCAGCCCAGTTCAGCGGTGCAATAACAGTCTCATTGAATTTCGCAGACTCTTCTAAAACAGCAGGGGCCAGTTCTTCATCAGCACCCGCTTCAGCGTACCGCGGATATTGCACTACCTTAGCCAAATCAGCCAATTCTTGCATCACAAACAACATATCCTTCACTGGCGCATGGTATGTCATGACAATGGCAGATCAGCTCTTTAACAATGCAGTGAGCTCAGGAATTGCAGTAAATAAATCGGCTACCAAGCCATAATCAGCAACACCAAAAATTGGTGCTTCAGGATCTTTGTTAATAGCCACAATAACCTTCGAATCTTTCATGCCAGCCAAATGCTGAATGGCCCCAGAAATTCCGATGGCGATATAGAGCTGGGGTGCTACGATTTTTCCAGTTTGGCCTACCTGATAATCATTGGGCACATAACCAGCATCGACTGCTGCCCGTGAAGCTCCTAATGCCGCCCCCAATTGATCGGCTAAAGGGTCAATCAACTCATGGTATTTTTCACTCGAACCTAAACCTCGACCACCTGAAACAATTATTTTTGCTGCGGTTAACTCAGGGCGATCTGATTTAGTTAAGTCGCGACCTACAAAACTCGATTTACCTAGATCTGCAACTGCAGTTTTTTGCTCAATACTTGCTGTACCCCCCGTGGCAGCAACGGCATCAAAACCCGTAGTGCGCACAGTAATGAGCTTTTTAGCGTCACTGGACTGCACCGTCGCAATCGCATTTCCCGCATATATAGGGCGTTCAAAGGTATCTGCCGAAATCACTTTAGTAATATCAGAAATTTGGGCCACATCTAATTTTGCTGCCACGCGAGGTAAAACATTTTTACCATGCGAGGTTGCAGGCGCCAAAATATAATCGTATGACGGTGCTAACGATAAGATTTGTGCAGCAACGGGCTCAGCCAACTGATTACTTAAAAAATCGGCGTCAATGTGAATAACTTTACGCACGCCCACGATTTTTGCTGCTGCTTGTGCCACGCCCTCTGCTACATAACCAATCACCAAGAGATCGACTTCAGGAGAGCAGGCTAAAGCAGCAGTAACGGTATTCAATGTTGCAGATTTGAGCGATTGATTATCATGCTCGACAAGAACTAAAGCGCTCATTTAAATTACCTTTGCTTCATTTTTTAATTTATCAACTAAAGCCGCTACATCGGCAACCATGACTCCAGCAGTTCGTTTAGGAGGCTCTTCCACCTTCAGGATTTTTAAGCGGGGGTTCACGTCAACGCCCAAGTCTGCTGGCTTGATGATTTCAAGGGTTTTCTTCTTCGCCTTCATGATGTTAGGCAAGGTTACATACCGTGGTTCATTTAAGCGTAAATCGGTGGTAATGATAGCGGGTAAAGTAATTGAAATAGTCTCTAAACCACCGTCAACTTCGCGAGTTACATTCGCCTTACCATCAGCAACCGTCACCTTAGAGGCAAAAGTAGCCTGGGGGAAATCTAATAAGGCAGCTAACATTTGGCCAGTTTGATTGCTGTCATCATCAATGGCTTGCTTTCCAAGAATGACCATTTGCGGGGCCTCCTTAATACAGAGGGCTTGCAAAATTTTTGCGACTGCTAAGGGTTGCAAGTCAAGCTCGGTCTCAACCAAAATGGCGCGATCGGCACCAATTGCCAAAGCAGTGCGTAAGGTTTCTTGACATTGGGGTAAGCCAGCAGAAACCACAATCACCTCGGAAGCTAAACCAGCCTCTTTTAAGCGTACTGCTTCTTCAACAGCAATTTCATCAAAAGGATTCATACTCATTTTGACGTTAGCGATATCAACTCCAGATTGATCTGATTTAACCCGCACTTTGACGTTGTAATCAACGACTCGCTTTACCGCAACTAAAATTTTCATTGCACTCTCTTTAAATACTAAAAAATCACTTTAGGGCATTAAAATTAATGGGGGAAATGGCTTATTCCAGCCTCAGTGCTATTTTATCAAGCTCTGGCAATAGACTATCTAAACATCTATAGCCGTAGCTGAGCCAGCGCGTTTACGTAACTCAAACTTTTGAATTTTGCCAGTTGAAGTTTTGGGCAATTCACCAAAAACAACCGCCTTAGGCACCTTAAAGTTGGCTAAATATTGCTTACAATGGGCGATAATCTCGGCGGCAGTTACGGTTTCACTGGCCTTAAGCTCTAGAAATGCGCAGGGCGTTTCGCCCCACTTAGGATCGGGCTTAGCCACTACTGCGGCGGCTAATACCGCCGGATGGCGATACAGTACATCCTCAATTTCGAGTGAAGAAATATTTTCACCGCCAGAAATAATAATATCTTTACTGCGATCTTTAACTTTGATGTAACCATCAGGATTCATCACGGCTAAATCGCCTGAATGAAACCAACCGCCCGCAAAGGCTTCTTGTGTTGCTTGCGGGTTTTTTAAGTAACCCTTCATGGTGATGTTGCCGCGAAACATAATTTCACCCATAGTTTCCCCATCAGCTGGCACAGCTTGCATGGTTTCTGGATCAAATACCATAAAAGCTTCTTGCAAGTGATAGCGCACACCCTGCTGTGCATTAAGACGTGCCCTAGTGCCTAAATCTTGCTGCTCCCAATCATCCTGCTTGACACAGACAGCGGCAGGACCATAAGTTTCAGTAAGGCCGTATACGTGGGTCATATCAAAGCCCATCATTTCCATGCCCTCAATAATGGCTGCGGGAGGCGCCGACCCAGCGATCATTGCCTTAACACCGCGTGGCACACCAATTTTTAATTCAGCTGGGCTATTGACGAGCATATTGTGCACAATGGGTGCCGCACAATAATGGGTCACGTGCTGCTCTTTAATGGCCGCAAAAATCGTTTGGGGGTCAACTCGTCGTAAACAGACATTGATGCCAGCACGCGCCGCAACAGTCCATGCAAAACACCAACCATTGCAATGAAATAGTGGCAAAGTCCATAAATACACAGGATGCTTTGCCATATCCCATTCTAAAATATTGGAAACAGCATTAATTGCTGCACCTCGGTGGTGATACACCACTCCCTTTGGATTACCGGTGGTACCAGAAGTGTAGTTAAGGCAAATTGCCGCCCATTCATCTGCAGGTAATGCCCATTTATATTGGGGGTCTCCTTCAGCTAATAATTGCTCATAGGTCAGCTTGCCAATTTTTTCACTTGCCCCTGAATACTCAACATCTTCTGCGTCAATGACTAAAATCTCACGACCACTTTCTGCGCGCGCTAAGGCCAATGCTTTTTTCATTGTGGGCACAAATTCAGGATCAACAATCACCGCTTTAGCTTCACCATGATTTAACATAAAAGCTATCGCCTCAGCATCTAAACGGGTATTGAGTGCATTTAACACTGCGCCCGACATCGGCACCCCAAAGTGAGCCTCGACCATCGGCGGCGTGTTTGGCAACATCACTGCTACCGTATCGCCTACTGTAATTCCTTGTTTGTTAAGAGAGCTAGCTAAGCGGCGACAACGAATGGCCGTCTCGCTCCAAGTTTGCCGCAAGGATCCATGAATAATGGCTAAATGATGAGGATAAATATCCGCTGCTCGCTCAACAAATAAAAGCGGTGTCATGGGCGTGTAATTTGCCGCGTTTCGCTCTAAACCTTCTTCAAAAATACTTGCCATCTTGACCTCAGAAATGATTCCTGTAAATATACTTATAAATCCCCTAAAGCCTTTAAGTGAGCAACTACACTGCGCCCTAATGCAGAAAGGTTATAGCCGCCCTCTAAGCAACTCACAATTCGACCTTCAGCAAACTCATGTGCAACAGCTTTGAGGCGCTTGGTAATCCACGCATAATCATCTTCAACTAAACCCATTTGACCTAAATCATCTTCACGATGAGCATCAAACCCAGCTGAAATCACAATGAGCTGCGGTTTAAATTCTCTTAAGCGGGGTAACCATACTGCATCTACCAACTCGCGCACAACTTTGCCATTGGTTGATGCCGGCAAGGGAATATTAATCATATTATCGGCAGCCTCTAAGCCGCTGTATGGATAAAACGGATGCTGAAAAAAACTACACATTAACACTCGTGGATCATCGATAAAGGCGGCTTCGGTACCATTACCATGGTGGACATCAAAATCAATAATCGCTACCCGCTCTAAACCATATTGCTGCATCGCATAGCGTGCGGCTATGGCAACATTATTAAAAATACAAAATCCCATAGCACGATTTGGCTCAGCATGGTGTCCAGGTGGCCGTACCGCACAAAAGGCATTTTCTACTTCGCCCTTCATCACCGCATCAACTGCTGCTATTGCCGCACCTGCGGCGCGGCGGGCAGTTTGCCAAGAAGCACTATTCATAATCGTATCGCCATCGAGCATGAAGTAGCCACTGGCAGGTGCGTGCGATTTTACAAACTCAATATGATCTGCGCCATGCACTAATTCTAAATTGGCTTCGGTTGCTAGGGGGGGATCAATCCGTTGCAAATAACCATCAATACGACTTTGAATAATTTGATCTTCAATCGCCTGAATACGCTCAGGACACTCAGGGTGGTGGCGCCCCATCTCATGTAATAAAAAATCTGGGTGGCTGATATAAGCGGTGGTCATTTTTACTGCCTTTCCATCTAAACGGTAAACTACTTCTGCTCTATGAATAAACTTTATTCCATTAATCAATTGAACACTGTCAAGCTTGGCTTCATTTTTACTTTCATTGCCACCTGCATTCTGATTGCGCTCTGCTTGTCAGGCTGCACTACACCCATCCCCTCCGGAACTCCCGAGACACTAGTCAGCCAAGACCCCATTGCTCCAGCCCAAACCCCTAATGCTAGGGCTCCAGATGCTAGTTTCGCAAAAAACTTGACTGAACTATTACTCCAGGTATCAAACAATCATAACGTGCCGCTAGCCATCCTTGAGGCGGGATTTCAAGATACTAAATCGATTCATAGTATTAAGAAATTGGTATTACCCCCATCTCAGGAATTTAAAAAGAATTGGGCCGCTTATCGCCTGCGCTTTATCGAACCCGTGCGCATTAAGGCTGCGCAAGCATTTTGGGTGCAAAATCGCGAATTTTTGAGCCAAACCGAAGCCAGTACTGGAGTTCCGGCCCCTTTAATCGTCGCAATTATTGGCATCGAAACAATTTATGGCCGTCAATTAGGAGCCTTTCGGGCTAAAGATGTCTTAACTACTCTCGCCTTTGAATACCCACCTACCCCTAACCAAGCTACTCGTGAAGCCTTATTCCGAGAGCAAATTAAAGAGCTCATTTTACTTTGCTGGGCCGAAAGCAATACTGGCGCAAATTTTCAGCAAACTCAATTTAATCAATGCCTCAATCAAAATAGCTCTTATGCTGGCGCCATTGGATTACCTCAATTTATGCCAAGCAGTATTCGCGCCTACGCCAAAGATGGGGATGGCGATAATAAGATTGATTTAAAGGTCAGCGCTAAAGACGCCATTGCAAGCGTAGCCAATTTTTTGCAACAACAGGGCTGGCAAGTTGGTATGCCAATTTATTTTCCACTATTACCTAGTTCACAAGCCCTAACTGCCGCTGCTCTCCTTGCCGATGGCGAACCTGACCTAAAACATACTATTCAGGAATTCATTCGACTTGGGATTCTTGCCCCCGAGCGAGGCGATTTACAGCATGGTGGCGTGAGTCCAACAAGCAAAGCGCTGATTGTTGATTTACCTTATCTGGATAAAAAAGGCCTTGAACAAACTCGCTATGTAGTCGGACTAGCCAATTTTCTCAGTATAGTAAATTACAACCGCAGTTATTTTTATGCTCAAAGTGTGGCTGAATTTGCTGAAGCCTTGGGTTACGAAAATAAAAGTGCGGTTCCTATTATTCCTCAATCCATGCAATCTTTAGTGATGGAAAAAACAGTACCGTCAAGCTCTTCAGCGAAAGCGAAAGCGAGTACCAAGAAAAAACGGCAGAAGACTAATCTCGCAAATTAAGCGGGGAAAACCCCTGTCGACAAATAGCGATCACCCCGATCGCAAACAATAAAAACTATAGTGGCATTCTCTACTTCTTGCGCAATCCGTAAAGCAATAACTAAAGCGCCAGCTGCAGAAATTCCACAAAAAATCCCTTCTTCCGCGGCCATTCGGCGCGCCATTTCTTCTGCAGCCGATTGGGTTACGTACTCAATACGATCAACGCGCTCGCCTTGATAAATTTTGGGCAAATAAGCAGGTGCCCATTTGCGAATTCCGGGAATTTGCGATCCTTCGGCAGGTTGCGCGCCAATAATTTCAATCGCTGGATTCATCATCTTTAGATAGGTAGATACTCCAGTAATCGTGCCAGTGGTGCCCATTGCCGAGACAAAGTGAGTAACTTGACCGGCAGTATCACGCCAAATTTCAGGGCCGGTAGTTTCTAAATGAGCGCGGGGATTATCGGTATTGGCAAATTGATCGAGTAAACGTCCACGTCCCTCACGCTGCAGCTGTACAGCATAATCACGGGCTAATTCCATACCCCCAGAAGCCGAAGTTAAAATTAATTCAGCGCCATAAGCTGTCATACTTTGACGGCGTTCTAGACTTTGATTTTCTGGCATTACTAAGAGCATTTTGTATCCCAGCATCGCCGCCGTCATGGCCAAGGCAATACCCGTGTTGCCACTAGTTGCCTCAATCAAGGTATCGCCCGGTTCTATTTCACCGCGCTCATGGGCGCGTCGTATCATCGATAAAGCTGCACGATCTTTGACTGAACCGGCGGGATTATTCCCTTCTAACTTACCCAAAATGAGATTGTTACGGGGCTCACCTACCGCCCCAGGAATTCGTTGTAAACGGACCAAAGGCGTATTACCCACAGTATCGGCAATAGTAAGGTAGGCAGGAGTTGGGTCGACATTTGGCACGGCAGGCAAGTTCATTGCTTCATTTTAGCTATATTGGAAATTACCTGCCGTAGGCTGAGCATCTTACTTTAGCGCCAACTTACCGCCTGAGTTAACGCCTAAACCGCGGCTTAATTTCTTGGTGACGGCTTTCCTGAATAGGCCTTTTCACGCTCAGCACTTTTATTACTTGGCTTACGACGACCCCCACCTTGATCAGCGCGGCCCTTGCTTTTGGTTTCACGATAACCACTAGCCGCTTCAATCGTCAGACCGTTATCGATTAATTTTTCTACAGATTTGCTGCCAATACCGCGTACCCGTTTTTGCAAGTCATCGGCATTTTGAAATGCACCACCATCATCACGCGCAGTAATGATCGCTCGCGCACGTGCGGGACCAATACCCTTAATACTTTCGAGCTCACTTTGACTGGCCGTATTCACATTAATACCGTCTGTAGCAGCTATTGCGGTGGAATGCAATATCCCCCAAGATGAAATAAGCGCCAAGACCAAGGCAAGCTTTAAAAGCGTATTACGAAAAACTGTATTCAAATTCCAAGCCATAGATTCTCCAAAAGTTTAAACATCGATAACAATTCACAAGCTGAAGCCTGCGAAGCATTACAACGGAATTGAAGATGGTGAGTTGACTAAAAAAACGGGATTAGATCGGCTGGGCTAAAAAATCAGCGTTAGCTGACAGCCAGTCAACATAACGACTGACGCCCTGCTCAACATTGAGGAAGGAATCAGAATAGCCAATAGCGCGCAATTGTTGCATATCAGCTTGCGTAAAACACTGGTACTTACCTTTTAAATCAGCTGGAAACGGCATGTATTGAATCAAACCAGCTTTAACTAATTCGGGCAGAGTCAGTGGTGGCTCGCCGGCAGCTTTGCGCAAAGAATTGACTACTGCACAAGCAACATCATTAAATGGCTGGGCTTGGCCAGTACCTAAATTAAAAATGCCACTTTTGTCGGGATGATCAAAGAAAAATAAATTGACTTTAACCACGTCTTCAATCGAAACAAAATCCCGACTTTGTTCGCCTGACTGATACCCGCCATACTCACCAAATAATTGTACAAAACCTTGTTTTTTAAACTGATGAAATTGATGAAATGCGACTGAGGCCATGCGACCTTTGTGTGATTCGCGCGAGCCATAAACATTAAAGTAACGTAGGCCAACCACTTGCGCCGTATTAACATTTTCAACAAACTTGGCGCGCATATATTGATCAAATAAAAATTTCGAGTAACCATAAACGTTTAGTGGCTTCTCATATTGGCGCTCTTCCATAAATTTTTCAGAGCCGCCATACACTGCAGCAGAAGAGGCGTACAGAAACGCTGTCTTTTGAGCCATACAGGTTTCGTAAACATCCAACGAATATTGATAATTGTTTGCCATCATGAATACGCCGTCACTTTCCATGGTGTCAGAACAGGCACCTTGATGGAAAACCGCACTCACCTCGCCAAACCAGCCCTTTTTAAAGGAATTAATAAAAGCTGACTTATCGACATAATCTGCTATGTGCAGATCGGCCATATTCCGAAATTTATCCCCTTGACTCAAATCATCGACGGCAATGATCTGCCGCTCACCGCGCGCATTCAGTGCTTGGACTAAATTAGAGCCTATGAAACCGGCGGCCCCAGTAACAATAACGGTCACTGTAATTCCTCACTAGTAACGGTGGCTGTGCCTAGCTTACCCACGACGATACCACCAGCACGATTAGCTAAAGCCATAGCGCGTTCTAGGGGCCAAGCCGCTGCCAGAGCCACTGCTAAAGTAGCAATGACTGTATCGCCAGCACCAGATACATCAAATACTTCGCGGGCTTGAGCACGTACATGGCTGACACCAGCATCGGTATATAAACTCATGCCATCTTCTGAACGCGTGAGTAGTAAAGCTTGAATTTCTAAGGAACGCCGTAAGGCTTGCGCACGCTCGGTCAGCTCTTCTTCACTAGCCCATTTGCCAATGACTTGCCGCAATTCAGCGCGATTCGGCGTAATCACCGTTGCGCCTCGATAGCGTTCAAAATCGCTACCCTTAGGATCAACTAAGATAATTTTTTGTTGAGCCCTGGCCTGCAAAATCATGGTGGCAACTTGATCTAAAGTGCCTTTGCCATAATCCGACAGAATCACTGCATCGACTGCAGTAAGTAAGGATTCAAACCGGGCTAATTTATGTTTTAAGGCTGCAGCGCTAGGCGCCTCTTCAAAATCAAGGCGAATCAGTTGTTGCTGCCGCGCAATGACACGCAATTTAACCGTAGTCGGCACTTTGGCATCTTCTTCTAATTGACTGTCAACTCCGCTAGCTAAAAGCAGTTCGCGCACACGAGTGCCCGCTTCATCTTCCCCAACGACGCCCAATAAGCTGGTTTTTGCCCCCAAGGCAGCCACATTACGGGCGACATTTGCAGCCCCACCCAAACGCTCGTCAATTTTTGCTACCTGCACTATTGGTACTGGGGCCTCAGGAGAGATGCGCTCGCTATCCCCAAACCAATAGCGATCTAACATGACATCGCCCACCACCAAGATGCGGGTTTGTTGAAATTGTGTAGCTTGTGCTTTTTCGACCATCTGCTTTTTGCTCGCTAACTTAACTATGCCGCCCAATGCCAAAATATTCAATCCCTAATTCTTGCATAGTTAACGGCTCATATAAATTTCGGCCATCAAAAATAACGGGGTTTTTCAACTTTTGTTTCAACTGCTCAAAATCGGGACTCCGAAACGCCTTCCATTCAGTCACGATGACCAAGGCATCGCAAGCGTCAACCGCCTCCATAGGACCGTTTACCATGCTGACTTTTTTTAAACCCGTAGGATTATCTTGAAAGTCTAGTTCAAGGCAGTGTTGGGCCTCTGTCATCGCAACAGGATCATAAGCCACGACGCTAGCGCCACGGCGAACCAATTCTTGAATAATGACGCGACTAGGCGCCTCACGCATATCATCCGTATTCGGCTTAAAAGCTAAGCCCCATAAAGCAAATTTCAAGCCGGATAAATCATTGCCAAAACGTTTCACTATTTTTTCAATCAAAATGGTTTTTTGCGCCTCATTCACCGCCTCAACTGCTTGTAAAATTTTTAAATCGCGACCATGCTCAAGCGCTGTTTGACTCAGCGCCGAAACATCTTTAGGAAAACAAGAGCCGCCATAACCGGTGCCAGAATATAAAAAACCATATCCAATACGCGAATCAGAACCAATTCCTTGTCTTACCGATTCAATATCTGCACCAACAATATCTGCTAAATTGGCTAATTCATTCATAAACGAAATACGTGTGGCTAACATCGCATTAGCTGCATACTTGGTGAGCTCAGCACTTTTTACGTCCATATAGTAGGTGCGCTCATGATGACGATTAAAGGGTGCATATAGCTTCCGCATTTGTTCTCGTGCACGTAAGCCTGCAGCGTCGGTAGCAGTACCAATCACAATCCGATCAGGGCGCATAAAATCTTCAACTGCAGCACCTTCTTTTAAAAACTCTGGGTTTGAAACAACCGAACACAGATCTAGATTTAAGTTGCGCAGCTGAAGTTCCGCTGTAATTGCTGCTGTTACTCGATCGGCAGTCCCTACGGGTACTGTCGATTTATCAACAATGACTTTCGGAGATATCATGTGGCGGCCAATATTACGCGCGGCGGCAACTACATATTGTAAGTCGGCTGAACCATCTTCATCGGGCGGTGTACCGACCGCAATAAATTGAATCTCGCCATGCGCCACACTGGCGGCAACATCGGTAGAAAATTGCAAACGACCCGCTGCGCGATTACGCTCTATGACCTCTTTAAGTCCAGGCTCAAAAATGGGCACCCCACCTGCATTTAAAGTGGCGATTTTTTTGGGATCTAAATCTAAGCAAAAAACATCATTCCCAATTTCAGCTAAACAGGCACCAGTTACCAAACCAACATATCCGCTACCAACAATGGTTACTTTCATCAATCTTTCCTTACGTCTACAAAATTGGTTATCATCACATAGAAGGGCCGCTAATCACGACACCCTCTGATCTACGAGGCGAGTATGCCTCCCAATGGTTACAACCTGGACACTGCCAATAAAAACGTCTAGCCCTAAAGCCGCAATTACCACAGGTATAACGCGCTAATGAGGTCGTACGTAGTTTTAGTAGCCCTAGGGTAGCCTGTAAATCGGTGACACGTGTCGCAGGGCCATCGGTCTTTGCTAAAATCAAGCGCGTTTCTGCCAACTTTGCTAAAGCGCTTAAGCTAGGTGAATGCTGCATGACCTCAACTAACATCTGTTCCGCAGCATTTGCACCCAATAAGCTCATAGTGTGCTTATGAACGATATCCAACAATTCGCCTGAACCTTGCGTTGGTAACAAATCTGCCAGCTGATTTAAGCCTTCCTTAGCCCTATCTAAACTAGTGAAAGCAGCCATCCAACGATCCGCAACTAAATGCATATATGCAGGATGATTTTGGGCAATTAAATTCCACGCTTCAATTGCTTGTGCTGGCCGATCCATGGCTAGCAAATAATCCCCTTGCAAAATGAGCGCTCGCGCTTGATTTGGCACAGCTTGTAAAGCACGCTCAATTGATTGTTCAGCCTCTAGCAAGTCGTTTCTGCGCAGCGCCTCTTGGGCGATCTCACAATGAAACTGGGCAATTTCAATTTGGTGACTTTTCTTTTGTAAGGCAGCAAGTTCAGTAGCAGCAACGATCGCTTTTTTCCAATCGCGCTCAACTTGATACATTTCCAATAAGCTTTCTTTAGCGGGTATGGCGTATTTACCTTCACCCACGCGGTTTAAAGAGGCTTCAGCACGATCTAATAAGCCTGCGCGCAAAAAATCCCGACCTAATTCATATGCGGCATGATCGCGATCACGCGATTTTAAATCAGTACGATTCGCTAAATGCTGGTGCACCCGAATCGCTCTTTCAGTTTCACCTCTTCGCCGAAATAAATTTCCCAATGAAAAATGGAGCTCAATGGTCTCGGGATCAAGTTGGGCAATTTTGACTAGGGTTTCGATTGCCTGATCAGGCTGCTCATTCAGTAAAAGGCTTAAGCCTTTAAAAGTCGAGCGCTGTTGACGCATGCGCTCTTGTTCATCCATCCGACTTTCTAAACGAAAATCCCATCGCGATGCTAGCCACCCCAAACCAAACAACACCGGCAGGAGTAATAACCATGCGGTTTCAATCTGAATCATGACACCCAAAGCGACTAAACACCCGAACTACCTTTGGCTTTAAGCGCTTGATAGTCGACTCGTTCGCGTAATTCTTTGCCAGGCTTGAAATGCGGCACCCGCTTCTCGGGGATGAGCACTTTTTCTCCAGATTTCGGATTTCGGCCTGCGCGCGCTGGGCGATGATGCAAAACAAAACTGCCTACGCCACGCAATTCAATACGCTTACCCTCAGCTAAGGCTTGAGTCATGGTATCGAGCAGCGTTTTCACCGCCAACTCAACGTCACGAGGTAATAACTGTGGAAATTGCTCCGCCAAGCTTTCGACTAACTCTGAACGGGTAATCGCTTGTTGCTCTTGATCTGACATGATGAATAAATAAAAAAACGCTACCTTCAGATGAAAGTAGCGTAGATTTAAATTAGCCCTGATTGTCCATTTTTGCTTTTAATAAAGCGCCTAAATTGGTTGTACCCGATTGCGCCTCACCTTGCATTTTAGTCATCGTGTCCTGCTGATCAGCACTATCTTTTGCTTTAATCGAAAGATTAATGGTGCGTGACTTACGGTCAATATTAATAATCATTGCAGTTACCGAATCACCCTCTTTCAACACATTGCGCGCATCTTCAACCCGATCAGTTGAAATTTCGGAAGCACGTAAATATGCTTCTACTTCATCGGCCAAATGAATGACTGCGCCCTTGGCATCAACACTCTTCACGGTTCCTGTAACCATACTACCTTTATCGCTAGTCGAGGTGTAATTGTTGAATGGGTCACCAGACAACTGCTTGATACCAAGCGAAATACGCTCTTTCTCAACGTCAATTGCTAGTACAGTTGCCTCAACTTCATCGCCTTTTTTATACTTCTTCACAGCCTCTTCACCTGGCTCGTTCCATGATAGGTCGGAGAGATGCACCAAACCATCAATGCCCCCAGGCAAGCCAATAAATACTCCGAAGTCGGTAATCGACTTAATTGCACCGCTTAACTTATCGCCTTTTTGTTGACCACGTGAAAACTCTTCCCAAGGGTTCGCTTTGCACTGTTTAATGCCCAAGCTAATACGGCGTTTATCTTCATCAATATCAAGCACCATCACTTCAACTTCGGTGCCTAAAGCAGTGGCCTTACTAGGTGCGACATTTTTATTAGTCCAATCCATTTCAGAAACGTGGACCAAGCCTTCGATACCAGATTCGATTTCAACAAACGCGCCGTAATCGGTGAGGTTCGTGACTTTGCCAAATAAACGGGTATTTGGAGGATAGCGTCGAGCGATGCCAACCCAAGGATCATCGCCAAGCTGCTTCACACCGAGTGAGACACGGTTCTTCTCTTGATCGAACTTCAAAATCTTTGCGGTAACTTCTTGACCAACAGTCAACATCTCGCTTGGGTGACGCACGCGACGCCAGGCCAAATCGGTAATGTGTAAGAGGCCGTCAATGCCACCCAAGTCAACGAAGGCGCCGTAATCAGTAATATTTTTCACCACACCCTGTACGACGGAACCTTCTTTGAGATTCGACATCAACTTAGCGCGCTCTTCACCTTGACTGGCTTCGACTACTGCACGACGGGATAAGACCACATTGTTACGCTTCCGATCAAGTTTAATAACTTTAAACTCCATCGTTTTGCCTTCATAGGGGCTTGTGTCTTTAATGGGGCGGGTATCAACCAGTGAGCCAGGTAAAAAAGCGCGAATGCCATTCACCATCACAGTGAGGCCGCCTTTAACTTTACCAGTCACTGTACCGGTGACGATCTCGGCTTGTTCGAGGGCTTTTTCGAGATTCATCCATGATGCCAATCGTTTGGCCTTGTCACGGGACAAAATCGTATCGCCATAACCATTTTCAAGCGCATCGATGGCAACAGAAACAAAATCGCCAGGGTTGACTTCAATTTCACCAGCGTCGTTATGGAATTCTTCAACAGGAATAAACGCTTCCGACTTTAAACCAGCGTTTACAACTACGAAATTATGATCAATACGAAGTACTTCGGCCGAAATAACCTGGCCGGTTTTCATATTAGAACGGGTTAGGGATTCTTCAAATAGTGCTGCAAAAGATTCAGACATGTGTATTCACTTTGTGCCGCCGGAAGGCCCGACGGGTTAGGTTGCAAAAGCCTTACAGAAACACGCTTTTAAGAATTTGCGTTGTAGAGTTTCTGAAGACGCCAAAAAAACAAGAAAACGAATTACAAACTACTTTTACCAAAAACACTTGGATTCATTCTTCATACCAAGCTAAAACTTGCCGCACCGCTTGGTCAACTGATAAGTCAGAGGTATCCAAGGTTTTGGCTCCTTCTGCTATTAAGAGGGGCGCATTTTTGCGGGATTGGTCCCGTGCATCACGCTCTTCTAAATCTCGCAGTAAGTCTGCCATATTAGCAGAAAATCCCTTAGCTATCAACTGCTTATACCTTCGTTGGCCGCGCGCCAGTACGCTCGCGGTGAGGTAGACCTTAAGGCTGGCATCAGGGAAAATCACACTACCCATATCGCGCCCATCAGCCACCAAGCCTGGCAATTGACGAAAACTGCGCTGCAAACCCACTAAAGCGGCTCTAACCTCAGGATGAATCGCTACTTCCGAGGCCCTTTTGCCAATTGACTCCGCCCGAAGAGCGCTACTAACATCCGCCCCATGCAGTAAAACTAAGCCATCCTTGAAGGAAATTGACAGTGTGGCAGTAAGTTGCCCTAAAGCAACAGCGTTGGTGGAACTTAAGCCCACTCGCTCACTGGCCAGTGCCACTAGACGATATAAGGCGCCACTTTCTAAATAATGGAATCCCAAGGCCTGGGCGACCAATATCGCTACCGTCCCCTTGCCCGAAGCAGTGGGGCCATCGATGGCAATGACGGGGGGTAAAGATGGCATGAATTAAGTCTTAAATCAATTAAGTGAGGTGCTTGGTGAGGACGGCAAAATAATCAGGGAAGGTTTTTGCTACGCATGCAGGATCATTTATTTGAATTGCCTTTGGACCGAAGCTGGCTAATGAAAAACACATGGCCATGCGATGATCATCGTAGGTATCGATTCCCGCAACTGGTGAACGCCAATTTGCGCGTGTGGTTGGCGGCCGAATACACAAATAATCATCCCCTTCCTCTACGGTTGCTCCTAATTTTTGTAATTCTTTTGCCATCGCTGCAATGCGATCGGTTTCTTTTACCCGCCAACTAGCAATATTATTTAAGCGAGTTTCTCCTTCAGCAAATAAGGCAACTACCGCTAAGGTCATCGCTGCATCTGGAATCGCCGTGCAATCTAAGGTAATGCCTTGTAAGCGACCTGAGGATGTTTGTACTCCAGCCACCTCAAGCCAATCGGCGCCTTGATGAACTATCGCCCCCATTTGCGCCAACGCGGCCACAAATGCGACATCACCTTGGATACTATCGCGACCGACTCCCAACACCCGCATCGGACCCTTAGTAATGGCACCGGCTGCTAAAAAATAGGATGCTGATGAAGCATCGCCCTCAACCAGAACTGTGCCAGGGCTTTGGTACGCTGTGCCCTTAGCTGCGGGAATTAAAAAAGTATGGTCATCGGGACACTGCACAACCGCTCCAAATAAAGCCATCATCTTGAGGGTAATCTCAATGTAGGGACGAGAAATTAATTCACCGACCACTTCAAGTCGAATGGCTTGTTTTGCCACTAACGGTAATGCCATCAACAAGGCCGTTAAAAACTGACTCGAAACATCACCACGAACTTGCACTGCTGCAGGAATTGAAATCGCAGCTGGATTAATTTGAATGGGTGGATAACCTTCTGTACCAAGATATTCAATCTCTGCGCCCAGTTGACGTAAGCCATCCACCAAATCGCGAATGGGGCGTTCATGCATTCTCGGCACTCCCGATAAGCGATATGAACCCCCTTGTACAGCTAAAGCCGCCGTTAATGGGCGAATAGCAGTACCCGCATTACCCATCATCAAATCAGCTTGCTTAACAGGAAAGTGCCCGCTACATCCCTGCACCGTACAAGCCAACTCAAAGACCTGATCGGTGACCTGTAAACCCAAAGTGCGCAGGGCTTGCCGCATCACTTGCGTGTCATCAGCATCCAATAAATTTTGTAAACGGGTTTCTCCGCTAGCTAAAGCTGCTAAGAGCAAAGCGCGATTAGAGATACTTTTAGAACCGGGCAATTGCACTGTTCCACTAGCTTGGGTAAAGGGGCCCAATTGAATCATGGGAGCTTGACTAAGCTCAGTCATTCAGACCCAGTCCATTTTTGGCGTGCCTCACTCGCTTTAATAAATAATTTTTCTAAGGCAGCGCCGTCGCTATTGGCAATTAAATCGCGTAAGTGTTTTGTTATAGCAAGATATTGATCTAATTCATGCAAGATGGCTGCCCGATTAGCCAAACAAATATCACGCCACATTTCAGGACTAGATGCAGCTATGCGGGTGAAATCACGAAACCCACCGCCCGCGTGGCCTAACTTCTCAGCTGCATCTTCCGCATTCATCACGCTTAACATCAAGGCATAAGATAAAACATGAGGTAAGTGTGATACAGCAGCATAAATAGCGTCGTGTTGGATTGCTGAAATCAGTTTTACAGTTGCGCCTGTAGCACTCCAAAATTGTTTAATTAAATCTAAATCGGTCGCAGAATTTTCTTGTAAGGGGCAAATAATGGTTTGCTTTCCCCTAAACAAATCGGCTTGCGCAGCTGCTGCGCCATGTTGCGCGCCCCCAGCAATTGGGTGGGCCGGAATAAATTGGCAAGCTTTTTTGCCCAAGACTTCTTTTGCGGCCAAAATAATATCGCTCTTAGTACTGCCTGCATCGGTCACTAAGGTATTGACTTGTAAGATCGGCTCGAGGGCAATAAAGCAGGCACGCATTTGCGCAACGGGCATGCATAAAACAATAATTTGCGAGCGCGCAGCAGCCTCAGGAAGACTTACTACCGCATCAATCGCACCCATTGTTAATGCTTGATCTAAATTAGCTTGACTACGCCCCACCCCCAAAACTTCTGTTACGCAACCCGCTTTTTTTAAAGCTAAACCAAGTGAGGCACCAATTAAGCCCACCCCAACAATCGTTACCGTTCCAAAATGGGCTTGACTCATAAGATGGCGCGTAAGGCTGCAATAAAAATGGCGTTTTCTTCAGGCAAGCCAATTGAAATTCGCAACCATTGCGGTAAACCATAATTACCAACCGGTCGCACAATAATGCCCCGCTTAACCAAAGCTAAATTCACTCGCACGCCCGCACCTTCATCGTCGCCTACCCTAACTAAAACAAAGTTACCCGCTGAGGGCAGAAAGGGCAAATTGAGTTCGGTGAATGCTGCAGTCAACTGCGCATAACCAGCGCGATTCAAATCGTAACCACGCTGTAAAAATTCCGTGTCTTGCAAAGCCGCAATCGCCGCAGCTTGGGCCAAACTATTCACATTAAATGGCTGGCGAATCCGATTGAGTAAATCGGTTAACTCGGGTTGTGCAACGCCATAGCCAATTCGTAATCCAGCCAAGCCATAGGCTTTAGAAAAACTTCTTGATACCAGTAAATTGGGAAAGCGCTTAACCCAGTCAATCGCGTTATAACGCTGTTCGGGACTTAAGTATTCGTTGTACGCCTCGTCCAACACCACCACCACATGACTAGGTACAGCGCTTAAAAAAGCTTCAATTGCCGATGCACTTAAATAACTACCCGTTGGATTATTCGGATTGGCAATGAAAACTAACCTGACTTTAGATTTACCTAATGACTCGGTATTGTTAACTGCTGCAAGCATGGCAGTTAAATCATGCCCATAATCTGCCGTGGGTGCAACTTCAATAGCCTGCGCGCCAACGGCTTGCGTTGCTAATGAATAGACCGCAAAAGCATGTTTAGAAAAAATAATGGTGTCGCCTGCTTGGGCTACTGCTCGGGCCGCAAGCTCTAAAATATCATTGCTGCCATTCCCCAAAGTAATCCAATCGCTAGGAACGCCGAGGCGATTAGAAAGAACTTCCTTCAGCTCAAAGCCATTGGAATCAGGGTAGCGACCTAAGTCACTTGCTGCACGAACCATTGCATCCATTGCCGACTGCGGCATACCGAGGGGATTTTCGTTCGAGGCTAGTTTGACAATCTTGCTTTCATCTAGACCATATTCCCGTGCTACCTCGCTAATAGGCCGGCCGCCAATATAAGGTGCAATAGCCTGCACATGTTGTAAACCCAGTTGGGCAGTCTTCGTAATCATCGTCAATTAAACCGTAGCGCGAGGATAAGAACCCAGCATTTTATAAAATGCTGCTAGCGCCTGTAAATCGCTAAGGGCTAAAGCAACTTGGGCATCTTCAGCATGACCCGCAATATCAATAAAAAAATGATATTCCCAAGTGCCCTTACGCGCGGGACGAGACTCAAAGCGCGTCATTGACACCCCATGTTGGGCTAGCGGCGCTAATAAGCGATAAACCGCACCGGCTTGGTTATCCACCGATAACACTAAAGAAGTTTGATCGTGACCCGTTGCCTGGCAAGTATGCCGACCAATAATGACAAAACGGGTGCGATTGTGCGCATCATCTTGAATATGCCCTGCATTCACTTGCAAACCATAAGCAATTTGAGCAGGATCACCGGCTATTGCAGCCAAAGTGGGATCGAGTGCAGCCATGCGAGCCGCCTCAGCATTGCTACTGACGGCCTGTCGTTTGAGGTTTGGAGTATGGGCAGTAAGCCATTGCTGACACTGCGCTAAAGCTTGTGCATGTGCACAAACCGTGGTTACTCCAGCAAGCAAGCCTGTCTTGGTAAGTAAATGGTGACGAATCGGCAAAACTACTTCGCCACTAATTTGCAAGGGCGAATCTAAGAGTAAATCTAAAGTTCTAGAAATTGCCCCTTCACTCGAATTTTCTACAGGCACCACGCCAAATTGCGCTGCCCCCTTTTCAACCGCCTTAAATACCTCATCAAGGCTATTGCAAGCAAGGCCTTCAATCGAACTTCCAAAAGCGGCCTCAGCTGCTTGCTCTGAAAAAGTTCCTCTTGGACCTAAATAGGCAATCGTTTGCTTAGCTTCTAAAGCCCGACAGGCAGACATAATTTCTCGCCATATGGCCGTAATGCCTTCCGCATGCAAAGGGCCCTGATTCGATTGCAGCAAATTAGCAATCACTTGTAGCTCGCGTTCAGGCCGAAAAACTGGCGAAGCGGCCTCGCCTTTAATGTGCCCAATCTCCTGCGCGGTACGAGCGCGCTTAGACATGAGCTCAAGAAGCTTGATGTCGAGAGCATCAATTTGCGCTCGCAAGGGTGCAAGGCGTTGATCTTCCGTTGCCATTAATTAAGCCAATCTTTCAAATTCACGCATAAATTCAATTAGAGTCTCGACACCTTTTAAGGGCATCGCGTTATAAATACTAGCGCGCATCCCTCCCGCTGCCTTATGACCCCGCAATGCTGCTAAGCCATTTTCACTCGATTGCGCTAAAAATGCAGTATTTAATTCTTCATTTTTTAAAAAGAAAGTGACATTCATCCGCGAACGTACCGATTTTTCGACGCGATTTTCGTACAAACTACTACCATCTATAAAATCGTAAAGTAGTTGGGCTTTTAGTTGATTACGCTTGGCCATTACGGGGACACCGCCTTGTTGAATCAACCATTTAAATACCAATCCTGCCATATAAATTGAAAAGGTCGCTGGGGTATTAAACATCGATTGATGATTAACTTGTTTAGCCCAATCAAATACCGAGGGCGTTATTTGCATTTGGTGGCCGATTAAATCGCGCCGAATAATCACTATCGCCGCCCCCGCTGGACCAATATTTTTTTGTGCTCCGGCAAAACAAACACCACAGCGTGACACATCGAACTCTCGCGACAAAATATTACTGGAGATATCGGCAACGAGGGGAGCATCACCCACCTCTGGAATCGTTTGAAACTCCACTCCACCAATGGTTTCATTTGCGCAGTAATGCACATACGCCGCATCACTCGATAATTGCCAAGTCGCTCGATCGGGAATCGAGCGGTAATGATCTGCTACTGAAGTGGCCGCTAAATGGGCAACCCCATATTTTTCAGCCTCTTTAATCGACTTTTCCGACCACACCCCTGTGACAATAAAGTCGGCTTTGGGCCCATTGGGAGCTAAGGACATGAGGTTCAGAGGAATCGCCGCATTTTGACCAATACCGCCCCCTTGCAATAACAAAATTTCGTAGTTATTGGGAATGTGCATTAAGGCACGTAAATCTTGCAAAGCCTCTTCATATACTGCCATGAACTCTTTGCTGCGATGGCTAATTTCCATCACGCTTGTGCCAAGACCATGCCAATTTAATAATTCATCAGCTGCCTGCTGCAAGACTTCGGCAGGCAAGGTTGCGGGCCCCGCTGAAAAATTAAAGATGCGGTGGTCAAACGTCATGTTGGTGAGTTAATTAGCCCAAGACAGGCTAGTTACCCGCATCATCATCAGGCACATCAGACCCCGTATCTAGCGTGCCTTCGCTCACCAGCCCACCATCTGCATCGACCTCTTCGCCATCATCATCGGTATCGCTCTCAGCAATGCGCTGCAGACCTGATAAACGGGTGCCCTCGTCGACATTAATTAAGGTAACGCCCTGAGTAGCTCGGCCCATCTCCCGAATTTCAGCAACCCGGGTGCGCACTAAAACACCTCCCGTTGTAATCAACATAATTTGATCATCTGGGGAAACCAAAGCGGCTGCAACTACTTTGCCATTTCGCTCGGAAGTTTGAATCGCAATCATACCCTTGGTACCGCGGCCGTGACGGGTGTATTCCACGATAGGTGTGCGCTTACCAAAACCATTTTCGGTAGCTGTTAAGACACTACCCTCGGTAACTTCTGCAGCTGTTTCAGCAGGCGCTACCAACATGGCAATGACCTGCTGGGCGGCGGCGAGGTTCATACCCCTTACCCCACGCGCAGTTCGGCCCATGGGACGCACATCATTTTCATCAAAGCGAACCGCCTTACCAGCATCCGAGAACAACATCACATCATGCTTACCATCGGTAATTGCTGCGCCAACCAAGAAATCGTTTTCGTTTAAATCAACCGCAATAATGCCGCCTTTACGGGGATTAGAAAAATCAGATAAACGCGTTTTCTTGACGGTTCCCAAGCTAGTGGCCATAAAGACAAAGTGATCATCCTGATAACCCTTAATTGGCAAAATAACAGTGATCTTTTCGCCCTCAATTAAAGGGAACATATTCACAATCGGTTTGCCGCGCGAAGTACGACTACCTTGCGGTACTTCCCACACTTTTAGCCAATACATCCGACCCCGATCGGAAAAACATAAAATCGTGTCATGGGTATTGGCAACAAATAAGGTATCAATCCAATCTTCGTCTTTTGTCGTTGCGGCCTGTTTACCGCGACCCCCCCGTTTTTGTGCCCGATATTCGCTTAAAGGCTGGCTCTTCATGTAGCCGGTATGCGAAAGGGTCACCACCATATCAGTAGGCGTAATTAAATCTTCCGTGAATAATTCCGTCGCATTCATTTCAATAAAAGAGCGCCGCCCTGAATCACCACCAGCAATACCAAATTCAGCTTGCACTTCTTTTAATTCTTCCTCAATAACCTGCGTGACCCTTGATGGCTTGGCTAACAAATCGAGCAGATCGGAAATTTCAGTCATGACCTCTTTATATTCCGCAACAATTTTGTCTTGCTCAAGACCAGTCAAACGCTGCAAGCGCATTTGTAAAATTTCTTGCGCCTGACTATCGGATAAGCGATACAAACCGCTGGCTTGCATGCCATACTCGGGCAATAAACCATCGGGGCGGTAAGCATTACGACCGCCGGGAGTGTCGGTTTCAGCGCGCGCTAACATCTCGCGCACCATGGCAGAATCCCAAGGTTTGCTCATTAATTCTTGTTTAGCAACCACCGGATTTGCCGCGGCTTTAATGAGTACGATGAACTCGTCGATATTCGCCAATGCAACTGCGAGTCCTTCAAGCACATGGCCGCGATCGCGAGCTTTACGCAATTCAAAAATCGTCCGCCGCGTAACTACCTCGCGTCGATGCTGTAAAAAATATTCCAGCATCTGTTTCAAATTGAGCAGGCGTGGTTGGTTATCAACCAAGGCCACCATATTCATCCCGAAGTTATCTTGTAGCTGAGTGCTCTTGTATAAATTATTGAGTACGACTTCTGGCACCTCACCGCGCTTAAGTTCAATAACAACCCGCATGCCTGATTTATCAGACTCATCACGTAAATCGGAAATGCCTTCAACTTTTTTCTCGTTGACTAATTCAGCAATGCGTTCGAGTAAATTCTTTTTATTTACCTGATACGGTAACTCATCAACAATGATGGCTTGGCGTGAACCCTTATCAATATCTTCAAAGTGGGTTTTAGCCCGCATCACTACCCGTCCTCGGCCTGTACGGTAACCTTCACGCACGCCTTGAACCCCATAAATAATGCCCGCAGTAGGGAAGTCGGGGGCGGGCACGATTTCGATTAACTCATCAATAGTGCAATCGGGGTTATGAAGGACATACAAACAAGCGGTGATCACTTCATCTAAGTTATGGGGGGGGATATTCGTAGCCATACCCACGGCGATGCCTGAAGAGCCGTTAATCAGTAAATTGGGTACTTTGGCAGGCATGATCAGGGGTTCGTGTTCGCTCCCATCGTAATTAGGCCCAAAATCAACGGTTTCTTTATCTAAATCGGCTAAAAGCTCATGGGCGATTTTGCGTAAGCGAATCTCGGTATACCGCATTGCCGCGGCATTATCGCCATCCACTGAACCAAAATTGCCCTGGCCATCAACTAACATATACCTTAGCGAGAAATCTTGAGCCATTCGGACAATAGTGTCGTAGACCGCAGAATCGCCGTGCGGATGATATTTACCGATGACATCGCCAACTATACGGGCAGATTTTTTGTAAGGACGATTCCAATCGTTGTTTAATTCATACATCGCGAAAAGGACCCTGCGGTGGACCGGTTTTAGACCGTCACGTACGTCTGGCAAGGCTCTGCCGACTATGACGCTCATGGCGTAGTCCAAATAGGACCTCCGCATTTCGTCTTCTAGGGATATTGGTAGTGTTTCTTTAGCGGCTTGTTCCATATCGAAATAATATCATCTAGAAGACCCATAACTTGTGCTAACATTCTGGTCAGATTGTAAGAAATTTAGATGTGTCGCCTTGCAAAAGCTTAATAAAGCAAAGCGAAACGTGTGAGTTTGACATTATTTTAAAGTGATTTTTGAGGACAAAAAATGAACAAAACCGTAAAACTATTGCTCGCTTCTGTAATTACCATTTCAGCAAGCTCGGCTATGGCCCAAGGTAAAGACAACTGGGCTAACTCAGATGGCACCATACCTTGGAAAAACTCCGATGGCACACTGTGCTGGCGCGATAACAACTGGACACCCGCTTCAGCAATGGCAAATTGTGATGGCTGGATTGCTCCTAAGCCTCCTGCTCCTGCTCCTGCTCCTGCTGCTGCACCTGCTGTAACCCAAAGCAAAATCACTTTACAAGCCGATACCTTGTATGACTTCGATAAATCAACATTGAAGCCAGAAGGCAAAGCTACTTTAGACAAAATTGCTGCTGATTTAAGCAAAATCAAATTAGAAGTCATCATTGCTGTTGGTAATACCGATAGCATTGGTACTGATGCATACAACATGGCTCTTGGCCAGCGCCGTGCGCAATCAGTTAAAGACTATTTGGTTAGCAAAGGTGTCGATCAAAGCCGTATCTATACCGAAAGCAAAGGCAAGAGCAACCCAGTTGCTAGCAATGCTACTGCTGAAGGACGTGCTAAGAACCGCCGTACCGACATTGAAGTTGTAGGAACAGCTGCTGTTAAGAAGTAAGCGCTTCTCTCGCAAAAAAGCCCGGTTAATCCCGGGCTTTTTTGTTTCCGCTATATTCGTAAATTTGGAAGTCTAGCTCTCTAATTCCTCTTTTCACTCGTCTATAAATATATGAACGTCAATCAATCTGAAATAGCTAAATTTAGCGCTCTTGCCCATCGCTGGTGGGACCAAAATAGCGATTTCAAACCCTTGCATGCTATAAATCCATTACGACTGGGCTGGATAAAGTCTTTCGTCGAACTGAATGATCAACGTGCTTTAGATGTTGGCTGTGGTGGCGGCATTTTGGCTGAAGCCTTGGCACAATCGGGTGCACAAACGACTGGCATTGATTTATCGGAAAAGGCCCTAAAAGTGGCTGAGTTACATGCGCTTGAAAGTGGCGCACAAGTAAATTATCAAGCCATCTCTGCCGAAGCACTTGCGCTAACTGAGCCCGAAAGTTTTGATGTAGTGACCTGCATGGAAATGCTCGAGCATGTACCCAGCCCTGCTTCAGTGGTCCATGCCTGTGCAACACTAGCTAAGCCTGGAGCCACCTTATTTTTTAGCACCCTCAATCGCAACCCAAAATCGTATTTATTTGCCATCATTGGGGCCGAGTATTTACTGCGTTTGCTACCAAAAGGTACTCATGACTACCGTAAATTTATTACGCCCTCTGAATTGGGGCGCTTTGTGCGTGATGCAGGGCTTGAAATCATTGACATTAAAGGTCTTAGCTACAATCCGCTTACGCAAATTTATAGCCTTAGTGACGACACTTCTGTTAATTATTTAATTGCGACGCGTAAAGCTTCTAAAAACTAGGGGTAATGATTTGGCCCATAGCCCGTTCGCAGGAATATTTTTTGATTTAGACGGTACGCTTGCTGATACTGCGCCTGATTTAGTTAATGCTGCCAATTTATTACTCATTGCCCGTCAACTTCCACCAAAGCCTTATGAAGAAATGCGTCCCCACTCATCTGCAGGTGCGCGCGGTTTAATCCAATGCGCCTTTGGTATCGATACCAAGCATCCTGACTTCATTCCTTTGCGCGATGAATTTTTTATTAATTACGAACAAGCGCTATTAGTCCATAGCAGCATCTTCGAAGGTATTCATGATCTATTAAATACCTTAGACGATGCCAAAATGCCTTGGGGTATCGTTACCAATAAAAGTGAGCGCTTTACGCATCCATTAACTGAGCTCATGGGTTTACGGCATCGCGCTGCCTCCACCGTTTCAGGAGACACGACTGCCCATCCAAAACCCCACCCCGCGCCATTGCTGCATGCAGCAGAAATTGCCCAAGTGGACCCCAATAAATCCCTTTATGTCGGTGATGATATTCGCGATATCGTCGCTGGTAAAGCCGCTGGAATGAAAACCGTCGCAGCCGCCTATGGCTACTGTGGTTGTGCTGAACCCCCGCAAGACTGGAGCGCTGACTTCCTCGTCAATGATCCTCGCGAGCTACTGGCGATCGTCTTTCCCAAATAAGGTGCAATTTCTTTAGAAGCGCTTTAAAATAGTCGTCCCAACGTTTTTAATTCGGGGTCGACATGGTTTCGACGTGGATTACAAAGCAGCAAGGGCATACCGAGGACCCGTTATCTCGTAAATCAATGGGAATGTAATAACTGCTAACGACGAACGTTACGCACTAGCCGCTTAAATGCGGTTGCCCCTGAACTGATTCTCTCTTGGGTCAGGTAGCGCAAGCTACATCAGGGTCATTTACAAGAGATAAGATCATCTCGTGTCACGAGGGGTGATACGAAAACTAAGTGAATCGCGATTGCATAGCGTGTTGGTTCGCGGTGCAATGGTTAAATTAAATAACACAACTAAGTATGTAGAACTTGTTGTAGAGGATTTGCGGACGCGGGTTCGATTCCCGCCGACTCCACCATTATTAGTAGTAGCATTACCTAGCAACAGCAACTAACCCCTTACGGAATAAAGCCTTAAGGGGTTTTTGTTGTCTATTGGTATCTACTACACGTTTCTTTGTTCGTGACTATCAAGGGTTCGCAAGCCACCCCTTTGGGGTGCCTTTGACGGAATGACGTTGTTATTTAACCTAAAACCCCTCCTTCTTATAGCTATTTGATACCTATGGGTATCAATTTATTGTATTAATTCATACCTATAGATTACAATTAGGCATATTAATTAATACCTATAGGTATCAATATGAACAAGAAATTCGCTAACTTACAACTCCATCAAATGGATTCTGCCCTTACTAAGTTAAGGGATGCTCATCCCCCAAGCCGCCCAGGCAATGGGTGGGTTAAGGCTATCCGTGAATCTTTGGGTATGTCGGCCTCTGCGCTGGCTCGCAAGCTGGGGGTTACGCCCCATAGCATAGCCAAGCTTGAAAAGGCTGAAGCTGATGAAAAGATCACCTTAGCTAGCCTGCGCAAGCTGGCTAGCGCCTTAGATTGCGAGTTGCAATACACCTTGGTGCCACGCAAGTCTTTAGAAGAAATCTTGGAAGATCGCGCCATTACGATTGCGCGGGAGCGATTGCGCCCTATTTCTCATTCGATGAGTCTTGAGGATCAGTCGGTAGACAAGTCCGCCAGTGAAAAGCAACTGCAACTATTGGCAAAAGAGATTTTGGACGGGCCTAGAAGGAATTTATGGTGATGCAGTTTGAATATGCGCCAGGAGCCACTCCGATTGATCCGGATGAAGCTCTTGACCTCATTCCAAAACACATTAGCACTCAAGCCGATTTAAATGCTTGGGAAGAAATGAATATAGTCGAAGGCGCAAATTGGATCGCGCGTCAAAAGATCATTCAATGTTTGGATGAGGGGTTGGTACGTGAGATGCATAGCCGAATGTTTAACAAAACATGGCTCTGGGCTGGTACGTTCAGAAAAAGTGCCAAGAGCATCGGTATTGACTGGACTCAGATTGCTGTTGCTCTTAAGAATCTCTTAGATAACACCGCTTATCAAATTGAAAATCAAGCAGTACCCATTGATGAAATCGTAGTGCGCTTTCATCATCAGCTACTATTAATCCATGCATTTCCAAATGGCAATGGCCGTCATGCTCGCTTGATAGCGGATGCTTTAATCGTCAACCTTGGTGGTAAAAGATTTTCTTGGGGTGGTAACACTTCAATCGCCACCCTAGGTCTCACACGCCAAAACTACTTATCAGCCCTACGTGCCGCAGATAAAGGCGATATCACACCCTTAATGCTATTTGCTAGGCAATAAAACTAAATTCCCATATGCCTAGATGTTGAGCGATGCTATCCATTGGCTCTTCTAAGCTAGCTACTGGCGCCTCTGAAGTAGGGGTGTACTACATTTTGTAAACGGTCTAATAATGTGTAAAAAAGCGTGTTTTAGCTCTCTAAGTCATTGATTCGCCTGTAATTAATGGAGGCTTTAATAGATTACTTTAAATTAAGGAACTCTTTAATATGAACCGAATTAGCGGCAACTTCCTTGTAACAACCACCCTTAGTGAATCGGTCAAGGGGTTTGTTCCAACTATTTATTTTAAATAGAATTTTCTAGGTCTGGTAGCCCATAAGAGCCAAATGCTAAAGATAGGAAGTACGCTATCGGTATAAAAAATAGCGCCTGCATTACCTGAGGCATAGTTCTGAAATTGCATCATTTGAATAATATGTCCAACAGCAGCGCCCCATAGAAAGACAGCAGACGCAATAACAGCAGCCAAACGCATATTCCAATTGCCCGCAAAAGCCATAAATCCCAGAATTGAAAACCCTAGGCTAGCAAACCCCACTTCGAGTTGAAATGGGCTCGGAGCCCAGCCAATAAATTGGGCAGTCAGCGCCCCAAAAAAAACATGACCGATGAAGCCGTAAGCAAAAGCGGCGCCAATCGAAAAAAATAAATACCACTTAAAAACAACTTCATATACTTGATCTCGGTTGCTTAGCGGCATCTTCTGTAAAGCAATAGATGCGCCCGAGCAGAGTAACCCCAAAACAAAAAAAGTGAGTGTGAAATTAGATAAAACTGCCTGAATTAGGTTTTCCACGCTCAATTTTTTCTTAGCATTTACTCAAATTATTTATGCTCGAAGCTACTGTAATGGGGTAGGATTTGTAAAATAAGCTTTAATTTTCCCCGCTAACCAACCGTTATCATTATTATTTGAAAAGTTTTGAATCACGCTGGTTGTTTGTCCGCCGCCCCACAAAATAGCAAACACATTATTTTGAGCGGCTAGTTTGAGCTTACCGTTATCTTTACTCCAATCATAGTTATTAGACTTAAGCTGATACTGCATTAAATATTGTTGATAAGTAACTTGCGTATTATTTAAACAATTGTATCCAGGGGTAGTTGATAAGGGGGCCAAATTAGGTCCGCAGGGCAACTGATAGTTACCGACCATTGTTCCACTTGGAGTGGCACTTGTGGGCCCAGTCATAATATTACTTAAATCTGACTTTAAATTACTATCGCCAAAGAAATAAACCGGTGCAGTACTGAAGACATATTGTTGTGGCTGTGGAGGTGGGTATGCTATGCAATTAGCTGAGCCCGCAGCACCACAAGGATTTATTACGGGATTACCTACGCCAGCAACAGTTAATTTTTCAGGAGTAGATTCTGTAGTATTAGTAATGTGCGAGCCAGGAATTTGGAAAAGCATAATGGGTATGTTGCTGCAATTTGCATTAATCCCATTACAACCTGTGCTCACTTGACCGACTGCTGTAAGGATGTTATCCCAAGCACGTGCGTTGTCAAGGGTAGCTTGGTACTGAACGCCACCCCAACTACTATCGTCAAGTTCAAAGCGATCAAAGGCGAAAAAATCTACTCCATTAGCACTCATATCCATCGTACTTGGTGCACTATTTTTCAGGAAAGTTATCACTGGGCCAGAGTATGTGCTGGAGACTGTTGCGCCACTGGAAGTTGGGAAATCATTATGTACCCAATAACCAGTATTAACTGCCCACATATTATCTTGCCATCCAACTGTTACTGTGCCTTTAGGTGCAAAACTGCGAATCATATAGTGATTTGCTTGTACCCAGCCATCTAAAGTTGCCGGAAATTTGGTAGTAGGCTTTGCTGAGAGGCATACGTTAAACCATTTCTGAATTTGCGTATCGGCTTGGGGTGCGGTAGGGTTCACCCATTGTGGTATTTGATTTCCAGTAATACTATTCCAATAAGGGTCAACCTGACCCGCCAAACTATATGCTGGATAACCATCATTTAACATTGCGATTGCAATCTGAATTGGGGTGCCGCTATATGCTTTATTAATATATGGCACACCCGTTGTTGGGTTTAATGAGTTGGGATTAAACGTATTGGTATATGTGCCCTGAGTATTTAAAACGCACATGGCTTGGGCTACAGCAGTGTTGACGTCATAGGTAGCCAAAGTACTATTAACTGTATTGACTAAATTATTTTGTTGAATCGCACCCAGCATATCCGGATTCATAATTAAAGTGCCATAATAATTTTTACCTCCATAAACAACAGGGCTAGCAATCATCATCTGTGCATCGGCCCCCAAGCTAATAAAGTGCTTCGCCATAATGTAAGCAGCACTTGTGTCAGAGCTACTTAGGCCTGGGGGGCCATTAGTAAAGTCGGAAAAATTTGTACCGCCACTCATCTGCGCGGTATATTCAACCATCGCAATCCGCGTGGGAAATTGATTAATATTAACTAGGCCAGTGGTAGCTGCCACACCATAGCGATTGGGCGGGATGCCGTTCCAGTCTTGAACCATTTTCCAGTAATTGATTGGGGCAAGAATATCGCCAGGGTTGCCACGTCCATCGTCGCCAGCGTACTCAAATACGACATTGACTGGCTTCCCTCCAAAATCATCCTGTCCGCCAGTGCTAGTTGCAGTTGGAGCAGATTGATTTGGCCCGCCAACAGCCCCCATTGCGATATAACCTAGGCCCCATGGTCCACCTGCAGGGCTACCAATATTATCAATCGCAGCAGTAATCGGTGTAGCAGATGTAGCAGATGCGCTAGTGGCACCTGGTGAATTACTCGATAAACCACCATCACCGCCGCCACAAGATGCTAAGGTAAAAACACTTAAGCATACAACTGAAGATACATAAAGTTTAGATTTCATGGTAGCCATCCTTTAAGGTCAATCAATTTATATAAAAAATATTATAGTTATATCTACTCTTTTCCTTATAGAAAGTACTGTAATTCGGTACTTTTACCATTCTTCTATGGTTTTTTAGGCAAGCTACGGGTATTCCCTTACGATATTTTTGTATGTAACTACAACTTTTAAAATATACTTTTTTTAATGAGATTAGATGCTTTTACCTTCTCATAAGATAATCATTTTTATAAATTTATTGATAATCAATCAGGGGCTCCCATGAAAACCAAACAACTCATCATTGCCACAGCACTAACTAGCGCATGCATCGCTCCTAGTGCTTTTGCCCAATCAGTATTTCAAGGGTTTTATGGGCAAATTGGTATTGGTTATGAGTCCTCTGCGCCAAGTTTTTCAGGCGGTACTGTAACTGGTACCCCTTATACCTATTCAGTCTCTTCTAGTAATCTCAATTACTTTACTGGCACAGTCGCAGCAGGCTATTACTTTCCGATCACAAATGCCTTTCTCTTAGGCATTGGTGCTGAGTACTCTCCAATTGAGAGCCCTTCGACCAATTACACTGTAACTATTCCTAGCGCTAAATACACTGAGCAGCAAGGTGTGAAAAAACAAAATTCTTATAATATTTTTATCTCACCAGCGTGGGCGATTGATAAAGAGAAACTAGCCTACGCCAAAATTGGCTATGCAGGTGCTCAATATAAGGCCGAACAAACTGATAACTTTACTGGCTACTCTTTGGGTCTAGGTTATCGTCAAATTATTATGGGTAATTGGTATGGCTTTGGTGAGGTTAACTACACCAGCTACGGTAACCAAAACTTAGCAAATAATGCGACCGGCACCGTTAGCATTAATGCAATGAATGCCCTAGTTGGGGTTGGTTATAAATTCTAATTCAATAATTTTTATCAAAATCGGCACTATTACCGCTTTTAATCATTTATTGCTTGGGTAAGACTTAATCAGTCTCTTAAACTTAAAAAGTATCCATTAAACGAGATCAATCAAAATGAAAATAAACTCATCAATAAAACACATTTTAATTTGCGCTACCTCAGTCATAGCTTTAGCATCTTGTGGTGGTGGCAATGATGTCGCCTCTGGTGGTGCAGTTACTGGAGTGACTTCAGCTAGTGCGGTTAGTGCAGGTGGGCCTAATGGTGCTACAGCGAATAGCGCTACCTCGAATAGTGCTGTCTCGACTTCGGTAACATCAACTAAAGCGGCAATGGATAGGGTGGGGAATTGTCCGCCTCCCTCGACCACACCAGCTTGCCAAAATCTCAGTTGCCTGCCAACGCCAACACAATTTACGACTAACAGCACGGCTAGTGGAACATTGAGTTATAAGCTACTTTTACCGGCTGGCAGCAATCCCCCAACTACACTCACGTTATCATCCAATTTCACCGATTTATTAACCTCTAATTATGTCGCAGGCGCCTTAATCGGGCGAATGATTTCCGATACGTATCCAGGCGTACAGTTTAATAAAGATTATCTTTATGGAACTTTATTCGCGCAATTATTACAAGAAAGTAATGGTGCCAATAATTATTCTAATGTAGGTCCTAGGCAAAATTGGATCATCCAAGATCCAGCAACACTTGCCCCTTTAATGGCGGCAACGCAAGGTGGACCATACCAAATTAATAGCTATCCACAACGATTAGAATATTACAGTGCGACTGCACCAGCTGGGATGGCGGCACCAATGGGTCTAGGTTTAGCTAATTACACCGCACTCCAGCAAGGTCTTAACTACAGCGTTTACCAACAAGATAACAACTGCCAAGCAGTAAATGTGGCGCCTGACTCACTCGACTCAAAATATTTCGGCCCATTAGCTGCTGCGTATTTCCAGTTCAATGATATCTACCGCTTAACTGAGCTTAATGCTTATAGTAGTACTTCAAACTTTGCCACTTGTTTGAACAATTTGAAATTGCCAAGCTCAGCACAAAGTGGAAATAATATTTTGGATATGATTTTAAATGCAGCCTATAACGCGGGGACTTCGGCTTCAATAACTCAAGATTTTATGGCTATATGTGCTGGAATGTACACAGCAGGAAATCCAGCTACTACACAAGTACAGTCCATGGGTAACTATAGTCTTTCTCCGACAAGTTATATCGCAGCAGCTGGTTTAGGTGTGGGCTCCCCGGCCCCCCTGACACCCGACTATCTCTATCTTTATTACCCCCGCCAAGTACGCTTATATCTTGATGAAATCTATAACCAACAAACTTTTCCTTCAAGCGCATTTACGGGCACTTCTAGTGTTAACTTAAGCGTAAATGATATTGCCAGCGTTTTTGCAAATGTTTTTGGCACCTTATCGTATGTGAATAGCGCTGGTCAATATGGCTACATAGCTACTGCGGATAGCAATCTAGCTTTTACCAAGGCAATAACGGCTAGCAGCTTAACTGCGCAATCTATTTTAAACATCTCGAATGCCACTGATAGAGCTAAATTTTTTACTTTGCTAGATACAGCGATTCAGAATTTACAAAGTAGTTTAATAAATACTAATTTCACTGGTTTTAATGCTATTACCCAAACTACTTTTCTGAGCTCTGCATCCTCAACACCGCAGATTAACCCCGCAATAGCTAAATGAGCTTATCAATCTTGCTAATCCACACACGTTAACTAAAGAATAAATCATGCGGTCTTATTTAAATAATTTAGCATTGGTGTTAGGTTTATTGAGTTTAGTGTCTTGCGGCGGCGGCAATGATGTCGCCTCTGGCGGCGCAGGTACTGGAGTGACTTCAGCAAGTGCGGTTGCTACTAATGCACCTAATGGCGCTGCATCGACTTTGATAACATCAACTAAAGCGGCGATGGATAGTGTGGGCTTTGCTACTGTTCCTGCGGCCTCAATTTTGAAGGTTGCTTATGTTGATGCTACTGCAACCGGCTCATTTTCAGCTATTGAACCCGCAGGACTTGCCGCACCTGATATTGTTATCTATGGTTTTGTAATAACGGGCTTAACCACACCTACTTTAGATACATTACTGACAAATGCAGTAACTAGTGGGGTGAAAAAGCAGGGCGCTGGATCGAAAACTTTTATTAGTATTGGTGGTCAAACTGCAACTTCGTCAACGATCAATACAAGTACTGCTGGGGCGATTATTACTAATGTAACTGCAGGAATTAAGGCCCTGAATGCAACCCTACCCCCAACCAATCAAATTGTTGGGGTTGATTTAGACTTAGAAGGTGGTGGACAGCCGATTGATGCACCAACTATTTCAGCTTTAGCACTGGGCTTTAAGCAGGCTGGGTTCTTAGTTTCAATTGCACCTCAAGCGGTATCTATAGATTCAACCCCCATGTGTCCTGTAACCCCATCACATAGCATGAAGTCATCTTACCCAGCCTTATTAGGAATGGCATCGGGCGGTTGTAATAATCAATATGGGCCTGTTATCGCCAGCGGTAATGTGGACTATATTTTTGTTCAGGCTTACAACACAGGGGGTTGGAGCATGGACGGCTGTGACGAAACTCAAACCTGCCTTGTTGGGGCATTAGCAAACGCGTTTAATACCATAACAAAATCAAGTTGTGCGGGATCTAATGGCACTCCTCTATGCATTCCGAGTACTACTCGATATGCCATTGGCCTGCCTTCAAGCCGAGGTGCAGCGGGTGCGGCTACTATTTGGCAACCCGCAGTAAGTCCTGTGGGGACAAGCACGCCCTCTTATCCTTATCCAACTATATTGAATGCATTGGCTACAGAAATCACAGCTGATATTCCTATTCTTACTAAAACTGGCAAGAATGGAATTATGGTGTGGTCTTTGAATGTTGACTATTCTCCAACTGTCTATAGTGATAAATATGCTTGCAAGGGCGGGTTTAGTTCAGTTATTTTTGGATCATCTTTTGTCATGCAGTGTCCAGTTCCTCCGGGGCCAACCTCCCCATTCACGTTGGTAATAAAAAACGTAGGTACTAAAAATTATGCGGTAGCAAATATCTTCCCTGCGCCTCTAGGATCTGCAAATACTATTGGTGATGGTGTTAACGCAATTGCTCCTGGAGCTTCAGTGACTATCGGCACTACAGCTACCAATAAAATCAATCCGGCTATTCCTGTTAATGCTGACTTAGATAGCTATTTTCAAAGTTTGGCTCAATCCGTCCTAATAAACGCTATTAATATTTCGACTTATGCAAATGCTGCAGATAGAGCTGCAGGGTCAACTCCGATTAATGGTTGGAACGGCACCCCAGCGATTGTTTGGTCTCCACCAGGCGGAGGGTGCGTAAGTAACTTTAATTTTCAAGCCAACACAACATATACATTAACGATTAATGCTGATGCCCCTGGCCCAGGTTATCAATATACTTGCTCAGGAGTAAGTAATTAGTGCCTGATGAATAAACAGCATATTTGGTAGAACAATAAATCCATCTATATCGACACCCACAGGACGCTAAAGAATAATAATTAAACATGTAACTAAAGATACATAAAGTTTAGATTTCAAGGTGGGTGCCTTTCTTTTTATAGAGTTCAACTTTATTTATTTAGTAGTGGGAGTGAGATTGCCTGGCGGCGTCCACTGATAATAATTTATTAGCATTTGTTTCAACTTACCTCCATCTGAGGCAGGCTGATCCTGCAGGTTATAGATCACGTTAGTTGTATTACCACCGCCCCACATAATGGCAAATACATTATTGGAAGCTGCTAAAGCTAACTTTCCATTATTTTGGCTCCAATTATAATTTCCACCAGGGTAGGTAAGAAGGTATTGTTGATAAGTGGTGCCCACCTTACAGTTATAGCTTAATGATCCAGTGCAAGGCATGGGATAAGCTCCCGCGTAAATTGAAGCAAGTGGCTCCTTATTGCCGGCATAAATACCCATAGAAGTTGCAGAGCTACCAGGCGACGCAGCCAAAGTATAGGTAAAAGTATTTGAACCCGTAACGTTAATTGAATTAACGGAGCCGTTATAGGCGAGAGGAACTGCTTGTGCAATCAGGGTCGAAGAGTTATTTGTTAGTTGGTGCGGAGCAGTAGTTGTAACAGTTGCCGTAAGTCCACTTGAGGTAAGACTCTGAATTCCAGGTGGAGTACCAATGATGATATTACTTAAACTAGCATTAGTATTTGTGTCTCCAAAAAAATAAGCGGGTGCGGAGCTAAATACATAAGAGGGTGAAGGAGTACCGCCGGGCCATATTTCAGCATAACCTTGAATTGGCAGTCCCGAACCAGGAATCTGCCAAATCATCACAGGTATATTACTAAAATTCTTACTAACTTGTCCTACGGCTGTTAAATAGTTATCCCAATCGCGCGCATTATATAAAGTGGCTTGAGAATCATCGGGAACCATACTGTCGTCATGCTCGTATCGATCAAATACAAAAAAATCGGGTTTATATAAGCCAGTTGGGCAATTGCCGGTTACAGAAGAATTGGAGCTCGTCCAAATTGCACTCGGCGCATTTGCGCAGAGCCATTGTGAAACGGGGGTTGAATAAACACTGGGGATTGTAGCCCCAGCGGAAGTGGGGTAATCATTATGAACCCACCAGCCAGTATTGACGGCAGACATATTGTCATGCCAACCAAAAGTAACAGTATTTTGACCATTAATTGGCGGAGCAAATGTCCGAATAATCCAATTCTGTGCCTGTATCCACCCATCAAATCCAGCAGGAAAATTCGGACGATTATATTGGGTTTTGTCATATGTTGGATTAGCAGTACAAGCATTAAACCAAGCGCCAACTACCGTTGGAGTTCCCCCATTGATGAGATTATTTGTAGCGGCATTCCAAAATGGCTCTAAGCCACTTGTTGAATTAATGCTGTAAACAGGATAATTAGCTTTTAACATTTGGGTCAAAATCCCCACTACTGAGCCTGAGAAAGAATTAGTAGGTGATGTTAAATATGGTGGGAATGGTGGGCTTAATGCATTTGGATTAAACGTATTAGTGTATGTCCGATTTGTTGGCGTCATTAAACAAAGCGCCCTATCCACTGCTAGATTTACTCTCCCCGCTGGAAGTGCATCATTTACAACCCCAATATAATTATTTTGCTGTATGAACCCAAAAAGATCTGGATTCATAATGATGGAGCCATAGTAATTTTGACTATTCAACGTTATTGGGTTTGCATATAATGCCATCACATCGCCCATTAGAGAGCTAAAGTGACGGGACATAAGATAAGTCTTGTTATCCCATCCAGTGGGAGATAGCGTATCTGTAAAGTCAGTTAAATTTAATCCACCACTCATTTGTGATGTGTACTCCACTAAAACTGGCCGTGCAACTTTACCATTTTGGTAAGAAATACCTGGTATGGCTTTAGTCCCATATGAAGTGAACAAGCTTAGACTTCCATTAAGATCGCTCGACATCATTAGGGCTAAGGTTGGAGGATCGATTACCCCAGGATCGCCATTGCCATTTATTCCGCCGTACTTAAATACCGCATCAATTGGAGTTCCACCAAAATCATCCTGATTTAAAATTCCACCAGCACCTGGAACTGGAGGATTAGTTGGAGGAAATGTATTTGGTCCACCAACAGCTCCCATCGCAAGATAATTAGGCCAGCCAGGAACGGTCGCCGTAATTGGGGTTGGGCCCAAGTTATTTCCAACCTTATCAATCGCAGCAGTAATCGGTGTAGCAGATGTAGCAGATGCGCTAGTGGCACCTGGTGAATTACTCGATAAACCACCATCACCGCCGCCACAAGATGCTAAGGTAAAAACACTTAAGCATACAACTGAAGATACATAAAGTTTAGATTTCATGGTAGCCATCCTTTAAGGTCAATCAATTTATATAAAAAATATTATAGTTATATCTACTCTTTTCCTTATAGAAAGTACTGTAATTCGGTACTTTTACCATTCTTCTATGGTTTTTTAGGCAAGCTACGGGTATTCCCTTACGATATTTTTGTATGTAACTACAACTTTTAAAATATACTTTTTTTAATGAGATTAGATGCTTTTACCTTCTCATAAGATAATCATTTTTATAAATTTATTGATAATCAATCAGGGGCTCCCATGAAAACCAAACAACTCATCATTGCCACAGCACTAACTAGCGCATGCATCGCTCCTAGTGCTTTTGCCCAATCAGTATTTCAAGGGTTTTATGGGCAAATTGGTATTGGTTATGAGTCCTCTGCGCCAAGTTTTTCAGGCGGTACTGTAACTGGTACCCCTTATACCTATTCAGTCTCTTCTAGTAATCTCAATTACTTTACTGGCACAGTCGCAGCAGGCTATTACTTTCCGATCACAAATGCCTTTCTCTTAGGCATTGGTGCTGAGTACTCTCCAATTGAGAGCCCTTCGACCAATTACACTGTAACTATTCCTAGCGCTAAATACACTGAGCAGCAAGGTGTGAAAAAACAAAATTCTTATAATATTTTTATCTCACCAGCGTGGGCGATTGATAAAGAGAAACTAGCCTACGCCAAAATTGGCTATGCAGGTGCTCAATATAAGGCCGAACAAACTGATAACTTTACTGGCTACTCTTTGGGTCTAGGTTATCGTCAAATTATTATGGGTAATTGGTATGGCTTTGGTGAGGTTAACTACACCAGCTACGGTAACCAAAACTTAGCAAATAATGCGACCGGCACCGTTAGCATTAATGCAATGAATGCCCTAGTTGGGGTTGGTTATAAATTCTAATTCAATAATTTTTATCAAAATCGGCACTATTACCGCTTTTAATCATTTATTGCTTGGGTAAGACTTAATCAGTCTCTTAAACTTAAAAAGTATCCATTAAACGAGATCAATCAAAATGAAAATAAACTCATCAATAAAACACATTTTAATTTGCGCTACCTCAGTCATAGCTTTAGCATCTTGTGGTGGTGGCAATGATGTCGCCTCTGGTGGTGCAGTTACTGGAGTGACTTCAGCTAGTGCGGTTAGTGCAGGTGGGCCTAATGGTGCTACAGCGAATAGCGCTACCTCGAATAGTGCTGTCTCGACTTCGGTAACATCAACTAAAGCGGCAATGGATAGGATTGGACAGAATAGTCAGAAGTCGTCAATTTATTTTGATATGACGGCGGTGGGAGATATGAGCAATTTACCAAATGCAATTGGTAGCTCTGGAATGAAAAATTACAATATGGTCATGTTTGGCGCCATGTCTGCAACTGACGTAAATTCTAATGGAGCCATTAACCCAACATATCTTGGGTATATGAAGTCTATTATTTCACTTGAATCTCCAGGAACCCTTAATTTCTATACAGTAGGGGGCGGCACCACATGCAGCTATGGAGATCCGCGTGGTGCCCCCTGCAATGGCACCCTCTTTACAGGAAATGGGACAATTTTTGCAAATGCAGCTATTAAGCAAGTGCAAGCCTACAACACCGCCTTAAATGCTGCTGGATTGCCGCAGCTTGTAGGAATTGATTTGGAATTAGAAAATGGTCATTGCAGTGCTTTTATTTTGGATGCTGCTACAGCAATCAAGAGCGCCAATCTTAAGGTTTCAATAGCACCACAAATAGTTTCCAGTCAAAGCAACCTTGTGTCCACAAGCCCACAAAATAATGTTTGGTATTCCTCGGGCGGTGGCACAGGAACCAATTACAACCCACCTTTCGTAGGGGGATGCCAAGATCCCAGTATGAGCGTTTATTGGGGGAAGGGAGGGAGTCCTGCCAATAATGAATATTATCCAGCTATTGCAGCTGGGAAAGTTGACTACATTCAGACCCAACTATATAACCAATATGGCTACACTATTGATGGTACGAATCCTATGGCATTGGGATCTTTGGCTAAGTTTGCACAAATCTTTTCAATTTTAAGCAGCTCTAGCTGTTCCAATGGAAGTTTTCCTAATTCATCTTGTGTTCCAGATTCAGTTTCCGGGGTACTGCTTGGAGAAGCAGTCAATAATCAGGCAGGTGCTGGCTCAGAATTTACAGTATCCGTACCAGCTGTTCCTTATTTAACAGTCTTAAATAGCTTAACCTCCGATATCGCCAACTCTCTGCCAATTATGAATGGCATGATGATGTGGCAAGCCTCAGCAGATTGGCTTTATTTCAATAATGCAGGCGCAACATCACCTGGGCAGACTTCAAAAGCTTTTGCAAAATCTTTAGGGATAGCCAATTAAGGCGATGATCTATATTTAGATTGTGTATGAAAAAAATAGCATTTTTTAATGCTATTTTTTTCATAAATTAAATGATTCACTCAAAATAAAGCTAAACAAGCAAATTGAATATTGCCAAGAGTATTGATGTGCCAACAAACCTTAAAAAAAATTACCATAAGCATCTCTGCCATAATGACTTTATCCTCCTGTTCCAGAGGCAATGAAGTCGCCTCTGGAACAGGTGTTTATTCGTCATCATTGGTGGGTAATGCAATCTCCTGGCTTAAAACGATTGCTTTGCCGTGAATCTGGATCAACCCTTTCATTTCCAAGCTATGCAATACCTTCCCAACCATTTCTCTAGAAGCGCCCACAACTTCTGCAATATCTTGTCTTGAAGCCTCATCAACATATGCCCGCTTATCGCCCATTGGCTTGGCTGTCATGATTAGAAAATCAGCAACGCGCTGGTAAACACTTAACAAAGCAAGGCTACTGATCTTGTGATCTGCGGCACGAAGATAGTGAACCATGGTATGTAGTAATTCTAAAACCAAATTAGGATTTTTTTTAAGACACTTTTGAAATTCAATTTTACTTAATAATAATATTTCCGTATCTTTGGTTGTCATCACCGAAGCCAAACCCTTGCTATTGTCTAATAACCCCATATGCCCAAAGAAGTCTCCTTTATGTAACTTGGTAATAATAATTTCTTTCTGTTTTTTATCATTCATGAAGACTTTTACTTCACCACTAATAATTGCATAAAGATTATTGGCATGCTCACCAGCAGAAATAATAAGGTATTCTTTTGGAAATTTTTTCCTAGCCGTTGCCCTCGAAAGTAAAGTTAAGCTATCTTCAGATAACAAAGAAAAAAGGGGGATGTTTTGCAGTAGTAAATTTGAAACTGTCGGTGAGAGTGTCATCAGTTAAAGTCTCCGCAAATTACTATAAATTTTAGGCGGCGAAAAGAGTCACCCTTCAATTATTCAGGATAAATTAACTGGCTTTTAGGCGCAATTAATACCCCTTTGGAAATAGTTTAGCAAAAATTTACTTTACTAAAGTGGATCTTAAAATTAATTAAAAAATCAACATAATTCTTAAAATCGGTACTATTACCGCCCAAAATAATTCATTTCTTGATAGGGCTTATAAGGGTCTATTAGACTTGGCTAAGCGGGCGAATCCTTGCGCCTAATTAAATCAAGAAGAATGCGATGCTTACTTATTTAAAAAAATTATTGTCGATAGTGTATTTGCTACCACTTTTATGGCTCATCTCCTGTGGGGGCGGGTCATCTAATGAACCTACTGTAGCGCAAAACCGCGCTTTACAACTATCGGCCAATGGCCTGACAAATTCAACATGCGATGGAATTGCTACTTGGGATACCAATAAAGTTTATGCAACCCCTGGCATGCTGGTAGTACAAAATGGGAGTGAATATAAAAATAATTGGTGGACCCAAGGAAATAATCCAGAAACGAATAGCGGGGGTGCTGGGAGTGGTCAGCCATGGACATTAATAAGCAATTGTGGAGTTGCTCCAACCCCGATAGCTGAACCAATACCCTTAGTCAATCCACCGACTGCGGTGCCACCCGCCCCATCTAATATTACCAATGCTACAAATGGTTTACCATCTCCCATTCAATTTACGCCATTAAGTACTGCTAGTGGGGTGATTAATTATCACTTGAATTTGCCCTATGGCTCTGGAAATATTGAAAAATTAACCTTGACTTCAAATTACACGGATTTATTGATTTCAAATTATGTCGCCGGAGCCCTGCTTGGACGAATGATGCGCGAAAAATATCCGAACTTACAGTTTAATAAAGATTATATTTATGGCAGTTTGTTTGGTCAATTATTGCAAGAAAATATTGATACAGCAGGTTATATTAATTCGACCAATTGGATCAATGCAAATGATGCGCAACGGGCAAGCTTATTAGCGATTGGCCAAGGTGGGCCATATCAAATTAATGACTACTCAAAACGCCTTGAAGATTCAAGCGGTATTGGTTTGGTTAATTTTGTGGCACTCCAAAAAGGCCTTGGGTATACCGTGGAACAACAAGATAACGGTAGTCAAACTTTAAGTAAGGGGCCAGATTCCCTTGATCAAAAATACTTTGGCCCATTAGCCGCCGCATATTTCCATTTTAATGATATGAATCGTTTGGCAATGAATAATGCGCAAACTTGGGGTCCCCAATCTCAATATTATGCCAAATGTATGAGTAATTTATCGCTACCTAGCTCGGCTCAAGCTGTAAATAATATTTATGATTTAATTTTGAACGCGGCCTATAACGCGGGTACGTATTCCGCAATCATTAAAGATTATTTCAGAGTCTGCGCGGGGATGTACACAACAAACCCAGAAATGGCGCAATTGAAATCAATAGGTGACTACAGCTTGTCTGACACCGCTTATATAGCAGCCATTGGCTCAACAGAATCTGCTGGTTCAACCTTTATTTTATATCCCCGCCAAATTCGTTTATACCTTGATCAAATTTATAACCAAAAAACATTTAATTCTGGCGCAATTCTTGCTACAAATAGTGTGCAATTAAATGCTCAAGATATTGCGACTATTTTTAGTAACGTATTTGGAACGATGGCATACCTTAACAGTTCCAACCAATATAGCTATATAGCGCCCGCAGATAGTAATAAAGCTTTTACTGTAGCCTTAACAGCCACTGGTTTGAGCTCGACTACTATTTTAAATATTTCTACTACTGCTGGCAGAACGCAATTCTTTAATTTATTAGATGCTGCGATTAATAATTTAGCTGCTAACTTAAACATTAGCTTTAGTGCCGTTACTCAAACCACCATTGGTGGTGCTACGACATCACCATTGTCAAGCCCAACATCAAGTATTAGTAATAACTGTCCAAGTGGTTCACAGGTATATCCAGCTGGACGTGGTAGCTATTTAAGTGGAACCATCGTAAAAGCTAGCGATGGTTTTTTATACAAGTGCAATGCCGGTGTTGCAGCTTGGTGCAATAGCAGTGCGGAATGGGCTTATGCGCCAGCTACTGGTAGTGCAACTAGCTCTGCATGGACCGTACAAAGTTGTAGCTAGTCAATTATTTAGCGCTCAACCACTCCCAAGCGCCACAAATTAGTGATCTCAGCAGAGCGCGCAGCATGTAGCGGATCTGTTGCGTCACTTATCTTGGGATGACGTGGCTTGATGGATTCTTTTCCCAGAACCACTAAGCCTGCATTTTCAATCCACGTCATTAACTCTGCCTGCGAGCGTAAACCTAAGTGTTCAGCTATATCGGAAAGAATCAACCACCCTTCGCCATTTGTTTCTAAATGCGCAGCTAAGCCATTGATAAACCCGCGTAACATTTGACTATCGGGATCGTAAATAGCGCGCTCTAATGCAGAACTCGGGCGTGCTGGAATCCACGGCGGATTACAAACGATGAGGGCTGCTTTACTTGGCGGAAATAAATCGTACTCAGCTACGGTCACCTGCTCGCTTAAGCCCAACTGTAAGAGATTTTCTTGTGCGCAGATTAAGGCACGCGCATCAATCTCAGTGGCAATAATTTTTTCAATGCCACGCTTTGCCAAAATGGCAGCGAGCACGCCCGTTCCTGTACCAATATCGAATGCTGTGGAATTCAAGCTAAGCGCTTTTGGTAGCACAGCATTTGCCACCAACTCAAGATATTCACCGCGAATCGGGGAAAAAACACCGTAATGGGGATAAATACGTTGCGTGCCATTGGCGTCTAAAGCCTTAATTACTACCCCTTTTTTACGCCATTCATGGGCACCTACTAAACCCAATAATTCGCGTAAGGAAATGAGGTAAGACGCATTGATTTCCCCGAAAGCCTCAAAGCAAGCTTCTGCAACTAATGGTGCTCGGCGTAATGCAATCTGGTGATTTGGGTCTACGCGAATTATGATCTGACCTAAAGTTCTCGCACGCTGTGATTGCGCTAGGCGATGCAGATTAAATACATCATTTGTTATTGCAACTGGCAATTTGTCATGCAGCTTCTCCTGCACATTCTTTTTGGAAACACGTTTTTTCTTCCGTGGGCGATCAATGCGCCGCGCAATTGCTTGTAAAAGTTGCCGGGCATTTTGAAAGTCGCCCCGCCATAATAATGCAGTCCCCTCACAAGCTAGCCGATACGCATCGTCTGCGGGGATTGTATCGTCTGCCAGCACCATTTTTTTAGGGGGCAGCAGTCGATTTTCTGAATGCCAAAGTGCCGAGTGGCTTTGATCGCCCTCAAGCCAAGTAACGGTAGACTTATCAGGCAATGGGTTCAAACAACGGTACTTTCTGACCTTCTTGGGTTTCTTGCATCACCACCTTAACCGGTTGACCAATATAAATTGCATCAAAATCACAATTGGTAATATGCGTTAGCATTTTGATGCCCTCTTCTAAGGTCACATAAGCCATGGCAAATGGTACCTCTACGCCACGGCGCATAACGGTAAACGAATAAATTTCGCCTTTACCACTCGACTCAACCCAACGGGTTTGATCGCTGCCACAATGCGGGCAAATCGTTCGGGGATAAAAATGGGGTTCATTGCAAGTTGAGCACATTTTTAATAACAAACGCCCCTCTTGAGCCGCCTCCCAAAACGGCTTATTTTCGGCATTAATCACTGGGCTTGGCAAGGGCACATTCAAAATATTGCTCATGACACTCTGCCCATAATTAAGGTGGCTGCACCGTGGCGCGTTCCCAGAGCGCCGCCAATGCCAGAGGCTAAAGCAAATTCCAGATTCGGAATTTGCACTGCCGGATGGGCTTCACCGCGCAATTGGCGCACTGCCTCAATGATCTTCGTCATACCGCCTCGATTGGCTGGATGGTTGTTGCATAAGCCACCACCATCAGTATTAAAAGCTAGCGAACCTTTACCAGCGATTAACTGGCCGTGCTCGACAAAACGACCACCTTCGCCTTTTTTACAAAAACCCAAATCTTCTAACTGAATTAATACGGTGATAGTAAAACTATCGTAAATCGAGGCATACCGAATTTGCTTTGGCGTTATACCGGCTTCTGCAAACGCGCGAGGGCCAGTCCAAGCTACACCAGAATAGGTTAAATCGACCTTGCCACCCATTTGTCCTTTAGCCGATTCAGCAGCACCCAGCATTTGTACTACTGGGCGCTTTAATGACTTAGCGATATCGGGATGCACCACAATTACTGCGCCGCCGCTATCGGTTACCACACAACAATCGGCTCGGTGCAAGGGATCAGCAATCATTGGCGAGCTTAAAACATCTTCTACCGTTAGCACTTCCCGCAGTAAAGCATGGGGATTATGTTGCGCATGCGCTGAGGCGGCTACTTTAATCCACGCCAGCTGTTCGCTGGTAGTGCCAAATTCGAACATATGGCGCATGGCACACATCGCATACGTATTTAATGGCGCTGGTGAGTAGGGTTTTTCAAAAGCAAAGTCGGGCGCAGATGCATGTTGACTGCGCACCTGTGTACCGCTCGAACCCTCTGATTTAGGCCGGCCTGCTAAGGTAATCAAAGCAACCTTACACTGCCCTTGGGCGATTGCGCGAGCAGCATGATTTATATGCGCTAAATAAGAAGCGCCACCAATATCGCTTGAATCAAGATAGTTAACCTTTTTTAAGCCCAAATAATCGACCATCGACACTGGGCCCATTCCTGGAGCATCGCCAGCACAAAAGTAGCCATCAACATCATTTAAGCTTAAGCCTGCATCTAATAGCGCACCTCGAGCTACCTCAGCATGCAATTGCGCCACCGTATGATTAGGCGCTACCCGTAGTGGGTGTTCATAAATACCTACAATGCAGGCGTTTGATTTAGATGACATTCGTAATTCCTAGCGGACCAGCGCAATTATTCAATGGTAATTTTCGATTGCACTATTAACTTGCGCCAGCGCTCAACTTCACTGGAAATAAAGCGGGTAAATTGTTCTGGAGTGCCTGGCATTGGATCAGCTCCTTGCGCAATTAATTTATCTTTAAATTTAGGATCAGCCAAAATCAGTTGTAGTTCTTTATTTAAACGATTCCGAATCTCTACTGGTAAGCCCGCTGGACCCACTAAGCCATACCATGTGCCCATGTCATACCCAGGTACACCTGCTTCTGCAATGGTGGGTATATTGGGGGCTGCAGGGGAGCGCTTGGCGGTAGTAACACCCAAAGCCCGTAAATTTCCAGCCTTCACTTGCGGTAATGCACTGGGTAAATTCGGGAAAGCCATATCTACTTGCCCCGAAATAATATCGGCCATTGCACTACCAGTTCCTTTGTAGGGAATATGGACTAAATCAATATTGGCCATTTTCATGAAAAGTTCAGCCGATAAATGGACTGAGGTGCCATTACCGCTAGAAGCAAAAGTGAGTTTGCCTGGGCTTGCTTTAGCTACGGTAATGAGCTCGCCCACTGTCTTATAGGGCGAACTCATCGGCACCACGAACATATTAGGCGCCGAAAAAACGCTACCAATTGCCGTAAAGTCTTTAATCGGATCGTAATTGAGATTCTTATACAGCGAAGCATTGACTGCTTGGCCAATCGAAGGAAAATATAAAACATAGCCATCAGGCGCTGAACGCGCGACTAATTCTGCAGCGATATTGCCATTGGCCCCTGCACGGTTTTCAACAATGACTGATTGACCTAGGCGTAACGATAAATTTTCTGCTAACGAGCGCCCTACCGTATCCGCTGCTCCGCCAGGAGAAAACCCGACAATCAAGCGTATGGTTTTCGATGGATAGGTCGAGTTATCGGTCGCCGCGAATACCGCAGTACCGCATAAGACCAGTAAAGTAGCCAGTCCCGAAGTAAATAGGGATATAAAACGATATTCTTGTCTCATGATGTAATCTGCCGCGCTCTTCTGATCTGCATCAACTTAACTGCTTTTGCCATTGCGTAGCTCAACTCCACTGAGTTCACGCAACTGCTCAAAGCTTAAACCGTCCACCCAATCGAGTGCAACAAGCCCACTTGGGGTAACTAAAATTGTTGCTAAATCGGTATAAATACAATCAACCACGGCTAGCCCTGTAATGGGGTAGGTACAAGTATTAACAATCTTAGATACACCTGATTTAGTCAGATGTTCCATCATCACAAATAATTTTTTTGCCCCTAAAGCTAAATCCATCGCTCCACCTACTGCTGGAATGGCCTTGGGATCGCCAGTACGCCAATTAGCTAAGTCACCTGCTACTGAAACCTGAAAGCCGCCTAAAACACAAATATCAATGTGCCCTCCGCGAATCATGGCGAATGAATCAGCATGATGAAACAATGATGCGCCAGGCAGCATCGTGACAGGTTGTTTACCCGCATTAACAATTTCTTCGTCTATTTGTTCGCCTACAGCTAAAGGCCCCATACCCAGCAAACCATTTTCGCTATGCAAAATAATTTCGCGATCAGGCGGTAAATAATTGGAAATAGTCATTGGCTGACCAATCCCTAAATTCACCGTTGCGCCATCGGGTATGTCTGCGACGATGCGTTTAGCAATCTCTGCAGTACTACGCTTTTTAAGCTGACTTAGATCCATGCTAAGCCCCGCCTTGAATTTATTTTGAGAGTCATTTTTTCTCCCGTTCACCGATACAGACCACGCGCTTCACAAAAATCCCGGGGGTAATAATCGTCTCGGGATTTAATTCTCCTAATTCCACCAGCCGATTTACCTGAGCAATCGTGCACGTTGCGGCAGTAGCCATGACAGGCCCAAAATTACGGCCTGTACCGTGATACGTTAAATTGCCCCAACGATCACCTAGATCAGCTTTAATTAATGCGAAATCGGCTTGAATCGCCATTTCTAAAATTTGTTGAACACCATTGATCTCCTTAATCTCTTTGCCAACTGCTAGTTCAGTGCCATAAGCAGTAGGGGTGAAAAAAGCGCCTATACCTGCACCGCCAGCACGTATACGCTCGGCTAAAGTGCCTTGTGGCACTAATTCCAATTCAATTTTTCCAGCACGAAATAAATCATCAAAAGCCCCAGATTCAGGTTGACGTGGAAATGAACAGATCATTTTGCGTACCCGTCCATTAGCAATTAATTTAGCAATCCCCAAACCCGCATTACCAGCATTGTTACTCACAATGGTTAAGTCTTTAGCGCCCTGTTCGAGGAGGGCATCTAAAAGCTGAAATGGTAGGCCTGCGCCTCCAAATCCTGACACCAGAATGGTGGCGCCATCCAAAATATTTCTCACTGCTTCGGCTGTATTGGCGACGATTTTTTGGATCACTACTGCCCTCCCTTTTGCTTCATGCGCATAGCTTAACCTCTTTTTTTCTTATCCGAATAATCCCACAATTATGTAGTTGATAATTGTTCTCATTTAGAATTTCTCCTCACCCACTCAGTTCATCAACGTATTCACCAAGGAGAAATAATGGCAGTAAGAAAACAATCATTCCCGCTAGGCCTAAAACAATACCTCTGTGCTGGCCTAATTTCAGTCAGTAGTTTAGCAAGTGCGGGTGAAGGCCTATTTGGGTGGATTTATACCCTTGATTTACAACCCAAAGGTAGCCTCGAGTTTGAGCAACGCTTGCAATTAACAACTGGTCAAGCGAACGGGAAATACGATTTTTGGTATTCGCGTTCTGAGCTGGAATACGGCCTAACTGATGATATTCAAGTGGCGGCTTATCTCAATGCCTATTCAGTTGATGCCTCGCAAAATTACCTTAATCCTGAGGTTTGTGGTGATGCCGTCTCTTGTACTTCTGGGTACGGGGTTCCAGATAGTGCCAATGAATTTGATGGCTACGGTAAAACTGGCTTAGATGGCGGCTCATTAGAAGGTATTTGGCGGATTACCAACCCTGTTACTCAACCTATTGGCGTGGGAATTTATTTAGAACCTACTTTAGGAAAACTGAAAAATGCATTTGAGTCGCGCCTTCTAGTGCAAGCTAACTTTATTGATGATCGTTTAATTTTGGCCGGCAACCTCGTCTTAGAAAATGAGCAGTTGAAATCGACTGGCGAAACCATTCCTGAATCGTTAATTGATGTTTTACTCGGGGCAAGCTACCGATTTGCGCCTAAATGGTCAGCTGGTATTGAGTATCGATATCACACCGATTACAACAGCTATTTCTGGCAAAACCAAGTGCAAACCGCTAACTTCATTGGGCCCAATTTGCACTATGCGGATAAAAATTGGTGGGCCACCCTTGCTTGGCGTTACCAAATAGATGGGCAATGCATGGGTGAAGGTACGGCAGAGTGCTCTGGAGGCAATGTCTGGGATAGCCATGGCACGAATGAAATTATTGCCAAAATTGGTTTTCCATTTAGCTAAGAAATCGCAACATGCTTTGGAAACCTAGTTCAATTATGTTTTTGACGGGGGCTAGCGTTATTAGTGGGGCTAGCCTCGCCCACGCCAAGATTTATATCTCGGCCGAACAAGCGCAAAAAATCATCTTTCCTAGTAAGAAATTTACTTTGCAGCCGATGATTATTCATTCTTCACTTCAAGCCAGCATGAAAAAAATATCTGGGGTGCACTACCCCTTTCGCGGTGAGCACATTTGGCATGATCAAGCAGGTAACTATCTTATAGTCGATGAAGTCGTTGGCAAACATGAAATGATTAGCTATGCCGTTGGTATAAGCTCTACAGGACGCATTCAGGGGGTTGAAATTTTAGAGTACCGAGAATCATATGGCTATGAAGTAGCTGAGCAGCAATGGCGCCAACAATTTGTAGGTAAAACAGCGCAAGACCCGCTTAAACTCAATCGCGATATCCAAAATATTTCAGGGGCTACTCTTTCTAGTAAGCACATTACTGATGGTGTAAAGCGGGTGATGCATTTCTATGAAATAGCGCTTAAGGTTGCCAACTAAATGAACCAAACTGATTGGCGAAGTTTAAAGCGCTGTAAACCCTTATTAGGCACCTATGTGGATATATCTGCGCATACCTACACAGGACATTCGATTGCATATCGCGATCTTAAATACTGCATCGAAAAAGCTTTTACTACTATTAGCGAGATCCAGAGCAGACTAAATTTTTATGCAGACGACAGTGAGCTTTCACATTTCAATCGCTTAGTACATTTAAGGCCACTAAGCATCTCGACTGAATTAAAGACAATCTTATTAATTGCCCAACAGATCTTTGTGCACTCTGCTGGTTTATTTAACTGCGGAATTGGTCAGCGCACCATTAAATTAAAAAAAGCGCGGGCAGCCTTTGGTGATCTGGCTGATCTGGAATTTCTTCCCAATGGCCTAGTTTATGCAAAACGACCTTTATGCTTAAATCTAGGTGGTATTGCAAAAGGGTATGCGGTCGACTGTGCGGTCGAAAATTTACTGCAACAAGGGGTTGCTGCAGGTTGTGTAAATGCTGGAGGAGACCTCAGAGTATTTGGCGCAAGTGGACAAAAAATTTATATTCGCCTGCCGCATCAATGGCAAAGTTTGATCGAGTTAGGTGAATTACAAAATGGTGCAGTTGCTAGTTCAGCTAATTATTTTTATCGCCACGATCAAGCACAAACAGAACGTCAAGGCATTGTTCACCCTACAGCAGGGTTACGAAGTGACTCACCCCATTCCTATTCAGTTATAGCGCCGCAGTGTGTACATGCCGATGCCTTAACTAAGGTATTGATACTTTCAAATGATGTAAGGCATCCCTGCTTTGAGCGATTTAGCGCTAAACCTGTGATTTTTTACCATGAATAAAGTTGCTCCAAAAATGAAGTCGCCCAGTCAGTCTTTAACAAAATCTACTCTTAAGGTGATGCCAAACTGGCAGAGGCACTTAAGTTATCCTAGTTTTTGTATTTGCATGGGGAGCGGTCTTCTCTATCTGCTTATTCAAGAATGGGCTACTGAACTTAGCTTTGTGGCTAATCGATGGGTACTTATTTTGCATGGGGTATCGGCAATGGCAGTCACGATTATTTTTGGTGCCGCTCTGCCCCTACATATTCGGCTTGGCCTGCATTTGAATAAAAATATTCTCAGTGGACTTGGTTTCACTACAGTCCTGATGGTGCTAATGATCTCTGGTCAATTACTCTATTACGGCAGTGGCGATACTCGCGAATGGGTCATTACTGCACATTGGCTTATTGGAGTGTTAAGCATATTAATTGCTTACTGCCATATTGTGAAGCGCTCAGGGAGCAAATGTAGTGTCGCGCTTAAGCGGGGGGATGATCTTCAGGGTTAATATCAAGCGCGATGAGAAAACGTGAAACCATATTGTAGGCGGCGATCACGCTTACCAATTCCACCACTGCCGTATTGCCTAAGGCTTTTTGTAAATGGTTGATAACGGTTTTATCCACCACTACATCACGCGTCATTTGTAAAGTGAGCTTCACAGTATCAAGTTCTACTGCATTAAAACGCTCTTGTGGAAAGCTACTCTCGCCAATGTGACGTAGGGCCTCTACTTGCTCTTCGGTGCCGCCGGCTTTACGAAATGGCGGAGCATGATGAAAAAACTCATACTCCGCACCATTTAACACGGCCACACCACACATTGCTAATTCACGTAGCTTTGGATCCAGCGATAAATTTTCCCGAATTTCACCAATAAATGCGTTCCAGCCCCGTGCCACAGGAATGCTATGCAAAAGCATGCGGTCTAAATTAATCAATTGTCCGCCACGACGTTTACGAATTGCGGCCACTAATTCAGCCGGTTCTGCGATATCAAGTGGTTGATAGTCAATGGCGCGATTGGTCATCAGTTAGCTTTCTGGAGAAATAAGGTGACTAAATGAACGGTATTAATTAAGGCGTATCTTTAATACCATTTTCGATCACAAACTTACCCCATAGGGCAATCTGCTTACCAATCCAATCTTTAGTAGCTTCGGGTCCGCCAGCCACAATCTCAATGCCTTGAGCGCGCAATTTATCGGCGACTGCTGGGCTTTTTAGCGCTTTAGTAACCGCTTGATTCATCGCATTCACAATCGCTGGTGGCGTTTTAGCCGGTGCTAATACCGCCCACCATGCTGGCGCATTAAATCCCGGGAAACCACTTTCTGCAATCGTGGGAACTTTCGGTAATTCGGCAGTACGTTTAGTAGTAGTGACTGCCAAAGGAATAACACCACCGCTATCGATATGCGGCTTGACTAAAAACACCGAGCCAATAGCAAGGGGCACCTGGCCACCCAGAATATCTTGCATTAAAGGCCCACCCCCCCGATAAGGTACGTGTACCCAATCAAAGCCTGCAGTTTTGGCTAAACGCGCAATGGCTAAATGCCCTAAGCTACCGACCCCAATTGAGCCATAGTTAAACTTTTTCTTGGCTTTCGACTCTTCCACTAATTGCTGAAAAGTTTTAATTCCCGAGTTTTTACTAGCTACCAAGACCATAGCTGAGGTGCCAATTAAGGTAACTGGCGCAATGTCAGTGATGGTGTCGTAGGGTAATTTATCTTTGATACTAGGATTCACGCCATGTGTATCAAAAACAATTGCAAAAGTGTAACCGTCAGGATCTGAGCGCACCATCGCCCCAGTACCGATTACGCCAGAAGCACCACCAATATTTTCCACAATCACATTTTGTTTGAGTTCAGCCTGAATAGCGGGCGCCAAAATTCGCGCCACCTGATCAACCGAACCGCCAGGAGGAAAAACCGCAATCAGACGCACTGGTTTTTGGGTCGGCCAAGTGCCTAAGCCAGCAGCAATGCGACTGGTTTGGCTAAAGGCGTTGAACCCGAGCAAACAAGCTGCAAGGCCAAAAATAAAGCTAAAAAGGCAGGTTTTTAATTTGCTTCGGTAACTCATACTCATCTCCTAAATACAGCGTTTTGCGGATCTTTATACCTTGTTTGGGCTCGCTTAGGGTTGACAATAGGCTTGTTTAGACTAAGCCTCGCCAGCAAGCAAGCGCCTCAGTTTAACCGCCTTCGCGCTCTAGCGCAGTGCGCCCTCGATAGTCAGTATTCATCTTGTTTGATAATAGGGTATGTCGCCCATTTTAAATATTGCTAGTTACCAATTTGTGGAGATTGAAAATCCCAGCGAATTGCGCCAAAGCGCTTTGGCAGAGTGTGAGCGCCTTCATTTGAAGGGGACCATCTTACTTGCACCTGAGGGTATCAATTTATTTCTCGCGGGCACTGAAAATGCCGTGCGTACTTTTGTCGCTTGGCTACGGAATGATCCGCGCTTTGCCCAAATTGAAGCGAAAGAAAGTTGGTCTGATGTGCAACCGTTTCGTCGATTGCTGATCAAAATTAAAGCAGAAATTATCCGCATGAATCATCCCACCATTCAACCTAAAAAAGGTCGCGCCCAATTTATTTCCCCTCAACAGTTATGTGCTTGGCTAGATCGTGGTGCCGATGATCTGGGTCGACCAGTAGTCATGCTCGACACCCGTAATGGCTTTGAAGTGGAATACGGTACTTTTATAAATGCCCTGAACTTGCAGCTTGAAAAATTCAGTGACTTTCCTGCCGCAATTCAGCCGCACCTTGCAGACTTACAAAATAAAACCGTCGTCAGCTTTTGTACGGGCGGAATTCGCTGTGAAAAATCGGGTATCTACATGCGTGAATTAGGTGCCCAACATAGCTATCAATTAGAGGGTGGGATCTTGAAGTATTTTGAAGAAGTCGGGTCAAATCATTATCAGGGCACCTGTTTTGTTTTCGACGAACGTGAAGCACTCGAGCCAAATCTTGCAACTATTGGTCTTGAGCAATCGATCCGCAAACAACGGATTAAAATAGTAAAATAACCTTGTAAATATTTCTAGCTCTCAGCAAAGTCTTAAAAAAAATAGAACAAGAAATATAATTAACATAATAAGCATAATATTCGGGGATAAATTCATGAACCAACTAGTTAATCGGCTACCGCCGATTTTTTTATCTATACAAATAGTTGCGCTGGGCTGTTTTACTTTGGGTTGGTCCCTATCTGGGCTAGCACAACCTGCTCCCTACCCTAATAAATCGATTCGTTTGCTAGCACCAGTTGCTGCTGGTGGCGGCCTTGATAAAATTGCCCGCACTGTGGCTGAACGCTTAGGTCATGCTTTAGGGCAAACCATCATCGTTGAGAACCTCACTGGCGGGGGCGGCATTATTGCCTCGCAAGCGACTGCCAAAGCTGCTCCTGACGGCTACACCCTGATGATTGGTTATGTCGGCACCCATGGCACTAACCCTGCAGTCCGCAAGCTTCCTTATGATGCAATTAAAGATTTCACGCCGATTGGCATGATTGGCGCAACTCCAAATGTCCTCGTTTTAAACATGTCCATACCCGCAAAGAACGTGAAAGAATTTATTGCCTATGCTAAAAAAAATCCCGCTAAATTAAGTTATGGTTCAGCTGGCCCTGGTACTCTCACGCATTTATCAATGGAACAATTTAAGAATGAGTCGGGTATTTATTTAGTTCACATTCCTTACCGAGGAATTGCTCCGGCTTTTACTGATTTAATGGGTGGGCAAACCCAAGCGATGTTTCCCGCACTCTTTGCTGCGCTGCCCTATATTGATACCGATAAAATTCGCCCGCTTGCCGTAACTGGCCCAAACCGAAACCCGGCGATTCCCAATGTGCCCACTTTTAAAGAGCTCGGCTACGCTGGGTTTGAAGGTCAACAATGGTACGGTATTGTTGGTCCCGCAAAAATGCCTGAAGTTCTTGTCAATAAATTAAACATGGAATTGAATAAGGTTTTAAATAATCCCGAGTTTGCGGCGAAGTTAACCAGCGAAGCATTAGTAGTCATGCCCATGTCATCCAGCCAATTTGGGCGTTATATGGCCGACGACATTGCCCGCTGGACTAAAGTTGTCAAAGACCGAAAAATCGAAATCGAATAAATAATTAAATAAAGCGCTAGAACCCATCATGTCAAACACAATTCAAGCAGCAGCCGATCTTAACGCCCCACCGGTTACCCAAATTCTGGCTGATTTTGTTGCCAAGCATCCCAGTCGGGGCTGGACTCCTGAAGTCGAACATGAAGCCCATCGCACTTTTTTAAACTGGCTCGGCTGTGCAATTGGCGCAGCTCAACACGAAAGCGTTGCCACATCATTAGCGGCAATTCAAGAATTTCAACCCGCCCCACAAGCCACTATTCTGGGCCGCAAAGAACGGGTTGATATGGCGGGTGCGGCGCTAATTAATGGCATTAGTTCGCACACCTTCGACTTTGACGACACCCACTTAAAAACTGTGATTCATCCTGCTGGACCCGTAGCCTCCGCTATTTTGGCTTTAGGCGAACATATTAATACCAATGGTCGTAAGCTGATTGATGCGCTGGTTTTAGGGATTGATGTTGAATGTCGGATTGGTAAGTGTATGTATCCCGATCACTACCATCGTGGTTGGCACATTACCAGCTCAACTGGAATGTTAGGCGCAGCCGCAGCGAGTGCTCGCTTAATGGGGCTCAATGCCCAACAAACTACCATGGCACTCGGAATTGCCGCTTCGCAACCCATTGGGATGCGGGAACAATTTGGCACGATGACTAAACCATTTCATCCTGGTGGAGCGGCACGAGCAGGTCAACTTTCAGCTTTATTAGCAAAACACGGCTTTACTGCTAGCAGTAAAGCGCTTGAGGCTGGTCGAGGATATGTCCAGACCGTTTCAACCAAAGCCGATTGGTCTGAAATCGAGCGCGGTCTAGGTAAGGTATTTGAAATTTCCCTTAATACCTATAAACCTTTTGCTTGCGGCATTGTGATTCATCCAAGTATCGATGCGTGTGTACAACTTAGAGCGCAAGGCGTGAAGCCAGATGAAGTAGAACGCCTTGAAATAAAAGTTCATCCTTTAGTGTTAGAACTAACTGGCAAGAAAACCCCGCAGCGGGGTCTTGAGGGTAAATTTAGTGTTTATCATGGTTGTGCTGTTGGGCTTATTTTTGGTCAAGCCGCTGAAAGTGAATATGCTGATGACATCGTTACCCGTGCCGATGTCGTTGCTTTGCGCGATAAAGTTCATGCCACGATTGATGCTTCAATCAGCGAAGCAGCAGTTGATGTCACGGCCTTCTTAAAAAGTGGGCAGCAAGTGCATGTGTTTGTTGAACATGCAATTGGATCGATTGAAAATCCCATGAGCGATGCCCAACTCGAAGCTAAATTTACCAGTTTGGCGGAGCCCATTATTGGCAAAGAAAAAACCCAGCAATTAATTGCAGCACTATGGAGTCTGGGTAAAGCGCCCGATTTACACACCATCTTGCGCTTAAGTATTCCTTCGTAACACTAGAGGAAATATGCAGATGAAAACGCGTCCAAATATCGTCATTCTAGGTGACTATGAGCAAGCCATTCGCCGTTTCTCAAATTGGGATGCACTTGAACAACGTGCGAATCTAAGCTTCCATCATCAACCGCTTCGCGATGAGGCGCTCTTTGAGGTAATTAAAGATGCTGATGCCATTGCGATTGTACGCGACCGTGCGCCCTTAAATAAAGCCCTCCTCAAGCGCTTAAATAAACTCAAATTTTTGATGTTTACTGGCGAGCGTAATGGCACTCTTGAAGCTACTGCGCTAGTCGAGCGCAATATTCCTATGGCTTGTTCCCCTGGTGGACCATCAAAAGAAACTACTGCCGAATTAACTTGGGCTTTAATTTTGGGTGCTTCTAAACGCCTGCTTGAACAAAATCAGTTAATCGTCCAAGGTGGCTGGCGTGACGCACTATCTGTTCTGCCAATGCTGAGTGGCGAACGCTTGGGCATTATTGGTTTAGGTGCGATTGGTAGTCGAGTAGCCCGCGTCGGCCAAGCCTTTGGCATGGAAGTGGTCACTTGGAGCCCACGCATGACTGTAGAGCGCGCAGCAGCTGAGAACACAAAATCTGTCACTCTTGATGAGCTACTTAGTACCGCAAAAGTCGTCAGCCTGCATTTAGTAGCTGGGCCTCATACCAAAGGTTTAATCAACGCGGAAAAATTAGCTCTGATGCGGTCCGATGCCATTCTGGTGAACACCTCGCGCGCTAGCTTAATTGATATGCAAGCCCTGCCTGCGGCCTTGGCTGATGGTCACCCAGGTCAAGCCGCAATCGATGTATTTGATCTTGAACCACTACCTATTGGTGATCCTTTGCGTAAAACCCCCAATTTATTAGTTACGCCCCACTTAGGCTTTATTGCCGAACCTATTTTTGCCGCCTTTGCTGACGGCATCACACAAACCTTAATGGCCTGGCTCGATAACAAACCCCTACCGCATCCATTTAAGCCTTAACTTGAAATCAGTCAGTCCCAAACAACTATTTATTGGCTTTACCAAAATTGGATTATCAGGCTTTGGGGGCGTGCTGCCTTGGGCGCGCAGGACGGTTGTTGAACAAAATAAATGGTTAACCGCGCATGAGTTCAACGCCATATTAGGTATATGTCAAATCGTGCCTGGGCCTAATATTATGAATTTAGCCGTTTGCATTGGTTCACGCTTTGCTGGTGTCAAAGGTGCTATTGCCGCAGTAGCAGGCTTGATGCTGGGTCCAATTAGCTTGGTATTGGTGTTGGCGGCACTCTATGATCGGTACGGCTACCTGACTGCAGTCCAAGGCGTCTTGCGTGGCATCTCTGCAGTTGGCGTAGGGTTAATTGCCGCCACTGGCTTCAAAATGATGCGCGATGGATTTCACTATCCGCTGATGTTCATTGTGGTAGCAGTCACGTTTGTCGCAGCAACCGTATTTCACTTAGCGCTTGGCTGGGTGGTACTTATCGCTCTGCCGCTGGGCTTGTGGCTCGCGTGGGGTAAGGTCAAGCAACCATGAGCGTCCTTCTCGGTCTATTTCTTCAATTCTCGGCTTTTTCTTTAATTGCCTTTGGCGGCGTCAATGCCTTACTGCCCGTGCTCTACGATATATCAGTCAACCAAGAGCATTGGATTGATGCCCAAACCTTTGCCAACTATTTTGCCATTGCACAAGCAGCCCCAGGCCCTAACTTTATGACTGTCACCTTAATTGGTTGGCATGTTTACGGCGTAGTGGGAGCCTTAGTGGCGACTCTGGCTATTGCTTGGCCCTCTTCTATTCTTATTTTCTGGTTACAACGCTATATTCAGAGTATGAAAAATGTGCAACATCAGCAAGCTATTCAGTATGCGGCGGCGGCCCTCGCAATTGGTTTAGTGCTTGCTTCCGCGTGGCAAATATCCTGGCAAATTAATCATGGGGTCGTAGCTTATGTCATTACTCTGGGCACCCTTGCTATCATGCTGCTAACGCCTTGGCACCCCTTATGGCTTATTTTGCTGGGCGCCCTATGCGGTTTATTCGGTATTATTTAAGTATTCCTATTTCACTTGAACTCAATTAATCGCAATATCTTCAAAACGCGGAGCAAGATATGTCTAAACTAAACAATTGGCCTTGGGTTCGAATTGCCTTCATTGCGCTGGGCTTAATCGGTGCTAGTTGCAATATCAGCCTTAGTCATGCACAAGCAGACTATCCCACTAAGCCGATTAATTTCATCGTGCCTTATGGTGCTGGTGGCGGTGCAGATTCACGTAGCCGTCAAATTGCCCTGCGCATGAGCGCAATTTTGAAGCAAAGCATCATCGTGGAAAATAAAGCTGGTGCTGGCGGTAATATTGGTACCGAATTTATTGCCCGGGCTGCGCCAGATGGGTACACCATCGGCATGGGGAATTTTGCCCCCCTAGCCGTTAATAAAAGTTTATTTGGTAATTTACGCTACGATCCTGAAGCCGATCTCGTACCGATTGTATTAATCGAAAAAGGGCCTTTAGTTTTAGTGGTTAATCCTAAATCGCCCTATAAAACTGTGCAAGATATTGTTGCTGCGGCTAAAGCAAAGCCTGGTGTTCTGACTTTTTCTTCTGGGGGTATCGGTGGTAGCCACCAACTTTCAGCTGAAGTATTTATGGATAGCGCCGGTATAACAATGATTCATGTACCTTATAAAAGTGGGTCTGCAGGTCTAACCGATTTAATGGCGGGTAATGTTGATATGATGTTTGATCAAATGTATTCGGCCATGCCAAGCATTAAAGGCGATAAATTACGCGCCTTGGCTATTACCAGCAAAAAACGTTCACCCTTGTTGCCTAATATCCCCAGCTTCACCGAGCTTGGCTACCCCAAAGTTGAGGTGCTCAATTGGCAAGGTTTGGTCGCCCCCAAAGGCACACCCAAAGCAATTATTGATAAACTCAATGCAGTGGCCAACGAAGCATTAAAAGATCCCCAGTTTCGTGAATTGATGCTTGCGCAAGGTAATGAAATTGGCGGTGGTACACCGGCAGACTTTGCAGCACTGATTAAAGCAGAAGCGGCTAAGTGGAGTGCAGTAGTAAAGGCTCATAACATCAAGCCTGAATAAATTTGGGACAGCCACTAGGGTCAAAAAATAGGGGTCCTAGTGGATGATGAAGCTCAACATACTAATTGAGCTCATTTCAATTCCATCAGTAATGACAGTAACTTTTTCACCTGGCTGCTGTAAAGCTAGCGGATAAAGTGCCGGCCAATAATGCTCAGGTGTTGGAATCGCTAAGCGGGCCGCCTCACCAAGACTTTCGTAGTCAATTAAAGCCTGATACTGGTTTGCTTGCAACGCCTGTAAAAAGAAATGATTAAACTCCAGAGCCCAAGGATAAGGGGTAGCATCTGCCTGCCAATGAATGAGGCGTAGGTTATGAACTACATTGCCACTCGCCAGAATTAAAATATTTTCTGCTCGCAGGGGGGCTAATTGACGAGCTAAATCGTAATGGCCTTGCGCGTCTAAGCCGCCATTTAAACTCATTTGCACTACTGGTATATCGGCTGCAGGATAGAGGTAGCGCAGTACCGACCAAGCACCGTGATCGATACCCCATTCATTTTCTTCTAAAACCACTGCGGTCAGCGGTGCTAATAAGGTTTTTACCCGTTGCGCTAAATTAGGGCTGCCAGGAGCAGGGTACTGCAACTGAAATAGGGCATCTGGAAAGCCACCAAAATCATGAATTGTTTGGGGCATTTGCATTGCGGTAGCCCAAACGCCGCGGGTTAACCAATGGGCTGAAATGACTAAAATCGCGTCGGGACGAGGGAGATTTTTTCCTAATTCGGCCCAAGCTTTGGTATGCCGATTAGCCTCAAGCGCATACATAGGGCTTCCATGGCCAAGAAAAACAAGGGGTTGTAACTGTATACGGTTAACGTTTATCTAAAAACGTATCCAATATGGGCAGCAGTAATCGCAAACAAAATAGCCAAGCTCGTTGCTACCGCAAGCATTACAACTAAAACAATAATCTTACGATTAATTGCCGATTTTTCCTCACCATGCCATTCATTCATTTTGATCCCCTAGTGCATTCCTCATATTTGAATTATCCCCTATTCAGAAGCCAAGCTCCTACTTCTGCCACCTAAGCGCCTCGCTTCGTGATTCTTAACGCCCACGGCCAGCCTTGCGCATCATGCCCTTGCCGCCACCAAAGCCTGCCTGCGGACGCCCGCCTAAGCTCTGTGGGCCTTTCGCTACAGGACGTGCCGGGGGTTTACCCGCCGCTGGCTTGGCTGGATTCTTACTTGCTGGTTTCTTTTCTTCCGTCACAATTTGCTCCTATCGATATCATATTGTCATGATTACTGACTATTCTATCCAAGCTGTCGCCATTAATGCAATTCCGCTCATTTTTGCCATTACCATACATGAGGCAGCCCATGGTTATGCGGCTAAGCGTTTTGGCGACAACACGGCATACATGCTAGGCCGAGTGACCCTTAACCCAGCCAAGCACATCGACTTGGTGGGCACCATCTTAATCCCCTTAGCACTTATTTTAATGGGGTCTTCGTTTTTAATTGGTTACGCGAAACCAGTACCTGTTCGCTTTGACCATTTACGTAACCCCAAAATCGATATGATTTGGGTTGCTTTGGCTGGCCCCGGCTCGAATTTTATCCAAGCCATCGTCTGGGCCATTCTCTGGATTACCTTGCAAGGATTCGGTATCGATGAGACTTTTTTTATTTCCATGGCTAAAGCAGGGGTGCTCTGGAATATTGGCTTGCTAGTGTTCAATTTATTTCCCTTGCCACCATTAGACGGTGGCCGAATTTTGTCTGGCCTCTTACCAGTGCGTCAATCCATTGCTTTAGGAAAAATAGAGCCCTGGGGATTTTTTATTGTGCTCGGTTTAGCTTTCACCGGTTTCATTACCACTTGGTGGATGCAGCCGCTCAGTGCTTTTTTTATTTGGTTGCTCACCCTCATTACTTCGCCGCTACGACTCCTCTTTGGAGCATAAACTCGAGATGTCCACTCGCCAAGCTTTTCAAACGCTTTTAATCTACCGCATAGGCGTCACCCTCAACTACCAAATTATCATGGTTGCAGTGGGTTGGCATATCTATGAGCTAACGAATAGCGTGGTGTCACTGGGGTTAGTTGGCTTAGCGGAGCTAGTACCCTACTTTGCTTTTGCGCTTTACTCAGGTCACGCAGTCGATACCTACTCGCGACGTTTGATTGCGGCCATTGCCTGCTCTATTCATATCGGTGTGGCCTTTTTTCTGGTGGCTATTGCGCTCAATTTAATGAGTCCACCAGTACCCCTTATTTATACGGCAGTTGCCTTTCTAGGTATCGGTAGAGCGCTGATGCGCCCCTCGTATACGGCCATCTTTGGCCAAATTATTCCGCGTGCAGAACTCACCCGCTACACCGCGCTCGCTTCTTCGGTATTTCAAATTTGTGTGGTTGCGGGGCCCGGTATCGGCGGCCTACTCATTGGCTTTGCTGGTCTATCGTGGACTTATTGTCTAGCTGGACTCTGCGCTGGAGTCGGCTTGTATGGTGCTTGGCTTATTCAAGCGCAAAAACCGCAGCTCAGCACGGTAAGGGCTCATTTTTTTACGAGTTTTTTAGAGGGCTTTAATTATGTTCGTAAGCACGAGTTAATTTTAGCGACAATGGCCCTCGATATGTTTGCAGTTTTGCTGGGGGGTGCGGTGTCAATCTTGCCAGCTTTTGTGAAAGAAGTTTTACATGCTGGACCAGAAACTTTAGGTATTTTACGTGCCTCACCCGCACTCGCGGCAGTGATTACAGGCGTTATCTTGGCTCGCAAACCCATGCTTTATAACTCGGGCCGTTATTTATTAATGTCGGTTGCGGGCTTTGGCTTGGCCATTGTTGGCTTTGGGCTGTCGACTGAGTTATGGGTAGCGGCAAGCTTCTTAATGCTATCGGGCTGCTGTGACTCAGTATCGGTGGTCATTCGCGGTTCGATTATGCAGCTCACTACCCCGGATCAAATGCGTGGCAGAGTCAGTGCTATCAACGGTATTTTTATTGGCTCTTCGAATGAACTCGGCGCACTCGAATCAGGCATTGCTGCCAGCTTAATGGGTCTAGTGCCCTCAATTATTTTTGGCGGAATTGCCACAATTGCAGTGGTAACCTGCACTTACTATCTTGCACCACAATTGCGCCGCTTACATATTGCCGATTTATCTTAAAAATAATTTATTTAATTTCAGGTAATTCTTTTTGAATTAATTGCAAGCTAGCCCTTAAAAGATTGTTATAGCGCTCTCGCTCTGCTCGAATCGTTTCTGGCGTCCATTGAAAAAACCCCTCACCGGTTTTCATGCCCAATTTGCCATGGGCTGCAGGCTCTGCTAAGCATTGCGCAATTTGTGGAGAATTGTTAAGCGATGGATAAATGCTCGCGCCTGCAGCGGCATGAATATCAAGGCCGGCATGATCACGCTGTAACACGGGGCCAGCAGCTAAATAACGAAAGCCAAAGCCAAAGCGCACCGCTTTATCAATATCCTCCAAACTTGCAATACCTTCATCCACCATCCAAAAGGCTTCGCGTGATAAAGCATGTTGCAGCCGGTTGGCTAAAAAACCAGGTAAATCTTTTTTTACCCTCACTGGCACCATGCCGCATGCCGTCATGAGGCGTGACAGGCTTTCGCCGACAAGAGGTGACGTTTTTGGACCATAAACAACTTCGACACAGGGCACCAAATGCGCTGGCATAAAAAAATGTAGTCCAATCATACGAGCTTGCGTTTTTAAATCTGTACAGATCGCGCTAATTGGAAAGCTTGAGCTATTGCTCGCTAAGACTGTTTCAGCTTTAGCGCGTTTTTCTAATTCAATAAATAAGGCTTGTTTAATATCTAAGCGCTCGGGAATACACTCAACGACTAAATCGACTTCAGACCAATCGACGTCATTCAACGAGCCTGCTGTCGTCAAAAGATGGATGCGCTGCTCGTAGCCCAACTCGATCATTTGATTAGCAAAGTAAGTAGGTAAAGCTGCACGGCGTTCGGTGGTGAGTTCACATACTTGCGTAGCACAGCCACCGCGGGCAAATACGGTTGCCACATCAGCGCCCATCGTGCCGCCGCCAATAATTAATACTTTAGTTTCAGCTGGAGTAAATAACATCACACTATTCCTTAATTAGGGGTGCAGAACGAGTTGCTACAGGCACCATAAAATCAAAATCACAGCCCACATCGGCTTGTGTAACAGTCGTTTGGTAAAGCCGACGATAACCTGTCGCTGGAATCTCTAAGCGTGCTTCAGGGGCGACTAACTCGGCTAAACGTTGCTTAATTTCTGCCTCATCGACTAACAGTGTGATGCTGCGCTTAGGTACATCTAATTCAATCATGTCACCGTTACGTACCGCTGCAAGTGGTCCATTTTCAGCAGCCTCTGGAGTAATATGCAAAACGATCGTGCCAAAGGCAGTACCACTCATCCGTGCATCGGAAAGACGCACCATATCTTTCACTCCAGCTTGGGCTAATTTTTTGGGGATAGGTAAATATCCCGCCTCGGGCATTCCTGGGGCGCCTTTTGGACCCGCATTTTGTAACACTAAAATATCTTCCGCTCGTACATCTAAATCATCGCGATCAATACGCGAAGCTAAATCTTCTAAAGAGGTGAATACCACAGCGCGACCGCGATGCTGCAATAAAGCAGGGGTCGCAGCCGAGTGTTTAATGACGGCTCCGCGCGGGGCTAAATTGCCTTTTAAGACCGCTAAACCTCCGACAGGGAAGATCGGCTCGGCAGCGATCCGAATCACCTTTTTATGACGCGCCATACTTTTATTATTTTGTGCTGATTCTATTTCTTCGCCTAGGGTGCGACCACTAATCGTCAGGCAATCTAAATAGAGATGGGGTTTTAATTCTTGCAAGATCGCCATCAAGCCACCATCTTCGTACAAATGTTCCATGTAATGGCTACCACTCGGTTTTAAATCAACCAGAACTGGCACATGACGACCTAAACGGTCAATCGCCTCTAAGTCAATCTGTATTCCTAGGCGTGCGGCAATGGCAGTGAAGTGAATCAAGGCATTGGTCGAACCACCAATCGCATGCAATACGGTAAATGCATTCGTAAAAGCCTGTGGAGTCAAAATGGCCTGACTAGAAAATGTACTAGGATCAGGTAATTGCGCCAGCTCGACTGCACGCCGACCAGTGAACTCGGCAAGACGAAAGCGTTCAGCCATCACTGCGGGTACTGCTGCCGTTCCCGCTAAACTCATGCCGGCAGCCTCAGTCATGCAGGCAATCGTGCTAGCCGTTCCCATGACCATGCAGGTACCCGTCGTCGGGGCTAATTTTTCATTCACTGCATCAATTTCAGTCTGATCGATTTCATGCGCACGAAACTTTGCCCAGTAACGCCGACAATCCGTACAAGCCCCCAAACGATCGCCTTGATAAGTGGTGGTTAGCATGGGTCCTGTGGGGATCACAATAACTGGCACTGATACGCTAGCTGCAGCCATTAATTGCGCTGGAATCGTTTTATCGCAGCCCCCAATTAACACCACTGCATCAACGGGCTGTGCACGGATCATTTCTTCCGTATCTAAAGCCATCAAATTACGTAAGTACATACTGGTTGGGAAGGCAAAAGACTCATGAATCGAAATAGTAGGAAAAACCATCGGCATGCCGCCAGCTTGCATCACACCACGCTTGGCAGCCTCAATCATTTGGGGCACATTGCCGTGACAGGGGTTAAAGTCGCTGAAGGTATTCGTAATGCCAATAATTGGGCGGTCGAGGGCACTATCGCTATAACCCATCGCCTTAATAAAGGCTTTGCGTAAAAATAGTGAAAATCCCGCATCGCCATAGCGTGTCAGCCCCTTAAGCATGCCGCGGGAGGTAGTCTTGGCTGGATCGGAATTGCTCAATGGTTTGCCCCAAAAGTGGTGAATGAATCAGGGTAGCAGGATTAAGAAAACACTTACAATGTGCCATTATTTCAAAAAAACATAAAGAGACATGATTCCCGTCAATTCGGTGCTCCAAGTCGGCCCATTTTCAGGCCCCATGCAAGCGGAAATCGATCGCCGGATCGGTCATGGTAACTATGGTAAGTTACTTAATCCGCTCGATAAACCGCCCCTTGGTGTATTTAAGGCGATCCTCACCCGCTCGCCTACTATTCTTCCCATTAGCCTTTTAGAACAATTGCCAAAATTAGAAATTATCGCCAATTGTGGGGTTGGTTACGATAATTTGCCGCTAGATTACTTGCAGCAAAAACATATTATTGCTAGCAATACACCTGGGGTTCTTAATGATGCAGTCTGCGAATTGGCAGTGGGTTTGCTGTTGGCATTAATGCGCCAAATACCCGCTGCAGAACAGTATTTACGTGCCGGCACTTGGAGTAACGGGCCCTACACCTTAACTAGCAGTTTGGCTGGCAAGCGGGTGGGTATCGTCGGCCTTGGCCGTATTGCCCTCGATTTGGTTGAGCGTCTCAAGCCATTTAAAGTCCATTTGAGTTATTGCGGTCCGAATCAAAAAAATGTGCCCTACACCTACTATAGCGATATCGTCAGCTTAGCTGCCAATAGTGATATTTTGATCATGCTGTGCCCCGCTGGGCCAAGCACCGCAAAAATCGCGAATGCGGCGGTGTTTAAGGCCCTCGGACCCACCGCTTATTTTATTAATATTGCCCGTGGCAGTGTGCTAGATGAAGCCGCGCTCTTACACGCACTAGAAAATAAGCTGATTGCTGGAGCCGCCTTAGATGTATTCGAAAATGAGCCCACTCCTAATCCTGAATTTTTTAAATATAGCAATGTTGTACTCACGCCGCATATGGCTAGCGGTACGAATGAAACCCGCATTGCCATGACAAACTTAACCCTCGATAATCTCGACGCTTTTTTTCAACAGCAGCCCCTTCTTACCCCAATACCATTTGATCTGGAGACCTTATGAAAACGATTGCCTCTTCCCTGCCAACTATTCTTTCGCCGGTGTTAACTCCATTTAACGCAGATGGCAGTCCCAATTCCAAAGTCTTATTAAAACAATGTCAATGGTTATCAAAAAATGGCGTTGGGCATGCCGTTTTTGGTACTAATTCCGAAGCAAATTCCATGTCGGCCACCCAAAAATTGCGGGTACTTGATGATTTATTGGCGGGCGGGCTCGATCCAAGCCAAATGATGCCAGGTACCGGTGCTTGCTCCGTCGATGATGCTGTCACCATGACTAAAGCTGCAGTCAAGGCTAAATGTGCCGGCGTTTTAATGTTGCCGCCCTTTTACTATAAAGATGTTTCAGACGATGGATTGTTTGCTTACTTTGCTGAAGTGATTGAAAAAGTTGGTGATAGCGCTTTACAAATTTATGTTTACAACATCCCGCCTGTGAGCAAAATTGGTTTGAGCTTAGATTTGCTCGAACGCTTAGTCGAGGCCTTTCCAAAAACCGTAGTCGGCATTAAAGACAGTTCGGGCGACTGGGATTACACTGAATCGGTGATTAAAGTATTAGCTCCTACTGGCTTTCGCGTGTATGCGGGCAGCGAAATATTTTTACTGCGTACCATGCGCGCTGGCGGAGTGGGCTGTATTTCTGCTACAGCTAATATCAACCCAAAAGCCATTGCCGATTTAGGCGCCCACTGGGAAGATGCTTATGCTGATGAAAGTCAGGCGGCTTTAGACAAGGTGCGCGCAGTGTTTATGCAATATCCCCCAATGGCCGCCATGAAAGCAGTGGTTGCCCACTTCAGTAAAGATCCAGGTTGGTTACGTATGCGCCCACCTCTCGTCACCTTGCCAGTTGAGCAGCAGAAAAAATTAATTGCTGAATTAGCAGCCATTAATTTCACCATGCCTGGACTGTGATTTCCCCACGTTTATTTTCCTCTTTGGAGACACTTTATGAAACTATCTAAATTACTTTTTGTACTTACTGCATTCTGTTTTTCTAGTGTTCAAGCGGAAAATTTATCAATTGCCACTGGTGGTACTGGGGGGGTGTATTACCCCATGGGCGGCGGGCTTGCAGCGGTGCTTTCTAAATATATTCCCAATATGTCGGCTACTGCTGAGGTCACTGGTGGCTCGGTTGACAATTTGAATTTGATTGGCACAGGAAAACCGTATGTTGGATTTTCAATGGCCGATGCGGCTAAAGACGCGCAAATGGGTGAAGGTAAATTTGTAAATAAAAAAGTCGACTTACGTACGCTCTTAGTACTCTATCCCAATTTAATGCACGTGGCCACAGTAGAGTCAACTGGTATTAAAACCATGAAAGATTTAAAAGGTAAGCGAGTAAGCACTGGAGCCCCAGGTAGCGCTACTGAGATTATGGCCTTTCGTGAGCTCGAGGCAGCTGGGCTGGATAAAGATAAAGATGTGAAACGCGAACGCCTCAGTGTTGCTGAATCCGTCAACGCAATCAAAGATCGGAAAATTGATGCCTTCTTTTGGGTTGGTGGTCTGCCAACTGCAGCAGTTACTGATTTAGCCAATAGTCCTGGCATGAAAATCGTCATGATTGATAATGCAGATGAAGTCGCTGCGATGAATAAAAAGTATGGCAACCTCTATTTTCCTACCGTCATTCCAAAAACAATTTATAGCGGCATGGCCAAAGATAACAAAGTGGCAGCGGTGGCCAATATTTTGGTTGTCAACGCTAATATGTCAGATGCAGAAGCCTACCAAATTGTCAAAACCATTTTTGATCATAAACTCGATTTAGTGCGGACCCATCAGGAATACATTAACGTCACTTTAGAAAATCAAAAAACCAAATCTACGCCAGTAGCCTACCATCCTGGTGCTTTAAAGTACTTCAAAGAAAAGAAATTAAATTTGAATTAATCACCCGCTTCATTTAATTAGGTCAATCATGGAACAAGTGCCCATTGATAACATCACTCAAGCCAAACTTGAGTCATTTATCAAACAAGAAGAAGGTGATGCAAATGATTACCGTGGGTGGTTAGCAACCTTTATTACTTTGGCGGCAGTTGGCATGTCGCTATTTCACCTCTACGCGGCCTATGCCATCGTGCCTACCCAAGTACTGCGCACGGTGCATGTGGGTATTGTGTTGTTTTTGGTATTCCTCAGCTTTCCGTTTTTAAATCGCTTTAAAAATCGTTTGATGTGGTGGGATGTGCTGTTAGCCGTTGGCTCAATTGTGATTGCCTATTACATCTTAAGTAGTGGCGATGAGTTTGCTGATCGTAATACAGCCCCTAATCCCACGGATGTAATGTATGGCATTGCACTAATTTTAATGATTCTAGAGGCTGTGCGTCGCACCAATGGCTTAGTCTTAGTCGCGGTTACGGTCTGTTTTTTACTTTATGCCCTTTTTGGCAATCATTTACCTGCACCTTGGACACACAAAGGTTACGACCTAGATCGCCTCGTAGGCTATATGTACATGACGCTTGAAGGTATTTATGGCACAGCTGTAGATGTTTCGGCAACCTTAATTATTCTCTTCACTATTTTTGGGGCTTTTTTACAGTTCACTGGTGCGGGTAAATTTTTTATCGATTTTTCATTCGCTGCTATGGGTGGTAAATCGTCGGGTGTGGGGCGCACCATCGTCTTATCGTCATTTTTACTTGGCGGCCCATCAGGCTCTGGAGTTGCAACAACTGTTACCGTTGGCTCAGTGGCAGCGCCAATGCTCGAAAAAGTGGGTTATGAACGCAATGCGGCTGGCGGTCTTTTGGCTGCAGGCGGGCTGGGAGCCATTATCTCGCCGCCGGTATTGGGGGCGGCAGCATTTTTGATTGCTGACTTCTTAAAAATTTCTTATCTCGATGTACTGCTAATGGCTAGTATTCCTACGGTTTTATTTTATCTTGGTCTTTTTGTCATGGTTGAAATTGATGTACGTAAATACGGCATGAAAGATATTCATTTTGAAACAGCTGAAAGTGCCTGGTCTTTAGCCAAAAAATACTGGTACCACTTCTTTTCCTTGATTTCTATTGTGGTCTTCATGATGTATGGTTTTTCTCCCATCATGTCGGTCTTCTGGGCTACAGTGGTATCAGCTGCGTCAAGCATGCTGCGGCGAGATACCGCAATTATTCCGTATGCCTGGTTTACCGGTAAATTGCCCTTCCTATCAGGACTGTATCAATCTAACTTAATTAAAGCCCTAGCCGCTGGCTCTACTGGCGTTCTAGCCATTGCGGTGACCTGCGCTGGCGCGGGCTTAATTGTTGGCACAGTCACCCTGACTGGCTTAGGTCTTAAATTTAGTACCATCGTTATTCAATATGCCGGTGGCTCTTTATTACTAACCACTATTTTTACGGCTCTGGTAGTTTGGGTGGTTGGTCTAGCTGTTCCAGTAACTGCTTCATATATTATTTGCGCAGTTATTGCAGCCCCAGCACTAATTAATTTAGGTGTGCCGGCTTTTGCTGCCCACATGTTTATTTTTTATTACGCTGTACTTTCGGAAGTATCTCCACCTACCGCGCTCTCGCCTTTTGCAGCGGCGGCTATTTGTAAAGGTAATCCCTACAAAACCACCATGCAAACGTGGAAGTATGTTGCGCCAGCTATTTTGGTGCCCTTTATGTTTACTTTAGACAAGTCGGGCACTTCTTTACTGCTGATGGGGTCTATGGAGGCCTTAAGCAAAGCGAATTGGGCTGATATTGCTTGGGTCTCTTTTACCGCCGCAATTGGTGTTGTCTGTTTGGCCGGCGGCTTACAAGGCTGGTTTATTGAAAAGACTAAATGGCTCGAGCGCACTATTATGGTGATCTCGGGTGTGGCCTTAGCTTACCCATCAACTGAAGCAGATTTAATTGGCTTTATTGGCTTTGCGGTCGTTCTAGCAACCCAAGTTCTGCGACACTTCCGAATCCAGCGATCCCAGATTACTTAAGTGATGGTAGTCCACGCTAATTTACCTGCCAACTTTTTAATTTCCACTTCATTAAATTCAAAACCTAAACCAGGGCTTTGGTGCAAAATTAAATCGCCGTTGTTGAAGCTTAATTGCTTATTGATAAGGCGCCGGAAATTAAGCACCTGATCGTCAGCAAAAAACTCGACAAACCGCGCATTTGGTGTAGCTGCTACTAGCGGTGCGTGTAAATCATGAAACCAGTGTGGACAAACGGTGATGCCTTTAGCATCGGCATAATTCGCAATGCGCCGCCATTCTGAAATGCCACCACAAACCGCTGCATCGCTTTGTAAAATGCCTGCACCACCCGCGTCAATGAGCTCACGAAAGCGCCAGCGGCCAGCCTCAATCTCTCCAGTGGCTACGGTAATCATGGTGCTACGGGCTAAAGCGGCATGCAAATCAATGGCATCAGGTGAAAAGGGTTCTTCAATCCAATATGGGTCATAAGCCTCAAACCGCCGTAGATAATCTAAAGCAGTAGGTAGGTCGCGCCAAGCATTATTGGCATCTAACATCAATAAAATATCGGGGCCAATTGCCTGACGAGCCGCCTTCACTCGCGCCTCTTCCTCGCGTGGCGAGAGGCGACCTACTTTCATTTTGACCGCTTTAAAACCTAACTTAAGATAGGACTCCATTTCTTTACCTAATTTGGCTGGAGTCTTGCCTGCCAAATAGTAACCGCCACTAGCATAGGCGGGCACCCGATCATTGACCACTGCCCCTAAGTAGAGATGCAAAGGTAAGCTAGCGGAACGGGCATTCAGATCCCAAAGGGCATTATCTAAAATAGAAATGCCACGCATCACCGAACCTGTACGACCCTGTAATACTGATTCGTTATACATGTCTAACCACAACCCTTCACTTCGGTGGCTTTCTTGACCTAGCAATTTGGGGGCCAGTAATTGCGCTACGGCAATCTTGGCAATCTCACCAGCGGCGCTACCAACATAACAAAAACCGATACCCTCAAGCCCCTCTTTACTACGCACTTTTACCAAACAATAATGGCGCTCAGAAACCGTACGGGTTGAGAATGAAGTCACTTGATCTAAAGGAACAGCAATGACAGCAACTTGAACCGATTCAATAATAGGCATGGGGCTCTCTTAAAAAAACTTATTGTAGCCATATTTAAAACGCGAATTGGGCTTAATGGCTCGCCGCATCCTTGCTACATTTAAGCACATGACTATGCCGTACTGCACCAGTTAATTTTTTTTCATTGGCGCTCGCCTCGCAAGCCGCTTTAATATCTTTTTCACATTTTTTTAAAAAGCTCGATTTAGCCGCGCCGGTTAATTTTTTTTCAGTTGCACTGGCGGCACACGTTTTAGCTAATCCACTTGGTAGATAACTGCTAGCGGCAATCAGTACTACTAAACCGAGGTATTTGCGCATTTAACATCCTTTTTGCAACGAGGGTACTAGGTAGAACTATGTAGGTAATTATGCCTACTATAGCTATCTAAAATGTTGCAGCACAGCAAAAATAACTAGCCCAAGTCTAACAATATTAGATAATCTAGCGGTGATTGCACTTCTCCATACCCTGCGCGTTTTTAGACTCAAGGCCTTACTGCTTGTTTTATGTGGATTGATGGGGGCTGCGCTCGCTCAAACCCCAGCTTCCAACAAACCCTCAGTTGCGTCTAATGAAGGTAACCCTAATCAAAAAAGGGCTCCTATTGTTGTTAAAGAAAGAAAGCCCACTATTAACTCAAGTAATACAGCGAAAGCGAATAAGGGCGTTAACCCTCAAACTGGCGGCATTCAAGATCGCTCTAAAACGGGTCTAGAAGTACGCAAGCTGAATAGTGCTTTAGTGGATTCAAATGCCCAAGATGATGTGCTCATTACTGGCGCCGGGAATTTAGATTACCGGGTAGAACGTGGCTGTGCCCGCCGTAACTTTTTCGATGGCCAACTACTAGAACAAATTGGGGTTGAAAATAAACTGTTCAATGCTTTTTTTGCAACCCAGGCTAATGCTTTTTTTGCCCGCGTAAGGGGAAATTGCATTCCCTATGCTTTAGCACTTGGGAAGCGAAATCGCTTCGAGTCCTTAAGTCTTTTAACGGGTAATGAACGTGACTCTAAAACAGAAATTTGGACTTTTACACCCTCAGCATTTGATGGTTTTTTATTACAACAAGAGCCTTTAGTGAATGAATTGGGGCGCTTAACTGAAATTGAAATCCCATTAAAGGCGGTTCTCTATGACCCAAATCAAGTTGAAAATAAATTACCAATTGAATTAGTCTGGGAATTAAACACTGTGGTGAAACAAATTTATACCGAAGAAAATAACATCACAGAACAAACCAATAACATCGTCCGCGTGATCGTAGATTATGGCGATCGCGAGCAATGGGCGCAAATTTGGGCGGTGGAAATTATTGCCCCAAGCACAAAAGAGGTTTTGGCTAGTGCTTTTTGGCTCAATCGCAACGAGCTCCCCGGAGGCTTTTACACCCCTAATGGTGAATCGATAGAACGAACCATGTGGACTAATCCCCTCAGTTATCGGCGCATCTCGCGTGGAGTGGGAATGGTTCCTGCAGGGCGGAAAAAAGTGCCTGCCGTAACTAGAAAAAATAATACTGTACAAGCGCCACCTACTAACTCGAGGTATCGAGCGCATATGGGCATTGATTACTCTGCCCCTATTGGTACGCCCGTCTTTAGCGTGGCTACTGGCAAGGTTGTAGCGCGCGGCTATAACGGGGCTTTTGGTAATCTGATTATCTTAGAACACCCAGGCGGATATCGAACGTATTACGCCCACCTCAGCAACTTCAATGCGGAATTAGATGTAGGTAACGAAGTTCGGCGCGGTTTTGAAATTGGCTATGTCGGCAATACAGGTCGCTCAACTGGCCCCCACTTGCATTTTGAATTACGCAAAGATGGGGTTTACCTCAATCCATACAATCCTAAGTTACAACTCGACTTATGGACCATGTTAAATAGTGATAGCGGACAATTCACTAAATTACTATTACTTTTTGGCAGTTAATTATTTTCCTTATGCCAACTAGCCCTATATCTACTTATCTCGATCAATCATTACTGCTGGAGAACCTCGCTGGTACGCGGGAGGGTAAAGTACTTTTTTCTGAGTTAACCCAGTTAATTAAACCAGGTCAGCTACTACATATTGTGGGTAAAAATGGTTCAGGTAAATCCAGTTTGCTCCGTATCTTATGTGGGCTGCTTAGCCCCAGTAGCGGGCAAGTAAAATGGTCAGGGCAGGCAATTCGTACTGATGCCGAACAATTTAATGCGCAATTGATTTATCTTGGTCATGTGCCAGCACTGAAGGGTGATCTTACCGCCGCTGAAAATCTGCTGAGCGCTGCACTCTGTCGCCAAGATGCCTTGTCAATTTCTGAGGTAGACGATGTTCTTAGGAAAGTGGGATTATTAGCCCTCCGGAATACAATGGTTCGCACCTTATCTCAAGGGCAAAAACAGCGAATCGCCTTAGCGCAACTTCAACTTCAGCCGCGTAAACAATTTTGGCTATTAGACGAGCCTTTTAATGCGCTTGATCGTGATGCCAGTGACGCTTTACAACAATGTATTCAGCAACATCTTCAGTTGGGTGGAATAGTGGCTCTGAGTAGTCATCAAGAAATTCTGCTTCAGCAGCCCAATGCACTAGTACGTATTGAATTATGACCAATATCTTCAGTCTCTTTACTGCCATGGCCGCGCTGATTCAACGCGACTTAAGCTTAGTCTGGCGACGGAAAAATGATAGCCTTGCAACCCTATTTTTCTTTGCTGTTGTCGCTAGTTTATTCCCCCTGGGGGTGGGACCAGAGCCCAAATTACTACAGCAAATTGCCTCTGGAATGTTATGGATTGCAGCCTTACTTGCAGCGATGCTTTCTTTAAATCGTCTCTTTGCTGATGATTTCCAAGATGGCACGCTTGATCTGCTCCTCTTGGGTACGATTCCTCTGCCATTAGCAGTGCTAGCAAAAATGATTGCGCATTGGATTAGTTCAGGGCTCTTGCTGAGTTTTGCTGCAGTACTGCTGGCCTTACAATTTAACCTCTCGGCTGAAAGTGTGTTGATTCTTTTTCTCTCACTGCTATTAGGTACGCCTATCTTTAGCCTGATTGGCGCCATCGGTGCGGCCCTAACCTTAGGTACCCGGGGGGGTGGTGTTCTGTTATCTCTCTTAGTCTTGCCGCTTTTAATCCCAATCTTAATTTTTGGTGCAGGGGCAGTTGAGGCACATCAATCTGGGCTACCCGTGGCGGGTCATTTTTATTTATTAGGGGCCCTTTTTGTGCTTAGCCTATTTTTTGCCCCTTTAGCTGCTGCCCTGAGCTTGCGTATTGCAGTGGAATAAACGGATCGAATAATCGTTCTAAAATTCCCTATACCATTCAATCCATTTCAATTTTATAGAAAGCACTTCCTTTTGCCCCTCAGAAATATCAACTGGTTCAAGTATTCAGCACCCCAACCCTTTTATGGCTTGGCTGGCAAATTGATCCCTTGGTTTGCAGCAGGCGCATTATTTCTTGGGCTTGCTGGACTTTATGTTGGACTCTTAGTTGCCCCCACGGATGCCCAACAGGGAGACGCCTACCGCATTATTTTTGTCCATGTACCCGCCGCTTGGATGTCGATGTTCATTTATCTCCTCGTTGCTTTCTGGGCGGCTATTGGCTTAATTTTTAATGCTCGCTTAGCTAGCATGCTGGCTTTATCATTGGCACCCACTGGTGCCCTCATGACTTTTATTGCTTTGTTTACTGGTGCGCTTTGGGGTAAGCCCACTTGGGGCGCTTGGTGGGTTTGGGATGCGCGCTTAACTTCTGAGTTGATCTTATTATTTTTATATTTTGGCTTCTTATCACTTCATGCCGCAATTGATGACCCGCGGCGAGCTGATCGCAGTGCAGCGGTATTAGCTTTAGTTGGCGTGATTAACGTGCCTATTATTTATTTTTCGGTGAAGTGGTGGAATACCTTGCACCAAGGCGCGACCATTAGTATGACAAAAGCACCGTCGATGGCAAGTCAAATGCTGCTTGGCATGCTGCTCATGGCGGGCTCATTTTGGCTTTATGCCATTGCTACTAGCTTTTATCGCTGCCGCACACTGGTATTAGAACGTGAAGAGCATACTGCTTGGGTCATGAAAGAGGCGCAATAATGTACTGGACTAATGTTAGTGAATTTTTCGCGATGGGAGGCTATGGCGCCTATGTCTGGTGGTCATTTGGCGTCACCTTCATGCTCTTTATTGGGGAATGGATTGGCCTGATTCGCAGCAGAAAAGCAACTTGCGAAAAATTAGGCAAAATAAGGGGCTATGAAACCCCGCACTAAACGTCTACTGGCAATTGTTATTGGCCTCATTAGCCTTGCCGTTGCCGCCTTTTTGGTTTTTAAAACCTTTCAAAGTAATTTGGTCTTCTTTTTTAGCCCAAGCCAAATTGTCGCGCAAGAGGCGCCCATCGATAAAGCCTTTCGCCTTGGTGGCTTAGTTAAGGCAGGTAGCTTACAACGTGACCCTGCCGGACTCAAGGTTAATTTTATTGTCACCGACTTAGTTAATGAAACCCCAGTATCTTATGAGGGAATGTTGCCAGACCTCTTTAAGGAAGGTAAGGGTGTGGTAGCCCAAGGACGCCTAAATAATCAAGGCATGTTTATCGCCGATCAAGTACTCGCGAAGCACGATGAAAACTATATGCCCCCTGAAGCAGCAGAAGCCTTGAAAAAAGCCCAAAGCCATCAAACTCAAGCTGCGCCAACCTTGAGCGCACCCGCAGGAAGTTTCCGCTAATGATCCCTGAATTAGGTCAGCTGGCGCTCATTCTAGCTTTAATAACAGCACTCATATTAGGCGTCTTGCCGCTCATTGGAGCGCAAACCAACCGCCCCTCTCTTACTCTCGTCGGCAGACCGGCCGCGATCGCTTTATTTATTTGGGTAGCGATGGCTTTTATTTGCCTAATGATTGCCTTTATTCAAAATGATTTTTCTGTTTTATATGTGGCGCAAAATTCGAATTCACTGCTGCCCACAATTTATCGTATTGGTGCAGTGTGGGGTGGCCATGAGGGCTCCATTTTATTGTGGGCTTTAATGCTCGCTGGTTGGACTTTAGCAGTCGCAGTTTTTTCCAAGCACCTGCCCCAAAAAATGGTTGCCCGAATTTTGGCTGTCTTAGGTTTACTCAGCGTAGGTGTGTTGCTATTTACATTATTAACTTCTAACCCGTTCATGCGCCTTTTACCAGCAGCCATGGAAGGAAAAGACCTTAACCCACTGTTGCAAGATCCTGGCATGATTGCGCATCCTCCTTTTTTGTATATGGGGTATGTGGGTTCCTCAGTCGCTTTTGCCTTTGCTATCGCTGCACTTTTATCAGGGCGTCTTGATGCTGCATGGGCGCGCTGGTCACGACCATGGGTTACATCAGCATGGTGTTTCTTGACCATTGGCATTGCCTTAGGCAGTGCTTGGGCCTATTACGAATTAGGTTGGGGTGGCTGGTGGTTTTGGGACCCAGTAGAAAATGCTTCTTTCATGCCGTGGTTAGTGGGTACGGCACTCATTCACTCGTTAGCGGTGACTGAAAAAAGGGGTGGGTTCAAAATGTGGACTGCGCTCTTAGCCATTATTGCTTTCTCTTTATCCTTATTGGGCACTTTTTTAGTCCGCTCAGGTGTACTTACCTCAGTGCATGCTTTTGCCACCGACCCTAAACGCGGTATTTTTATTCTTGGCTTTCTGGCAGTCGTCATTGGCGGTTCTTTACTTCTCTTCGCTTGGCGCGCCCCCAAAGCTAACATCGGTGGCTCATTTGCCACGGTTTCGCGTGAAAGTATGTTGCTAGCAAATAATGTTTTATTTTTAGTAGCAGCCGGCGCAGTATTGCTCGGCACCTTATACCCAATGATTCTGGATGCACTGAACTTAGGCAAAATTTCGGTGGGGGTACCCTATTTTGAAGCCGTGTTCTTGCCCTTGATGACCCCCGCACTCTTTCTCATCGGCATTGGGCCCATGACTCGTTGGCGGCAATCGGCTCCCCTTGATATTGCTGAAAAACTCAAATGGGCCGCGGCAGTAAGTGCACTCACTGCAGTCATTGCACCTTTCATTTTGCGTGGCTGGACACCACTGATTGGTTTTGGATTATTTTTAGCAGCTTGGATTATCACCACCAGTACGGTACAACTTATTGAGCGTGCGCGTAGTACTGCTGAACGAAGCTGGTGGCAAAATTTACTAGCACAGCCAGCCAGCTTTTATGGCATGGTCATGGCGCACCTTGGAGTGGCTTTTTTTATCATCGGCGTCACTGGCGTGCGGGGCTTTGAAAGTGAACAAGATTTACGCATGACCGTGGGTAGCAGCGCCCAACTCGGCGGCTATGACTTTGAATTGCGCGCCTTAAATCCACTTCAAGGACCAAACTATCAAGCCATGCAAGGTCAATTTGTCGTCACACAAAATGGCCAAGTTATTACCATGATGGCGCCAGAAAAACGTCTCTATGATTCCAGTCAAATGCCAATGACCGAGGCGGCTATTAGTGTTGGCTTGAGTCGTGATCTCTATATTTCACTTGGCGAGCAACTCAACGAGCGCGACTGGAGTGTGCGCATTCATATTAAGCCGTTTGTTGATTGGATTTGGGGTGGGTGTTTTGTGATGGCCTTAGGCGGTTTACTGGCTATTACCGATCGCCGCTATCGCAAACGGTCTTGACCCCTAAATCATGAAGCGATTTCTAATCCCTCTAGCAATTTTTGTCCTACTCTTAGGATTTTTAGGTTTGGGTTTACAACTTCATCCCCGCGAAGTACCCTCACCCCTAATTGATAAGCCAGCTCCAAACTTTACTTTAGGTGTTTTAGGTAATGAAACACTCCGCTTTTCCCCGCCACAAATGCGTGGCCAAGTCTGGCTGCTCAATGTCTGGGCATCTTGGTGCGTAGCTTGTCGAGAAGAGCATGATTTATTAATGACGATTAGCCAACAAAAATTAGTGCCGATGATTGGCCTAGATTACAAAGACAAAGTAGCTGATGCCGAGTTGTGGCTTAAAGAGCGTGGGAATCCATATGTCCTCTCAATTTCGGATAGCCAAGGCCAAGTGGGAATTGATTATGGTGTGTATGGCGTGCCCGAAACATTTGTCATCGATCGAAATGGCGTTATTCGCTATAAACAGATTGGCCCCTTAACACCACAAATATTCCAAGACAAAATTTTGCCACTGATTCGGAAATTAAATGCGTAAAGTGATTTCAGTCGCACTCTTGATTTATGCTTGGCAAGTTAGTTGTTTAGCACAAGCGCCAAGTGCTGCACAACCCCTCAGCACTAATCCTGCTCTCGAAGCGCAAGTGAATATCATTGCCAATGAGTTACGCTGCTTAGTTTGTCAAAATCAAACGATTGCCGATTCGCATGCCGACTTAGCAGTTGATCTCAAAAATCAAATCCGCACCCAGTTAACCCAAGGCCGAACCCAAACAGAAATTCTTGACTATATGGTGCAGCGCTATGGTGATTTTGTACTCTACAAGCCGCCATTAAAAGCCAGTACTTGGTTTTTATGGCTCGGGCCTTTTGCTATTTTATTACTAGCGTTTTTCTTTTTGTGGCGGCAAATTCAGGTGCGCAAAAAATTACTTGGTGAACAGCAATTTTCTGCGGCAGACCTCGCTAGAGCAAAAGCATTACTCAATAATGGTACGCAAAATAATCTAGCTCAGCCTAAGGATCAAGCATGACTTGGTTATTTTTTGCTATTGCACTAGGAATGGTCACGCTGGCAATTCTTGTATTGGTTTTGCCCTTTAGAAAACCGGCCACTTTTAACGCGGGCGATCAAGCTGATAATCTGGCTATTTTGCGCGATCAATTGCAACAGTTGACCATTGATTTTAGTAATGGACGTATCGATCGCGATCAACTTGAGCTGGCCCAAACTGATATTGCCAAACGTGTGCTCCTCGAAGAGCGAGCCATAGCGGCAGACTTACCAAGCCCGGCGACAAAAAAAATAAAGATGCTGATACCGGTCTTGCTCATTAGTATTGGCTTACCTATTCTCGCTTTAAGCCTTTATTTAATTGTAGGCAGCCCTTTCGCCATAGACGCTCCGCAGCGTACGACCCAAAATATTCCGAGCCAACAAGATATTGAAGGAATGGTTGAGCGTCTGGCCGAAAAATTGAAGTCTGAGCCCAATAATGCCCAAGGCTGGCAAATGCTAGCCCGCTCTTATCTAGCTTTGCAGCGCCTGCCAGAAGCTGTACAAGCTTATAGTAAGGCGGTAGCGTTAGCTCCCAATGATGCGCAGCTCTTAATTGATTACGCTGACTTACTTGCCTTTCAAAATCGCAGCACCAAGGGCGAGCCGCTGCAATTAATTCAGAAAGCGTTAGTCCTTGATCCAAAAAACTTGAAAGTGCTTGCTTTAGCTGGTACAGCCTATTTTGAAGTAGGGGATTTTGCTAAAGCTGAAAAATACTGGCAACAAGCTTATGCACTCGCACCACCAGAAAGTGATTTTGCTAAAGGCATGGCAGAAAATATAACGGCGGCAAAAAATGCCGCCGCTAAAAAATAAAGCGCGCTAAATTAGCTTAAAACTAACACTGGCAAGCTTGCATGAACGATCACCTCCTGAGCTTCACTGCCAAGCAACATACCCTTAATGCCGGTGCGCTTATGAGATGCCATGACGACGACATCCGCCTTGGCTTTCTTGGCCGCGTCTAATATGCCTTCAGCTAAATTGGGATGATACAAATGCAATGTACTCGCTTTAAGCCCTATTCCTAATATTGGTAGGGCTTTTTTAAAGAGCGCTTTAGCATAGGCATCGCAGGCTTTTTTATGCTCTTTCTGCGTAAAACCATAGCCTAAGGTGCTATCCCCATAAACCATCGGCGGGGTTGGATCAGATACATAGGCTAAAACAACCTTAGCATCATCGGCCTTAGCTAAAACAGCGACCTTTTTCAGGGCCTTTTTAGTCAGCTCAGAGCCGTCAATCGGAACCAATAATTGCTTAAACATACACACTCCCCTTTGAGTAACAAGTCTACATCTATGATAATGCTCTTATTAACTAATCAACAGCTAAAAAGGTGAACTGAATTGCTCAAGTATTTAATCACGTATTTTGCGGTTTTTATCACTCTTTTGGCCCTTGACCTCACTTGGTTGCTCGGCATTGCCAAAAACCTCTACCAGTCCCAAATGGGGGGGCTCATGTCACCAGACCCGAAACTAGGGGCGGGGCTCGCCTTTTACGTCCTTTACGCTCTAGGCGTTTGTATTTTTGTTGTGGGACCAGCCCTTTCTAAAGAATCATGGCTTTATGCCTTAGGTATGGGCGCCCTTTTCGGCTTCTTTTGCTATATGACCTACGATTTAACCAATTTAGCAGTGGTGCGCGATTTTCCTACGCAATTGGCTTTTATTGATATTGCATGGGGTTGTACTGTAACCGCGATTACCTCTACCTTTGCTTATTGGGTAGTCAATAAATTGGCTTAATTTACTAAATGCACTATCGCCCGCAATTATTACAATCATTTGCTGGCTATAACTTTAGGCTTTTTACCCAAGATATTTTGGCTGGTATTACGGTTGGGGTTGTTGCCCTCCCCTTAGCAATGGCGTTTGCAATTGCCAGCGGCCTCAAACCAGAGCTTGGTATTTACACCGCCATTATTGGTGGTGGTTTGATCTCGCTATTTGGCGGTAGTCGAGTGCAGATTGGCGGACCAGCCGGCGCTTTCATCGTCATCGTCTATGGCATCGTTGATCGCTACGGTATTGCTAACCTCCTTATCGCCACCTTTATGTCTGGCATCTTCTTGTTTGCCATGGGATTCTTCCGCTTAGGTACCTTGGTACGCTTTATCCCCATCGCTGTCATCGTCGGCTTTACAAATGGGATTGCCCTGTTAATTGCCCTGTCGCAAATAAATAATTTCTTCGGCCTGACTATTGAGAAAATGCCAGCGCAATTTTTCGGCATGATGAGCGCAATTTTTAGCGCCTTAAATACCTTCAATCCCATTACCCTAAGTGTCTCAGTTGCGAGTCTGGGTCTGCTTATTGCTTGGCGCTTCTTGCATCATCATTTCGGTTGGTTTAGGCATTTACCAGGTCCCGTTGTAGTGATGGTAAGCGCAACTTGGGCAGTCAGTTTTTTTAATTTATCCACCGCGACGATTGGCAGTCGCTTTGGCGGAATCCCAGCGAGCCTACCGCAATTTGATTTGATCGCAGTGAATTGGGATAGCGCTCAATTAATGATTGCACCAGCAATCACTTTAGCGCTATTAGGAGCAATTGAATCACTGCTATGTGCTCGAGTTGCTGACGGCTTAATTCATCAACGTCATGATTCAAATCAAGAATTAATGGCCCAGGGCATGGCTAACTGTGTCGTACCATTTTTTGGCGGGATGCCAGCTACTGGAACTATTGCCCGCACCGTTACCAATATACAAAGCGGCGGCACGACACCCCTAGCTGGCCTGATCCATGCCTTAACTTTATTACTCATTATTTTATTTGCCGCCCCTTTAGCACAAAATATTCCGCTCGGTTGTTTGGCGGCTATCTTGATGTATGTAGCATGGAATATGGGCGAATGGCGTAAGTTAATTTACCTTAAGCAATTTCGCCTACCCTACCGTATCACTTTGCTAAGCGTTTTTATCCTCACGGTAGTAGTTGATTTAACGGTTGCTCTTGAAGTAGGTTTGCTTTGTGCGCTCCTAACTTTTGTTTACCGCGTGTCAAACCTCTCGCGCTCTGAGGCAGTGAATTTAGAGGAGCACCCTGAACTCAAGCCATTGACAGGTGAAGTCGCCGCTTACCGCATGTATGGCGCACTTTTCTTTGGCGCAGTTAAGCTCATTGAACGACTTGAAACTAAACTACCAAAAAAAATATTAATCCTTGATCTAAAAAATATTATTTATATCGATAGCTCAGGCATGGATGCCCTTCTCGAGCTTTATCGCCACTGCCAACAGGCAGGGGTACACTTCATTCTCTGTGGGCTGAATAACCAACCTCATGATATTGCTCAACGGATGGATTTATTTAAGCTGATGCCGGCAGAATATTTTTATCCCGATCTAGCGCAGGGCATTCACTTCGCATTAAGTAAAACAAAAGCCACCTTTTAAGAGCGCTTCGGGTAGCGTCCAAGCACGATAAAAACCAAATATACCGCTCACAATTAACAGACTGGCCGCAAAGATTCGTACCCAAGGATAGTGACTAAATTGCACTAAGGCAGCTGAAAACCGAGTGATTAGTAATAAATTGGGCAAAGTACCCAAGCCAAAAGCTAACATGAATGCTGCCCCAGTCAGGGGTGAACCCGATAAAAAAGCTAAGGGCAAAATACTATAGACCAAACCACATGGCACTAAGCCCCACAACATGCCACTAAACCAGCGGGCTGGCGTACTTGCCTGGCGCCCTAAATAGTGGGCCCAATAGCGAGCCAAATGATTCCCAAACCAAAGACCGGCAAGCCCAACCTTGGCTTTTTCTCGATAAAGCAGCCGTAGCCCAAGAAAAATCAAAATACTGGAAGCAAGTGCAAATAAAGGCCGCTGCAAGGGGATGAAATTTTGTTGCCATAACGCCGCCCCAATACCTCCTGCCAGGGCTCCTAAGAGCACATAAGTTGTCATGCGCCCGAAATGCATAATGAGCTGTTGTTGCCATAAACGCTGGATTGACGACTTTAGTAACGGTTTTTCAGCGCCGCCTTCAATTCCGGCGGCAATCCCCCCACACATCAAGGCGCAATGCCAGCCGCTGAGTAAAGAACCCAGAAAAATCGCTAATAATAGGCTAGTGGTTAACACGAGGTTTTAAGTTGGTTCGGCATAGGGTCTATCGTAATAGAATAGGGGGAATGAAAGAGCTTAAAAATAAATGCTCGACCTGCGTACTTGGGCAGTTTTGTTTGCCGGTAGGGCTTTCTCCCGCTGATATTGGGCGAGTAGACTCCTTGGTAGATAAACGCCTTCACCTTAAAAAAGGGGATTCTCTCTATCGGCATGGCGACCCCTTAAGCGCGGTTTACAGCCTCCGTTTTGGTTCATTAAAAACCGAACATACCCTGCCCGATGGTCGTTTACAAATAATTGGCTTTCACTTGCCAGGCGAAATGCTTGGACTTGATGGCATTGGTGAAAGCCAATATCAATTAAATGCCATTGCCCTTGAAGAAAGTGAAGCTTGTGTTATCGATTTTCATGAACTCGAAGGCCTTGCCCACCAAATTCCCAATTTACAACAGCAGTTCCACCGTATTATGAGCCGCGAATTAACCCAAGATCAGCGGCACCTTTTATCGCTTGGCAGCTTAAGAGCCGAGGAACGATTAGCCGGGTTTTTAATTAATTTTTCAGTGCGCCTGGCAGCCCGCGGTTATCTCAATAATGAATTTACCTTACGCATGAGTCGTGAAGAAATCGGCAGTTACCTGGGTATTAAATTTGAAACGGTTAGTCGTATGTTTTCTCGTTTTGCTGAATCTGGCCTCATTCAATTACAACAAAGACATGTGAAATTAATTGATATGGATGGCCTCTATGAGTTGGCTGGTCAACCTAATCCCCTCCATTTAAACACCATCAAAACGCCCTGCTAAATAAGACCTGAATCTTGCTCAGAGCTGCCATGAGCATCTTTGCTTGGCAAAATATAAATACTGAGGGCGCTCGATAAAGCGCAAAAACCCCAGATTAGAAAAAACCCAAGCGAATAAATGCCCTCATCGGAGAGGGTTAAGTGGTGCCCAAAGAAAATTAAATCTTCGGGCCGAATAAAACTAAAGAGCAAACCCTCAGCTAAACCCGCAACCAAAAAAGCTGGCCACAGTATCCAGATCAGTATGCGGAATTTCATTTTGCAACCTGCTCAACTTTGAAGCCTTGTTTAACCACTCCATCCCGGATAGGTGCATCAGGATACAGACTAAAGGCCAACCAAATCGTAATCGAGCATCCAACTACTGCAATAGTTGGCAGGCTAATTAAAAACCAGGGCCAACTTTGTTTCCACCAGGGCGTTATGGCTATTTCGTTTGTCATCATCTTTCCTCTCAATATTATGATTTCGATAAAATTTTTAATGGGGAATAATAAAAATTGATTTTTCATCCCGCTGCCGTAGTACACGTTTTGCATCATCCTCTATCTCATACGCGTTGACTGCAAAATGAATGGGGTAATTTCCTGCTTCAATTTTTCCTAATTTTGAACTCACTTTAATTGGCATGAGTAAATTACTTGAGGGCTCTACTTTAATTTCAGTTATTTCTTTATTTTGAGAGTTTAAAATTTTTAGCTCTTCTAGACCATTTACCTTTAAATTAACTGTCATCGGATGCTCCGATGAATTCATAATCTGCATGCGATAAATATTTTCAATTCGCTCACCATCAACTTCACGAGCTAATGCACCGCGATCACGCATGACATCTACCCGCAGTGGATTTCGAGTAAAGAGAGAAAACAAAAAAGCGGCCGATAAAGCAGCAATGAAAAGGGTATAGAAAATAACGCGGGGCCGTAAAATATGTCGTATGGCACTTTGATTGGTTTCATGATCAAGCATTGCTCGCTCAGTGGTGTAGCGGATTAAACCCTTTGGGTATTGCATCTTTTCCATCACTAAGTCGCAGGCGTCGATACAGGCACCACATCCAATACACATATATTGCAAGCCATCGCGAATATCGATGCCAGTTGGACATACCTGCACACAAATACTGCAATCTACGCAGTCTCCTAAGCCCTCGGCTACGACATCAGTAGTTTTATGTCGGCTACCTCTGGGTTCGCCACGTAATTTATCGTAGGTCACCACAAAAGTATCTTTATCGACCATTACACTTTGAAAGCGCGCATAAGGGCACATGTATTTGCAGACTTGCTCGCGCATAAAGCCTGCATTTCCCCAAGTTGCAAAGCTGTAAAAGAACAACCAAAATGCTTGCCACGGACCTAAGGACAAGGTGAGAATGGCACCACTAAGCTCATGAATTGGGGTGAAATAACCAATAAAGGTGAAACCCGTCCAGAAGGCGATGATTAACCATAGGCTGTGCTTGACTACTTTTAAGCGCCACTTATGCAAACTCCATGGCCATTCCTCGCCATCCAACCGTATTCGCGCGAAGCGATCGCCCTCGACTTGACGCTCGATCCACATAAAAATTTCGGTATAGACGGTTTGTGGGCAAGCATAGCCACAAAACAAGCGTCCCGCAACGGCGGTAAAGAGGAATAGTGCTAAAGCCGAAAGAATCAGTAATAGGGTTAAGTAAATCACGTCTTGTGGCCATAACACTAAGCCAAAGATATAAAACTTACGTTGAATTAAATCAAATAGAACGGCTTGGCGACCATTCCAGCTCACCCACGGCAAACCATAAAAAAGAATTTGCGTGAGAAAAACAAAATAAATCCGCCACCGTGCAAACGTGCCTGATACTGATCTGGCGTAAATTTTTTGCCTGATTTCGTAAAGAGATTCTTCTACGATCTCAATCGGAATAGCCTTTCTAGGCGTTAATGGAGTGGGCACTGCTACTTAGTTGAGGCTGGCTTGAGATTAGATAAGCCCCATACATAGGCAGTTAATAAATGAATTTTTTCAGGTGTTAAATTATTTTCCTGAGCTGGCATTAAGGCATTGCGACCCTTATTTATGGTTTCTTCAATAGTAGCCTGTGAGCTACCATATAACCAGGTTTTATCGGTTAAATTCGGTGCGCCTAGTAATTGATTGCCCTTTCCCTCAGCGCCATGACAAGCGACACAATTTTCAGCAAAAATTGGGGCGCCTAAATTGGCTTTGGCGGCATCTACTGTTAAACCAGAAAGACTACGTACGTAAATAGCGAGTTCTTGAATTTTTGCCGCACCCAAATGGGCGTAAGGTGGCATCACGCCTGCGCGCCCTTGCTTAATAGTCGTTTTAATTGCCTCTGGACTACCGCCATAAAGCCAATCACCATCGGTCAAATTTGGGAAACCCTTAGCACCCCCTGCATCAGAGCCATGGCATTGGGAGCAATAATTTAAAAATAAACGCTGACCAATATCATGCGCCTTTGGATCGGCAGCCACTTGAGCGATATCCATCGCCATGTATTTAGTATAGAGGGGTTGTACTTCTTTATTTGCCTCGATGACCGATTCTTGGTGTGAACTTACGGTGGTGTATCCCAACATACCAGGCATTGAACCCAGTCCTGGATATAGCACTAAATAAACTAAGCCAAAAATACATGACAATAAAAACATCCACATCCACCAACGTGGCAAAGGATTATTGAGTTCACGTAAATCACCATCCCACACGTGACCAGTATCGGCTACAGAGCCGTCAGCGTTGTACTTAACCTTAACCTTACGCTGAGAAAATAATAACCAGATACACCAAACAATGCCGATAATCGTGATCGAGGCAATATAAATACTCCAACCAGCACTTAAAAAATCACTCATGATTAGTCCTTGCGGTATTCGTCGGGAAGGTCGAACGGTAGTTCAGCAGATGCTTCATTCGCTTTTTTTCGTTTTGCGGAATAAGCCCACCAAACAATACCTAAAAAAAGTAGGATGCCGATGAGATTAGTGATCGCTGAAATATAGGGGAAAATCTGTTCCATGTTTATGTCTTTCCCGATCAATTATTGGCCGTTGTTTTAGTTAATGGAATCGCACGCCGATTAATACCCAGGCCCTGTAAATATGCAATCAAAGCGTCTTCTTCGGTTTTACCTGCCAAATCTTTGGGTGCATTCGCAATTTGCTCATCGGTATAAGGAACGCCTACTCGACGCAGTGCAATTAAGTGGGATTGAATTGAATCAGCATCTGCAGGGGCATTTTCTAGCCACGGATATGCTGGCATATTTGATTCGGGTACAACCGCCCGCGGATTGCGTAAATGAATACGATGCCAATCGTCAGAATAACGGCCGCCAACCCGAGCTAAATCAGGGCCAGTTCGTTTGCTCCCCCACAAGAACGGGTGATCGTATACCGATTCGCCCGCCAAGGAATAGGGGCCATAACGTTCAGTCTCAGAACGTAATAAGCGAATTTGCTGTGAATGGCAATTAGAGCAGCCCTCGCGCTGAAAAATATCTCGACCAGCTAAATTGAGTGGGGGGAAGGGTTTTATGCCTTCGCTAGGTGTAGTGGTGGAATGCTGAAAATACAAGGGCACAATCTGCACCAAGCCCGCTACAGCGACAGCCAAAATCGTGGCAACGATTAACCAACCGACATTACGCTCTAGCGTGGCGTGCGAAAAAAATGGGTGATGTTCAGACATTCTCGCCTCCTTAGTGAGCTAATTGAGTGGTTACTGGAATAATGGCGTCAATACAGGGCTTGCGATAGACCGTCTTAAATACGTTGTAAGCCATCAGCAGCATGCCGCTTAAATAACAAATACCGCCAATTAAACGAATGACATAAAAGGGATAAGTCGCTTTGACACTTTCCACAAAGCTATAGGTTAAAGTTCCGTCGGGCTCGAATGCCCGCCACATTAAACCTTGCATGACTCCCGCAATCCACATTGCAGCGATATAAATAACCACGCCTGTTGTAGCAATCCAGAAATGTAAATCAATTAACTTCACGCTATACATATCTTTTTGCCCGACGAGTCGCGGAATCATGTAATACAAGGAGCCAATACTAATCATGCCCACCCAGCCCAAAGCTCCAGAGTGCACGTGGCCAATTGTCCAATCGGTGTAGTGCGATAAAGCATTGACGGTTTTGATGGACATCATCGAGCCTTCAAAAGTTGACATGCCATAAAAAGATAAGGCGACAACCAAAAACTTCAGAATTGGGTCACTGCGTAATTTATGCCACGCGCCCGACAAAGTCATGATGCCGTTAATCATGCCCCCCCATGACGGTGCCAATAAAATTAATGAAAATACCGTGCCTAATGATTGCGTCCAATCGGGTAAGGAGGTATTTTGTAAATGATGTGGACCAGCCCACATATACGTAAAATTCAACGCCCAGAAGTGCACAATTGATAAGCGATATGAGTAAATGGGGCGCTCAGCGGCTTTAGGAATAAAGTAATACATCATGCCTAAAAAACTAGTGGTTAAAAAGAAACCGACTGCATTATGCCCATACCACCATTGAATCATGGCATCCTGTGCACCAGAGTAAGCTGAGTAAGACTTCCATAGGCTAGCTGGCATCTCAACGTTGTTGACAAGATGTAGAATCGCAATCGTCAAAATAAAAGCGCCAAAAAACCAATTAGAAACATAAATATGTTTAGTTTTACGCTTGATCAGAGTGCCAAAAAATACTACTGCATAAGCAACCCACACCAAGGTTATTAAAATATCGATGGGCCATTCCAGCTCAGCATATTCTTTCGAGGTAGTAATCCCCAAGGGCAAAGTAATTGCTGCAGCAACAATCACTAATTGCCAACCCCAAAATGTGAATGCCGCTAACTTATCGCAAAATAAGCGGGTTTGACAAGTGCGCTGAACAATATAGTAAGAAGTGGCAAAGAGAGCGCATCCACCAAAGGCAAAAATCACCGCATTGGTATGCAAAGGGCGCAAACGACCATAACTAAGCCAAGGAATATTAAAGGTAATCTCAGGCCAAATCAATTGGGCAGCAATTAATACCCCCACTAACATTCCGACAATGCCCCATAAAACCGTTACCAAGGCAAATTGCCGCACAATTTTGTAATTAAATGATGTCTGACTGTTATCCACGGCAGTGCCCATGGTTTCTCCCTAGTTAACCCATACTTCACGCAATCTAATAATTCCTCTGAATTATCAAATTAAGCGGCCGAGTGTAGGTTGATCTAGATCAAAACGGTGGCGGGTAAAACGACTAACTTGGCAGATTCTGCCGATCTTGCTGATCTGCCGTGGGTTTAGGCACATCTTCATCCATTAATAAGGCCTGTGCTGGCCCATCCATATCATCAAACTGCCCACTTTTAATCGACCAATGAAATAAATAGGCTAATAAGGCAATCAGTATGAGTGAGAAGGGAATCAACAAATATAAGCTTTCCATATTCTTAGTCTAGCTTGATTTAGGTTTTACGCAATCGCCAAGCATTTAAGGTCACAAACAATGATGACAGCGACATACCAATGCCCGCTACCCAGGGATTAACCCAACCCAGCATGGCAACTGGAATAGCGACTACGTTATATAACAAAGCCCACGCGATATTTTCTTTAATAATGAGACGCGTCTTGATGGCACTGCGTAGTAAATAAACCAAAGGCTCGAGCGAGTTAGCGGTTAAAATAGCATCTGCCCCAGCTGTAATCAGGGGTGCACCGGCTCCTACTGCTACTGAAACGTTGGCACGCGCTAATAGGGGCGCATCATTTACGCCATCACCAATCGCCCACACTATTTTCCCTTGTTCTTGTAGCTTAGCGACATAAGCATATTTTCCCTCGGGTGAAGCCGCGCTAGAAAAATTCGTAATGCCAAAATAATTTGCCCACCAAGCGACAGTCTGAGCATCATCTCCAGAAACTAAATGGACGGTGATCTTTCTTTGCTGTACGGCTGACAATAATTCTTGTACTCCTGGACGGGGGGTATCTAAAAATAAGAAAGTCGCAATCAATCCCTGTCCATCGACCAAGTAAACTTTGCCGTGTTCGCCAGATTGTCGCTCCAAAAGATCAGCTTCTATTTGTTGATCCAGGCCAACATGAAGCGCGCTACCTAGGCGATATTCGCCCGCACGTAAACCGCGCCCCAATTCGCCGACCGAAGCGAGGGGTAAATTTTGGACGGGCAGATTTTCTACTGCTGCCGCACGTAAGAGTGAGAGGGCCAATGGATGCGTTTGCCCTGCCTCCATTGCGGCCGCCAAACTTAAAGCGCGGTGAGCAGAAAAGTCAGCTCGCGCCACTCGAATAGTTTGCAATTCAGGCTGCCCCAAAGTTAAGGTGCCCGTTTTATCTATTACTAAATCACTTACCTCAACCAAGCTTTCCATGACGTGCCCGCGCACGATGAGGATGCCCAATTTTGTTACGGCGCCTTGGGCTGCAGCCATCGCCGTTGGCACTGCCAACGACAGTGCGCAAGGACAACTCGCTACCAATACCGCCACTAAGACGGTCCATGATTTACTAGGATCAAATATAAACCAGAGACCAGAAGCGATCAGAGCAGTCGCAAGCAAAAATAGAATGAAATGGCTCGCCCAGCGTTCTGCCAAGCTAACTAAATGAGGTTTGGCTAATAAAGCCTGATCTAATAAGGCAGCAATACCTGCAATGCGTGTAGCTTGACCTACTGTATCAATCCGCATGATGCAAGGATTCAAAATATTATGACTTCCAGCGTAAAGAGGGTCGCCAATTTTTTTCCTAATCGCCCGTGCCTCCCCCGTTAATAGAGATTCATTAATCTCGGTTTCATTGGCTATTAAAACTCCATCGGCTGGAATAATCTCGCCTGGTGATACTCGTATAAAATCACCTTGATGGCAGTTCACTACTGGCACTTCTTTTAACTCTAAGGAGTCTGGATAGTGTAAATATTTTTCACAGATAGCAGGTAATTGTTTTGCTAAAGCTTCGGCACCGCTTTGGGCATCTTGCCGGGCTAATAGTTCAACATAGCGCGCGCTCAAAATAAAAGCCACAAACATGGTGATCGAATCAAAATAACTTGCGCCATTACCAGTTAATAAATTCAAGGTGCCAGCAAAAAACGCTAAGCCCAAAGCAATGGCAATTGGCACATCCATACCCAATATATGGGTTTGCGGGAAAAGTCGTACGCTTCGCCAAGCAGCAAGAAAAATCGGTCCAGCAGAATAAAGAATTACAGGCACGGTTAAAACCCAACTCGCCCAGCCCAATAAGGCACCGTATTCTTGGCTTAAATCGCCCGTCCCAGTATAGGTTGGCCAAGCATACATCATCACCTGCATCATACCTAATAAGGCCACGCCAAGCCGCGTAAGTAATTGGCGTCGCTCTCTTCTACCTAAATCCGCTGTTTGCGATGGTTCGAATGGCCAAGCAGAATATCCAATCCGCTCAATTTCAAATAACAAGTGCGACAAATTGCATTGCTCTAAGTCAAACTGTAATTTGGCTTTTTGCGTAACATAATTAATTTGCACATCACGAACCCCTGGGAGCCGCTTTAAATACTGATCACATAACCAAACACAAGCAGCACAGCGAATTTTTTCTAAGCGTAAGGTTGTTTCTAATAGACCATCAGCTATTGGGCGCGAGAAGCGTGCAAGCAAGGTAGGATCATCATAAGCAAGTAAACGATTCGGAATCGTATTGCCGCTAAGCGCTTGGTCTGGTTTGACACCTAACTGTATCCGGCGAGCATAAAATACATCGAGACCTTTACCATGAATAGTTTGGGCAATCGCCATACAGCCTGCGCAACAAAAGACTTGCTTCAACCCGCCTAGCTCGGCTACGAAATAAGTAGCGGCAGGAATGAGGCTGCCGCAGTGATAGCAGTTATGCACTGCGGCCATCTGCTCCCTAGCGCTTTCTACTCCAGCCGTGGCGTTTTTCATACATCACGAACAATACACCCCAAATGACAATTGCGCCATACGCCCAAATCCAAGCATCTGGCGAGCTACGCGAACCCGTTAAATCTAAAACAAAACCAAAAATAGCGGGCCCTAATAAACCGCCTCCAAAGCCCATTAAAGAATGTAAGCCCATCGCTGCGCCTTTAATATTCTCTGGCGCACTCATTACTAAGCCCGCAGTTAGCGTTGCCGAGTCGGCCATAATAAAAATCGCATGGGCAATGGCTAAGCTAACAATTAACCACCAGGCTTGTCCTGAAGCGGTAGCTAAAGCAATCCCCGCTACCGCACTGCCTAGCATCACAAATGCAATCCAATTTTTTCGACCTACGCGTAGAGCAATTTCATTACCAATGATCGATGCGGGTACACCAAAGAAATTAATCATGCCTGCCAGGGTGGTAATCGCCAAGAAAAAATTGCTGCCAGAAGCAAGTGTACAAAAACCAAAAAAGGCTACTAGCCAGCTACGTGAAGCAAATAGTTCTAGCGAATGGGTAGTGTAGCCAAAGATGTATCCTGCAGCATCGCGATTATGCAAAACTAAGCGCCAAGTTTTAATCGGGAATAAATCGCGCCAATGTAAATTTAAACTACCCAGCCCTGCTGCGGACTTTAAAGGTGGAATAAAAAATAAAACAATTAAGGTCGCTGCCAGTGGTCCTAAGGCAATCCATCGATACACTGCCTGCCAATCTTGAGCCTCTAAAATCCAGCCTGAAAGTACATAAGATAAGCCAGTGCCGATACCAAAGAAGGCGGTATAAAAAGAAATATGTCGACTTAATTCGCCTTGTTGAATGCGGTCAGAAAGAATTTTCAGACCAGGCATATACGTACCTGCCAGCCCAGCGCCACTGATCACCATAAAAAGCACAGCGGACCAAAATCCATTGGCGATAAACCCCATACCCAAAAGACCCAAAAACCCGAGCAAGCCACCAACAAAATAAATTTTGCGGGCATCGATACGATCGGTTAAGGCAGTGGCAAATGGCACCGCACACATATACCCTAAGAAAATTGCGCTAGCAATTAAGCCGGATTGCAAATTACTGAGTTGCCACAAGGCTTGTAAGGGCAACAAAGTTGTGGCATAACAGGCGAAGCCGAGCAAAGCGCAGGACTGCGCCAGCAACATTATCGGGGTGTAATTATTGCTCTTGGCCAACTTGTTCTTGAAAACCATGCGCCCTGAAGGTTAGCACTAAGGTATCGCGATAGCCCCCGGGTTGAAGTGGCTGAATTGGAGTTGACTCATGGATCATGCGCTCATCATCTAACATTAATAACGACCAAGAGTCGGTTAAGGTAAAGCGTTGTCCAGCCGAACCTTGGGCCTCAAAAATGCGCGTCTCACCGCCTTTAATATGATGACGATCGACCAAAAATACAGCTACATAATCGACTCCATCGCGGTGCGCGCCCTCCGGTGTTGGTCGACCAATACCCTCAGCAGTATCAATCCGAAACTGATGGGCTTCAACAAACCAAGTAGTTACTGGCTTTGCTTGACTTAATATTTTTGCGGTAGCGCATAGGAGTTTTTGCCACACTGGATCGCGTGCTAAACCACTAACGATCGGCTCAAACCACCGGTGAATTCCGCCATGCAAAGCGTTATAGTTAAGTGATTGCCAGTGTGCTCGATGCGGCATAAGCTCTAATGCACCTTGATGAATTCGATAACTATCATGCCGTCTAAAACGATAGCGACCACCATCTTTCAAATAGGGATCACGAGGTAAATCGTGCCAATATTGTTGAAGGTGGGATAAGTCAGAGAGCGAGAGTTGGCTGTAATCGGCCACTGCTTGCGGCGCAGCTACTGCAAAACTTTGGCGCTGTAAAGTTTTAACTAATTGCTTGGCGGGTGTAAAGGGGGGCTGTAGAATCACCCCCCTATTTTAGGACATCTCTTCGCCTTTAATCGAGTTGCGCCCCAGATGCCTTAACAATACGAGCCCACTTCATTATTTCTTCTTTTAAAAAGCCCGCTAATTTATTGGTAGTAACGGGTGTTAAATCAAGTCCTTGTTGTGTTAGACGCTCTCGCACATCTGGGCGAGCCATAACCTTAGCCATAGCCGCTTGAATTGTTTTGGCAATTTCTGGATTCACGCCGGTTGGTGCAAAGAGGCCAACCCATACTTCACCTACACAATCAGGATAGGTTTCAGCAATCGTTGGCACATCTGGAGCAGCTGGCGAACGTTTGGCCGAACTAATCGCAATCGATTGCAATTTACCCGCTTTCATATAGGATAAGGCTGAAGGGAGACTAGCAAAAGCCAAAGGAACCTGCCCACCTAAGACATCATTAATCGCTGGGGCTACTCCTTTGTAAGGAATGTGTTGAAGTTCAATGCCTGCACTCGTCGCTAACATAGCTCCTAATAAATGACTAATAGTGCCATTGCCGGCTGAGGCATAAGCTAACTCACCCGGTTTCTTTTTCGCTGCCGCTACTACCTCGGCCAGCGTTTTTAGAGGCGAACCAGGTGGCGAAACTAATACGTAGGGAGTTGCGCCAAGGTAATATAAAAAAGTAAAATCAGCAACGGGATCAAACCCAGGATTTTTATAAAGCGCGGGATTAATTGCCTGCGCACTATTAATCGTGAGAAGCAAGGTGTAACCATCTTTAGGGCCTTTGGCCACTGCTTGTGTACCAATATTACCGCCAGCCCCAGGTCGGTTTTCAACAACCACCGAACCATTCAAAGCCTCGCTGAGAGCAGGCGCAATTAAGCGGGCAACAATATCATTCGTGCCAGCGGCCGCTTGCGGTACGACCAATATCACTGGCTTGGTGGGGTAGGTCTGGGCTTGTACAGTTTCAGTCAGTAAACTTAAAGCCAAACTGAAGCCTAAACTTGCCGCCAAACTGAAGCCTAAATTGAACTGCCTACTCAACAATTTCCTGCTTGATTGTGTTTGATACATAAGCCCCCCTATTCAGTTAAGATCCTACTATAAATACGTAAATTAAACCCAACTAATAAAAGATCAAACCACCATGACGAATTCTCCTAACACTTCCCACCAACGTGTTGCCCTAGTTACAGGCGCTGGCACCGGTATTGGGAGAGCGGCAGCCAAGGCCTTACTCCATGGCGGCTTTCAGATTGTTCTTACCGGCAGAAATATTGATAAATTAAAAACGGCCATTACTACGATTGGTGGTACTGAGGCAAACTGCTTAGCGGTTGCTTGCGATGTTGGCAAACCTGATGAGGTTAAAAAATTATTTTCCGCCTTAGAGGCAAAATTTGGGCGAATCGATCTCTTATTTAATAATGCTGGTTTAGGCACACCTGCAATGCCGATGGAAGACATTAGTTACGAACAGTGGATGTCGGTAGTTAATACTAATTTAAGTGGGGCCTTTTTATGCTCGCAAGAGGCAATTCGCATGATGAAAGCGCAATCACCCCAAGGTGGGCGCATCATTAATAATGGCTCGATCTCTGCGCATGCACCGCGCCCTTTTTCCGCTCCCTATACGGCCACTAAACACGCGATGACGGGCCTAACCAAAGCCATTTCGTTAGATGGCCGCAATCATCACATTGTCTGTGGACAAATTGATATTGGTAATGCTGCCACCGAAATGACTGAGCGCATGGCTAAGGGCATTATTCAAGCGGATGGCTCGAGCAAAATTGAGCCCCGCATGGATGTTGATCACGTCGGCCAAGCCGTTTTACATATGGCGCAACTACCGCTTGAGAGTAATGTGCTCTTTATGACCATCATGGCTAACAATATGCCTTTCGTTGGTCGCGGCTAAATCCTAAACCGTTGCTGATTTACTTGCCACTGTACGAATCGGCATTTTTCTGCCAATCATCACCACAGCGACTACGGCGGTAGCGAAAAGAATATTTACCAAGGTAATGGGCTCAGGTAAAAATAGGCTCGCCGCTAAAAAAGTCATGAAGGGTTGTAAAAGCTGCACCTGACCAACCCGTGCAATGCCTCCTAAAGCGAGGCCGTTATACCAAAAGAAGTTGGCGATAAAAGCGGAGACCAATCCCAGAAAAAGTAAGGCTATCCAAGTGCCAATAGAAATGGTTGGCGCTAACTGCAAAAAATTTGGTGTTTGAAAAGCGAAATATAACGCCAAGGGAAAATTAATTACTAGACCCATTACTAGAACCCAAGAAATCACCACTGGACCGCCCATTTTTTGCGATAACTTCGCTGCTTCCGCATAACCATATGAAGCCGATACCGCCGCAATAATTAAAGCCCAATCAGCAAACTCCAGACCGCCATGACTTTGCCAAAGTGAATACAGAATTACCAGCAGACTACCAATGGCAGCGGTAATCCAAAATCCTACCGAAGGCCGCTCGCCGAATCGCAAAGCACCAAATAAAGCCGTTAATAATGGCGTAATACCCAACACTACGCCCCCACGCGAGGAGGGTAAGTAAGTCATTGCCACACTAATGCCTAAAGGAAAGCCGAAGACAATAAAAACAGTAGTGACCAGTAAAGCTAATGCATCTTTACGATTGGGCCAAGCAGGTCGCAAATAAAGTAAGTAAGCTAAAGCACCTAGGCCGCCCAAAGTAGCACGATAAAAAGCAGCAGGGAAGGTGCCAAAGTCAGCGACAACTAAGCGTGTCGCCGGCAGGGTAATGCTGAAAAAAATAATCCCTACTAGCCCAAGCCAAAGGCCCTTAGTTTCCGCTTTCATTAAACCTGGTAGCTTTTTTGCGAGTTAACGTAAAGCTGAATACGAGGTTGGCACCAAGATCATATTTTCAATACGCTCGACTAGAGGCCCATTGACTTCAGTACCCGCTTTAGCTGATTTCCATGCGGGGTCATTTTGAAAAGCATTCCACTTGCTTTCACGCTCAGCAAGGCTATCCCATTCCAAAAGATAATAAAGTGAATTACTATTCACTCCTACCAAGACCGTCCAAAAACCAATCTGCCGAATACCATGTTTTTTCCACATCTCTAAGGTGATGGTTTCAAAACGCTTATTAAGCTCTGGCAGTTTGCCAGGCACCGAATGATAAATACGTAATTCATGCAACATAGCCAATCCTTTATAAAACATATACTGTTAGCAATGATAATAACGAAATTGCCAAGACGAGCCCCAAAGTGAGTTAAATTGACCCTATCTAACACCCCGTGAGCCCTAATTTAGCCTTAAATTAAAGGAAGTTATGCCAATCATTACGAATATTGAAGATTTGCGTATATTGCATCAAAAGCGCGCCCCAAAAATGTTCTACGACTATGCCGATTCAGGCTCGTGGACTGAAACCACCTATCGCGCTAACGAAGCTGATTTCCAGAAAATTAAATTTCGGCAGCGGGTTGCTGTCAATATGGAAAATCGTACTACCCAAACGACCATGATTGGTGAAACTGTTGCCATGCCGGTGGCTTTAGCGCCAACTGGTTTAACTGGCATGCAATACGCCGATGGTGAAATCTTAGCGGCACGCGCTGCTGAAAAATTTGGTGTCCCCTTTTGTTTATCAACCATGAGTATTTGTTCCATTGAAGAGGTAGCCAAGCACACCACTAAACCATTTTGGTTTCAGTTGTATGTAATGAAGGACCGCGACTTTATCGAGCGTCTAATTGAGCGTGCTCGAGCAGCATCCTGCTCAGCTTTAGTACTTACTCTAGACCTACAAATTTTGGGACAACGCCATAAAGATTTAAAAAATGGTTTAAGCGCTCCGCCCAAACTAACTATTGCAAACATCATCAATATGATGACTAAACCCAGTTGGTGTCTTGGTATGGCCCAAACCCCACGTAGAAATTTTGGCAACATTGTGGGGCATGCCTCTGGAGTTGGCAATATGGCCTCCTTATCCTCATGGACCGCGGAACAATTTGACCCGGGCTTAAGCTGGGATGATGTTGCATGGATTAAAAAACGCTGGGGCGGTAAACTTATTATTAAAGGTATTTTAGATGTGGAAGATGCGCGCTTAGCTGTCAACTCGGGGGCAGATGCATTAATTGTGTCAAATCATGGTGGACGGCAACTCGACCATGCGGTCTCCAGTATTCACGCCCTACCCGCAATTGTTGAAGCAGTTGGCAAAGAGATTGAAGTTTGGGTTGATGGCGGCATTCGCTCAGGGCAAGATGTCCTTAAGGCCTGGGCTTTAGGCGCTCGCGGCACAATGATTGGTAGAGCCTTTTTATATGGCCTAGGCGCAATGGGCGAAGCTGGTGTTACGAAGTGCTTGGAAATTATTCATCGCGAACTTGATCTCTCAATGGCTTTTACTGGCCATCGAGATATTCACAAAGTAACTAAAGATATTTTATATCCTGGTACCTATTAGGGTGTGAAGTACTACTTAGCTGAATTATGTTGCCGCGAATATTGATCAATCAACATGCTTGTAATGAATAATCTGGGCTTGATTGATTCAATCAAGATGTATTCAGCGTTATCTGTATGGCCGCCAAAGCCCTGCAAACCAAAACTTTCAATCACCGCACCACGATTGCGAATTTGCGCATAAGCAGCGTCAGTACCCCCACCAGTTGGAGTTTCAAGGATACCCAAGGGCCATTGAATTTCTTTTGCAATTGACTGTGTCAATTTGGCTACTGCTAAACTTTTTTCAGTCGGCACTAAAGGGGGTCGAGAGCGCACAAAATCCAGTGTGACAGTAGTCTCTGGAATTAAATGATGTTGAATCTTTTCCTTGAGCTTTTCCTCCACTAAATCAAAGTCACTCATTTTATTAGCCCGAATATCCGCCGTTGCTGTTGCCCCAAAGGGAATCATATTGCGCACAGTGCCAGCCTGTGCCAAGGTCCAATTAAATTTAACTCCTGGGGCTATATTATTTAAATCGCGCGTTTGCAAAACTTGATGTGCCATTTCATATAAAGCATTTCGGCCAAATTCAGGATTAGCGCCAGAATGCGCAGCCTTACCCTGAACCTTAAGATCAGCACGAGCAATGCTGGATGTTGCTAAGCGTACATAATCGGCTTTAGTGCCACTGGTTTCACATGAAATCACCAGATCATTTGCCTCGCCTAATGCCATAATAGTTTCTTTAGATCCAGGCGAGCCAATTTCTTCATCAGCATTAATAAGTACTGTTAACTCACCAAAAGAATTGATTCCAGCAGTTTTAATCATTTTGAGGGTATGCAAAATAACTGCAATACCAGCGCGATCATCCTGAATACCTAATCCATAGGCCTTACCGTCTGCGACTTTAAAGGGCTGCTTCTTGCTATCTCCCTTTTGATACACCGTATCCATATGGGCAATAAGCGCTATTTTTGCCGTTCCATTGCCTTTTATTTTGACTAAAATCATCGCTCCAGTTTTAGTATTTCCGCTACCCTGAATTAATTGATAGGGAATACCAAGTCCATCTAATTTTTTACCGATCGCTGCCTGTATTTTCGCCAAACCCTCTAAATCAGTACTGCCTGATTCAATTGCGACTAATTCTTCTAAAGTTTTTAATAACTCAGGAACTTCGTTATTGGCAAGCACCTCGATCTGGCTAGCTTGAATTTCCTTTAATTCCGCAGCTAGAGAGGATGGCGCCCAACACAAGCTGCCCATTGCTAGAATTGGAGCAACAATCAAGGGCATAAAAATGCGTAAGGTTCGAAATATTTTCATAGTCTCTTTATATTCTCATTTTTACTTATTGTCTCGCATTCGCCCTAGGGTAAATGCTGAATATGATCTATTGGTAAATCATCCCAATAGCGCTCCATCATTTGTTGGTAGGCGGCCTCAATCTGCTGTGCAAATAAGGGGGTATTAAATAATGGCGCACTTAAACGTTGCTCGGCTAATTTCTCCCTCAGTTGCTGCAGTCTAGCGGAATCATTTGCTAAGGCAATCGCTAGAGACTCATATTCTTCGGTATTCGTGGTAATTAACTCTGGCAAGCCAATTGCCTTGAGCAAACTAGCCGCCACCCTACTAGCAAAAGCGGCATTCACACAAGTTAACACGGGTAGCCCAGCCCAGAGTGCATCACTCGCCGTAGTATGGGCGTTGTAGGGCAAGGTATCCAAGAATAAATCAGCGGCCTGATGGCGCGCCAAGTGCTCGGCTAAGCTTAGGCGTGGAGCAAATATTAAGCGCTCAGGTTTAATATTTCTTTTAATTGCCTCTAAGCGCAAATTTTGCGCTATAAAACGATTGTCCTCTAAGAGCCATAAAACGCTGCCCTCTACCTGCCCCAAAATCCGCATCCAAGAATCAAATATGGGTGGATTGATTTTGTAATTATTATTAAAACAACAGAAAACAAAGCCCTGTTCGGGTAACCCTAACTCAGGGCGCGAAGCTTTTTTTTCTGCAATCTGTTTTTTATTGTCGTTAGCTTGATATGAAAAAGGGAGATAGGCAATTTTTTCTGAATAATATTGCCGACAATCTTCAGGAATTAAGGTGTGATCTGCAATGATGTAATCGATATAGTCAGCGCCCATGGTGCCTGGATAACCCAGGTAATTTACCTGAATTGGCGCCGCCCGATAAGCCAATAAACCAGGACGACTATCCTGCACTAAGCCCATTAAATCGACCGCAATATCGATTTCCATTTCGCGTGACAGTTTTGCTACCTCAAGGTCACTCAGGCCTTGAATATCAACTAATTGATCTAGGGCTTGATTAATCCGCTGAAAAACTTCAGCATTATTATCTTGGCCAAACGAAAAAGCAATGACTTCAAATTGCGCTTTATCATGATTTTCAAATAAACCAGCGATCAGTTGAGTAACCGCATGGTTACGAAAATCTGCCGAATAATAGCCAAGCCGAATTTTTTTATTGCGCTTTCGTTTGACAATTGCTGGTAGTGCTAACTCGGCTTTTGCTCTTTTTTGCGTATATTGTTTTGCCACAGCAAGCTGTAACTCAGGATCACTAGAGATGGCGAGTACGCCAAATGGGGTGATCACCTTTTCGCCAACACTGAGCTTATTGAGAATGGCCGCTAAAGCAGCATCATAGCCAATCCATTTACCCATACTCATTTTGAGATTAAATGGCATCGCAGATAAATAGTCGTAGTTGGGTTTTATGGCTACCGCTTTTTCATAAGCAATGAAGGCCTTATCTTCGTAGTGGAGTTGGGTAAATAAAATCGCCGTATTAAGCCAAGCTTCAAAATAATCAGGTTTAAGACTAATGGCCCGCCCATACGCATTGAGTGCAGCTTCGTTACGCCCTAAGGCTTTAAGTGCCAGCCCTTGGTTAAACCAAGCTGCAGCATTAGTATCTTGGATAGCTAAGGCTTTTTGATAGCAGCTGAGGGCCTCCTCATAATTACTTAGCTTAAATAAACTAATACCAAAATTAAGCCATGCCGCAGGATTAAAGGGGGTTAATTGCGTGGCTAATTCATGGTGGGCTAAAGCGGCATGCTCCTGATCAGACTCAGACAAAGCTTTTGCCAAATTAAATTGTAGCCCTGCATCTTGTGGATCAATCTGGGCCGCTTGTTGTAAGAAGTTGGCTGCAGCATGATGCTGACCTTGGCTAGCCTTAACTAAACCATAAATCTGTAAAGCCGATAAATGCTTAGGCTCAGCATGTAATGCCTCATCTAAAGCAAGTTCGCAAGCGGTAAAATTACCAGCCTCAAATGCGGTAATGGCTTGCTTTAATAAATCATCAATCATTTCAGGCGCAGTGCATTCGTGATGACTGAAACAGAGCTAAAACTCATTGCTACTGCTGCAATCATCGGCGATAACAAAAGTCCAATAAATGGGTACAACACACCTGCTGCAATAGGTACACCTAAGGCGTTATAAACCATTGCAAAAGCTAAATTTTGTTTCATATTACGCACGGTTGCCCGCGAGATTAAAAATGCTTGCGCAATGCCGCGTAAATCACCCTTCACTAAGGTAATTTGGGCGTTGTTAATGGCCACGTCAGTGCCCGTACCCATGGCAATGCCAATATTGGCTTTGGCTAAGGCAGGCGCATCATTAATACCATCACCGGCCATTGCTACAATCCGACCAGTTTTTTGTAGACGTTCCACTAGCGCTAATTTATCAGCCGGCTTTACGTTGCCATAGACTTCACTAATACCCAGTCTTGCGCCAATGGCTGCGGCGGCCAGCTGATGATCTCCAGAGGCCATCACAATCTTAATACCGAGACCTTGCAGGCTAGCAAGGGCCTCTGCCGAGCTTGCTTTAATAGGATCAGATAGTACGATAGCGCCGGCAAACTGTTGGTCGACCCCTAAATACATTACTGTCGCACCCTGCGCCAACGCCTCTTGAATTGCTGAAGATTGAGCAAGGCTTATCTGATTTGCTTCCATTAACTCAACATTACCAATTGCCAGCCAGCGACCATTGATAAGACCCTTCACGCCCATCCCAGGTACAGCTTCAAAATGCTCAACCCGATCTAATCCTAAATTTTTCTCAACAGCAGCCACCACAATACTGGCAGCAAGGGGATGTTCACTACTGTGATCGACACTCGCAGCCATTTGTAAAATTTCTTGCTCACTATAGTTTCCAACAGAAATAATGCGCTCTACTTGTGGACGGCCTTCAGTGAGCGTGCCGGTTTTATCAACGATTAAAGTATTCACTTTACAAAGATTTTCAATCGCTGCCGCATCACGAAAGAGTATGCCTTGCGATGCCGCTTTACCGCTTGCAACCATAATCGACATGGGTGTTGCCAAGCCTAGCGCACAGGGGCAGGCAATGATTAATACCGACACTGCATTAATTAAACCGAACACCCAACTGGGTTGGGGACCAAATAAACCCCAGGCAAAAAAACTAAGTAAGGCAATGCTCACCACTGAGAGCACAAAATAGTTTGAGACTACATCAGCCATCTTTTGCATTGGGGCTTTAGAGCGCTGGGCTTGGGCTACCATTTGTACGATCTGCGCCAACATCGTCTCAGAACCAATGCGTTCAGCACGAATCACTAGGGTGCCATTCGTATTCAAGGTAGCGCCAATGACTTTACCGCCCGCTTTACGGCTAACCGGTACAGGTTCACCAGTAATCATGGCTTCATCGATATAACTCGCACCTTCTACCACCACACCATCAACCGGTATTTTCTCTCCTGGCCGTACCCGAATTAAATCGCCCAGCTGTATCACCTCTAAGGGCACATCTTCTTCCTTGCCATCAATACCGATGCGCCGTGCGGTCTTAGGGCTTAGGCCTAATAAAGAACGGATTGCTGCGGAAGTTTGTGAACGTGCACGCAGCTCCATCAACTGCCCCACTAAAGTTAAAGAAATAATGACGGCCGCTGCCTCAAAATACACTGAGACCCGTCCCATAGAAGTAAAGGAACTCGGAAAAACATTCGGTACGAGGGTTGCAACCACACTGTAAATATAGGCAGAACCGGTACCCATGCCAATGAGCGTGAACATATTGGGGCTCCGATTTTGAATCGAAACCCAAGCTTGCATAAAGAAAGGCCAGCCAGCCCATAAAACAACTGGCGTAGCTAAGGCAAACTCAAGCAAACTCGCACTCGCCATCGAGACTAAATGCAGCGACTCATTAAACATCGCCAGAATAAAAACGCTGATCGTTAGAGGTAAAGTCCACCAAAAACGACGTCGATATGAAATTAACTCAGGATTTTCGCCTTCGTCGAGACTGGGCATCTCTGGCTCTAAAGCCATGCCACACAAGGGGCAACTACCAGGGTGGTCTTGGCGAATTTCAGGATGCATCGGGCAGGTGTAAATCGCTCCGGGTTTTACAGGTTCAGGCTCTTTAGGGGCCGGATGTAAGTAGGACTCCGGGTCAGCACTAAATTTGGTGCGGCATTTGGCGCCGCAAAAATAATATTGATGGTGCTGGTATTCAAAATGATGTACTGACTGCTCAGTAACATTCATATTGCAAACTGGGTCTTTTAACTGAGGATGGTCAGGGGAATTCGGCTGACTAGAGACATGATGTGTATGGTCCATCCTCTAATTCTAGTGCCAAACCACCACCATCAGCCTCTAAGCAAAATTCGCTACTATTGCATCAAGCAAAAAGATGATGGAGCACTATAGAGAATCATCATTAAGGCCTAACTCCTGGGGCTTCAAGCGGCATGCCATTGGCGCGCATCATTAAAAATAGCTCCAGCTCAGTTAACTCTTTCGAGCCATACGCATAAGGCTCGGCCCGTACTCCGCTCATGCAATTACGTAAACGCCGCTGTAATGAACCCACGCTTTGCCACTCAATTCGATAGATGGGATAAGCAGTAGGATGAGCCTGAGGTATTGGAATACCGGCTAACTTTTCACCGGCCCGCTCTTCATGGCATTGCTTACAAGATAAATTCAGCTGGCCAATACGTTGATTAAATTGGCGCTTACCAGCATCAAGGTAAGGCTGTGTTGCTGGATTAGCCTTAATTTGAATTGGCATGCCTTTCGACTGCACTGAAATATAGGCTAACAAAGATAAGAGTTCTTTGCTTTCATAAGGAAGCGGTTTAACTTTTTGTTTTTCAGCACGACACTGGTTAATGCGACCCTCTAAATTTGTTAACTTGCCATCCACTAACTGTGGGTAACGGGTAGCCACTCCCCGCATTGATTTTGCTGCATCACCATGACAACTTGCACACGCTTGATTAGAGCTCCCAAGCTTTTCTTGCCAAGCACTTTGGCCATCTAAGATGGCAAAAGTTGCTGGATTCAGGTTGGGGTCATCCTGCATCGCCTTATTTTCAGCTGACATTAACTGATAACTAGATTGCCGTGGATCAGCCGCAGACGATGGAGCAGCGTGTAACAGCATGAACTGTAAACCGACCAGAATCACTACTCGGAAATGAAAGGGACTCACTTAAGTTACGGAAATTTGACTTTGATTGGTAGCCAAATAGCCGTCGTCACCCGCCCAAGAAAATTGTAAAATTCCACTAGTCGTTGCAATGACCGTAAATATCAGTAATGGATTAGCCCCAACGGCTGGAAAAAAATCAGCCTTAAAGACTTCGGCGCCATTATATTGACACGTAAAAACCCGAATAATATCCCGCGGTATCAACTTACCCTGCTCGGTATGCCTAAAACCCGTCTCCATATCGTGCTGCACAATTGCTTTGATCTCGATAATTTCACCTTTACGCGCCATCTTTGGCATAGTAATTAGGGTGCGCGAAGTTTTGCTCATATAAATCCCTCAGAGCAAGCAGAGCTAGTAACCAGCGTATCAGCATACGTCTGATAAAAACTACCATCACTCATTTGCGCAATCGCCCAAACCCGCTGGGTATCAGCCAAACGAATACGGGTAGTGAAGTTCGCAGTTCCAGATAGAGGAGTGAAATATGCACTAATGATATTAGGCAAAGGATTTTTTCCAGCTACCAAATGAATTGCTTTAACATAATCATTCGCAGTCATTGGGCTATCGACACGAATTTTAATGACTACTAAATTGCCATTTTCAATTAAGCTGGCCAATTCTAATTGCACCCTGCCTTCTTTAGCTGTATTAGCGCCAATAATGCTATTTATTGCTGCGGACGCTTCTTCTGGAGTTGCATGCGCTTGCTGTACTGGAATTAAACCTACTATTCCTAAAGCCTTAAGTAACTTTCGGCGCTGATTTTTCATTGCTTTAGACTCGCTAAAAAACTGATTACATCTTCAATTTCTTGGGCACTCAAAATAGTCTTTCCAGTGAACTGTGGCGCAACTCGGTTTAAATGATTGACACGAAAATAGGCGGGCATGATGGTATTTGGATTGAAACGACTTGCATCGACCAAACGCGCGCGTAATTGAGGTGATGATAAACGCGCACTACTGACCAGCAAATCGGGGGCCAAATTACCCTGAAAACGCTCCTCAGGAAATGGCCCACTATGGCACAAAAGACAAAGTCCAGTTTGGCGACTTGCCACTACAGCGCGACCGCGCATGACGTTGCCCGCTTCTTGAGTCAGCGGTTCGGGGATAGCATCGCCAGAATAGCTTTGGGGGAAAACTGATAGTGGATATAAAAGCGGCAGCGCTAGAAATAAACTGATGACTAGCGCAGACCGCATGGGCATAGAATTAAACCAACTTAACGCCACTATTCTTCAGGGGAATCGTACGATAGCGTTTACCAGTCGCCCGATAAATGGCATTTAATACTGCTGGTGCTGCCACCGCAATAGTGGGTTCACCAATACCGCCCCACTCTGGTCCGCCCCCTTCAAGAATGATCGTTTCTACCTTAGGCATTTGGGCTAAACGTAGAGAATTAAAGGTATCAAAATTCGTTTGCTCAATGCGCCCATTCTTGACCGTACATTCCTCTAAAAAGAGTGCTGATAAGCCATACACAAATGAACCAGAAACTTGACGACGAATTTGTGCGGGATTTACGGCATAACCACAATCGGTTGCAGCCACTATACGGTGAATTTTTACTTCATTGTTTTTATTCACGGATAACTCACAGGCTGCTGCAACGAAACTGCCAAAAGCCTTCATTTGAGCAATACCGCGGTGTACTCCAGCAGGAGCTGGTTTTGTCCAGCCAATACCTTCAGCGGCAGCATTCAGCACAGCTAAATTTCGTGGGTATTTGTCCATATACTTACGGCGAAACTCGACAGCATCAACGCCGGCAATCTCGGCCATTTCATCCATAAAACATTCCATGAAAATAGCGTTTTGATTGACATTGACCCCGCGCCAAAAACCTGGCGGCACATGGGTATTGCGCATCACATGATCAATATGGTAATCGGGAAAGTGGTAACCGAAAGCATGTTCACCAGTATTAAATACACCCTGAAAAGTAAGGGGGTCCATCCCTTTATTGGCAGCTACAATTGCCGGCCGCACTGCATGCAAAATTGACTGCCCACATAAGCGCATATGAAATGAGGTGAGATTTTTCTTATCATCAAAAGAAGCGCTCATTTTTGCCATCATCACGGGGTGATAACGTCCTTGGGTCATATCCTCTTCGCGAGTCCAAATTAATTTAATTGGCACGCCAGGCATTTGCTTGGCTATATTCACCACCTGAGTGGTGTAATCCTGAAATGCGCCACGGCGTCCAAAACCGCCACCTAAATTAATCTTGGTGACGTTGCACTTTTCCCCTGGCAAACCCGAAGCAGCAATCACCGCGGCAAGCGATGCCTCGCCATCTTGGGTTGGTACCCAAGCTTCGCAACTATCGGTCGTCCAGACTGCAGTTGCATTCTGGGGCTCCATCGTGGCGTGATTTAAAAAGGGATAAAAGAAAATCGATTGATGGGTTTTAGCGGAACCAGCCATGGCTTTTTTCATGTCGCCATTGGTGTTGCCAGTAAAGGCTTCGTCAGCATTTAAGCCATCTTCAAGCATCTTTTTAATAGTCGCGCTGGAATTATTGGCATTAGGGCCCTCATCCCACACAATCGGCAACTTATCAAGTGCGGTTTTAGCTATCCAAAAGGTATCTGCCACGACAGCTACTGCTGAGTCGCCAACTTGTACTACTTTCTTCACGCCTTTAATGCCAGTTACTTTACTAGCATCAAAACTTTTTACTTTGCCACCAAATACGGGGCATTCTTTAATATTGGCAATCAACATGCCTGGCATTTTTAAATCAATAGCATAAATCTGCTTGCCAGTTACCTTACCAATCGTGTCATCAATTCGATCTACTGGCTTACCAATGAGCTTCCAATCTTTAGGATTTTTTAAGATAATTTCAGTTGGCACGGGTAATTTTGCGGCTGCTACTGAGACTTTGCCAAATGTTGTTTTACGCCCTGTAGGAGTATGCGTAATCACGCCATTACTTGCCACACACTCCCCTACTGGCACACCCCAATCACTTGCTGCAGCTTGTATTAACATCATGCGCGCCGCAGCGCCGCCTTTACGAACATAGTCTTGAGAAGTACGAATACCACGACTACCACCAGTACCAAAATCGCCCCAAACACGCTTACGTTTGACGTTTTCAGCGGGGCTCGGATATTCATAGCCCACCATTTTCCAATCACACTCCAGCTCTTCAGCAACCATTTGGGCCAAACCTGTGATCGTCCCCTGCCCCATCTCAGAGCGAGCAACGCGGACAATCACGCGCTCATCGGGCTGAATTACGACCCACACACCAATTTCTGGCGCACTTAGGGCAGCATCAGCCTCACATAAACCAAACGGAATTTCAAACCCTAGGGTTAGGCCAGTGCCAACTGCCGCAGTTTGAACAATAAATTTTCTACGCGCTGGGCTTTGTATTGTTGTATTCATTAATCAGCCCCTTAAGCTTTAGCAACAGCATGAATTGCAGTACGTACTTCTTGGAAGGTGCCACACCGACAAATATTCGTGATAGCAGCGTCAATTTGAGCATCAGTTGGTTTCGGATTTTTACGCAACAATGCCGTAGTGGCCATGACCATGCCCGACTGGCAATACCCACATTGAGGAACTTGATTGTCAACCCAAGCTTGCTGAATTTTGCTGAGCTGGCCATTCTTTTCTAAGCTTTCAATGGTTTCTATTTTTTTACCAGCAGCAGCACTGACCGGTAACATGCAACTCCGCAAAGCCTGCCCTTCAAACAAAATAGTGCAAGACCCACACTGGCCAATACCACAGCCATATTTTGTCCCAGTAAGGTCGAGTTGTTCACGCAGAACCCAAAGTAAAGGCGTACTAGGATCAACGTCCACACTCATTTTTTTACCATTAACATTTAATGTAATCACACTGTTTCCTTTTTTTAGGCTTTATTTATTTCTTTTGATATTCTTTATTTAGCTACAGTGACCTGTCCACGAATTTCACCGCCTGGGTTTTCTTTGGTGTGAATATTGATGTACCACATGCCGGCTAATAAATTTTTTGCCTGATCAGCAGTAATCGTAGCCTTCCCCTTAATTGGACTTTCTACACTACCTTGAAAGGGAACTACTACACCTGCATTCGCTCCTACTGCGGCTGGACCATGAAAGTGGCCCATCGTAGCAGGACCAGAAAGACCTGAATAAGTTACCGTCCAAGACAATTCGTTGTTATCTTTATTGAACATCACGGTTGCCGCGCCTTTGCCCGCAGTCTTGACGGGAGGTACTGTTTGCGCACCACTGAGATCTGCAGTCATTTTTACTTCATTTGCTGCAAAAGCGGAACCTGCAAAAAGTAACGTGCAAATAACGAGAATTTTAGAAATCATTTTCATAGTAAGTCCTTAAATAAATTGATACTCAATCATAGCTACATTTAGGGAAAAATGTCTGCTGAACTCTTGAGTAATATTGAAGAAATTATTGCAATGCAACAAGCGCCTGCTTCACGCATTTTTCAATCTTGGCATAGCCCTGCTCATTCGGATGGGGATCATTGAGATGGAAATCAGCAGTCCCTAACCCACATTGTGAAAACCCATCGACCCACTTTCCACCCTGCTGCTGAATGTGCTCACGAGCAAATAGACCTAAATCATCAGGCTGGTTGCCTGCCAGAATCTCATCCTTAGTGGGTAAGTGAATAAAAATCATACCGTCGCCGTATTTTTTTGTCAGTTGCTCAATCACTTCTGGGCTTTTGCTACGAAAATGAATTTGGAAATTCTGTTTGGTAAATTCCCAAGCATGATGCACCGAGGATAAATAGCGCCTGATCCATTTTTCGGATTGCCGCGCATCTTTAATCGCATATTCCTGAGTACGAAAATCTTGCATTTTTTGCAAAAAGGACATCAATTCCTGGTCTGGCGGAATGGGAAAATATCCCTCATCGCCCACGCAATTTTCAATCTTGCTTAAACAGGCAATCACCTTAGCGGGAAAATTCCAAACCGTCCTGCGATAATCATCAGAAATAAAAATGACCGCGACTTTTTTGACCTTTACACCTGTTTTAATCAGGTGGTCATGCAATAAGCCCCATTGCTCAAACCCTGTGCCTAAAAGGCCGCCATTAATCAGTTGCAGTCCATTTGGCTTGGTGTGTACTAATCGCTCAAACCAAGGGCTTGCCCCCTGTCCTTCAGTAAAGGAATCGCCTAATAACAATAAGCTATCTTTATTAAGGTCAATATCTTGACCTTGCACTAAGCCTAAATTATTAGTTTTAAATTCATAGCCATATTCTTTGCTTAAATTATTGTTAACGTCATAAAATGCTTCAGCACGAATTGTTGAGTTGGGTTTATAGGTAAAGATAGTGTCTAAGTTTTGAAAGGCGCTACCACCGCTAGATGAACCAAACAACATGTAGCGATTGCTTTTGCCTGAATTCGTACTAACACGATCGCTATAAATGGTGCGATATGCTAATTCCACCGTACCCAGAGCAATAGCAAGAGAGATTGCTATGAGTACTATGGGTTGAGCTTGGACAGCAAAATATCGCATTGCGGAATTCTATCCGCGTTTGATAAAAAATGCTGAGAGCTATTTGGTATTTAGCGTCAGCGTTGTTTCACCTACGAAGTTATCACCCTGCATCGTTTGTACTTTAACTTGCAGTGACTGCAAGCCTTCAGGGGCTTTATCTGCTGAGAAAGTTTTGGTTTCAGGATTAAATTTAAGCCACCCAGGAATGGGAGATCCATCGATAGCTCGTCGAGAAAATTGCTGATTATTCCAGTTGGCATATAAAATGACGAGCGCTATGTTAGCAGCAACATAAGCAACATTAGCGATAGTTAATAAAAATCGATTGATCCAAGGCGCTAAAGCGAAACACAAACAACAAAGTGTATAAAGCGCAATGCTAATTAGTAGGTTGTAATTAGTTAATTCATTTTTACTAAAATTAAATTGCCACAAATAACTTAATAGGAAAGTTAAGGAGAGCAGAGCAAAAACTAGAAAGAAAATTTGATTGGCTATTTCCATTTATAAATTATAGTTTTTTGCTGTATGGCGTGTCTCATGAAGGAATGGGATTTCAGTTCAATATAGCGCATACTAATGCCTCGTCTCCCTTTAACTACCTTTCAGGGCTTTATTTCATGACCCATTTATCTCTATTCTTGCCTTCATTTAGCTTACTCAGCCGATTTTCAATTTTTGCTAGCACCTTATTGATAGTCTGCGTCGCCTATGCCCAAGTTGATAAACCTTTGGTCTTGGTGGTGCCATTCCCCCCTGGTGGTAGCACTGATATTACCGCACGTACGATTCAAACTAAATTATCCGAGCGGATTGGCAAACCGGTAGTGATTGAAAATCGCGCAGGAGCTGCTAGCCAAATTGCGACCCAACATGTGGCCCGCTCACCCGCTGATGGTAATACGCTATTAGTTAGTTTTGATAATCATGCGATTAATCCCATTGTTAAGCCTAAATTACCTTATGACACCTTTAAAGATTTTGTGGGGGTGAGTTTATTGGTGCGCTTTCCATTGGTCATTGCAGCTAACCCATCAGTACCAGCAAATAATTTAGCGGGTTTTATTGAAGCGGCTAGAAAAAAACCGGGTGCATATAGTTATGCCTCAACTGGAGTTGGCTCATTAAATCAATTGGCCATGGAAGATATCAAACGGAAATTTGGTATTTTTGTTTTACATGTTCCTTATGGCGGCGGTGGACCAGCTATTCAAGCTGTAGTCAGTAATACTGCTAGCCTTACTTTACTTAGTTATGCAGCTCTGAAGGGGCAAATACAGGCTGACAAGTTAAAGCCCTTGGCCGTCACTGGTTCGCGCAGATTACCTGAGTTACCCCAAACGCCTACCGTTGCTGAATCAGGCTACCCTAATTTTGATGCCTACTCCTGGATTGGTATTTTTGCCCCTGCTGACACTTCACCAGCGATTCTAAAAAAACTGACGGCTGATTTTCAAGCAGTTTTAAATGACCCTGAAATTAAAGCCAAATTAACTCAAGGTGGTTTTGACGTCTTGGCATCGGATGGGCCGAGTTTAGATCGCTACACTAAAACGGAATTTGACCGTTGGGGCCAATTTGTTAAAACAACTCAGTTAAAACTCGACGACTAATATGGCTGATCAATTAACTGGTGCTGAAGCCTTAGTACGAATGCTTGAGGCCTATCAGGTCAAACATATTTTTGGCTTATGTGGTGATACGTCACTGCCTTTTTATGATGCCTTACAGCGGCTTGATCATGGCATGGAACATATTCTCACCCGCGATGAACGCAGTGCTGGGTATATGGCTGACGCCTATGCCCGGGTAACAGGTAAAGTAGGTGTCTGTGAAGGGCCCAGCGGTGGCGGAGCAACCTATCTACTCCCAGCCTTACTTGAGGCCAATGAATCATCAATTCCCATATTGGGGATTACCTCTGATGTACCGGTTACTTCGCGTGGCAAATACCCTCTTACAGAACTCAACCAGCAAGCGCTTTATCAGCCACTAACAAAATGGAATGCCACCATCGACTTAGCAGAACAAATTCCAGCCACAGTGCGCAATGCCTTTCGTGCGATGACAACAGGTCGACCTGGGGCAGCTCATATTTGTTTACCGCATGATGTACAAAAACATCCTGTTTCAGTTAGCGATATTTGGGCACAAACAGAAAACAGTATTTATCCGGCACAACGTTTTGTAGCCAATGCAAGCGATCTTGAGCGGGCCGCTGAACTGATCCTCCAAGCACAATATCCTGTCATCATTTGCGGCGGCGGAGTAATTAATTCTGGCGCAGAAGCAATTTTGCAAAGCCTTGTTGAGCTCCTTAATATTCCCCTTTGTACTACCGTCAGTGGTCAAGGTAGCTTAGCAGGTACGCACCCCCTCAATGCTGGTGTGGTTGGTGCCAATGGTGGCGTGATGGCTACACGCGCTGTAGTCAGTGCTGCTGATTTAGTTTTTTTTATCTCTTGCCGAGCAGGCTCCACCACCACCGAAAATTGGCGCTTCCCCAATAAAAATACAACCATCATTCACCTAGATGTTGATCCTGAAACTATTGGCGCTAACTACCCTACTGCTGTTGGTTTGGTAGGTGATGCTAAATTAACTCTAGAACAGTTGTTTGTATCTATTCAAGTCAACCTCACAAGTCGGCGCCAAAGCTGTGTCGATGGTAAGGCGGTTGTCAGCAAAGCCAAAGAAGAAAAAATGCTACCTTTTTTAAAATTGGCTAGCGCTAAAGAAACTCCAATTCTTCCAGAGCGTATTGTGCATACCTTAAATCGCTTATTACCCAGCGATGCGATCGTGTGCGCTGACCCAGGCACACCTTGCCCCTACTTTTCCGCTTATTTTCAAGCTGATGTGGCTGGCCGTCATTTCATTACCAACCGTGCGCAAGGGGCGCTTGGTTTTGCCATGTCCGCTGCCATTGGTGCAGTCATTGGTCGACCGAGTTCAAAATGCGTTGCGGTAATGGGTGATGGTAGTTTTGGTTTTACTGTTGGTGAATTAGAAACTATTACTCGCTATAAACTGCCCTTGCTGATGATTGTCATTTCCAATTCAGTATATGGATGGATTAAAGCAAGTCAAAAATCAGGCTACGACCAGCGCTACTTTTCGGTCGATTTCAATCGCACTGATCACGCTAAAGTTGCTGCAGCCTATGGCATTAAATCCTGGCGGGTAGAGGATCCACTCAAATTAGAGGCCGTCATGAAAGAGGCCATTGCTAGTGATGAACCAACGCTTATCGACATCATTTCCCAACCCTTACAAGACGCGCAAGCGCCAGTTAGTCAATGGATGGGTTAGCTATTCCACCTTGGCACCAGATAGCCTCACTACCTCAGCTAGTGCTGGTGCTTCTGCTGTTAAGGTGGCCTGAAACTGGGCTGGTGATTTCGATAAGACCAAATCCATTCCCTGTGAGGCTAACTTTTGTTTAACGCCAGCTTGGGTCATACCTTTAGCGACCGCTGAAAACATTTTATTCACGATGATTGCAGGCGTGCCAGCGGGAAAATAAAGGCCATAAGAAAACGTGGAGTTATATCCCATTAAACCGCTCTCCTCCGCACTTGGAATTCCTGGAATTGCTGCTGAGGGTTTGGCTGAAGTTAACGACAATGGCCTTAAGGTGCCATTTTTGATAAAACCCATTACTGTAGGTGGCGTTGCAATCATCACTTGTGTATTGCCCGCAATGGTGGAAACTGCTGCCGGACTACCGCCTTTAAATTGAATAGTAGTGAACTTCACTTGCGTAACACCCTCAAACAAAGCAGTGGCTAAATGGGGTGTGGAACCATTGCCCGACGAAGCATTAAAAATAATCCCCGGATTTGCTTTACCAAATTTAATTAAGTCTTGTAAATTCTTATAAGGCTCATTGGGGTTAACGCAAATAATCATAGAGCCACTAGCAAGATTAGTCACGGGAATAAAATCGGTCTGTTGATCCAAGGCCATTTTGGGAAAAAGCGCTTTAATTTGCGCATGCGGCCCTGACATCGAAATCGTATAGCCATCGGGCGCCGCTTTGGCTACTAAATCGGCTGCGATCGCACCTCCGACTCCCGGTCTATTCTCAACATTGACGGGCACACCAATTTCTTTAGAAATTTGATCGGCACTAATTCGCGCAACAAAATCAGCTGCGCCACCCGGGGGATAGCCAATGACTAATTTAATTGGCCGCTCAGGATAAACACCTTGGGCCATGACCGCAGTGTTGTACACAAGAAAACCCATAATCAAGGCAAAACTTGGCTTTCTTAATATCATTTATTTACCTTTAAAAATAGGGGTCCGCTTTTCTGCAAAGGCTTTACGGCCCTCTTTGTAGTCTTCACTAGCAAAGCAGGCATCGACCATTGCCATCGCTTGGGCATGGTCTTGTTGATTTTGCTCAGCTAAGGCCTGCTGAATCGCAAATTTACTTGCCGCAATCGTTAACGGCGCATTTTCTGCGATCCCTTCTGCGTAGGCCAAAACCTCTGCGTCTAAGGTATTTACACTATGGACCTTGGACACAAACCCCATTTGCAATGCGTCGGCAGAATTAAAACGGCGGGCACTAAAGAATATATCGGCAGTGTTAGCCGGCCCCATGATACTAATAAAACGCGCTATTCCTGTTGGGCTATAAGCAAGACCTAAACGGGCGGCAGGCATCCTAAACTGCGCGTCTTCTGCACACAGTCGAATATCGCAAGATGAAGCAAACCCCAAGCCGCCACCAAAGCAATAACCCCGAATACTCGCAACCACGGGTTTCGAACAGGCCATAGGTGCAGCATAGGCTGCTAAGACAGCATTGTTGTATTGCTCCTGAGCCTCAGCTGTACCTCTTAATTTATCAAATTGAGAAATATCTGCCCCTGAAATAAATGCTTTATCCCCATCACCCGCAACCACTATGACGCCTACAGTTGGATCAGCATCAAAGCTCTGCATCGCAGCGGGTAAATTCGCCCACATCTCGAAGGTCATTGCATTCATTTTTTCTTGGTTAGAAAAAATAATAAAGCCTACTGCACCATTTTTACGAATAATGAGTTCTGCCATAAGTATTTTATTTGCTTAAATAATTGCGTTTTTAGTAAAAGAATCAATTGTTGCACTGTCATAGCCTAACTCAGTCAAGATTTCAGTAGTATGCTGACCACGCAATGGTGAGCTAGCGACAATCTGAGAGGGTGTTCTAGTTAACTTAATCGACTGGTTTAACAGAGCAAGCTCGCCTAGCGTGGGGTGCGTAGCCTTACCGACAGCCTCCAAATGCATTACCTGTGGGTCGCTAAAGACTTGATCCATCGTATAAATAGGGCCGCACGGGATACCTTTTTCTAGAAGTAATTCTACCCATTTAGCGCTAGTTTTATGCATTAAAGTTTTACTTAACTCAGCATTGAGTCTTGCTCTACCAGCAGAACGACCTTTAGCATTTTTAAATTGCTCATCGAGGAGTAAATCATCACGCTCAATCGCGCTAGCAAATTTTTCCCAAACCCCTAAACCAGTGGCGGCGATATTAATAAAGCCATCCTGGGTTTTATAAGCCGATGTTGGCATGAAGGTAGGATGATCATTACCTACTTGCTTGGCTACCTCACCACTCATCGTGTAGCGCGCCGCTTGAAAATCTAATAAGGTTAAACCCGCTTGCAAGAGATTGGCTTGTACCCACTGCCCTTGCCCACTTTCATCCCGTTCAAGTAAGGCAGTCATTACCCCCATTGCTGCCAGCAGGCCAGCAGTTACATCGGTTACAGCGCCGCCTACGCGCATCGGGCCATCTCCTGGGGCTCCTGTCACGGACATTAAGCCAGATAAGCCTTGAGTAATTTGATCAAAACCAGGGCGATTTTTATACGGGCCATCTTCACCATAACCCGAAATACTCGCCAGAATAATTTTGGGATTGATTTTTTTTAATGAGTCGTAATCAATTCCTAAGCGATACTTAACATCTGGTCGATAATTTTCTACGACGACATCGGCAGTTTTTGCTAATTGCTCAAAAATAGCTTTGCCTTCAGGGGTTTTCAAATTTAAAGTAATCGAGCGTTTATTGCGATGTAGATTTTGAAAGTCGGCAGCATCGCGTGGACCAGCATATTCTTCAGGCCCCGGGTTTTCAATCTTCACTACGTCAGCACCAAAATCGGCTAAGTGCCTGACGCATACTGGTCCAGCACGAACGCGGGTTAAATCAAGCACTCGAAAACGGGATAAGGCTTTGGAAGCAACTATTTTGGACATACTTAATGCATCATTTCAAGTGCAGGCTTTTTTCTTATCAGATAAAGGCCGATACAAAAACCCAAAGCCCCTAATGCAGCCACATAATAGGCAGGCGACATCATATTTAAAGGAATTAATAGGCTTATAAAAATTGGAGTGAGTCCACCAAAAATCGCATAAGCCACGTTGTAGGAAAAGGAAAGCCCGGAGAATCGAACGGGTGCAGGAAACGCCATTACCCCAACCGCAGGAATAATGGCGATAACGCCGACAAAAAAACCATTTAAACCATAGAGCAGAAAAATATGTTCAGATGAAATTGCCAACTGTTGGTAAAAAAGAATTGACGTTGCTGCCAGCCCAGTTGAGCCAATCAGCATGACTCGTCCTGCATTGAATTTTCCTGCTAAAGCGCCAAAAACTAAACACCCTGCTGTTAAGCTTAGGGTTGCAAAAATATTAGCCTCAAGTGCGAGTCTAGCGGGCACTTTAAATAAAGTTTGCAACAAGGTTGGTGTCATTAAAATCATCGTCACAATTGCTGCAGATAACATCCAAGTCATTAATGCTGTTAACACAATTGCTGGACGATGCGCACGCAAAACGACCTTTAAAGGTAATTCTTGACGACTTAATTGCTGTTGCATTGCTTGAAATACTGGGGTTTCATGTAACCATTGCCTCAGAAAAACTGCAATAACCCCAAACACGCCACCCAGAATAAAGGGTACACGCCAACCCCCGCTTAAAATTTGCTCTGGTGAATAAAATGTATTGATTAACACGGCTACAACTGCGCCTAATAAAATACCGCCAGTTAATCCAGCTGTTAAAACAGCACATGCGAAACTAACATAGCGAGGGGCCACATGCTCAGCGACAAATACCCATGCCCCCGGAACCTCGCCACCAATCGCTGCGCCTTGCATCATCCGAAATAATAATAAGATAAGCGGTGCTAATATGCCGATATCAGCGTAAGTTGGCATCAGCCCAATAGCCAGAGTGGGAATTGCCATTAAAAATATACTAAGCGTAAACATTTTTTTGCGCCCACGGGTATCGCCAAAGTGCGCCATCACAATACCACCAATGGGACGCACTAAATATCCTGCCGCAAAAATACCAAAGGTTTGTAATTGACGCAACCAGTCGGGCATATTAGCTGGAAAAAATAATGCCCCAATTGAGGTAGCAAAATAAACAAAGATAATGAAGTCATAAAATTCGAGCACACCGCCGAGCGCAGAAAGGCTTAAGATTTTTAATTCAGAACGGCTCAGTGAGCTCATCAATAATATCTTTTATGTGCGTGGCCAATAGGCTATCGAAGATTGATTGATTACTTCTTGAAATTACTAGGCTTACATTGATATTCAGTCGTTTTATTGCCATCGGCAAGATCTTGAACAGTCATCGTGCCTTCTTTTGGATTGATGACGGTAATTGAGTCGCTAGTATTGCTTTTGTAATTGATGGTGTAAATACCGCTCTTTTTGGATATCTGGGCAACACCACCCAAAGCATCAGTTTTACCATTCTTCATCACTAACTCATCGATTTGGTAGACCCATTGGTTTTTTTGATGATGTACTTGAATCAATAAATTGGATGTTGAATTAGCCTCAGCGCAAATTAGCCGAACCCCTTTAGCATGGACACTAAAAGAAAAAAGAATGCCTAATAACAGTATAGATAGCTTCATTTCTAACCCTTTAAAATTAGTGCTTAATTATTGCTTAATTATCACCTAATTAGCCTCAGCAATGGTGACCAGCCTAGCAATTATTGGTAGGTCGCCAATTCCTGTTATAAATACAGCTATATTAGCCTTTGGAGGTGCAGTATGTATTTAAGAGGGTTACAAGTAATCATCTATGGCATCAGCTTTATGCTGAGCTGTATTTCTTTTGCAACCTTTGCCCATCGCGCCAATGAACCTGAACACCAGATATACCATGAAGGCAATTTGCCCCTTGAAAATGGTGCATTTATTCGGGTTTTTTCCTTAAGCTATACAACCTTTGGTACGCTAAATAAAGATAAAAGTAATGCAATTTTGATGGTTACGGCCATTGGTGGAAATCATCATCGCCTTGATTATTTAATCGGCCCTGGCAAAGCACTGGATCCTGATAAATATTTCATTATTTGTACCGATGCCATTGGCAATGGTCTTACTACTTCGCCATCGAACAGCAAATTACAACCCAATACGAGTTTTCCTGAATTTAATATTCGCGATATGGTGAATTCGCAATACCGTCTGGTGGTCGATCACTTTGGTATTACGAAATTAGTAGCGGTAATTGGCGCATCGATGGGGGGTATGCAAGCCTTGCAATGGGGTGTTTCTTACCCTTATGCCATGCAAGCTATTATTCCCATTGTGCCGCTTGCAAAAACACCAGCCTGGACTACAGGGATTCTAGAAATGCTACGCCAAAGTATTATGAGCGACCCCAATTACCGGAATGGTCAATACGACAAACCACTGGAAGCAGGTATGCGACTGTGGTCTGGTTGGCTTAGCGGCGTGATTGTTCGTACTCCCGCCTACCAAAATCAATTGATTTCCTCGCCGGAAGCAGAAATCGAAGCCCTGCGTAAGATACAAGATGCAGGCTGGAAAAGAATGGATGCCAACGATTGGATTTGGCAATCGCGAGCATACGATCGCCACGATGTTGGTCAAACTGCTGGCTTTAATGGCGACACAGCCGCAGCACTGCGCTCGATTAAAGCCAAAACCCTGATTCTTGCAGGCACTGGCGACTTACTGAACCCAGAAGCAGATGCCCTAAAAACTGCCAAGATCATTCCTAATGCTAAATATATTGCGATTAATGAGCGCTTGCCAATGGGGCACTACTCTGGGGCAGGCGCCACTAAAGATGAAAATGATTTACAAAACCAGGTCATTAAAAGTTTCTTGGCCACCCTTAAACTATAACAATTAGGTCTATGGAAAATCTAAAGCCAGCTCTCGATGCACTTTTTATTATGTTGGGTGCTGTTATGGTATTAGCCATGCATGCGGGCTTTGCTTTTTTAGAGCTTGGTACAGTACGCGAAAAAAATCAAGTTAATGCCTTAGTCAAAATTTTGATTGATTTTGCGGTCTCAACAATTGCCTATTTTTTTATTGGTTATGGCCTGGCTTATGGTACCGGGTTTTGGGATTCGGCTACCGTCTTAGCGCAAAAAAGTGGTTTTGAGTTAGTTAAATTTTTCTTCTTACTCACCTTTGCTGCCGCAATTCCTGCTATTGTTTCTGGCGGCATTGCCGAGCGCGCTAAATTTAACCCTCAGTTAATTGCTACCTTTATTTTGGTCGGTTTTCTTTACCCCTTTTTCGAAGGCATTGTCTGGAATCAAAACTATGGTATTCAAGCTTGGATTAAAAACCTTACAGGTGAGGAATTCCATGACTTCGCAGGCTCAATTGTGGTTCATGCGGTCGGCGGCTGGATTGCCTTGCCTGCAATTATTTTATTAGGCGCACGTTATGGTCGGTACAACAAAGATGGCAAAGTCTCCGCTCATCCGCCCTCGAGTATTCCATTCCTTGCGCTAGGGGCATGGATTCTAACGGTAGGTTGGTTTGGCTTTAATGTCATGAGCGCACAAACCATTGATAAGATGAGTGGCCTTGTGGCTATGAATTCACTAATGGCCATGGTTGGCGGAACTCTGGCAGCATGGCTGGTTGGTAAGAATGATCCTGGCTTTGCCTATAACGGGCCATTAGCTGGTTTAGTTGCCGTTTGTGCAGGCTCAGATTTAATGCATCCCGTAGGCGCCTTAGTAGTTGGTCTGGTCGCTGGCGCGCTCTTTGTCAAAGTATTTACCTTAGAGCAAAATCGCTGGCGTATTGACGACGTATTAGGGGTGTGGCCGTTACATGGTTTATGTGGACTATGGGGCGGCTTAGCGGCAGGAATCTTTGGGCAGAAATTTTTTGGAGGAATTGGCGGCATATCCTTTTCAGCGCAATTAATTGGCTCGGCCCTTGGTGTTGCAATTGCGCTAGTTGGCGGCTTTATTGTGTATGGCGTGCTAAAGCGTGCGATGGGACTAAAACTCAGCCCCGAAGAAGAACATGCTGGCGCCGATTTAAGTATCCATCAAATTACGTCTACGCCAGGCAAAGAGTCGGTTTGGTAGTCTCAACGAAATTCCCCGCAACCCAGAAAGAAGAAATGAAGCCCTTTTCCAATACACACCATTTACTGAAACACCTGATTACGCTTAGTTTATTTGCCCTGTCTGGACATACCCTAGCCGTCACGCATTTAGGCGGCGATGTACCCTATGAGGATATCAAGGCGACAGTCATTCCTTTAATAGATGCCCCTAAAACGATTTTAGGACAATCATTTAAATATCCCACTGGCACACCCTTAATTAATGCGTACAACATTGAAATACCTGTAGGTAAAAAAACTTCACTTCATAAACATGCTGTCCCGTTATTTATATACGTGGTTTCAGGTGAAGTAATCGTTGACTATGGCAGCAAAGGTAAGCGCACCTTCAAATCTGGCGCGTCATATATTGAGGCGATTGAATGGTGCCATATTGCTCACGCCGTGGGTAATCAACCGGTAAAAATTATTGGTGTGTATATGGGCCAAGAAAAACCAGATCAAATTAAGCCAGAAGTTTGCACCAAACCGAATTAAAGTGTCCTTAAATTCGCGATAGCAATCATCTGCCAAGTGCCTTGATTTTGCTTCCAAACACTAAGGCGCGCAAAAGATTTAGCTGGAAGTCTTTTGCCGTCGATGGTTTCCTCTACTGCCAGCATATTAGTCACGACTAGGCAACCGTCTACCTGAGTTACTTTGAAATCACTTACCGTACACTTGCCAATCTTTTCGTTTTTAATCATTTGAATTTCGGTAGCTCTATCACGTGCTCCATCAGAATGAACTGATTGAAATCCGGGGGCAAACATTGCTTCCACCGCTGGTCAGTTGCAGGCGGTAATTTCAGCTAATAACTGACGATAGAGGCGCTCGCCTTCTGTAGCAATATTAATTTCCATAGTCTCATTACCTTAAGGTAAATTATTAATCATGATGAATAATAACTATAAACTAAAAAATAAATTATTTCTTACGCCAATATGATTTCTTGCGCAAGACTAATTCAGTATTGAGACAAACTCTGTAGGTTGCATTCGTAGTTTTTGTGGCATCGACCGATCCGGTGTGCCAATATTGATAAAACATAAAGGATCTTCATCCACACTAAGGCCAAATAAATCACGAATAGGCTGCATATACATCGACTTACCACTCGTTGGACTGGCTCCAAAGCCCATTGCATGTGCCATTAGAAAGATATTTTGAATAGCACATCCAGCAGAAATAATGCGTTCACTTAAGGGCACTGAATGGTCCGAGCCCCTTGCATTAACGACTAACAGCATCACAAAGGGCGCCCGATGTGCCTTAACCATCGCATCTTGAACTTGTTGGTCGGTGGCTGAAGAGTCTCGATCTAATAGCGATTGAGCAAATGCTTGAGCTAACTCCCCCCTTTTTTCGAGCGGGCATATCACAAAACGCCATGGACGAATTAACCCATGATCTGGCGCAGTTGCCGCCATTGAAAATAGGGTATCTAACTGCCCCTGAGTTGGGCCAGGCTGAAATAAACGTTTTGGCAAAAAGGATTGGCGAGTTGAAATTAGAGTTTGGATTGTTTCGCACAATTGACTATTTACCATTTTTTTATTTCCCGTGATTCATTGCTAAGTATTGACTATTTTCTTCCAATACCCAATCGTCGGCTGCGCACAATTTGGTATGGGCGAAATAAATAGGTGATAGAGGCAAAGCCACTCCAAATATGCACCAGCCGGGTAAATGGAAAGATTAGAAACAGCGTCATACCCAAAAACATATGGAGGCGAAAGATCCAATTAACTCCACTTAATAACTCAACTGCACTACCCTGAAATGTCATAATATGCTGCGCCCAACCAGCCAGCTTCAACATCATCGAACCATCTAAGTGAGCAGCAGATAATGGAATTGTTGCTAACCCAAGTACAAGTTGTACCCATAAAATAAGCAATATTAAAATATCGCTAGGCTTACTAGTAAGCCGAATACGATCATCCATTAAACGCCGATACAATAAAATACTTATACCAACCAATCCAAAGATACCTGCAATACCACCCGTTATCATGGCAACAAGCTGCTTTTCACCAGCAGCAATAAATGACTCATAAAAGAAATGGGGGGTGAGCATCCCAAAGAAGTGCCCAAAGAACAAAAATAACACACCAATATGAAACAACATACTACCTAAACGTAGTTGTTTTTTACGCAATAGCTGGCTTGAATCACTTTTCCAGGTGTATTGATCGCGATCAAAGCGAATTAAACTGCCTAAAAAAAATATCGTTAGGCATATATAGGGATAAATTCCAAAAATAAATAACTCTAAATAGTTCATATTTGAACTCCTTGTTTATCTTTAGCATGCTGAATAAAATGAAGTGGCTGTTCATCGCCTGGCTTACCTTGACCTTGAGTAGTGCATCCCCCAAATGCAGGAGGTTCTGCCCAAGTCTCGTCAATTGATTCTTCTTTAAGCTTTAGAGCAAGAATTTTTACTTTCTCTCTAGAATATTCAATTGCAGCAGCGACAACCCATGCATACCTACTTTGGCGGGCTACTAATGCACTATAAATTGCGTTCAAAACATGCGCCATTTCTGCGATAAATTGCCTTGACTGAGCTAGTCTTAAAGTGGAAGCAAACTCAAGCACAATTGATAATTGATCTGGTAGTTCGTTGGTTGCAAGTATCAAACCACCCGCTTTATAGGTCTGTAATAAATCAACCATCGCTTGACCACGTTCACGTGAGTCGCCATGCACATGCTCAAATAAATGTAAGGAGGTAGCCCTTCCCCGATCAAAATACTCTACATATTCCTCCTGCAGAACATAAAGATCGGTAGAGTGTAAATATTGTATTAATTCATTTAATCCAATTCCTACAGACTTGCTTATTTTTGGCAAGGCCATAACAATAGGCTTCATTTCTAATAAATTTTCCCGAAGTTCGACATCGGGATATTGAAGTAATCTAGATAATGCGCGTAGTGGTAATGAATCTTTCATCCGTATCCCCTTAAGCACTTAGGTTTATTGGAATCGTGCGGCGCTTAGTTCCACCAAAGAGGCTAGCTTCTGAATCTCCATCTGAACAGCCGTTGCCGAATGTAAACCCGCAACTTCCTTTCATCTCAAATGTGTTTTCTGCATATTCACGATGCGTAGTTGGAATCACGAATCGATCTTCGTAGTTTGCAATTGCCATAATTTGATACATATCTTCAACTTGACTAGCAGAAATTCCGGCTTGATTTAAAGCAGCATGATTTTCAGTGCCATTGACATGTTTATCTCGTTGCCAAGCTCGCATTGCAAGCATTTTTTCTAATGCAGCAACTACTGGAGCCTCGTCTCCCGCCGTTAACATATTTGCCAAATATTGAATTGGAATGCGTAATTGCCTAACATCGGGAATATGGCCATTCACACCAACATATCCGGCCTCAACTGCGCCAGTAATCGGAGAAAGTGGTGGCACATACCAAACCATGGGTAGGGTTCTGTATTCAGGGTGCAGCGGCAAGGCAATTTTCCAGTCCATGGCCATTTTATAGACTGGACTTTTCTTAGCGGCATCTAACCAATTTTGCGGCACACCATCTTGTAAAGCTTGCCTTTGCACTACTGGATCATGTGGATCCAGAAAAATCTTTAATTGGGCTTCATATAAATTCTGTTCACTCTCAACGCTGGCAGCATGTTCAATTTGATCAGCATCGTATAACATGACGCCCAAATATCGAATTCTGCCTACACAAGTTTCTGAGCATACGGTAGGCTGTCCGGACTCGATGCGTGGGTAGCAAAAAATACACTTTTCAGCCTTACTACTCTTCCAGTTATAGTAAATCTTTTTATAAGGGCAGGCTGAAACACACATCCGCCAGCCGCGACACTTGTCTTGATCAATTAAGACGATGCCGTCTTCTTCGCGCTTATAAATTGACCCTGACGGACATGAGGCTACACAGGCAGGGTTCAAGCAATGTTCACATAATCTTGGCATATACATCATGAAGGTATTTTCAAATTGCCCATAGACATCTTTTTGCATCTGATCAAAGTTGGTATCTTTACTCCGATTAGAAAATTCACCACCTAAAATTTCCTCCCAGTTGGGTCCCCACTCAATTTTTTCCATTCGCTTCCCAGTAATTAAGCTTTTAGGCCGCGCAGTTGGGGTTGCCTTAGACTCTGGAGCATTTTGTAAGTGCTCGTAATCAAAGGTAAAAGGTTCGTAGTAATCATCAATTTCAGGTAAATTAGGATTGCCAAATAAATTCATCCAAATTTTTGATCGACCGCCTTGCTTGGGCTCAAGCTTGCCATTGCTTTTCCGAGACCAGCCGCCCTTCCACTTTTCTTGGTTTTCCCAATTTTTAGGATAACCAATACCAGGCTTCGTTTCTACGTTATTAAACCAAGCGTATTCCATGCCCGGACGATTAGTCCAGACTTGTTTACAGGTTACTGAGCAAGTATGGCAACCAATGCATTTATCAAGGTTTAATACCATGCCAATTTGCGCTCGAATTTTCATTTTAATTTTCCTTGTTACGCTTGTATAGCGTTCCTATTTTCACTATCTAGCCAATCAATCTTGCGCATTTTTCGAATGGTGACAAATTCATCGCGATTAGTGCCTATGGTGCCGTAATAATTAAAGCCGTAACTGTATTGCGCATAACCCCCAATCATGTGGGTTGGCTTTAATACAATACGGGTTACCGAGTTATGAATACCACCACGCAAACCCGTAATTTCGGAGCCAGGTGTATTTATTATTTTTTCTTGGGCGTGGTACATCATCACCATTCCAGGATTAACGCGTTGACTAACTACTGCGCGCGCAGCTATAGCGCCATTAGTGTTATAAAGTTCTACCCAATCGTTATCTACAATTCCTGCATCACCCGCATCATCTTCACTGAGCCATACCACTGGGCCCCCGCGGTTTAAGGTCAACATCATCAAGTTATCGCTATAAGTAGAATGGATTCCCCATTTTTGATGTGGCGTAATGAAATTCAGGACAATTTCTTTATTGCCATTAGGTTTAATCCCTTTAATGCCATTAATTGTTTTTAAATCAACTGGGGGTCTATACGACACTAAACCCTCCCCAAATGCCCGCATCCATTTGTGATCTTGATAAAACTGTTGCCGGCCACTTAAGGTTCGCCATGGAATATATTCATGCACGTTGGTGTATCCAGCGTTGTAAGAAACTTTTTCACTTTCTAGGCCTGACCATGTTGGTGAACTAATAATTTTTCTAGGTTGCGCTTGAATATCTCTAAAGCGAATTTTTTCATCTTCACGATGTAAGGCTAAATGCGCATGCTCAAGACCAGTTATTTTCGATAAGGCATTCCAGGCCTTTACAGCTACATGACCATTAGTTTCTGGGGCTAGCATTAATACTACTTCTGCTGCGTCTATATCAGTATTAATGTTAGCCATCCCCTTCATGGCTCCATCTTTAACACGTCCATTTAAATCACGTAGCTGCTCAACCTCATCTTTGGTGTCCCATGCAATACCTTTACCCCCATTCCCTACTTTATCCATTAGCGGCCCTAAAGCCGTGAACAGCTGATAAGTATTAGGATAATCTCGCTCGACTAGAGTAATTTGAGGTGCAGTTTTACCGGGAATAAGCTCGCATTCGCCTTTTTTCCAATCATGCACATCAAACGCTTGAGCAAGCTCGGCAGGCGTATCGTGCATTAATGGTGTTAATACAATATCCTTTTCTACGCCTAAATGACCAACACAAACTTCGGAAAATTTCTTAGCAAATCCTTTATAAATATCCCAATCACTTCGAGCTTCCCACGCTGGATCTACTGCGGTTGATAAAGGGTGAATAAAAGGGTGCATATCGCTGGTGTTTAAATCATTCTTTTCATACCAAGTTGCCGTAGGTAAAACAATGTCAGAATATAAGCAGGTTGTACTCATTCGAAAATCTAATGTAACCAATAAATCTAATTTTCCTTCGGGTGCTTGCTCATGCCAAGCTACCTCAGAAGGTCTAGCCTCATCGACACCCAAGTCTTTGCCCTGAACTCCATGAGACGTACCCAGTAAGTGCTTGAGAAAATATTCATGGCCTTTACCAGAAGACCCCAGTAAGTTTGAGCGCCAGACAAACATGTTTCGCGGCCAATTATTGGGATGATCAGGGTCCTCACAGCTCATTTTTAATGAGCCAGTCTGCAAATTCTTTACCACATATTCTTTGGGATCAATTCCTGCAGCGAGAGCATCTCTCGCAACATCTAATGGATTTGTTTTTAACTGTGGCGCTGAGGGTAACCAGCCCATTCTCTCAGCACGAACGTTGTAATCAATCATGCTGCCTTGATAGTCAGCTTTATTAGCTAAGGGTGAAAGAATTTCTTCCATCCCTAGCTTTTCATAACGCCATTGATCAGTATGTGCATAAAAAAAACTGGTTGAATTTTGTTGACGCGGAGGACGAATCCAATCTAAAGCAAAAGCCAAAGGAGTCCATCCTGTTTGCGGGCGCAACTTTTCTTGACCTACATAATGTGCCCATCCTCCGCCGCTTTGTCCTATACAGCCGCACATCATTAGCATATTTATAATGCCGCGATAATTCATATCGCAGTGATACCAGTGATTCATTGCGGCGCCAATAATCACCATTGACTTACCTTGCGTTTTTTCGGCGTTTTCAGCAAACTGGCGAGCAACGGCAATTACTTGCTCCTGTTTGACTCCAGTAATTAATTCTTGCCAGGCGGGCGTATAGGGCACATTGTCCTCGTATGATTTTGCGCATTCGCCGCCTAGGCCTCGATTAATTCCATAATTTCCGGCCAATAAATCAAAGACTGTGGCAACATAAACTTCTTTTTTATTATCTACTTCACCTAAGCTAATTTTTTTTGCAGGTATATTGCGAACCAATACATCGGTTTGTTTATTAACATCAAAGTGAGGCGTAACAATTCCACCAAAATAGGGAAATCCAACTGGCACAATCTCATGTAACAACTGATCTTCCATGAGAGACAGTTTTAATTTGATTTCTCGGTCATATTGCGCTTCTTTTGATTCTAAATTCCACTTGCCTAAATCTTTGCGCCCGTCGGGACCCCATCTAAAGCCAATCGATCCATTAGGCACTACTGGTTTACCACCGATATCAAATGCTACTGTTTTCCAATCAGCGCCATTGGTCTGCCCCAACTTGCCCTCAAAATCACTCGAACGAACATAACGGCCAGGGACAAGGATCGTCCTGCCATCCTCAATGACCTTTTCTTCTAGCATGACTAACATTGGCATATCGGTATAACGACGCACGTAATCGTCAAAATACGCAGTCCGTTTAATAAAATAAAACTCTTTAAGAATGACGTGCCCCATTGCCATAGCGATAGCAGCATCGGTGCCTTGCTTCGGATGCATCCAAATATCAGCTAACTTTGAAACTTCTGCGTAGTCTGGTGTGATGGCTACAGTTTTGGCGCCTTTGTATCGAACTTCGGTAAAAAAATGTGCGTCAGGTGTGCGCGTTTGCGGTACGTTTGATCCCCAAGCGATAATGAAAGTTGAGTTATACCAATCGGCTGACTCAGGAACATCAGTTTGCTCTCCCCACACCTGAGGGCTAGCAGGCGGTAAATCACAATACCAATCATAGAAGCTCATACAAACACCGCCAATTAGACTCAGGTATCTCGAGCCTGCGGCGTAACTTACCATTGACATTGCAGGGATGGGTGAAAAGCCAATAATACGATCTGGGCCATACTGCTTAATGGTGTAAATATTTGCTGCCACTATTATTTCATTTACTTCATCCCATGAGGCCCTTACAAATCCACCCATTCCACGTTGTGCCTGCCACTCCTTACGTTTTTCTTGGTTTTCTACTAAATTGGCCCACGCATCAACAGGACTTTTGGCAATTGATTTTGCTTCTCGCCATTGTTTAAGCAAGCGTCCTCGTATCATTGGATACTTCACTCGATTTGCGCTATACATGTACCAGCTATAACTAGCCCCCCGTGCGCACCCTCGTGGCTCATGATTGGGTAAATCAGGCCGAGTTCTTGGGTAATCTGTCTGTTGGGTTTCCCAAGTAACTATTCCACCCTTTACATAAATCTTCCACGAACAAGATCCAGTGCAATTAGTGCCATGGGTCGAACGTACAATCTTATCGTGCTGCCAGCGAGAACGATAGGCATCTTCCCAGGTGCGGTCTTCTGCAACTGTTTTACCGTGACCATTCGAAAATTTCTCAGAATCAGCAGTTAAAAATTTCAGGCGATCTAGAAAGTGGCTCATATTTATCCTTTAATGAATTCTTAACAAGGCATTGGGGCATTTTTACGGCTGTAATACCGCCAAGTGATCACAGTGCATGTAACATAAAAAACAATAAATGCATATAAAGCGGCCTCTGGACCGCCCGTTGCGGCGATTGATGAGCCATAACTTTTGGGTATAAAGAAACCACCATAAGCACCAACTGCGGAACTAAATCCCAGCACAGCTGCAGCCTCCTTATTAGCATCACGAATTGCCTGATCCTGTCCTGACTGTGTTTGGCTCGCTTCCCGTTGACGTTCAGTGAGAAAAATAACGGGAATCATACGAAAGGTAGAGCCATTACCAATACCGGAGGTAGCAAATAAAGTCATAAAAGCAATTAAAAAACCGAAGAAATTTCCACCTGTTCCATGGCTAGGTAAATAATTTAAAACAGCAAATACACCCCCACTCATGGCAATAAAATTCCAAAAAGTGACTCTGGCTCCCCCTAACTTGTCAGACAACCATCCGCCAATAGGTCTAGCTAGCGCACCAACTAAGGGGCCTAACCAGGCATAGCTCAAAGCATTTACCCCAGGAAATTGACTTTTAATAAGCAGGGGGAACCCGGCAGAATAGCCAATAAAAGATCCAAATGTGCCTAGATACAGCCAGCACATTAGCCAATTATGTTTACGTTTAAAAATTACTGCCTGATCTGCGAAAGATGCCTTTGCTTCAGCTAAATCATTCATGCCAAACCAAGCAGCAATAGATGCTGCAGCTATAAAAGGTAACCAAATAAATCCCGCATTTTGCAACCAAAGCAAAGAAGTATTGCCTGCCTTAATCACTGTTTGAGGTTCGCCACCAAATACTCCAAATATCCCTGTGGTAATGACCAACGGTACAACTAATTGCATAATTGATACACCCAAATTACCTAATCCAGCGTTTAATCCTAGGGCTGTCCCTTTTTGTGCCTTCGGATAAAAAAAGCTAATGTTTGCCATAGATGATGCAAAATTACCGCCTCCAAATCCACACAACAATGCGAGCAAGATAAATATTTCATATGGCGTAGCAGTATTTTGGACTGCCAAACCAATCCCAGTTGCTGGAATTAATAATGAAGCCGTAGAAATTGCCGTCCAACGACGACCGCCAAAAATAGGTACTGCAAAAGAATAAAAAATACGCAGGGTTGCACCACAAAGCGCAGGTAAAGAAGCGAGCCAAAATAATTGATTAGTGGAGAATTTAAAGCCCACGTTTGGTAAATTCACTACTACTACAGACCAAACCATCCAAACTGAAAATGCTAAGGTTAATGCCGGAATTGAAATTAATAAATTTCGTTTTGCTATAGCCTTACCGATTCCATCCCAAAATTGTTTATTTTCAGGATCCCAGCGGGTGATGACAGTAGAAGACATATAAGTCGCCTTTAATAGTAAATTATTGAATTGCAGATGGAATGGCCTTACCGCCCATTAGTTCAGAACGACGGACTTCAGTGAAATACATCCAAATGAGTGATACCCATACCACTCCATACATCAACATAAATGCACTCGACCGAATACCGGTGATATCTAACAATGCTCCAAATAAGATAGGCAATACAAAACCCCCTAGCCCCCCTGCTAAGCCAACAATTCCTGAAATGGTGCCAATATTATTTGGGTAGTCGTCGCCAATATATTTAAAGACACTCGCCTTGCCAAATGCCCAAGCAATTCCTAAAATAAACATCAGCGCAGTAAATAAATAAATATTTAAACCAATATGAAAGGTTTCTGGTCCATTAATTGTTTGAATGATGAATTCAGTTGGAGGATAGGAAAGCAAGAAAAGGCATATCCAACTAACCCACATTACCCACCAAGTTATTTGGTGGGCACCATACTTATCTGCAAACCATCCGCCAATTGCGCGTAAAACTCCACCTGGTAATGAAAAACATGCAGCCAATAGCGCTGCTGTACGTATTTCTAGGCCAAACTCGCCTACGTAATACTGAACCATCCATAAACTAAGGCCTACATAGCCGCCAAAAACAATGCTGTAATACTGGCAATAGCGCAATACTTTGGGATCTTTTAATGCCTTGAGTTGCTCTTTAAATGAGGTATTAGTACTCACTAGATGCGTGGAATCACTATAACTAATAAACCAAAATAATATGGCGGCACCAAGCATGACAGCCGCGTAAACTTGTGGCACAACTGACCAACCAAAAGCAACTACCAAAGCAGGTGCTAGAAATTTATTTACTGCCGCGCCAGAATTTCCAGCGCCAAAAACACCCATGGCAAAACCTTGGCGATTATTTGGGAACCATCTCGCTACATAGGGAGTGCCTACTGAGAAAGATCCACCAGCCAAACCGACAAATAGTCCGATCATTAAGAAATGCCAATATTGCGTTGCATATGACATCAGCCAGATTGGAATTACGCAAGCTAACATTAAAGAAAGCATGACTATTCTTCCCCCATAGCGATCAGTCCATATCCCTAAAGGCACACGAACCAAAGAACCCGTTAAGATCGGCATTGCAGTAAGAAGGCCAAATTGAGTAGAGCTTAAATTCAGTGTTTTCTTAATAGGAATGCCAATTACGCCAAACATCATCCAGACCATGAAGCACACCGTAAAGGCAAAGGTGCTAATAATTAGAACTGAATATGCTTTAGAATTTGTTTGAGTAATGGCACTCATGAAAATCTCCCTTTTCATGAGTCATTATCAAAACTAAATTGCTCTAGGAATATCCCCCAAAAGGATATTTAAGAATAGCAAAGGAACTAGACTTTTCATCTTTACTAGTCCTTTAGGGCTACTTCTAAGGGCAGAGCCTCTCGACGTTTGCAAATACGGCTACCTGCACTCGGGAGGAAAGATTTAATTTACGCAAGACATGCTGCACATGAATCTTAACAGTAGTATCAGCAATACCAAGTTCACGAGCAATTACTTTATTACTCGATCCCTTGGCAATTTGACAAACGATTTGCAACTCTCGAGGTGAAAGACTGGCAGCCAAGGCGCCACTAGTATTTTTATCTAAATTATTTTTTTTACTAAATTTAAATGCAGTAACTAATTTATGGGTCATTTCCTGACTAATAACAGACTCACCATTAAATGCTTTTCGTATTCCAATAAGTAAATCATCTTTTTCGCTCGTCTTTAGCAAATAGCCTTGGGCACCATTTTGTAAAGCCTGAATTAAATCAGCCTCATCTTCGCTCACTGTAAGCATAATGACCGTGACATCAGGAGCAGCGCGAAAAATATCCGGCAAAGATTGAATGCCGCTAGCACCAGGCAAGTGATTATCAAGCAAAACCACATCGGGATGCAAGGCCTCACAAATTCGCAAAGCTCCAACTGCATCACCTGCCTCACCAATTACATCGAAATCAGGAGCTTGAGCAAGTAAAGAAATTAACCCCCTTCTAAAAAGAGTATGGTCATCAACTACAAGTATGCTAATTTTTTCCAATTAATTATTATTTAATTAAGCACTCATTGAAGCCAAGTTAGGTAAACGTAAAAAAACCCTCGAGCCGCCATTTGGAGAAGAAGAAATAGTTACTTCGGCATTAATTTTACTGGCCCGTTCTCTCATGATACTCATCCCTACATGGGTACTATCCAATTTATCTAAATCAATTAAAAAACCAATACCATCATCTATAACTTCAAAAGACCAAATCGGATTTTGCCTTACCGTTAGGGTAACAGTTTCCGCTTTAGCATGCTTTCTAATGTTGGATAAAGCCTCTTGAATAATATGTAGCACTTGAATTTGCACATCAGGCGCCAAGGGTAATCCCTGACCATACATTTTAAGGTTTACTTGAATGCCAAATTGGTGCTCAAATTTTTGCAACGTAGTCTTAATAGCCGATTCAATATCTTCAACATTTGTTCTAGTTCTATAGTGCAATAAAAGTTCGCGCACATCACTATAACTTTCCCTCAAACCCTCATCTAGTTCATTCAAAATTGCTTTGACATTTGGCATTTGCAATGTTGATATTTCATCGCGTAATAGACTAGCTTGAATTTTTAAAAATGCTAATGATTGTGCAATCGAATCATGAAGCTCTCTAGCTAAGAGACTACGTTCATCAGAAATGGCAGCCTCCTTCTCTAAGGCCTTGATTCGAAGAGCTTCCATTGCCCCAGCCAAATGATTGGCCAGCGTTTCAAGTAAAGCATATTGCTCGTGATCAATAATGCATGATTCAGCATAAAATAAATCAATTTCCCCCAATAACTTTTGCTGAAAAAGTATAGGCACAGTAATAAGAGATTGAAAGCCTGCTTTAACGCAAAATCGATCCCTCTCCTCGTTCAGGTTAAATTTAATTACCTTAATATCTTGTATACCTGTAGAGTTTCCACAGTGGCATTCACCTGCATTCATGCACTGCTCACCAGCCAAAATTGAATCCGGTAAATTTGTTCCAGATAATAAAAAATAACGCTTATTAGCTTCATCGGTCCACCGAATAGCAATTGCTGCTGCATGACTAATTAATGACACACGATCAGCAAAACCTTTTGCCAGATTCTCTAAATTATTTTCACTCGAAACGAAAGAACTTAAATCATATATGGCAGCTAATCTTTCTTGGCGCTCTTGCAAGTGCATAGTTTTCTCGCGTACTTTTGCTTCCAGGCTTTCATATAGATCATTTAAATTTTCAGTCATGGCATTAAAACCTTTAGCCAAATCTCCAAATTCATCCTGGGCATCAATTTGTACATGGGTTTTTAATTTGCCTGACCTAACTTCATCAAACCCAATGCGTAACTTAGTTACAGGATCTAAAATAACAGAATAGCCAACATACATTATGACTAGAGTTGCCATCAAAGAAATGGCTAACATCCCAAATTGAAATAAATGCAATAGCCCAGTCCAGTAATCAACCTCTCCCTCGATCAGGCCTACAAAGCGATCAATGCTAAAGATAAAGCGATCAATATTCTGGACGGAAAGTACATTGGCCTGCTGTAAAGCAAGGCCATGTTTAATATCATTCCATTGTGCTTGAATATTTAAAAAAACTGCCGTATTTGCCTGATTCCAAGGTACGAATAAAGGCCTAGATGGGTCTCCCAACCTTAACACTTGCATGCTATCGTCAAATTTTTGCTCTAGTTGCGCCGCTAGCTTTGACTCATTTTCATTAATTAAGAGAGTTAGCTGATAAGTTTGCATTCGCATTCTACCTGCCTCATTTATTGCCGCTGCCCCACCTTCAAGCTTCCAAGTTACCCACAAAGTAAAGCTAATAGATATCATTGCTAGCACTAAGAGTGCTGTGCCAATAATGACTAATTTATGTTTGAGGGTAAATTCGTTTTGCATTTTTAATTATCTTATCCACAAGCTCCGATAAATCCACAATTAGTGCAATATTCACAGCCATCTTTTTTAATTAATGCGTGCGCCCCACATTCAGGGCATTTTTTTCCCCTCATCATTCCTGAAGTATTTAATTCAGCTGTCTCATTACTAATCTGAATATCAGTATGTGCATTAAATTGTGCAACACCACGCCTTATCAAAATGTTTTCAATGGCAAATGCAACTGCTGATACTTCAGAGTCATGCCACATTGGCACCTCGATACCATCATCTTTTTTCCTAGTTCCCAAGCGAACTGGTCCGCGATCCCATGCAACTTTACGCATATCTCCTAGCGCTCTTACTAGAAATCCACCGCGTGCAGCCAATGAAAGAAGGCGCATACTTGAAGTAATCCATTGTTGCGATTCACCACTTTGGCCTACTGGCATAAAAAATTCAATGGCTCGCTCTGATTGAACTTCTTCTCCATTAACAAACCCATGTACGTTTAAAAATGAAATAATTAAATATAGCGTTTTTTGACCATCTTGAGTCCAGTAATTAATTTTTTCAGCTACAGCTGGTAACTCGCCATTGGGTCGGCGATCAACTACTTTTTTTGATGGATTACCTCCCAAGTTAGATACACCTTGAGTTGTTATTGGTATCTCTTCTGGCTCAGTTTCATTCACATGCAAAACTGAACCTAAAATTGAATTTGGCCGGTAGGTTGCCAGGCCTTTTAAATTTGATTGCCACGCCTTCAAATATAAATTTACAAAGCTTGCGAACGGATAATCGGCAGGCACATTAACTGTTTTTGATATGGCTGTATCAATATAGGGCTGCACTACCTCCATCATGGCAATATGATCTTCCGCAGACATTGTTAAGGCGGTAATAAAGTAGTCTGGTAAAGCATTTATATCTCCCCCCATTTCTTTAAAAACTCGCCATGCATGATCTTCTACTGAGTACTCCCTGGTTGATCCATCAGCCTCTCTTTTTTTGCGCTGATAAGCCCAAGAAAATGGTGGCTCAATTCCATTGGAAGCATTATCAGCAAAAGCCAGACTGACTGTTCCAGTTGGGGCAATTGAAAGTAAGTGACTGTTCCGAATTCCAAATTTTCGAATCTCGGTTTTTAAATTGCTATCTAAACGGTTAGCAAAATTTGTTCCGCTCAAATACTGCTCAATATCTAAAGCAGGAAAAGCACCTTTTTCTTTTGCCAAATCGACTGAAGCTTGATATGCGGCGTCGCGTAAATGTTTTGCGATATTTGCCGCCTCAGATCTACCGGTGTTACTGTTATAAGCTAATTTAAGCATTATCAAGGCATCCCCAAGACCCGTAAAACCAACACCAATCCGACGTTTTGATTGGGCCTCAATAGCTTGTTCTTTTAGAGGCCAATAAGTTACGTCTAGTACGTTATCCAGCATTCTTACTTGAATTTTTACTGCCTCAATAAATCCAGGGTAATCAAACGATGCAGTTCCAGCAAATCCAAATGGATTAATAACGAAGCGAGGCAAAATTATTGGGCCTAAATCACAACATCCATATGGTGGTAAGGGTTGTTCGCCACATGGATTCGTAGCTTCAATAGATTCACAATAACTTAAATTATTATCACTATTAATATTATCTAAAAATAAAATCCCAGGTTCAGCAAAATCATATGCGGATTCCATCACCAGGTGCCAAATTTCTTTTGCCTTGATTGTTTGGTAAACCCAAAGCCCATCTGCACGTTGATGAAATTCTTTGGTAATATTTTTATCGCTTGGCTTAGCTTTATGAACTAAATCCCATAAACTGTCTCTTTCAACTGCGCGCATAAATTCATCAGAAACACCTACAGAAACATTAAAATTATTCCAGCGCCCAGGGGTTCGCTTAGCATTAATAAACTCAAAAATATCGGGATGATCTATTTTGAGAACTCCCATTTGTGCACCCCGCCGCGAGCCTGCACTTTCAACAGTAGAACAAGATTGATCAAATACATTGATATAACTACAAGGACCAGAAGCAAATGATGCAGTGCCTTTTACCTCGGCACCTTTTGGCCGAATGCGCGAAAAATCATAGCCAACTCCACCGCCACGACGCATAGTTTCTGCGGCTTGTTTTAATGCCTCATATATTCCTGGAAATCCATCTTCATCAAAATCCTGAATACAATCACCAACTGGCTGCACAAAACAATTAATTAAGGTTGATTGAATACCGGTTCCGCCAGCACTCATAATTCGACCAGCGCCGATTGCTCCCGCTAGCATATTTTTCAGAAAAAGGGCTTCTATTTTTTTTTGTAATGCTGGTAATTCAACAGCAGCCAAACCCATAGCTACCCTTTTAAAAATAGCCTCAGCATCCTCTTCGCCAGGCTTAAGGTATTTTTCCTTTAAAACATCAATACTAATTTGTTGCATAGTTATCTATCTTGGGCATTACTTCTAATAACAGCCAATTAAATAAATCAGCCACTGAACGAATTTGATCGCCGAAGGGTAATATTCCAGCCCCTCTAAAAAATAAGCCTTTTTGGGTATCTCCCATTAATGCACTCCCAAGAACTTTATCTATACAAAATTGTCCCCAAGCAGCATTACCGTCTCTTAAGCCGCAATCATGCAAACAATCAAATATCATTGTGCATCTTGGCTTTTTACGTGCCTTATTTTTTAACTTGGCCTCAGCTTTCATATAATTTTTTAACCAAGGCGTCATTACCGCACGTGCAGGTAAGCCGGCAACACTTAAAAACTCAACCAGCTCTTCAGGCTTTGACCCTGCCAATACTTTTTTAAATGCTTGATCTGCATCTCCCTCTATCGTTACCGCAAAGGCTGTGCCCAACTGAACGCCTGATACTCCCATGGACTGTAGTTTTTGAATGTCCTGTAAATTACTGATTCCACCTGCAGCAATTAAAGGAATTTGACCCTCTATCCCCATCGTTTTAAAAAAATTGATTACCTGAGGAATAACATGTTCAAAATCAAATTTAGGATTATTAATATCGGCAACTGAAGAGGCCCCCAGATGACCTCCAGCTAATTTAGGGTTTTCAATCACAATTGCATCTGGCAAGCGCCCTTTTTTCTCCCATTTTTTTACCAATATTTGCACACCTCTAGCCTCCGATAAGATTGGGATTAATGCTGTGGCTGGATAACCGGCGGCTAGATCTGGCAGGTCAAGCGGCAACCCCGCGCCAACCACAATCGCATCAACACCGCTCTCTAAAGCACAAGCAACATAAGCCTCATATTCATTAACAGCGCGCATAACATTAACTGCGATAAGTCCGAAACTACTCGAACCCTCTTGAGCCATCTTAATTTCTCTTTTCAAGGCCTCAAGGTTGGCTTGATTTATAGCCTTTTTACTTATTGCTGAAGGGAGAAGATGTTGGGTCAGATCCATTAAATCTGGATGTAAGCGGCGTAGATCAATTGAAGAAATGGTTCCCATGCCGCCTAATTTTGCAACTGCGCCAGCTAAGCGATGAGCTGAAACTCCAACACCCATACCACCCTGTACTATCGGTAAAATAGTTTTGCCTTTTATTGTCAAGCTTTTAAGCCCACTTGATGCAAGCAGATGATCAGATGATTGCGGTATTAAAGGATTCATTTAGCAGCTTTAATGAAGTCTGCAGAAAACATTATTGGAGAGTATTTATGCAAATACAGCAAAAAAGCCAAACACCAACAAGCACCCGATATTGCCAGTAAGGGATTAAATAAATAACTTGGTGCCAGATGAGCTATTAACCAAAAAGTAGCAGCACAAGGCACTAATAAGTAACATGCATGTTCGATCTTGCCAGCAACCAATGGTCTGCCAGTATGGCCAAGTGCTGTGCGCGTAATCATGCCAATAATTAAACCGCCAGTAGCCCCAATCCCAAATGCATGCAAGGCCGGATAGATCGAGACTAATTTAAGCGAGTAAATGCCTAATAAAGAAAAGCCAAGCACCAGCCAAGCATATGAGATATGTAATATCCACAAGATTGGTTTATTTTTAGTTTCAAGTGGTCGCCAGCCCCACAGTAAAATGGCATGTAGCGTAGCAGTTATAAAACATAAGGCAGCTGAAATAATATTTGGCGTAAAAAATGCAAGAGTTAAAAATGATATCGCGGTAAATAATAATGTTGCTTTGGCTAAAGTGGGATGACGAAATTGCTGAATTCCAGGAACCGCATTTGCAGTAAAGCTTGGTATTACTCTGCCGCCAATCATGACTTCAATCATGGTAATTAAATACAAGGCAGTAAAAAGTAAAGGGTTTGGATCGATTGATATATAACCTAAAGCCGCTAAATAAAAAAGTCCATTCAAGAAACCTAATACTAAAATGGTCAGCGGTAGAAAAAGATTTCTAAGCATTCGACGTTGATAAATTAACCGCCCAATTACAATTGCAATTACCGGAAGAAATGCGATATCAAAAATAGCAAAAAATGGGTTTAAAAGAGGGCCAATGCGACCTAAAAGCCACAAAAGAACTAGCAAAGCCAAAGAGAGGCCTGTGGGGGTTTCTAAACCAGTCCAGGCTCGAACGGCTGTTAAAGAAAAACCAGTAATGACAGTAGCGGCAAAGCCAAACAGCATTTCATGAGCATGCCATTGCATGCCCACAATTAATTGCTGCCTTCGTATGCCATATCCATTTAATTCTAAAAGCCACTCAAATAACGCTAACGCAGACCATAAAGCGGCAAATAAATAAAAAGGTCTAAACCCCAAGGAAAAAATTGGGGGCGTTCTGCTTCTCACCTTATATACTCCAATCAATTTTATAAATAGGCTTACTGCGCTGCAGCATCACAAGCAATGCCAGCATTCTCAACTTATTAATGGAGAAATGAAATAGCTCTATAGAACTATTCTTAAGTATAGGGTTTATACCCTATAAAAAAAGCGATCTTTTTGCGCTAGATCAAATAACTAGCTAGATTTATTACTCTTTTGTAATGGTAAAGCTAAAAATACTAAAGTAATTGAAATCCTTGGGCCAGCCAAACTACACTGAGTCTTTCTTCAGGTTTGCTACCTGAGTTACTTTGAAATCACTTACCGTACACTTGCCAATCTTTTCGTTTTTAATCATTTGAATTTCGGTAGCTCTATCACGTGCTCCATCAGAATGAACTGATTGAAATCCGGGGGCAAACATTGCTTCCACCGCTGGTCAGTTGCAGGCGGTAATTTCAGCTAATAACTGACGATAGAGGCGCTCGCCTTCTGTAGCAATATTAATTTCCATAGTCTCATTACCTTAAGGTAAATTATTAATCATGATGAATAATAACTATAAACTAAAAAATAAATTATTTCTTACGCCAATATGATTTCTTGCGCAAGACTAATTCAGTATTGAGACAAACTCTGTAGGTTGCATTCGTAGTTTTTGTGGCATCGACCGATCCGGTGTGCCAATATTGATAAAACATAAAGGATCTTCATCCACACTAAGGCCAAATAAATCACGAATAGGCTGCATATACATCGACTTACCACTCGTTGGACTGGCTCCAAAGCCCATTGCATGTGCCATTAGAAAGATATTTTGAATAGCACATCCAGCAGAAATAATGCGTTCACTTAAGGGCACTGAATGGTCCGAGCCCCTTGGTATTGACTTAAAAATTGTTTATGAAACTACGCAAGTTCACACCTTATTAGGTTTAGTCGAAGCAGGGCTAGGTGTAACCGTTTTACCGTCAATGCTTTGTCCTGGCCCAAGCAATACTGCATTAGCAGTGCGCCCCATTCAAAACCCACTAGTCTCTCGGCGTTTAGGCATTGTTTTCCCCGAAGGGAAAGAGCCCTCGCCAGCAGCCCAATTATTGGCTGAGGTCGTACGCCAAACAGTAGGCTCTGAGACAATGATCAAACCCTGTGGAGTTCATAGCATCTGCTTATAAAGCTATGCAGTAGTTCAATTACTCTTTCTTCAGGTTTGCCGCTTGCACAACTGGACGCAAACTCACTAACTCTTTCGCAATAAATGCAGTCGCTTTTATCCCAGTAATATTATTAATTGGCTGAATCGAAAGGGTAGTCAATTTTTCAATCAGGGCTGGCTCAGAAAGTACCTTCGTACTTGCATTGATTAATTTATTAGTAATTTCAGGCGAAAGCCCATGCGGTGCAGAGACAATATTCCATAAAGCCGCTTGAAAATCTTTCAGGCCTGTAACCTCACTCACTGTTGGCACATCGGGCAATAAAGCCGAGCGCTTAGAAGTTGCAATAGCGACAATTCTTAGCTTTCCTGCTCGATGTTGATTAATTACAGAACCCAATGTATCGACTGTCATATTAATTTGGCTGCCCATCAATGCTGGTATTGATTGCGCGCTTCCTCTGAATGGAATATGTTGAATTTGTAGGCCGCCCAATTCATATTTCAATCTCTCCCCAACGATATGTAGATAGGTTCCCTCGCCTGCAGAGCCATATTGCAATTTACCTGGATTCAGTTTTGCAAATTCTAGTAGCTCTTTGAAGGTACCAGTAGTGGTGGGGCTTACAGCAAAAACAATGGGGGCATCACCAACCACAGCAATTTCAACAAAATCTTTGATCGAATCATATTGCGGCTTAGGATTGATCAGGCTATAAAGAACATGCGTAGAGGCAGTGCCGAATAATAGGGTATAGCCATCAGGATTGCTGTTTTTTACTTCAAGCGAACCAATGGCACCACTAGCACCACTTTTGTTATCAACCACTACTGATACCCCAAGCTGAACCCCTAGCGATTGGGCATATAACCTTGCAAACTGGTCGGTTGGTCCACCAGCTGGAAATGGAACAACCAAACGGATTGGCTTAGTAGGGTAGGTATTTTGTGCTTGTGAAGTACCAGATAAAAAATTTGTACTAAACAAAAATAAACTCATTATTGAAAAAAATATTTTGCTTAAGTTCATCTTGCTTCTCAATTAAAGTTGACTACTATTCCAGTCGGGTGACGGCTCGGCTGGTTCAGCGAGTAGCGTAGATAATTTAATCGCTTCAATTGCGCAATACTCGTCTTTATCTGAGGTATCGCCACTAATGCCAACAGCCCCTATGGCTATTCTCTGCTGATTTAAGATCAGTACACCCCCTGGAACTGGAATAAACCGCCCACCCGCCGCGCCTCCTAAAGCATTTAGAAAAACGGGGCGATTCGCTAAGCGATCTCTAATTTGGCGAGTTGACATGCCCATGCCAAGAGCTGCCCAAGCTTTACCAAGCGCAATATCGAAGCGCATGATACCGCAGCCATTTTCACGTTTAAATGCCACAAGTTGCCCTCCCGAATCCAGGACAGCAATCGCCTGCGGCAAAATTCCATTAGCTGCACGTATTTTAATTGCTGCATTAATAATGCTATCCGCTATTTCCAAGTCTAGGCTTGAATAAATTGAAATCAGTTTTTCTTCCATAATGGTTCTTTATAAAGGATTATTAAGCTGCGTTACTAAGACCAACTGTAATGCCACCACAAACATAGAGTACTTGTCCGGTAATAAAGCTAGCGCGGTCATCCAAAAATAGTGCAACAGCGTGCGCAACATCTTCTGGCTCACCCATTCTCTTCACTGGAATATTGGCAATAATTTTTTTTGTTTTAGGATGGTCAGGATGATTACCCAAAGTAAATAATTCAGTAGCTATAGGCCCTGGTCCAATGGCATTTACCGTAATACCAAAGTGGGCCATTTCAAGCGCCCAGGTGCGCGTCATTCCGAGCAGGCCAGCTTTGCTAGCAGCATAAGCCGTGCGCTCTTCTTTGCCTAGTGCCGCTCTACTAGCAATGTTAATAATTCGCCCAAATTGAGCAGTGCGCATCGCCGGCATCAGACTTTGAGCCAATAGCATCGGTGCCTTCAGATTTAAGTCCATCACGGCATTAAAATCATCAAGACTAACATCCTCAAGGGCGCCGGGACGAATAATACCGGCGTTATTTACTAAGCGTAATATGCTGGTGGTCTTCAGCAAGTCTGCAATTAACCCCTGAGTTGCTTTGGCGTCAGTTAAGTCGACTCGATGAAATGTTTCGCTAGCAAGTAATTCTTTCGGGGGTACTTGATCTAAATTAATAACGCTATAGCCATCCTCAATTACTCTACGTGCAATAGCTCTGCCGATGCCGCCGCTTCCACCCGAGATGAGGATATTTTTAGTCTTGCTCATTTCATGCTAAATAGGTTATAGATAAGAATAAATTGATATACCGTACATACCACTAGAATAGTGTGAAAATTAAGTATTCTTTAATTTTAATAGATTACAGCTAAATTGACTCAAATTTACCATCTGCAACCTAAAAACAATATACTTTCACTGGCTTAGGCGATAAGTTATCTTTCGCAGTAAAAATATAGGGCGACATCCTTGAAATATATTTTCTTCAGTATCGGCGCATTTCTAATCAGTACCTCTTCCATGGCACAACTTCAAGTAATTATTTCTGGTGGATTTAGTGGCCCATACCAGCAAATGCTACCGCAATTTGAAAAAATGACGGGGATTACAGTCAAAACTCTATCTGGAGCATCCCAAGGTACAGGACCAAAAACAATCAAAGCACAACTTGAGAGTGGCGCCACTGTAGATGTGGTGATACTGTCCCGCGAAGGGCTTGCAGAATTAGTTGCTTTAGGTAGAATTATTCCCGGCTCAGATGTCGACTTGGCTCTTGCGCCCTTAGGTGCGGCAGTTCCATTAGGCGCCTCAAGGCCGGATATCAGTACTGTTGCCGCCTTCAAACAAGCATTATTGAACGCTAACTCTATTGTTGTCCCTGGCAGTACAAGCGGTATTTATCTCACAAAAGAACTTTTTCCGAAGCTGGGAATTACCAAACAAATCTCAGTAAAAATTACTGAACGCGGTAGCCAAGCAACCTCGCTATTAGCCGCAAGAGAAGCTGCTATAGCTATTCAACCAAGCAGCGAACTTGTCAATGTCACAGGCATTGATTTTATTGGGCGCTTGCCAGAAGAAATTCAGCTTTTACAGATATTTGCTATTGCCATCACGCAAGGTTCTACACAGGTTGAATCGGCGAAAAAATTAATTCAATTTTTGACCTCTCCCGAGGCTTCAGTTCCCATTCAAAATAGCGGTATGGATTTAATTAAACGGTAATGATCATTTTAATATAAATTATTTGACTACAGCACTACAAGCAAAAGGAAGCTAAATGATTGTCGAAGAGCGAATCTATACATTACATCACGGCAAAGTTGCCGAGTATCTTAAGCTTTATGAAGATGAAGGTCGGTCAATACAATTAAATATTTTGGGTTGTAATGTGGGTTATTACACTGTAGATACTGGCCCGCAAAATACGGTAATTCACCTCTGGGCATACCAAGACGCCGCAGATCGAGAAAAAAGACGGGGCGTTTTGGCGCTTGACCCTCATTGGCAGGCTTATCTGCCTAAAATTAGGCCACTGATGCTGGTACAAGAAACCCGAATTTTAAAACCAGCACCCTTTTTTGCGCAGTGGCTTGAGCAGCAATTAAAAGCTACAAAATGAATTACGAATTACGACTTTATCTTGATCAGCTAACTGCAAAGTCAGCATCGATCGAATTGAACTCAACCTATGCTCGAGCCATATATATAGTTGAGGGAAGTATAGCCATCAAAAATGGCGTCTCTACAAGGCTCACTCTATCGCAGAATAGCGCCCTTTCTATTCCAGAATCATTTTCCTTGGGTGGTGGAAGTGCTGACGCAATCATGTTGCGCTGGGAACTGGTTAATGAAGTTGATAATTCTAATAAAATTCAAGCGTCACAAAGTACTCTACTCTTAGCGGCCAAGATGGCGTTAGGTGATTTAAGTCAGTACATTATTCGCTGTGATAGAGTCGATTTTCCTCCTGAAGGCGAGGCGCTGACTCATCGACATCTGGGTGGGGGTATTCGCTGTTTACTATTTGGTTCTATCCAAATTCATACCCTCGGCAATATCCATACTCATCAACCCTTGAGCGCCTGGTTTGAGGCTGGCCCTGATGCAGTTTATGCTGCCACCGATAAGACCTTAGCCTCAGCGTTTGCAAGGGTCATGATTTTGCCGAGAGGGTTAATTGGTGGAAAAACATCCATTGAATATGTGAATTCTGAAGATATGAATAAACCCAAGAGTCAGCGTTACCAGATTTTTATTGACGAATTAATACAACATTAAACTCTAAAGGAAAAGCATATGCGGAAAATAATCATTGCTCTTTTTTTTGCAAATTTGTTCACGGGGTGTGCGAGCAATTTCAGTAAAGATGGCGGGATGGATGATGACTTCAGAAATCAGATACCGAATGCAGGCAGTAACTCTCTTAGCTCTTATTAAATTTGGTATTTGCAGTGCACTAGTATGTCTGTAGTGCAAAGTAATCTTGCCATCTTGGCCGAAAAGATTCTGCTTCAGCCTGACTCACTTTTGCCGCATTGAGTGCTAGCTGTAAAACAATCCTCGCCTTTGGGGGTGATAGGCTTCCAGCAGCAATGCAGCCCTCAGGATCTTGTGCGGGTATGTTGGGCCGAACGATACCAGCGCCAGTTCTGGTGGCTCGAACGATCGCAACCCCTGCGGCAATTGCTTGATTAACCGAGTCTTGCCATGCCTTATTAAACCCACCCTGACCTGTTCCTGCAAGAACTAATCCTTTTACCCCAGCATTAATACACAATTGAACAAGGTCGGCGCGTGCGCCTGCATGGCTTGTCAAAATCTCAACCCAAGGCCACTCCTGAACTTGGGGGATAGGTAAATCGTCTACTAATACTGCTTGTGCTGCTCTTACTGTGGATAGCCATGAAGGATTAATTAACGAGACGGAACTAGAGGGCGAGTCTAGCAAGGGTGCAGCTAGGGCACTACTATGTCGTTTTGCTAAATCACGTGCCATACAGACCTTACCTGCAAAGACTGCGAATACACCCCCTGGACAGTTATCAATCGCCGTGTATGCCCATTGAATTGCGTTGAGTAAATTTTCTGGTCCATCTGCACCAGCCGCATTCGACGGCAACATCGCCCCTGTAAGGACAACCCGCTTTCCCAGCTTTTCAGCATACTTGCCACAAGTAGCTTGTAAAAATATACCGCTTTCTTCGATTGTATCTGTGCCATGCGTAATAACTATGCCTATTAGCGTAGAACTTGCTAGCGCCTTTTTAACCTGCTCACCTAATTCCGTTAACAAGGATTCACTTAAATTACTACTGTTAATATTTGCAATCTGCCTAGAAATAATACGAAGACCTTGAGGGAACATTTGCTCAATTTTTGTTAACAAATCACCAATTTCAATTTGACCCGCCTCATAAGCCAACGGATTTACTTCTGGGCTTGGTGCTAGCCCAGCAATCGTCCCTCCCATTCCTAAAACTAAAATATGGGGAGATTGTTCGGCATTTAAAGGCTTAGTGTTCATATGCCATTATCAAAAAAATTGCACATAAAAACGCCCCCTTGGTTAGACTTGAGGTCCGACTGTTGGGGGCTCTAGGTCAAGAGTAACCTTAAGGGCTTACTGTATGCCAGATATTGTTTACTCCATCACCTGTTTTATCGCCAGGATTTTTATCTTTGGCAAAAAAGTATAAAGGCTTCCCTTTGTAGGCCAGCTGCTTTTGTCCATCACTACGAGTAATAACGGAGAAATCTCCTGAAACTTTAATGCCCGACTCAACGTATACAGGCGGCCAGTTATCAGCGCAAGTGGCTACGCATTCAGATTTACCTGAATTAGCCTGATCTTTATCAAAAGTATAGATAGTTTTGCCATAACTACTAGTCAAGATGCCGTTATTGATTTTAATAAAATCTGCTGATGGGGTTTTAACATCTGGCATCCCTGAGCAAGCAGCCAAAAGAAGACCAGTAACTACGGCAGCTACTACTTTAAATTGATAACTCATTTTTAATCCTTAATTAAAAAAACTGGAGATTAGGTACCTGGGCCAACTAAGGTAACTTCAATACGGCGGTTTTGTGCACGACCATCGGCGGTATCATTTGGCGCCATAGGGCTAGCTTCACCCATACCTTGCGCAGAAATTAAACCAGGGCTAACGCCTTTTTTGATGAGGTAATCAACCACATTGTCGGCACGTCTTGAAGAGAGATCAAGATTTGTTTCTATGCCTTCTTTTTTGAGGCCTGCCCCAATTGGCACATTATCGGTATATCCCCGTACAACAACTTTCGTATTTTTAAAACCCGATAAGGTTGGTGCCATTTTGGCTAACACTGCATCAGCCTTACTATTCAAACGATATCCGCCTTCTGGAAAGAGGATTTTATCTTTAATGGTGATGCGTAATTCACCTTGTAACTTACGAATTTCCACTTCATCGCCTTGAAACGCCTGCTGTAATTGACTATAAGCCCCGTCAAGCTGGTTATAACTTTGTTGAGTTACACAGCCAGCCAATAATCCAAGGCTTGCTGTACAAATTAAAAGTAAATACTTTTGAAGTAAATTCATACCATTCTTTCTTTGTTGATGACTCAAATAAAGTCAATTGATTCTTTATAACTGTCTTTTTGAGTATAGCAAATGCGCAAGTCACATTTGCAGTATCTTGGCTAAGATTATGAAATCAAGCTATTTACAGTTTGCCATATCGACAATTTTATGTTGAGTTGCCTTCTTAGCCATTGCCTCAAGGCGGCTACGAATGTTATTTTTTATAAAATAAGCAATTACAAAAGATGGCACTACTGAATCTAGCTCAACTAAGCTATCGTATTTGAAGACTGTTTTAGCTTTCTCAGATACAAGTCTCCACGTGCCTTTATAGAATTTAGCATCGCCACTAATTTGTTCGAAACTAATTAATTGATATGGGGTCTCGGTATATTCAACCAAGGATTTCAGCTCAACCTGAAAAAAAAGAATCTCTTCCTCTATCGCCCTGTATACGCGAACTTTATTGGCAGTTCGTGAAATGATCTGCGCATCAACAATACCAGGAATATTTTTTGAGGCTTCATAGTCGGTAAGGAATGTGTAAGCACTACACATATTAACTGGTACTGCATAAGTAGCGCTGATTTGCAAGCGTCCTCCTAAGGAGGTAACTGTCACTTTTACATCATAAGGATTAGTGCTGTCTTGAGCATGACTCGATATTAAAAAAAAAGTTGCTGCGAAGAAACTAAATAATTTTAAGTGCATTAACTTCAAGTTAAATATCTCGTACCTCAACACCCTTCCAAAAAGCAATATATCCTGCGATATTATTAGCCGCCGCCTTTGGCTCAGCATAATACCAAGCAGCATCTTTATTGACTTGGCCATTTGCCTCAATATCATAATAACTAGCAGTACCTTTCCAAGAGCAAACTGTTTTTTTATCTGATTTCTTAAAAAATTCCATATTTAATGCCGTAGATGGGAAGTAATAATTACCCTCCACCACAATAGTCTGATTTGAATCTGCCAAGATTGTCTTATTCCAAATTGCTTTCATCACTTACCTTTTTTATTGAGGATAAATCGAATTACTATTGCTGGTTGAATTTGCCTATCTTGGTCTGTTTAGCCGCTTCCCAAGGACTATCTATTAATTTTCAAATTCACCAGCCACAATGCACTTGGTCCAAATAATTTAGAAATTTGATGTCTATTTCTAGCAAAAAACCGATAGGCTACCTTTAGGCTGGGCTGAAGTGTTTTTCTGGAGAATAACCAAGCTAAAAAAGATAAGCGTGCCCGGCAATAAGCCTCGGGGAAAACAGCAACTCCATGAATGATTGACCCATCTTCATATTGAGCGTACATTGCTGCCAATGCTTGTTCGCACGTAACGCCAATACTAAGAGGATCATATCGAGTGGAATGAATATCAATAAAATTTAAGAGGCCTGCTTCATTTCGGCTGGATAAAAAACGAATTTCTGCCTGACATAAGGGGCATTTACCATCATAAAATAAGGTAAGTGTTTGCAATTTTTTTGACATTCAGTAAGTGTAAGACCAATTTACTAAAGCTGCTTGCAGGCATATCATGCTTAATTTTTAGAAGATAAATCAATACCCTCAATAGGACGCCATGGGATTACTGCCTAAACCATTCCGCGCTTTAGTCATTGGCTCATCTGGAACTATCGGCTCTGCTTTTATGAGGCTGCTTGAAAATAATCCTGCTTGTGTAAAGGTGGAGGGCATCAGCCGTCACTCTATTTACCCTATTGACTATCGTCTACCAGAAACGATTGAATCTTCTGCCCACAGTCTTGCTGCCCTAGGGCCATTTCAGCTCATTATTAATACAATTGGCTTATTACATTCTGAAAAATGGATGCCTGAAAAGAAATTGGCTGACTTGAATCATGCTCAATTAAATGAGCTAATGAATATTAATGCCATTGGCCCAGCATTAACCATCAAAAACTTCTCAAAACTGTTGGATCCACAAAATAGCGTAATGGCTACCCTCTCGGCTAAAGTTGGCAGTATTGAAGATAATCGGCTTGGGGGCTGGTATAGCTATCGTGCTTCTAAAGCAGCATTAAATATGTTGATTAAAACAGCGGCCATTGAACTCAAAAGAACAAAGCCAAATATTGCTTTAATCGCCTTACATCCTGGTACTGTCAATTCCAATCTATCGAAACCATTTCGTGGCCAAGAAATTGGCAGGAATGCAGATGATGCCGTCAAGGATATGTTTCATGTCTTAGAAAGCGCTACCAAAGAAGACTCTGGCAGCTTTCTTTCTTATTCAGGAGAAAGGCTACCCTGGTGAATAGTAAAGCAAGATGGAAATTCAAGCCTGCTAAATCTTTTTTTTACTGCTGTGCTTTATTGGCTTTAAAGGCAACCGCTGCGCCTGGTGCAAGGACAATATAGGCACGTTTCCATGGTGCAGAGCCGACTAATTTCCAAGAATGCCCAGTGCCAGTTGAATCTTCGGCCAACAAGATATCACCTGGATTAATGGTGAAGCGCTCATTATTGCGCGTGACAAAATCTAAAGTGCCGGTTAAGGTAATGACAATCTGCCTTACAGGGTCATTATGCCAATCATATTTACCCCCCTCGCTTGTTTCTTGAAATGAAATCGTTTGAGCTGTAAATGCTGATGAAAGTACATCACCGCGATTATTTTTTAAATTCAAATCAATCACGCCCTCTTCAAAATACGAGTTATTGTCTGCGCCTGTCCATAAACGGATACATCGAATCACGTTAGTTCCTCCAGAGAATTTTCATATGCTACCCCAAGCCACGCCTTAATTGTAATGAAACTGGCAATTGAACCCGAGCATACTGTCATAGGTTTATTTAATTAAACTCGTAGGAATATTTGCAACATAGCCATTCAATGCAATCGGACCCGGTAAATAGGTTCCTAAAAGATTATTTTGGTAAACAGTATTGGCATATTGGGTTGTTGCTCCAGGAAAGACTGCTTGGACCCATGTTGGGGTAGTTGTAAATCCAGCCGTTTTTAAGGGTCCTAAAATGGTTCTAGTCATGCTGACCAAAGCACATGAAACGGCACCGCCTGAGGTTACTTGACCAAACCCAGCCAAATAATATCCGCCGTTGCCATTAGTCGTAATACCTTCAAAATGGGTCAAAGCTGAAGCCTGGTTATTGTAGGTATACGTTGTTGTATTAGTTATAACCCCCGTACTTGAATCGTAATCAAGAATATAGGCCTGCTCTTTGGTGGATATATCGGTATAACCACCAACAATGGTGTAACTGTTACCACCATTGTGCCAAACACCATAAGCGGTCACCGCATTGTTGGCATCAGTTACTACTTTAAGATCGGTAAATTGGCCAGTACTAATTTGGTAAATAAAAGCCCGCAATTTGCCGAGCGGCGTCTCATATCCCCCAACCACCAGATCATTCATAACACTATGTGGAATGGTTTGACGAGCGCTCGGATAATTCAGCGTGACATATCCAGAAGTCGGATTATTCGTGACAGACCCAGTATAAATAAAGCCCTGTTGATTGGCATTTTGAGTAGTGGTATAGCTACCAACTAAGTTCACTGCACCATTTGCAAGATTGTCAACACTATATGAATTAGTACTGCTAATAGTAGCTCCAGTAGAAGAGGGAAAGGGCATCGTATAGTATGTGCCGCCTCCAGTAAGGGGACCTTTATAGAGCTGGGCTATATATGTTGTCCCTACTATGGTTGCTCCAGTAATGTAAACATCAGTGGAATTATCAACACCACGAATACCAGTCAAGCTCATATAATTTGCTGCAGTAGCTATGGGGTTATTCAGAGTAGTGTAAGTAATAGCTGTTGAAGAACTACTAGTCCCGTCGCCGCCACAGGCTGCTAATACACTAGCGATAACAATGCTAATTAAAAAAATACTTCGTTGCATTGCTGATGTCATGAAAACTCCATATAAAGGGTCGGCGATAAGTTAATAAAATATTTAGTAATGATTTATCCATTATTACATATATGTCAAAATTTATGAAAATTAGTTTAGCCGGCGCTGAAAATCTATAATAAAAGGTGTACAGTTATCGTTTAAATAAACAATTAACTCAAGTGACTAAATTTTTACTTTCTTTACAGATTCTAGTTTCTACGCTTTACTACTTAAGCGCGCCTTTCAATTTAACTTTTTTTATCTATCTTTTCTGGTCTATCAATTTCTGTTCAGTAATCTATTTGTTGATCAATGCAAATAAACTCCATGCTCCCTTGTTACAAACCCTAAAAAAGGCACGCTTAATTTTTACAGCTTCAGTTGTGTTTTTAGAATTAGCGATTAATTTAAACTCGAACTCTTATGCGGCAGATAATTTTCACGGGCTGGTAAGTGATGCAGAGGTCTTGATAACGGGCATTATCTTAGGGGTACTTTGGTTTCATAACATTACCGCACCAATTAAGAAAAAAATTAATTAATTCACATCCCTGGCTAATAGAAGTGAAACGTTTGAGCCACCAAAGGCGAAGGAATTACTCATTGCATAAGGAATCGGTATTTCAGCGGATCTTAATGGCAAGAAATTGAGATCGCAGTCAGGATCGGGTATTTCCAAGAATGCGGTTCCAGGAGCAATTCCTTTTTGCATTGCTTGAATAGTAATCAGCAACTCTAATGCGCCTGCGGCTCCAAGAGTATGCCCATGAATGGCCTTAGTTGAGCTAATCGATAGGCGTTTGGCGCCCTCATCTCCAAATATTTTTTTAAGGGCAATGGTCTCGGCAATATCACCAACTTGCGTGGCAGTACCATGAGCATTAATGTAAACCACCTCGGCAGAGTTAAGGCGGGCCTCTTCTAAGCTTTGCTGCATTGCTTTAGCCTGACCCAGAGGATCTGGCTTGGTAATGTGTGATGAATCTGAGCAAGTGCCATAGCCAATAATTTCTCCAAGGATAATAGCGCCACGCTCTTTTGCGCTAGACCATGATTCCAACATAATTGCAGCAGCTCCCTCACCCAATACAAAGCCACTACGATTTTTTGAAAATGGTTTGCAAGAATTGGCAATATTTTCGAGATCAGGAGTGGCAAGTGTTTTCAACGCCTCCCAAGACTTAATCGACGCTGCAGTAAATAGACTCTCTGCACCGCCTGCAATTGCGCGATCACAGTAACCATGTTTGATGCTACGATAAGCCTCGCCGATCGCATGCGCTGAGGAAGCACATGCTGTGGCATAAGTCATTGAAGGGCCTTTAAAACCCGTCTTCAATGAAATTAATGCCGCTGAACCATTCGCCATTACACCAATAACAGTAAAAGGTCTAACACGCTCCTTCTGTTTGATAAAAATATCCTCGAAGGCACTTTCAACCGTATTTGCGCCCCCAAAACCAGTGCCCCAAAAAATTCCGCAACGATCTAATGTTTTCTCGGGCAGATCCTTTAGCCCAGAATGTTCAAGCGCTTCTCTTGCCGCACTCCAAGATAACTGCGCCACACGATCGAACATGCCTTGTGATGAAGCATCCAATTGGATTGGCAGTGGATTGGCGACTAAACCAGCACAGGCTAAATCAACGGGGATAGCTAGTGCTTTATTAAGGCTGGTTATTCCGGACGTACAAGTAGCGGCTTTTTGAAATTGAATAGCTGCACCAACGCCTAAACAAGAAACTGCACCTAAACCAGTAATAACCACACGATTGGGCTGTGAATCTACACTCACTTTATTTTGCAGAATCAATTAAATCTGCGACATCTTGAAGCGTGGTGAGATTAATAGTTTCATTCGGAATCCGCACTTTAAAATGATCTTCTAGATCAAATAATAATTCTATTTTTCCAAGGGAATCAATCTCCAGTGACTCTAAAGTCATATCTGGACTAATATCATCGATATTTTTATCAAAGCGATCCGCCACTTGCTGAAGCAGAATTTTCATTGTTTCAGACATTATTTTCTTTTTTCAATGCATTCATGAGCTCATTATCGCGGTGCAATAAAATTAAATAGCGCGAGTCTGCAACCAATAATAGTAATTTCGTTTTATACCGCTCACGTTGCAGATATTCAATCAATAATATGCACGTAAAACCCAGTGCAAAGTTTAACGCCCATTGTTGCAAATCGTGAAAGCTGAATTCAAATTCTCCAAAGGGGGCGACAAACCAATAATTAGCATAAAGGGTGCCACCAATAATAAAAACTAAGGCAGGCAAAAAACCAAAGGAATATGCTAAAAAGATCGCTATTAAATAGTAGAACTTATAAGGATTTTCACTATAGAAAACTTGCCCTAAAGCAAATAAACCCCAAGTTATCAAAAAGAATGCCAGAAGGGTTACGGGGTAAATAGCCCGCTTGGGCACCGCGCACCAATTATTGGCATTTTTTATTTGCATTGCCTACCCTTCCCAAAAAAGCCTAAAATATCTTTACATGCATACATTCGCAGCTACTCCAAGCTCTAGCCCATTAATTGTACTATTTCATGGGCTTTCTTCTTCCCCGCTCGAGTTAAGCTATTTGGCTAATGTCCTCAGGAAGAGTGGCTTTCGTGTTGAAACCCCTACTTTTAATGGCTATAACTTTGGTGATCATGCTGGTAATTGGAATGATTGGCTTAATGAGGCAGTTAATTATGTGAGTAATTTACAGATGAAAGAGTCGCTACCCATCTCTCTTGGTGGAGTTTCACTTGGGGCAACTTTAGCGCTCGGTGTTGGCTCTAGGCTAGATAATATTCATGCAATTCTGTGCCTATCTACTACCTTAAATTACAACGGATGGGCCATTCCTTGGTACCGAATTTTTGCTAAATTAGGAATATGGCTTGGCTTAGGAGGGCGATTTAAATACAAGGAACGAGATCCCTTTGGGGTTAAAAATATTCAAATTCGAGCCTACATTAAAAAAGCGATGTCAAACCATCAGATTTCAGAAATTGGCGGGTCATATATGACGCTTAACCATATTTATCAAGCGAATCAATTGTGCTCTTATGTGAAAAAAAATCTAGCTTATGTTACTGCTGCAACATTAACTATTCATGCGGTAGATGATGAGATTGCGCATCCAAATAACGTTGAATTGTTGAATCAGTCAATTAGCTCTGAACTCAAGAGATCTATTTACCTTGGGAATAGCTATCATATGATAACGGTTGATAATGAACGCGAAACCGTTGCTTATGAGTCAATTGCTTTTTTAAAAGAAACGTATGACATCTTGTCTAATTCAAAAATTAGAAACAAAATTATTTCTCCTGAACTGCAGCGTTTTTTAAGGGTGGAAAAGTCGCATCAAGAGCTCAATAAATTGACTTAAGGAATTGGCTTGTGCTAACTTCTGAGACGTCAATCATTGCTCTTATTGCAGTTACTGGTTTTTTTATTGGCTTAGAAAAAATTCGCCCATTACATCGTTATAGCCCAGATAAATCCTGGCTTATAAGGCTGTTTATCTTCGGCAGTCTTGGAGTACTACTGACAATAATAATTGGTATATTTTTGGTTCCTCATTTGGGCGCCATCGTAATATTTCCAAATTTTTCAACGCAATTTTTAAAAACTCCCCCCTGGCTGAATGGCCTCTTTGCCTATGTTTGCATTACTTTTTTTGTTTATTGGTGGCACCGCCTTCGACATCACAATAGTTTAATCTGGAAAATATTTCATCAAATTCACCATAGCACCCATCGTATTCAAGCTCTAACTGCGCTGTATGCTCACCCCAGTGATTTCTTAGCGAATGCCCTCATTATTAATGTTGTTGCCTACTCTTTTCTGGGATTAAACATTGAATCTGCAGTCTGGGCATCTCTTTGGGTTAGCATCTTCGAACTCTGGGAGCATACCAACACCCCTACCCCACATTGGCTAGGCTATTTCATTGTCAGACCTGAAATGCATCGCATTCATCATGAACGCAATCGCCATACTAATAATTATGGCCTACCTATTTGGGATATTCTTTTTGGCACCTATGAAAACTCATCTCGCCTAGTAGAATGCGGCTTTGAAATTGATTCGGAGCGCAAAGTAATGCATATGCTCTCTTGCCGCGATATTAAATAAAGTAATTTTTACTTAATGCGTTGCTTCTTCTTTCTTCTTTTTTTTACCTCTTCTTTTTTTTGCTTGGCTCAAGATAAACCCTATGATGATGACATTCCTGATCATTTAGTTGGTGACATTGGTTTAGCAACTTATACCTCTAATTTACACCTTGGTACTTATGGTACGCAGACATTTGTTGCGCCCTATGTTTTTGCTAACTATAAAAGAGCTTTTGCAAGAATTGATATGTTCGGTATTAAAACAGCCAAAATTGGTTATGGGTACCTTGAGGTAACTGGCAAAGCAATTCTCGATAACTTCGTGGTTAAATCGCCCTTCACAACCACAACTATTGTTAAGCGTTACCCCATTCCCATTGGGATTGGCACCTTCCAAGAAACACCAATTGGGGGATTTCTTATCAATGCTTACCATGACTTTAGTCAATCTAAGGGGGCTTTATATGATTTTTCCTACTTCGGTGAGCTTGAAATAGTTCGTAAAATAACCCTGTATCCCCAACTCGGTATTGAAAGACAGTCGAGCCAATATGCAAACTATTACTATGGTTTAAATAACCAACAAGCGAACACCATCGGCTACCAAAGCTATACCGCTCCTGCTACTAATAATTTAATGTTAGGTTTCTTATTAGAAGTGCCAATTATTGAAGATTGGTATATTAATATTTATGGCAAACGCAAGTGGATGGGAAGCGGAATTAGCAATAGCCCGGTCATGAACCGAACATTTGAAGACAACCTATTTATGGCATTAGCTTACCGATTTAAGTAATTTGTATAGGAAAAAATAATCACAAGGGGTTTGGTTCAAGTGGGTTGCTTTTTTTGTCCCATAAAAAACCCTGCATAATACAAGCCGATACTAACCAATATCAAGCACATAATTTTATCGAAATAGGCGTACTGATCTACTGTGATAAAAAAATAAATAGAAAATAAAATTGTCACAGAAAAAATAATCACTGCAACCCATTTCTGCAGCCCCGTCAAGGGTGGGTTATATATTTGAAAAACATTAGCAACTACCTCTGAATCCTTCACCCCTTCGTCATTGGGCCTCCAAGTAGGACCCTTAAAGAAGATTTTGAGTTTCGTTATCAGCCCAGAATAGTTGCGACTTTTCTTATATAGGTTAATAAATACTGAACCAAGCGCCCATAAAGGATTCCAAGAATTTAAGGGGGTTTGGGTGCCATAGATACAGGCGCTTTTTTCTTCCCGATAAGTGCCAAAAATTCGGTCCCAAATGATTAAAACTGCGCCAAAATTTTTATCAATATATTCGTCGTTGATTGCATGATGCACTCGATGATTCGAGGGTGAAGAAAAGACGCTATCAAACCATCCTAATTTGCCGATATGTTCAGTGTGCATCCAGAATTGATAAATTAATACAAATAGACCAATTAAAACAAATTGATATGGTGGAATTCCGAGTAGCGCCATGACTGCAAAAAAGAAGCAGGCAATAATGGGGAAAAAACTTTCCTGTCTTAAAGCAGTAGAAAAGTTAAATAATTGACTTTGGTGGTGGACGACATGAGAACCCCAAAGCAGAGCAGATTGGTGGCTGACCCGATGAAGCCAATAATCTATAAAGTCATATATTAGAAATGCAATGATCCAGCCATACCAGCTTTCCCAAAAAAGCGTAAACGATCTTGCTCCAAAATATATGTAGAGTAATTCATAAGCCCCAATTTGAAAAAAAACCAGGCAAAGCAAAATAGACTGGCTTAGTAGTCCCTGGCTGATGCTGCTGATGGTATCGTTTAGCCGATAAGTATTTTTAGCAATTGCTAAGCCATAAAAAAATTCGCCCAACATAAAAATGCTGAAAATGGGGATGGCTATTAGGATAATCTGATTTAGTAACTGTTCGTTCACCCAGCAATTTTAATAGAAATTTAATTGACCTGATTTACTGTTTACTTAGCTATCCAGAATAATATATAGTATTAAAAAAAACGATAGCAAATAATAAAACATAAGAGGCCAAGCATGAAGTTAACCATTAACGAGCAAATATACAACGTCGATGTCGAGCCTAATATGCCCCTTTTATGGGCAATTCGGGAGTTCGTCGGCCTTACAGGCACCAAATATGGTTGTGGTATTGGGCAATGTGGGGCCTGTACAGTCTATATGAATGGCGAACCTGTGCGTTCCTGCATGATTCCCGTCTCTGCGGTCGGTGGTAAGAAAATAACGACTATTGAGGCGCTCTCTAAAGATAGCTCGCATCCTGTGCAAAAAGCCTGGATTGCACTAGATGTTCCTCAGTGCGGATACTGTCAATCTGGTCAGATCATGGCCGCTGCCGCTTTGTTGAAAAAGAATCCTAGGCCAACCGATCAGGATATTGACAAAGCCATGTCTAATGTTTGTCGCTGTGGTACTTATCAAAAAATTCGCGATGGCATTCATGTCGCCTCTGGACAGAAGACGTTAGTAGATATTTTGGCTCTGTATGCAGCCTCTCCTCAGAGTCGTGGTTAGGAAAAAATATGAGACTAATTGACCAAACTCCAAATCTTGATAACGCTTCGCGTCGTCAATTTATTATTAAGGGCACGCTTGCTGGCGGTGGTTTAATGCTCGGGCTTGGTGCACTGCCTGAATATGCTCTGGCTCAAAAAAATAATGCCTATGACCACAATAGCCCATTAAAAATTGGCGCACCAGAGGTAAATGCTTGGGTCAGTATTAAGCCAGATGAAACTGTTCTGATCCGCATTGCCCGCTCAGAAATGGGCCAAGGTACAAGAACAGGTTTAGCGCAGATGGTTACTGAAGAGCTCGAGTGTAATTGGAAAAATGTCAGTACAGAGTCACCAACTCCGGGGCATAGCCTAGCCAGAAAACGAACATGGGGCGAGCATGGTACCGGTGGCAGTCGTGGTATTCGTATTTCTGAAGACTATGTGCGTCGCGGTGCAGCAGCAGCGCGAATAATGCTGATGCAAGCAGCAGCGAATAAGTGGGATGTTCCAGTCAGCGAATTGACGGTAGATAAAGGGATCATTACTCACGCCAAAACAGGTAGGCAAATTAGCTATGGACAAGTTGCCGAGCTTGCCTCTACTTTAAGTCCTCCCGACCCTAAAGCTATTACCTTAAGAGATCCGCGCACCTGGAAGGTCGCGGGGCAACCTTACGCCCGTATTGACACCGCAAATAAAGTCAACGGCTCTAAGGTATTTGGTGCAGATTTGCAATTGCCTGGCATGCTTTGTGCCGCTATCAAAGCATGTCCCGTTTTTGGTGGCAAGTTAGTGAGCTTTAATGAGGCTCAAATTAAAAATATGCGTGGGGTTAAAGGCGTTGTACAGGTAAGCGATAAGTCGGTAGCGGTAGTTGCAGATTCTTGGTGGCGCGCTAAAACAGCGCTAGACGCTTTACCTATCGTCTGGGATGAAGGCAAAGGCGCAAATGTATCTTCAGCTGGTATTAACAAAACACTTAGAGAAGCTCTAGATGAAGAAGGTAACTACTGGCAGCGAAAAGAAGGTGATGCCCTAGGCGCTATTCAAGGCTCACCTAAAAAAGTGGAAGCAATCTATTTCACTCCATATCGTGCCCACGTCAATATGGAGCCCATGAATGCCACAGTCAAAATTTCAGGGGGTCAGGCTGAAGCATGGGTTCCCACGCAAAATGGGGAAGGTTCTCATGCTGCGCTCTCTGAGGCTACGGGTATTCCGCTTGATAAATGCGAGATCTATAAATTAGATTCAGGTACAGGCTTAGGACGTAGGGGCTCTACACAAGATTATGTAACCCAAGCCGCTAAAATTGCGCAACAATTTCCAGGTGTGCCTATCAAATTAATCTGGAGTCGTGAAGAAGATATGACTCATGATTTTTATCATCCCATTGCGATGGCAAAAATGACTGCTGGCATAGATTCATCAGGAAATCTAACGGGTATGCATATTAAGGTTTCTGGCCCGTCGATTAATGCCACGCTTGCACCACAGAATATTAAAAATGGTAAAGATGAACGGCAACTTCAAGGTCTTTATGAGAAGGGTCCCGATGCACAGCTGGGCTATCAATTTCCGACGCTGTTAACTGAATATGTCATGAGAAATACGCATATACCCGTTGGTCCATGGCGTGGTGTCAATACAAATCAAAATGCGATTTTCATGGAATGCTTCATGGATGAGTGTGCTAAGGCAGCAAATAAAGATCCACTACTTTTTCGACAAGCATTGATGCAAAATCATCCCAAGCATTTGGCCGTCTTGAATGCAGCAGCGCAGAAAGCAGATTGGGGAAAACCACTTCCGCCCGGGGTGTATCGAGGTATAGCTCAGTTTATGGGATATGCTAGCTATTCTGCGTGCGTGGCCGAAGTATCGATGCAAGGTAATACCGTCAAAATCGATCGATTAGTTTTTGCCCTCAATTCTGGTCATGTAGTTAACCCCTATTTAGCACGCGAACAAATTGAAGGTTCGGTAGTGATGGCATTGGGAGCGATTTTCAATCCCGAAATCACTGTAGAAAATGGGCGTATCGTGCAAAAAAACTTGGATGCCTATCCATTGCTGGGCCTTGCCTCAACTCCACGCATCGAATCTGTCTTAGTGCCTAGTTTTGACTTTTGGGGTGGTGTTGGAGAGCCTACTATTTGTGTAGTTGGCCCTGCCGTAGCCAACGCAATTTCAGCGGCAATCGGCAGGCCTGTGCGTAACTTTCCCTTAAGTAAAGAGGGGCTGAAGTTAGCTTAATTGTCCGACGTCAGCAACTATGAGACAAATAGGGGCACTTGATTAAAGGAGGATTTTGGTTCATCTTCTAACATAAGGAATGAAGATGAACATCAAATCCAATCAACCTAAGAGCCCTGCTGAGCAGGTGGTTAAAGACATCCGTAGAGCAACTAGGCGCCAAAAATTCCGTCTTAGGGCTATATCAAAAAGATGGTGGGCTGTAACTTACGTTAATGTAAATTTAAGATTACCTAATTTTTAATTCGAAGGCTGGGTATTTTCATCAATAAGCTAAACTATTGAAAATTAACGATACTGGTACATGGTGAAAAAATACATAGTTACTTGCTGTATCTTGATTACCAGTATTCTCTCTGGTAATAATTCTTGGGCTGAGGAGTGGCCTAAAGATCGACCTATTCGCATTATTGTGCCGCAGGCAGCAGGCGGCACTAATGACATCATTACCCGAATAATTGCGATTGAGTTAGGTAAAGCCTTAAATCAGTCCATTGTTATTGAAAATAAGCCCGGAGCTTCCGGCGCTATTGGGTTGCAGCTGGCCGCTAATGCTATTCCAGATGGCTATACCTTTGCCATTGCCTCCGACAGTTCTGCCATCCTAAGCGCCACCAGAGAGTCCTTAAGTTGGCGCCTAGGGAGAGATCTAATTGGCGTCGCCTTAATAGGCGATCAACCCATTGGGATCGCAGTGTCAAGTCAAACGCCCTACCTTACATTAGCAGACCTATTGAATGCGGCAAAAAGTAAGCCAGGGACTATTTCATATGGAACCTCTGGCCAAGGTACAAACCAGCATTACATTGGTGAGTGGTTAGCAAAATCAGCAGATTTCAAATGGACGCACATTCCATATAAAGGCGGCGGACAAGCAATTATCGATCTGACCGGGGGCACAACCCCTGCCGCAGTTTTAGGTTTTGCGCCCCTACTTTCACAACAAAAGAAGGGGGGAATTCGCATTTTAGCCCTTACTAGCGCACAACGAAATCCTAATGCCACAAATGTGCCAACTTTAGCTGAATTAGGTTTTAAAGATATTATTATTACGCAGTGGGTGGGAGTCGTTGCCCCTAAAAATCTACCCCCAGCGATTCTCAATAAAGTTTCTAAAGAAATTTTATTGATTTTAGAAAAGCCCGAGATAAAACTAAAATTACTTGATGTTGGATTAACAGCAAGGCCTATGCCTGCAAGTGAATTTGAGGTATTTTTAAAAAACTCAATACAGCGCTGGATCGAATTAAATAAGATACTAAAAATTCCAGTCGATTAATATTTGCTCTTTATCGCTAATAAATTTTATAATGAAAAAAATAGATACTCAACCAAACGTTGTCTTAATACTTGCCGATAATCTTGGATGGGGCGAACTAGGTTGCTATGGCGGTGGAGCAATTCGCGGTGCGCCAACTCCCAGAATTGATGCCCTTGCCCAAGAGGGCACTCGCTTTCTCAACTTTAATGTAGAAAGCGATTGCGTTCCAACTAGATCTGCACTCATGACCGGTCGACACCCCATTAGAACTGGGGCAATTCAATCGGTTCCAGCTGGCTTACCTCAGGGGATTATCCCCTGGGAAAAAACTATGGCAGAGCTATTTTCAGAAGCAGGATATGCGACTGCAATGTTTGGCAAATGGCATTTAGGCGATAAGGCAGGCCGATATCCTAATGACAAAGGCTTTGATGAGTGGTATGGAATTCCAAGAACTACTAATGAAAGTATGTTTTTTGATTCAATTGGGTATGACCAATCCGTTGTTGAGGCTCCTTACGTGATGGAGGGTAAAAAAGGTAATCTAGCTGAAAAGAAAGAGCTATACGATTTAGAAATGAGACGAAAAATTGATGCCGAGTTAACAAAACGCAGTTGTGAATTTATTCACCGTAATGCAAATAAAAAACCATTCTTTCTTTATGTTCCATTAACTCAGTTGCACTTTCCAACCCTGCCTCACCGTGATTTTGAGGGTAATTCAAATTATGGCGACTTTGCTGATTCATTAATTGAAATGGATGCAAGAGTAGGTCAAATAATGGATGCAATTAATCAAGACGATCTCGCAGAAAATACCATATTCATTTTTGCCAGTGACAACGGGCCAGAGTATCGTCGGCCCTGGCGGGGTAGCGCAGGCATGTGGACGGGTACCTACCATACCGCAATGGAGGGCGCCCTTAGAGTGCCTCTCATCATTCGCTGGCCTAATAAAATTCCAGCTGGAAAAGTGACAAATGAAATTATTCATGTGGTAGATTTATTGCCTACCCTAGCACATATTGCTGACTTAAAAATGCCGATAGATCGACCGATTGACGGGATCGATCAAAGTCAATTTTTACTAGGCAAGGAAGAGAAATCAAATCGTGAAGGATTTGTATATTTTATAAAAACTGAACTTAGGGCCGCAAAGTGGCGTGACTGGAAAATGCATTTTGTTTGGGAAGTAGAGCCTAATGCTGGTGCCAATCATCTAGAAACACCCTATCTATTTAATATTGTCCAGGATCCAAAAGAAGAATCAGATGTGAATACGACACAGGGCTGGGTGAGGGGCCCAATTCGAAAAATGGTAATAAATTTTCAGAACTCTTTAAAAACGCACCCACCAATACCCCCTGGCGCATCTGATGACTTTAAACCAATCTGAACCATGTTTTGCTTAACCACACGAATTAGCTGTATTTAAGTCCTGAACAAGTATTAAATAGGCAAAAGTACTGGTATAAAAACGGGTTAGAAAGAACTTACGGCTTGGCTCTATGATTACTTAATTTAAATAAAAGTCGTCATATTATTAATTTGCCTCTAAAACTAACCCACCATTGGTCTCTAACTTTAATTGATCCACGTGATCAAGTTTTCTTTTACTAGCGAACTATATTAAAAAGAAGGTGGGCTGAAGTTGGCTGCAAATAAGTATGAGAATGGGTTCAGTTTTAGATGCAAAGTAACACCTAGGAAATTTTGAGAACGGGTGTGTAGCTTTAATTAATATTAACCAAGCCCAAAGTCTCTGCAGTGTTGGCCCTAATTTTTTTACAAAGGGCGGCATCTGTAATTAAAGATTCGCCATAAGATGGAATCATTTTTTTCATCTGAACTCTCCACTCGCTTGGCAGAAGTTTAGTAGGGGTCATTCGCTCTATTATATCTACCATGATCGCAACAGCTGTGGATGCACCTGGTGAAGCTCCAAGCAAGGCCACCATGGACGAGTCTTTAGATTCAACTATCTCGGTACCAAATTCTAAAATCCCAATTTTGGTGGCATCTTTCTTGATAATTTGCACACGCTGGCCAGCGACTTCAATTACCCAGTCTTTCGCATTGGCAGTTGGGTAATATTGTTTAAGTGAATTCAGTCGATCTGTACTGGATTGCAATACTTGCCCTACTAGATATTTAACAAGACTTAAGTTTGTAATACCAACAGCTGCTAGTGGCAAGAGATTGCCTGGTCGAATCGACTTGAAAAGATCGAGCCAAGATCCATACTTTAAAAATTTAGTAGAGAAGCCTGCAAAGGGGCCAAAGAGTAATGAATGTTGACCATCAATAATGCGTGTATCCAAATGAGGAACAGACATGGGAGGTGACCCTACAGAGGCTATTCCATATACTTTTGCTTCGTGCTCTCTGACTACATCTTGGTTATTGCAACGCAACCATATGCCGCTCACTGGAAAACCAGCATATCCAACCGACTCAGGAATGCCCGACTTTTGCAATAAAGGTAGCGCAGCTCCGCCCGCGCCCAAGAAAACAAATTTGGCTATTACGAAACGCTCATTACCATTGCGCTGATTTTTAATCGTAAGACGCCAACGCTGATCGGGTTCACGCTGTAGATGAATAACTTCTTCTAAAAATGTAACCCGAAAATCAGATAATTTTATTAAATGGCCTAGCAACTGCGAAGTTAATGATCCATAACTTACATCCGCCCCAGAAACAATGCGTGTTGCTGCAATTTTTTTACCAACATCTCTTCCTTTAATTAACAACGGGGCCCACTCAGCAATTTGATCTGGGTCTTCGGAGTACTCCATCCCATGGAAACAATGATGGGCACTAAGTGCCACTTGTCTTTTTTTAAGAAAAGCTACATTGTCATTTCCCTCAACAAAACTCATATGAGGCACAGGATGAATGAAAGATTGCGGTTCTGTTATTGCGCCTTTTTGAATGAGGTAAGACCAAAATTGGCGGGACAGATCAAATTCAACGTTGACTTCAAGCGCTTTAGATATATTAATAGAGCCATCAGCCTCAAGGGGGGTGTAGTTCAGCTCGCAATTGGCTGCATGGCCTGTCCCTGCATTATTCCAACTTTCTGAACTTTCTAAAGCCGCACTCCCCAGCTTTTCAATAAGCTCGATTGATAAATCTGGATTGATCTCCTTTAAGAAAACGCCTAAAGTAGTGCTCATAATTCCTGCGCCAACTAAGACGCAGTCAAGCTCGCTAATAGCTTTATATTCTTGCATTTGCTTTGGCTACTCGGCTACCCCATTCAAGTAACTCAATAGAGCAATCATCTCTACTCAGAGAGCATTCGATTAACACTGGACCACCCTCATGCACCAAGGCTTGTTTAATTGCACTACTTAGTTCACCAGCCGTATTAGCACGAATACCAAGGCCATTGCCTTTGCCTGCATTAAAGATGTTGATTAAGCCCGCATAGTCCCAATTTTGAATATTGTTATAAGGCCCATCATGAATCTCTACTTCAATGGTGTAGCCGCCATTATTCATAAGAAAAATAATAGGGTTGACCTTGTAGCGAATCATATTGGATAGCTCTTGAGCCGTTAACTGAAAAGACCCATCACCAATTAGCGAAATGACTCTACCCCCAGGCTTACAGCCCAGAGCGGCTCCAAATGTAGCCCCTACCGACCAACCAATTGACCCGTATTGCATTTGCACGTGATAGCGTGACCCCCTTGGTAAATGCAAAAGTTGCCCATTAAACCAAGAGTCACCCGTTTCAGCAATTAAGATAGTGTCACACGTAAGAATTCCCTGAATTTGTCTGCGTAATTCTTTTAAAGATAACTTATCGGCTGGTGCAGCTGGTGGAGTAGTTGGAGGATCAACTTTAAGGCGCAAAAATTCTTGCATAGAGTCATCATTTTTCGCTACTTTGGTAGCCAAGGCAGCCAAAAAATCACTCATTTGCACATTAGCAAAATAACCTTCTGGCATGCTAATAGAATTTTTACCAATTTTTATTGATGAGTCCTTTTTATAAAGATCAGTTCTACCTGTTGTGGTGTAGTCGGTTAACTGTACTCCCGTCATAATTTGACAGTCACTAGATTCAACAATAGCAGAACAACTTGGGCTACTGACCTCTGGCCAATAAGTGCCGATAAAAGTGGATAAATCCTCAGGTACGATTCCCTTGGCATCGGGAGTGACGACTACAGCGGATTCCATTTTGTTTGCTAGTTGTAAAAAAGACTCGCTCGCATCAGCAGTTCTAATATCAACACCTGCGATCAAGATGGGTTTAATAGCAGCATTGATGCGAGAAGCAGCTGCTGCAACAGCTGCATTTAGGGCTCTCTCATCACTCTTAGCCTTAAAACTAAAATTTTCTAAAAAAGAGTCGGTTGGGGCCGGGATAAGTTGACCAGCTAGGTTACAAGCAATTTCTAAATAAACCGGTTTTTTCTCAATCAAACAGACCTTAATAGCATCATCAATCATTCTGGCGGCATCTTCTAGGTGGCGAATCGCACATACCGCCTTCACTACCGGGGCATAGCATTGCTCTTGATGATAAATATTGTATTCACCAATAGTGTGGTGGGTTTTATAGTGCTCCGGTGAATCATTGGTATTGGGACCGCCTGATACTGCCAATAGGGATAAATTTTCAGCATATGCCCCAGCAACGGCATTTAACATACTAAGACCACCTACTGTATAAGTTACAGCGGCCATTGAGAAGCCTGCTTCACGAGCGTAACCATCTGCAGAATAGCCGGCATTAAGCTCATTACAACAACTAATCATACGCAAATTAGGCACTTTTAATAATTGATCTAATAAAACTAAATTGAAGTCCCCTGGAACAGTAAAAAAATTTCGCATCCCAGCCTGCACGAGCCGCAGCCCTAAATAAGTGCCAACGCTGACTAATGGAGAATTATTCATATCTATCTTGTTTAAAATTTAATCGATTTTTAAGGCAATCTATTAATACTAGAAAGGAAAATATTGCAGATTTATGGCATATGCCCTATTTTAGTGCAGATTAACTTAGCCAAAATTACGGCTGAACAATACTACAAAATTTTTACAATGTGCTCTTTAATGAACTGACCTGATTTTTAGTACCCCTCCCAAAGAGAGGATTTTTGATAATCTTCACCTTAAAGGTGAACTGAATCGCTACCCATATCCTAGACACTTCCCAGTCTCGCTTGGTACTACTTTTCATATACTACTGGAGAAAGCCCATTGTTGTAACCATGGCGCCTAACCGGGTTGTCCCACGGAGACTTCCTTTGGTCGTAAAACATTTTGATGTAATCAAAGATGCCCTCCCTTCTTTTGCACTACTGGCATAGGTTTTGCGTTTGATGCGCTCCCTTTTGAGTAATTGGAAGAAGCTCTCGACCACCAAGTGATTAGGTTTTCTTTTACTAGCCGACTATATTAAAAAGACGGTGGGCTGAAATTGGCTGCAAATAAGTATGAGAATGGGTTCAGTTTTAGATGCAAATTAACAACCAAAGGATTTTGCCAGCAATACGCTGTAAAGCAGACCGTTCTAATAATTTTGAACTAAAAGCACATAATTATTTCATTTAGCCTCTCTAGCCATTTGAATATTGTGGATTGAAGGTTTGAAAAAGGCTAATTATTAAAATAGCTAGAAGTAGTAATAATGAAATGAAATTCATGATTCGCTCTTTTTTGGCAGTCCATACCCACCCCAAGAAACCAATAATGGCCAAGACTACGGCTAATACAGCCAACTGAGAAAGATTTATCAATAATAGGGTTGCTATATTCCAAAAGCCTTTGGCACCTGGAACGAGATCTTGATTGACAATATATTGCTCTTTCCCGGCACCAAAAATACCGACAAATAAAGTTCCAATCCAATTAGCCCATAACGAGATATACAAGGAAACCGTGGCAATAGACTTAGTAAATCTTGGAAGAGATAATTGAGGCCACATCCAAGCAAAAGAAAAGAACACTAAAGCTTGTAATGCTCCAATTAGGTGCGCCTGTAAGATGCCTATTTTTGCTAATGCATAGGGCGAATAAATTGGCGCTAAAAGCCCAAGCACCAACATGATGAGTCCGGATATCAAAAACCGTTTATCGTATTGAGAGTTCATTTAATCCTCAAAAATATGGTGTTAGTAATACTACTGCAGTAATAAATTAAATGGCCAAAAATATAGGCATCGATCTTTGTTTTAATATTAGGTATCTAGTAATATATTTGCAAAAGAGGTGCTATTAACTGCCTCATATTGCGCAAAAGCCAGTCAAGCGTTACTTAAAGTAACGCTCAAAAGATAAAACCCCCACTATTGCTAGTGAGGGTTTTTATGGTGTGCCCAAGAGGACTTGAGCCTAGGACTAAAGGATTCCGGAACTAATATTATTGGCCTTACTCAGCTCTATTTTCTTGAATAAATCTCTGCCGATGCAATTGCGCCGCCGGAGTTTCCTCCCACGCTTGCGCCACCCACTATTAAGACATCACCATTTAATAAACGCGCTTCTGCATGACGCCAGCGAGGTACTGTCATAGATCCAGTAACAGAAAAGGTGCCTGTAATTGGATCATAAAGCTCTGCAGAAGAAAGGACATTTGTCAGATCGTATCCACCTGCAATCAAAACCTTGCCGTCAATCAACAGTGTGGATGTTTGTCGACCAGTTGGAGTGTTCATTGACCCCGTATAAGAAAAAGTACCAGTTTGTGAATTGTATAAACTAGCAGAGGCAAGGACAGAATTATTTTCACCATATCCGCCAACAATCAGTACTTTTCCATCTAACAAAAGATTGGCCGTTGGAAAGCGTCGAGGTGTACCCATTGAGCCAGTCACACTAAATTTACCAGTAATAGGATCGTAAATTTCTGGTGCATCTAAATTGGTTCCATTATAGCCGCCAGCTATTAATACGTTACCGTTATTAAGAAGGGTTGCTGTTGCGTTTCGACGTGCAGTAGACAATGATCCGGTAGAAGAAAAGGTTCCGGTAGTAGGATCGTAGATTTCAGCGCTAGCAAGAGCACAGCAATTGCTATCGTAGGAATATCCACCTACAACCAACACCTTTCCATTATTGAGTAATGTTGCTGTTGGGTTTACACGTGGGGTACTCATGTTGCTGGTTACCTGCCACGTAGTAGATGCGGGATTATAAATTTCAACAGTACTAATACCAGTTCCATCAACACCCTCACCGCCAGCTACAAAAATACGCCCATCTAAAAGTCGCACAGAGGCTGCTGCGTAGCGCGGATTTGTCATCGATCCAGTAGCGCTAAATGTTCTTGAGGTAGGGTCATAGAGATCAGCAGAGGCAACAGCGATACTTGCAGGTCCCACTCCACCCGCCACCAGTACCCGACCATCGGCCAATAAATTCGCCGTTGGCATAGAGCGAGAAGTTGTCATCATGCCAGTTGCAGTAAATGTACCCGTAGTGCTAGATGATGTCGATGATCCTGAATCTCCATTACCACTGCAAGAAACTAGGAAAGCGGCAATGAAGGTAGATAAAGTCAATAAGACAAATTTTTTCATATGTAAAGCTCTATTAAAATTTAGGTTGGCGGAACTTTAATTTACAAAAGAAATAGCAAGGTAAATTCTAAATTATTTTATTATGAAATAAAGCGGGGGTTTACTTTTCTGGTGAGCCCGTCAGAAGTTGAACGGGGCTAGAGAATTGAATGGTACCCGCTTATCTAGGTCGGTAAATGCCCTGTCTTCACAAAGATAGTGCAGCCCTCTTTACTGAAGGGTTGGTGCTGACTCATATGAGGACTTCTGATCCATGATCCAGCGGGGTAACGGCCATGCTCATCCTCAAATACCCCATCAATCACAAAGATCTCTTCTCCACCGTAATGCCGATGTGGATTGAAATATGTTTGCGGCGCCCATCGAACTAAAGTAGACCCGCTACCCTGCTGCATGAGAGGCGGGGGTGTACTAAATTTTGTGTAAACGGTCTAATAATGGGTAAAAGCCCACTCCATAGGAGTAATGATGATGACCGAAGCAGCAAAACGAGCAGTACCCCAAGAACTCATTGATAGCCTGCTGGCAG
>NZ_JAJVCQ010000003.1:0-329062 GCF_021395235.1 Polynucleobacter sp. IMCC30063 | reverse complement strand
TCAGCCAAAAGTGGAGTATGCCCATCAGAGATTGGAAGGGTGCATTAAATCAGTTTAGTATTAAGTATGAGGAGAGAATCCCTCTGTAGTAAACGAACCCCGTTTACACAAAATATGGGACACCCTCTCATGAGATGACTCCTTTGACCGTAAAAAAATTAAGGTGACTACTTACATCTTAGTACTTTTGGTTAGTTCTTTAGTGGCTTATTTGGTTTCTTTTTTAGCCGTATTTACCAATTAGCAGCCCAAAGCTCAGTTTGCTTCGAGTTAAGCCATTTTTGGCGACCTGCCCATTTATAGTTAAGAAATTCAAGTCCAAACGACTCTTCAATTTTTCTGCCAAAGTAGCTTATTAACTCTTCCGTTATTGGCCAGTGATCCCCAGTCATTCTATGAATACAATAATTAGTTGAAATTTGAATCATTGGGTATGTATTGCCCCCTTGCTTATATTGCTTAGCTACCATCTGCGGGGCATAGACTATCCGTTCAAAATATTCTCCAAACATATCATCTAAATAGCTTTGATCGTTGGCTTTTTGGGATATATTTTCAATAAGGCATTCGAGCATTATTAAGGTGGCCCTCTTAACTGAGACATCATGGTTAATTGCTATCTCATTAACCGTCTGATTAGCCCAATCATCACAGGGATTTCGAAGTAAAGGCTGATCATTATATTTTTGTATATTTATATAGGTAGCGACCCATCAATCCCAGCAAATTAATGCATCTTTCATCCATAGTGGACTCTTTTGACATACCGGACAAGTCATCCCATCCCATAAGACTAAATTCTTAGATTCGTTACATTCATCACAAACTGGCATCACATCTTCGACCCTATATCCCGTATATTGGGATTTATCAGTTACATAGCTGCCAATACGAATGTTTTTAAGGGCCTTGCATTTACTGCAAAATAAAGGTTGGACGACCGCTATAAACCCCCTATCCCTACCGTGCGAACATTGGGCAGTAAACCCACAGTCGTCACATTTGAAGTTGTAATAATCGCCCATATTATTTAATCTATTGCTGGCAGATTTCAGCGCTTACACTAACATTGGTTATGCCATCAGGATCAATTGACGCTATCGACTGATAAAAAATTTTTTCCGACTGAGATCCCAGATAGCTCGAAGGGATTTTATAAGTAACAGGGCTGCCCCCATCTATAAAAAATGTCACCGAAATATTCTGAATAGCCTTAATGTTTCCGTTGTAAACCGTTAACCTGGCCTCCCGGTTTTCTTTGTGAGTTTCAGCTTTGAGCTTAAGCTGGTTCTTTTCGCTCTGGGTGATAGTCGTCAAAGAACATGGTTTTTCTGAACTTTTGGTGGAGTAATCTTTTCCGGTACAAGCGTATGTAACAGCGTTAATTGCTTGCTCTGACATTCCGGGCTTAATTTTTTCTAACAAGCAATCTTCGTATGTTTTTGGCGAACAGCCAGCTAATCCCAATAAAAAAATACACGCAAAAAAATAATGGGGGCGGTGCATTAGAAATATTTTTTTCATTTTAAAAATCTATAAAAACTAGAATCATTTGAGCAAATTCAAGTGTAAAGGGTAAAGCGGGTCCCATCTAGCCTAAATTAGGGGATGGGGGGGTCGTTCAATTTGATCCAAATAAACTAAATGGGTGCCTCCCCCTACTTCGTTACATTAGCTAGATGAGTAAAAAAGGTCTAAGTGATGTTGAGAACGCTGGAAAGGTGAAAACCCAGCTCTTCAAGCAACCCCATTTTGGGTGCCTCATAAAGGACGGCATAGTCATTCCAGTATGTAGGAGAAGCAAAAGAATAAGAACTACAGCGCAGTAGGGACTTTGAAGCAGCGGCTGTGGATGAAGTTCGCCATAGTAGAACAGCGGCCTAGCCATCAAAGGATAAGCTAGAAAAAAGCCGCTCACTAGGGCACGATTCGAGGAATGGCTCTTTTTCTTTTGGGTATTTAATTGGGTAGGTAGAAAAGAAAAAAACCCGTTATGGCTTATTATATATACGTCTATGGCGGAGACGAGAGGATTCGAACCTCCGATCAGAGTTTTAGCCCCGATGCTCCCTTAGCAGGGGAGTGCCTTCGACCAGCTCGGCCACGTCTCCGTATTCAGTCACAAAAATTACAACAGCCGCTAGTTTAACGGAGTGTTGGTAAAACAGCCAAATGTGGCCTCACTGGGCCTTCAACAGCCTCTTAACCAAAGTAAAACTAAGCCTGATCTAACTCAAATGATTTGTGCAAAGCCCGCACGGCTAATTCCATGTATTTTTCATCAACCACCACCGAAATTTTAATTTCACTAGTAGAGATCATTAGGATATTAATACCCTCTTCCGAAAGCGTACGGAACATTTTACTGGCAACCCCAACATGCGAACGCATGCCAACGCCCACTACCGACACCTTGGAAACTTTGGGATCACCAGTAATTTCTTTGGCGCCGATATGCGCCTGTACTGAGTTTTTTAGTAAATCAATCGCTTTTTGATATTCAGCCCTCGGTACTGTAAAAGTGAAGTCAGTTTTACCATCAACCGATTGATTTTGAATAATCATGTCAACATCAATATTCGCATCGGCAATAGGGCCTAAAATTTGATACGCAATACCAGGACGATCGGGCACACTTAAGACAGTAATTTTGGCTTCATCGCGTGCAAATGCAATACCCGAAATAACGGCGGCTTCCATGGTGCTGTCCTCTTCAAATGTAATTAATGTACCCGACTTCATTTCTTGTTCAAGCGCAATTAAGGGGTCTGTCAAGGAAGACAAAACCCGAGTTTTAACTTGGTACTTGCCAGCAAATTCAACAGAACGAATTTGCAATACCTTCGAACCTAAGCTTGCCATTTCCAGCATTTCTTCAAAGGTAATTTTATCGAGGCGGCGTGCATCTTCGCAAACTCGGGGGTCGGTGGTATAGACCCCATCAACATCGGTATAAATTAAACATTCTTCTGCCTTCAGTGCCGCAGCCACTGCTACCGCGGAAGTATCAGAGCCACCGCGACCTAAAGTAGTGATGTTACCGTGCGGATCGACCCCCTGAAAACCGGTAATCACTACCGCTTTACCTAAATTCAAATCGGCCCGAATTTTTTCATCTTCAATACCCATAATGCGGGCTTTTGTAAAAGCAGAATCAGTATGAATCGTCACTTGCCAGCCTGCATAACTAACCGCATCAATACCTTCACGGTGCAAAGCTAGGGCTAATAAACCCGAGCTCACCTGCTCACCGGTCGAGGCAATTTGATCTAACTCACGCGGATTAGGATTGGGGTGAATATCTTTAGCTAAACCCAACAAGCGATTGGTTTCGCCCGACATAGCCGATGGCACCACCACCACTTGGTGGCCAGCTCGCATCCATTTAGCTACGCGCTTGGCCACATTCTGAATGCGCTCAACCGAGCCCATCGATGTGCCGCCGTACTTGTGAACAATAATTGCCATAAAAGAAGGTAGAAAGCTTGCTTAAAGGCTTTATTTTACAAGGTTTGCAGCGCTCCAGCCAAAGTCTTCAAGCTTGCCACTCGGGCCAAACCCGGTTGCCTGTAGCCACTAAATGCGGATGATTCACCCCAATTCCCGCAACTGCTACGAGTTCATTGGCAATAAAGAGTAAAGGGGCCTGACGTTGCCAGGGCGGAATAGCGTCTTCTTGAAACAAATTTTTCAGCGTTTTAGTCGCACCACGAGCCGTTTTTTGAAAACGCTCTCCGCCTTTGCGTAAACGGTATTCAATCGCTCCAGTCAGCTGCGCTTCTTGCACCCATGCCGCTGCTAAACCTAATCGCTTACTGCGCAAGGGTACAGGTAAAAAAACCCACTTCCCTGCGAAAGCTTTATCACTATTTTGCTGATTTGATGTGGCCTCATAAATTAATTGTCCACGCCATAAACGAATTTCCCCACCAGCATGCAGGAACTTCAAGCGTGCATCACTGCGTGCGCGTTGTAAGTCTAGCCACCACGATTGCAAACGCTCTAAGGATGGCATTGCTAAACCCAGTTGTAGCAACCAATAACGCACGACATTATTCGCCGCCGAAGCATCCTTTAGATATAAATCCAATAATGGTTTTACTTTTAATCCTGTTGTCAATGGGGCAGTTTTTGAGCTTTGCAAAATTTCCGCGCCGTCTAGTTGCGCTAAGCGCTCTAATAAATGCTGCGAGTCGCTTAACAATTTTGCACTGCGCGCTAAATTTGCAATTGCGCCTGGCTGCACTTGCTCTAGCTTTGGCAGCAGTGAATGACGCACCGCATTGCGGCGATAAACCAAACTACGGTTCGAGGGATCTTCCACCCACTTAAGGCGGTGTTGCTGGGCATAAGCTTCTAATTCTGCGCGCGATAAATCAAGTAACGGTCGCCATAAGGTAATGGGTTTGGTCTGAGTATTGGGCTCTACTTTGGTCATGTTTCGCATCATGGGCATACCCGCCAAACCACGTACCCCTGCACCACGTAGTAATTGCAAGAGCACGGTTTCGGCTTGATCATTTTGATGATGGGCGAGCAATAAGTCACTTACCCCATGCACCGCGCATAAATCAGCTAAAGCTTCATAACGGGCCAGACGGGCTTTTGCCTCATTGGTATTTGCAGGCAATTGCAATAAACGGAAGTCGAAATGAACTTTTTTACGCTGCGCAGCTAGGGCACAAAAATCTAGCCAAGCATCAGCTGATTTTTGCAAGCCATGGTGAATATGAAAAACCCATATTGGAATTGATGTGCCCTTCTTATCAGTCTTCAAAGCAGCAAGATTGCGTATGACTGCATCAAATAGCACCATGGAGTCGAGCCCACCACTTAAAGCAATGCCAATCACTGTATCTTGGCTGCGCGGTAGTTGAGGCTTGATAACCTGACTACTACGTCGGCTAGGTGGCTTTGGGTTCAGCTTCCTTGAATTTGCCATAGCTCATTAAACGCTCATGCCGACGCTCGAGAAGTTCTTTTTTTCCCATTGATTCAAAAATCTTTAAAGATTCACTTAAAGCTTTACGCATGGCCGTCATCATGTTTTCATAATCACGATGAGCGCCACCTACCGGTTCGCTCACAATCCGATCAATTAAGCCTAGGGCCTTGAGGCGTTGCGCTGTAAGGGCTAATTGCTCAGCAGCTTCAGGGGCTTTCTCAGCCGTTTTCCATAATATAGAAGCACAGCCTTCTGGTGAAATTACCGAATAAGTTGAATATTGCAACATCAAAACTACATCACCCATGGCAATCGCTAAAGCCCCTCCCGATCCGCCCTCGCCAATAATGGTAGAAATAATTGGCACCGTTAACTCAGCTTGGGTATATAAATTTCTGCCAATCGCCTCCGATTGATTGCGCTCTTCGGCATCAATACCAGGGAAAGCGCCTGGCGTATCAACAAATGTAAATACTGGTAATTTAAATTTTTCGGCTAAGCGCATTAAGCGCATGGCTTTGCGATAGCCTTCGGGCTTACTCATGCCAAAATTACGTAAAGCCCGTTCTTTTGTATCGCGGCCTTTTTGATGACCAATAATCAGACAAGCGGTGTCATTAAAGCGCCCTAAGCCGCCAATAATCGATTTGTCGTCGGCAAAGGTGCGGTCGCCATGTAGCTCCCGAAAATCGGTAAATAAGGCGTTGATATAGTCTAAAGTGTAGGGTCGTTGGGGATGCCGTGCCACTTGGGATACTTGCCAAGGGCTTAAATTGGCATAAATATCTTTAGTGAGTTGCTGGCTTTTTTCAGCTAGCGTTTTAATTTCGGCTGAAATATCAACAGCTGACTCATCTTGCACAAAACGCAATTCTTCAATTTTGGCTTCTAACTCACCAATCGATTGTTCAAAGTCTAAAAAAGTGATTTTCATTGCTGAATTCTAATATTCCACGGGAATTGGGTCGATACTGCGCCACATATACCAAGTAGCTACTGTACGCCATGGCGCCCAGTTTTCGCCTACCTCGCGCATTTCATGGCGACTAACAGGCTCGCCACTGAAATAATTTAAGGAAATTGCCCGAATTAAGCCCACATCATCTAAAGGCAATACATTGGGCCGAATCAGATTAAACATCAAAAACATTTCTGCAGTCCACCGCCCAATTCCCCGAATATCGGTTAATTCCCGAATCACGCTTTCATCATCCATTGCTTGCCATTGTTTGGCATGTAAACGCCCCTCATGAAAATGACTGGCTAAATCACGGATGTACTCTACTTTCCGACCTGATAATCCGGCGCTGCGCAAATGCTCACTAGATACAGCTAAAACTTGCGCAGGATTGACCTTTTTTTCTAAATTCGTTACCAACCGATTCCAAACTGCTTGGGCAGCTGCAACCGAAATTTGTTGACCTACAATCGCCCGTGCTAAGGTATTAAAAGCATCACCGCGGGTGACTAAAAATCCAGTACCGTAGCGCGGAATGAGCTTGCGCAAAATACGATCTTGTTGCATTAACTCAGTACAAGCTTGTTGCCAATAATCGGGGGCTGCATCTGCTGCGATTTTTTTTCTAACCGGTAATTTAACTAGATTTTTTTTGAGGGGAGGTATAGCAGTTGCAACTTTAGCGGTACTAGATTGAATTACGCGCGGCGCCATGTGGTTACCCCTCCAGCCTGATCTTCTAGAACTATGCCTTGCGCTAAGAGACGCTGCCGAATCGTATCAGCTTGAGTGAAGTCACGGGCCACTTTGGCGGCGCTTCTTGCGGCAATTTGCGTCTCAATCAACTCTGCACTAAGCCCAGCCGAGTCAGGGTTTTGTTGAACTAAAGTCTCGCCTTGTAAAAATGCTGTGGGATCACCTTGTAAAAAATTCAACACACCGGCTAAATGATGTAAATGTTGGGCCAAAATTACGCGCTCAGCGCCTTGTGCACGGTTAATCTCGCTTGCTAAATCAAATAGCACAGCAAGGGCTTCGGGCGTATTGAAGTCATCGTTCATGGCGGCGGTAAAACGCATAACCCAAGCGTTAGCTGGGTCACCCAACCCATTCATTTTTTTTGCCACAAAACCGGGGGTTTGTACCAGCGCAGTATATAAACGATTTAAACCCGCCCGCGCCTCTTCTAACTGCGAATCACTAAAGTTAATCGGGCTACGGTAATGCGCTTTAAGCATAAAAAAGCGGATCACCTCGGGATCAAATTGCTCGAGCACATCGCGTATCAGAAAAAAATTGCCAAGAGATTTCGACATTTTTTCTTTGTTAACGCGAATATGCCCGTTATGCATCCAATAATTTACAAAAGGGGGATCAAGTGGTTTACGGTTTTGACCGTAGATAGCCCCTTCACTTTGGGCAATTTCATTTTCATGGTGGGGAAATTGCAAATCAGCACCGCCACCATGAATATCAAAATGTTGTCCGAGAAGATCACAAGACATTGCCGAACATTCAATATGCCAGCCGGGTCGTCCTTCCCCCCAAGGGGATTTCCAGCGAGTATCGCTTGGTTCTTCGGGCTTAGCACTTTTCCATAAAACAAAATCAAGTGGATCACGCTTACCGCTGCCAATCGCCACGCGCTCGCCTGCGTTTAAATCATCGATGGCTTTGCCCGAAAGTTGGCCATATTTTGGAAATGAACGCACAGAAAAGTTAATATCGCCATCATCACCTTGATAAGCCAATTGTTGGTCAATGAGACGCGAAATCATGCCCTGCATTGGCGCAATAAAATCGGTTGCTCTTGGTTCATGATTCGGCTGCAATAAGCCTAAATGGTCAGAATCGACATGCATAGCAGTAATAAAACGATTAGTTAAGGCTAAAATAGATTCTTTATTTTCTAGCGCACGTTGGATAATTTTGTCATCAATATCCGTGATATTGCGCACATAATTCACTTCGTATCCCAAGGTCATTAGCCACCGCACTACAATGTCAAACACAATCATCACCCGCGCATGGCCCAGATGGCAATAATCGTAAACCGTCATCCCGCAAACATAGATGCTTACGTGGCGGGGGGTAATCGGCTTAAAGACCTCTTTCGACCGGCTCAGGGTGTTATAGATTTGCAGCATAAAGGCAGCGAAGGTATCGGTTCCGCTAATTTGTTAGACTGCTGAGTATATCGAATGAGCCCACACCTCCCCACCCTTCCTAAAACTCCCTTTTATTGGTACCGCAAAATCCTTTTGCCGGTCTGCGGAACCTTGCTTTTCAATTTAGGGGGTTGTGCCAGTATTAATGGCGATCCAAATGCAACTTATGCAATTCCTCAGGCTACTTTTAATGATGGCCCACCTTCAATGGCCGATTCTGTCGCTGTGCCTTATCAATAAGTTGGCTAGCATGCGTTTATTCTCCTTAGTTCAACGGTTTATATCTGCTGCAGTGTTGCTTGGCGCAATTTTCTTGAGCGCCTGCACTACCACTCCACCCCCTCCAGTGGTCTCATCTTATAGCCCAACCGCTGGGTTTGATCCGCTAACTGCCCCTATCGCTAATTCAATTGCCGTACCCTACCTGTCGTTCTTAATTATCGAGCCCGATGCCCTTGCAAAAGATGGCATTCCACCCCAAATTGAAAAGCTCGTAAGAGCAAAACAATTTAAAGCAGCGGTTGATCAAATCGACCTAACCTTGATTAAGAACCCACGTAATGTGCAATTGCGTTTTTTGAAGGCGCGCTTACAAATTGAATTACACAATATTCCTGCTGCCAAAAAAACCTTTACTGAAATTACCCAACAATTTCCAGAGTTACCCGAGCCCTACAATAATCTAGCGGCCATTGGGGCTAGCCAAGATCAATGGATTGATGCCCGCGATTATCTTGAATTAGCGCTGAAGCTGCGTCCAGATTACGTTACTGCCCTGTCAAACTCAGGTGATATTTATATTCGTTTAGCCGCTAAAAACTATGAAGCAGCCGCGAAATTACAACCCAATATTCGGGAAAATGCGCGTCGTAATAAAGCCTTGCAAGAAATTCTGAAGCCGCCCGTTGTCAAAGTGCCCCAAGCTGCGGCAGCAGCAAAACCGGCCACCACCCCAACAACTTCAGTTGCGCCAGCAACATCACCATCAGTTACTGCAGCACCCGCCACTTCAACCCCTAACCTTCTAGAAAGTACACCAAGCAATGGCCAAAGTTCTTCTCAAAACAAATAAAGGCGATATCACCTTATCTCTCGATGCTGCTAAAGCGCCAAAAACCGTGGCGAATTTTTTACAATATGTAAAAAGTGGGCATTATGATGGCACTATATTTCATCGCGTTATCGATAATTTCATGATTCAAGGCGGTGGCATGACCACTGGCCTAAAACAAAAATCAACCTTGGCTGAAATTGAAAACGAAGCAAATAATGGCTTAAAAAATCTGCGCGGCAGTGTGGCAATGGCCCGCACCAACGAGCCCCACTCGGCATCATCGCAATTTTTTATCAATTTGAATGACAATGATTTCTTAAACCATACAGCACCCAATGCGCAAGGCTGGGGTTATGCAGTCTTTGGCGAAGTTTGTGACGGCATGGATGTCGTTGATGCCATTCGCAAAGTCAAAACGGGTACCGCTGGTTTTCATCAAGATGTACCCACCGAAGATGTCACGATTGAAAAAGCCACGGTTTTAGAAGACTAATTCACGAGCTAGTCATTTTTTAAGAAATTTTCAGCATGATTCCAAGCTACGCTAGCGCCCTCTTGATTTCCGATATCCATCTCACGCCGTCAATGCCAATAACGGCGCAACGGTTGATTGATTTTTGTGAAAAAGAGGCGCGCTCGGTTGAAGCCGTTTTTATTTTGGGCGATCTCTTTGAATATTGGGTAGGCGATGATGCTAGCTTACGCTCCCCTTTTCATCTAGAGATAAAAAATGCCTTGGCCAATTTGGCGCTCAGTGTAAAAATTTACTATCTTCATGGTAATCGCGATTTTTTAATTGGTCCTGATTTTTTAAAGAAAACCAGTATGACCCTCTTGCCCGACCCAAGTAAAGTAGTCTTAGCAGGCTCTGAATATCTCTTAAGCCATGGCGATATTTTATGCACTGCCGATAACGCGTATCAACTCTTTCGTAAGTGGGTTCGTAAACCCTGGCTACAACAGCTATTTTTAAAAATGCCCCTCAACTGGCGTCGCACTATAGCCCAGCAGTTGCGAAGCAATAGTACCGCGCAGTATCAGCGAGCTGCGCGTTATGCGCCTGAATCCACTCAAATGAAAGTCGATGTCACTCTTCATGCCTGTGCCAGCCTTGTCGATCAATTTAAGATCGATCAGCTTATTCATGGTCATACGCATTTACCCACTCGACATCATGAAAACTTCAATCAAGTGGAGTGGCAACGCTGGGTGCTATCCGATTGGGATTTAGATCATCCCGAGAGCGTCTTGCCTAAAGCTAGTGCACTACGCATTGATGCTAATGGGGTGCGCTACCTAGACTTAGTTAAGGGGTAAAAACTAACTCCGTTTTAAGGCGCTATTGCCCTCTGGCGCTTTAGCATAAGGTCGCAAAATTTGCGCCATCTGGGCAAATAAACGAGGGTTAGCCGCCATCACCTCACCACTTTGCAAGAAACCTTCTTCACCCGAGTAGGTACCCACTAGGCCGCCTGCTTCGGCCACAATTAAAGCGCCTGCTGCCATATCCCAGGGCTTTAAATCACTTTCAAAAAATCCATCATAACGACCCGCAGCAACATAAACCAAATCTAAAGAAGCAGCACCAGGCCGACGCAAGCCAGCGCATTGCCGAGACATCTCAGCAAAAATGCGTAAGTAGCTCTCAAGGTCTTGATCTTCTCGGTAAGGAAAGCCCGTTCCCAGCAAAGCATTAGCCAAACGGATTTCAGCTGCTACCCGCAAACGACGGCGATTTAAATACGCTCCGCTACCCCTAGTAGCAGTAAATAATTCATCGCGAGTGGGGTCATATACCACTGCTTGCTGAGTCACTCCCGCAACCGCTAAGGCAATTGAAACTGCATACTGCGGAAAGCCATGAATAAAATTGGTGGTGCCATCAAGGGGGTCAATAATCCAAATTGATTCCGCATCGGGTTTGTGGCTACCTGTTTCTTCCGCCAAAAAACCATGGTCAGGGTAGGCATCACTTAAGGTTTCAATAATGGCCGCTTCGGCTTGTTGGTCTACTTCTGTCACAAAATCATTATGTTGTTTACGATCAACCTGCAAGCGCTCTAAGTTCAGCGAGGCACGGTTAATAATAGTTCCAGCACGGCGGGCAGCCTTAACGGCCACATTCAACATAGGATGCATAAGATTAGTGTGAGCAAATTAAATAAGAGCCAGCCTGTAAGTGCCCTAAAAAATGCGGGACAATAACAAGCGAAGCGCTCATCTTAAACGATCGGACGCAATACCTGCAGAATGAACCTCAAGATGCCCCCAATGACTCCACAACCGACCCATAGTGACGCGGTTAACCCGCTGCATCAGCTAAGCTCACTACCTGAACATCCTGCATTTAATGCGCTAAATTGGGTCTTGGTCCAAACCAGCCATCCTGGCAATATTGGCGCAAGCGCGCGGGCGCTAAAAACCATGGGCTTTCAGCGCCTCACGCTAATAGCCCCACGTCAAAATAAGCCGTTCGAGCACTCTGAGGCCATTGCCTTTGCCAGTGGCGCTCAAGACGTATTAGAGCAAGCGCTCGAAAGACCGACCTTGGGTCCAGCCCTCAAAAATTGTTCGCTGGTGCTAGGTTTAACTAGCCGAGAGCGCCAATTTGGGCCGCCAGCGCTTTCGTGGCCAGAAGCTTGCCAACGGGCGACTCAACTATTAATGAATGAAGAGCAAGTGGCTTTGGTTTTCGGTACAGAAAGAACTGGTCTAGATAATGAAGCCCTCAAACTGTGTTCACATCGAGTCTTTTTAGATGCTAATCCGGCATACCCCTCTTTGAATTTAGCGCAAGCCGTAATGGTCTGCGCCTATACCCTGCGCCAGTCTTTGCAAGCCGAAATAGCCCGCCACAAAATCAGCTCAAACCCCAAAGCAGCAAGCAGTGATCTAGCCGACCCCACCGCAGTGGCCGCTATGGCCGAGCATTGGCGCCAAGGCCTTGAATCTATTGGCTACCTTGACCCCGATCGGCCCAAAAAACTAATGCCCCGTTTACAGGCCTTGTTTGCACGAGCCGAACTGCATAAAGAGGAAATTGATTTATTAAGGGGTATCGCCAAACAGATGCTGACAAAAAAATAAGCGCTTCCGATTAAACTCTCACTATGGCCAACGCATTCTTCGACGAAATCGATTCCATTATTGCCCGTGATCCGGCAGCGCGAAACCGGCTGGAGGTAATACTTTGCTACCCTGGTTTGCATGCGGTATGGCTGCATCGTGTTGCGCACTTTTTTTGGCAAGTAGAACTTAAATTAATCGCCCGCCTATGGTCAATGTTGGCGCGTTGGCTTACCGGCATTGAAATACATCCTGGGGTCAAAATTGGGCGCCGGGTTTTCCTCGATCATGGCCTGGGTATTGTCATTGGCGAAACCACGGTTATTGGTGACGATTGCACAATTTATCAAGGCGTTACTTTAGGCGGCACCTCACTTTATAAAGGCGTCAAACGTCACCCCACACTAGGCAAGGGGGTGGTTGTTAGCGCAGGCGCTAAGGTCTTGGGTGGGTTTATGGTGGGAGATGGCGCCCGTATAGGCTCAAATGCTGTCGTGCTGAAAGAAATACCGGCGGGTGCAACCGCCGTTGGTGTGCCAGCCCGCACCCTACACCCCGACTTACCTCACGCTGGCAGTATGGAGAGTAAGGCTAATTTTTCTGCATACGGAATCACCCCCAATGCCGATGATCCCATGTCACTTGCGCTAAAAGGGCTGATTGACGCCACCCTCTTACAAGAAACAAAAATACAAGCCTTAGAAGAAGCCTTGGCAAAACTAACAGGACACGCCCCTACACAGGTAACACCTAGCTCTGAAGATGGCGCTGCGATGCGCGAGCTAGATGCAATTAAGCGCTGGCTGAAAGAATAAAATATGACGGATTTTATTTAGTGCAAGGTGTGCGGATTTGCGCCATCTTTTTTTTGTGCGCCGCCAATATAATCTTCATCCATTTCATCGTCACCCTCATCCAAAACCCCAAAGCCAAGACCTTCCTCGCCTTGCGGGTGTCGATTTTGAATTTCCTCATCGGTGGCAATTCGCACTTCTTCTACCTGCAACCAAAAGCGTAACGCCATGCCAGCAAGGGGATGATTACCATCCAGCACCACTTGATTCTCGGCAACATCGGTCACGGTATAAATCATTGCGGAAAGATCCTCTTCGTCGCTATCATCTATCACCTCATGAACCTGTTCGGCATCAAGCGAAACGTCATCTGCGTCGGGTACACCCTCAAATTGCATCCCTACCTCAAGCGGCTCTGGAAAACGCGTACGGGGCTCTATTTTTAATAACTCAGGGTCGTATTCGCCAAATGCATCGCCAGGATCGAGTTGCAAAGTGGTTTCATACCCCACATCTTGCCCATCTAAAGCGGTTTCAATTTTTGGAAAAGTGCCATCATAACCCCCGTGCAGGTATACCATCGGGGCTTCGGGTTCTTCGATGACATTATTTTGTGCATCGGTTAATTTGTAACGCAGCGAGACAATAGTATTTTTTGAGATCTTCATACGTAGTTTGCTAATAAGTTTGCTAAAAAATTAGAATTGAGTTCATTTTACTTGAGCAATCCCTACCAACCACCCCGCGCGCCTGAAGTCTTGCTCTTGAAGCAAGCTTGGCCCCTCTTGGGCGGCCTTAGCCCACAAGTCTTTATGCGCAATTACTGGCATCAGCGCCCCCTCTTAGTGCGGGGAGCTATTCCTGCTTTTCAGCAAGCTAAGGCCCTTGGTAACCCGCTCGATAGTCCTATATCGGCCCAGGCACTCTGGGCTATGGCCAGTCAGGGTGAAAGTGAAGCCCGCTTAATTCGCTCTAAACCCTGGCGTCTTCATGACCTCAGTACCGAGCCGCTCAAAGCCAAGCATTTACCAAATCTTAAAGACCCTAATTGGACCCTGCTCATACAAGGGGTAGAGGCCCATCACCCCGCTGCCGCAAAGGTACTTTCTTGGTTTCGCTTTATACCCGATGCCAGATTAGACGATTTAATGATCAGCCTTGCCGGTATCGGGGGTGGCGTGGGGCCCCACTTTGACTCCTATGATGTGTTTTTATTGCAAATGGCAGGCCGCAGAAAATGGTCAATTTCCACCCAAAGTGATCTAACACTCAAAGCGGGGCTGCCACTGAAAATTCTGCGTCACTTTAAGGCTCAAGAAGAATGGGTGCTTGAGCCTGGCGATATGCTCTATTTACCGCCAAATACAGCACATGATGGCGTCGCGCTCGATCCAGCATGCCAAACCTGGTCAATTGGCTTTCGAGCACCCACCTACCGAGAATTACTCCAAGAGGGGTTGTGGCGCTTAGCTGAATCCCTAGACTCGGTACCCGAGCTCAATACACACTATGCCGATCCCCAGCAAGGTGCCACCAAGCAACCCGAAGTGCTACCACCAGAGCTAATTAAGCAATTGAAAAAACGCCTGAAAAGCCTTGATTTAAATGATATTAATCATTTTTTACAGGGTATTAGTGCCTATTTAAGCGAACCCAAGCCCAGCGCATATTTTACGGGCCCAGCAAAACCCCTCAGTTACCCACAATTTATTGGCAAGCTGTCTACAAGCTCTTTGTATCTACATCCACTTACCCGCATGATCTGTGACAAGCAGCATATTTTTTGTAATGGCGAAAATATGACCCAAACCGCCAGCCCGCTAGTCAAGCAGTTATGGCGCGCGCTGGCAACGAACAAAACCCTTAGTCTCTCAGCTCAGCAGCGGTTAATTCTCCGGCCTACCCAAGGCCAAGCTGCCCATTCTCTCTACAGCGCATATCAAGCCGGATGGTTAATCTTTGAACCATTCCCCCAATGATGGCTATAATGTTTTCTGGATTTGTTAAGGGGTAACCCTTAACTGATTCCAACAACAATTACCGGTAATTGATGTTAATTTTTTTTAAAGGAACTTACAAATGAAGAAGTCACTATTACTTGCTGCTATGTTAGCCGTTGCTTTGGCTGCTTGTGGCAAAAAAGAAGAACCAAAACCAGCGCCTGCTCCAGCTCCTGCTGCTGCTCCTGCTGATGCTGCTCCTGCTGCTGCCGCTCCTGCTGCTCCAGCTCCTGCTGCTCCTGAAGCAAAGAAGTAATCTTCTTGCAGAAGAACGAAAAAGCCGCGTAAGCGGCTTTTTTTACGATCTCATACCAATCAAAATCAGTAGTAAATTAGCGCGCTAGTTGTTCAGCTAATAATGTGAGCAATTGAATTCCAGCAGGAGAATTTTCTGGTTTGCCTTCAGCATCTTGCGCAAATACTTGACTTGCCTCTGCGCCATTGGCCTTTACAAAAATTCGATATTGCTTCGCTTGTAAAGCAGCTTCATCTTTACTACTAAAAAGCCCAGAAAAGAAGCCCTTAGAAGCATCGCCAGTATCTTTAGTATTGACGTAGCGCACAAAGTAAACTCCTTTTGAGCGATCACGATCGATTACCGTAAAGTTCGACCGATCAAGCGCTAGGCCCACATCGCGCCAAGCCCGATCAAAGCTCGAGGGTAATTCAATCACAGCTACTCCACTACTATCTTGCGCAAGTTTCGCTTTGACCACTTTATTGGTGGGTGAGCTAGCTGCTGCTAACTGGGCTTTAGCTTGTTCTTGCGTATGACCAAGACGCTCCATCAGCCTGACCAGAAAAGCAGCGTCTAAATCAGGGTCATTGGGTCGTGGTACCCACTTGGTTGAAATCACACCACCACTGTTATCGCGGACGGGCTCTTCTGAAGCGCCTTTATGGGTAATAAAAATTTCTGTCTGATCAGGCTTTAAAACCTCTAAACGCGTTTTATATTTATCGCGCTCACCAGTATCAAAAACACTCGAGAGCACACCACCTAATAGGCTGCGTAAATAATCTTGCGGAATTTTGGCACGATTTTCAACCCAATCGGTTTCCATAATGCCGGTGGTAGGCGAATCTACTAATAATAAAAACCCATTTTCTTGCCAAAAATCTTTAATTTGCGGATAAAGCTCGGCTGCTGGTTTATCGATGACGAGCCAACGCCTGTCGCCATCTCGCACCATACGCATACCTGGAATTCCAGTTAAAGGCGTTTTACGTACTTCTCCGCCCTTTTTTAGAATGGCGTTGTAATCAGACATGGTGGCGCTACCGTCCTGTACTAAATAACGGCGATCGGCTTGCGTAGTAACTAAATCAGGAGGATAGGCTAGGTTGGGGCCGCGCTGAGTACCGCCCGACTTGTAATCAACCTTATCAGAACTTACTGTAGAAGTCGTGCAGGCAGTTAAGCCCGCAGTTAGTCCTAGGCAAGCAAGCATTAGCAGGGTGAAAAAATTGCGGGTATGGGGTTTGAATCGAAGTCGATAAACCTTCACATCAAAAATCATAAAAGACCAAGTTGCTTAAGGGTGGACAACAAAGAGTCTCGCAAAGCGGGGCTCAAGGGCGTTAAAGGCAAACGGATGCCAGGCGTAATTTTACCCATAGCGTGTAATGCCCATTTCACGGGAATAGGATTTGCCTCAATAAACATGGCTTTATGCAAAGCAAATAAGCGAAACTGCAAATCGCGCGTGCGCACCAAATCGCCATTCATAGCGGCACTACATAAATCATGCATTAAACGCGGGGCTACATTTGCAGTAACCGAAATATTGCCTTGACCACCCATTAGCATCAGCATAAAAGCTGTTAGATCATCGCCCGAGTAAACCGCAAAATTACTTAACCCAGCAGACTGTAAATCCGCTAATAACATACAGCCTCGCTCTAAATTGCCCGTGGCATCTTTAATACCCACAATGCCAGGTACTGTTGCTAAACGTAAGATGGTGTCATTGGCTAAATCGGCTACCGTTCTACCAGGTACGTTGTAGAGAATCATCGGCAAATCAACCCGCTCAGCAATGCTTTTGAAATGGGCAAACATACCTTCTTGGGTCGGTTTGTTGTAATACGGCACCACTTGCAGGCTCGCATCAGCGCCCACCTTTTTCGCGAACTCAGTTAGCTCAATCGCCTCAAGGGTTGAATTGCCACCAGTGCCAGCAATTACCGGAATACGGCTAGCAATCTGCTCTACTGCTACCCGAATGAGTTCGCAATGTTCTGCCACCGAAACCGTGGGCGATTCACCACTCGTCCCAACAATCACTATCGCCGAAGTGCCTTCGGCTACATGCCAATCTAATAAATTACGTAAAGCCGAAAAATCTAAAGCGCCATCAGCAAACATGGGGGTAACAATTGCCACCATGCTGCCTTTAATCGGCTTCTCAAGCAATCTAGCGCTGGAATTAGGCGTATTCATCGCTGAAATTGTAACGGATAAGGCCCTCTAAGCCGATTTTTGGGCGCAGAGGCGCTGCACCATCGCCGGTTTAGGTAGATCGGTAAAAAGATCTTCGTAAGCCCATACCCGCAAGCCAGAGCGCTGGGCTAACTGCAACAATTCCGCAGGGTTTAATAAAAATTTGGGGCTGGTCGGTTTTCCAAACTCAGCATTGCCTTGGGCAAAAGTTTCATAAATTAAGAAACCGCCCTTACTCAGAAGGCTCGGCAATACCTCCAAAAAGGGGCGATAGAGATAATTTGTCACGACGATTCCGTCCCAAAAGCCAAAGCTGGCGCTCGACAAGGGCCACACGGCAGCCTCTAAATCCATTTCAAGCCATTGGGGGTTACCGCTCTTTAATTGGCCCAGGTTTTCCCGTGCCAAAGCCAACGATTCGACATTGCTGTCAACCCCGAGAACATCAAAGCCTGCATTAGCCAAAAAAATACTGTGTCGGCCGCTACCACACGCTAAATCAAGCACCCTGCCACCTGGCTTCAACAACGCCGCAAAGCGCTGCACCCAGGAAGAAGGGTCAAGCACGGCTAGTCATACGCTAGCCCCATTGCCTCGCGTACCTCACGCATGGTTTCTTGGGCAACCTTGCGCGCCTTATCACATCCGTCAGCAATAATGGAGCGCAATAAACTAGGGTCGTCCAAATATATTTGCGCTCTTTCAAACATGGGCTGCTGTTCTCGCAAAATGGCATCAATGACTGGCTGCTTACATTCTAAACAACCAATGCCAGCGGAAATGCACCCTTTTTTAGCCCAATCTTGAGTGACCGAATCAGAATAAACCAAATGTAATTGCCATAAAGGACAATGCTCTGGATTACCAGGATCGGTTCGCCGCACCCGTGCTGGATCGGTAGGCATCGTGCGTACTAAGCGAATAATTTCAGCGGGCTGCTCACGAATGCCAATTGTGTTGTTGTAGGATTTCGACATTTTTTGACCATCGAGTCCAGGCATGCGCGAAGCTTTGGTTAATAAAGCTTGGGGCTCTGGCAAAATAATTTTTCGCGCCCCCTCTAAATAACCAAATAACCGCTCCCGATCAACCATCGACAGGCTTTGAGAATCTTGCAGCAGGGCCTGAGCTTGTTCTAGAGCCTCAGTATCACCCCGCTCTTGATAGGCAACCCGCAGTTCAGCATACATTTTGGCGCGCTTACTACCCAACTTCTTTACCGCCTCGATTGCCTTGACTTCAAAATCCGCTTCGCGCCCATATAAATAGTTAAAACGGCGGGCGACTTCTCGCGACATCTCTACGTGCGGCACTTGATCTTCACCAACAGGAATCAGTTGAGCGCGATAAATTAAAATATCCGCAGCCTGCAGAAGGGGGTAACCTAAAAAACCATACGTTTGCAAATCTTTTTCTTTTAATTTTTCAATTTGATCCTTATACGTTGGCACTCGTTCCAACCAACTTAAGGGCGTGCCCATTGCTAGTAATAAAAAAAGTTCAGCGTGTTCAGGCACTCTACTCTGAATAAATAAAGTCGCTTGTTGCGGATCAACCCCAGCAGCCAACCAATCGATTACCATCTCCCAAACCGATTCCTCAATCACGCTAGACGTTTCATAATGAGTGGTTAGAGCATGCCAGTCGGCAACAAAGAAGAAACAAGGGTATTCCGATTGCAACTGCACCCAATTCTTGAGCACGCCATGGTAATGGCCTAAATGCAAATTGCCAGTGGGTCGCATGCCAGAAAGTACACGTTCAGCAAACATCATTCATTTTTTCTAAAAATTAATTTCAAAAATTACAATTGTTAATGAAACACCGACCAAATGGGCTTCAAGCTAGAAGGTAAATTCGGTAGCAAACCCAAATCAGTATGGCTTTCACGCGGGTCATGAAAATCAGAGCCTCGTGAACCCATAAAACCATAATCAATAGCAATCTTGGCATACGTTTGATACTGATCAGGGCTATGACTGCCGGTTACTACTTCAATGCCCAATCCACCTAAATCTTTAAAACGCGCATACAACTCCGTCATCTGTAGCGGGGTTAAATGATAGCGCCCTGGATGGGCAATCACGGCAACGCCACCAGCACTCCGAATCCAATGTACTGCATTTTCTAAGGTTGCCCAACGATGTTGCACATAGCCAGGTTTACCTGCAACCAAATAATTTTTAAATACTGTTTCGGTATCGCGACAAAACCCTTGCTCAACTAAAAACCGCGCAAAGTGGGTACGAGAAATTAATTCTGGATTACCGGCATACAGTTGCGCCCCTTCAAAACTACCGGCAATGCCAACTTTAGCTAATTGCTCTGCCATCGCCTGCGCTCGATTACGGCGCCCATCGCGGGTTTGACGCAGACCCTCAATTAAGCCAAGATCAGTAGGATCAATACCTAAACCCACAATATGTACCGTATGGTCTAGCCAGGTTATCGAAATTTCCACCCCCGCCACATAGTCAATTCCACATTGCGCTGCCGCAGCTTGGGCGCGAACCTGGCCCCCCAGCTCGTCATGGTCGGTTAATGACCACAATTGCACCCCATTCAGCTGCGCACGCTCTGCCAGCGCTTCAGGTGACAAGGTTCCGTCTGAAACCACAGAATGGCAGTGCAAATCTGCATTTAGTACAGAAGGTGTATTCATCCAGCTATTTTAGGTCAAGCTTGTATTAATTACTCGGCGCGGGGCATCGAGATAGGCGCGAGATTGCATTTCCACTAGGCGGGATACGGTGCGACCAAATTCAGCCACAATTTGACCTTCAGGATAAAGCTCTGCAGGTGGTACTTGCGCCGACATAATCAATTTGATTCTATGGTCATATAAAATATCAATTAGCCAAATAAACCGCCGAGCTTCATTGGTCATGCGCGGCGGCATATACGGTACCTCCGACAACATAATGGTATGAAAGCGCGTCGCCAACTCCAGATAATCATTTTGCGAGCGGGGCCCAACGCACAGGGTTTGAAAATCAAACCAGACTACCCCTTCAGCCAAACGAAAGGGACGAATTTGTCGCGACTCGATAAAGAGCACGGGGCACGACATCTCATCGCGATTACCACTTAAGCGCTTAAATGTATCTAATAAAATTAAATGATTTTGCGCCGTAAGGGGACATAAATAAGCCTCAACTTGTGCCATTTGTAGCTGCCGATAATCAGCGCCAGCATCGACATTCAAAATATCGAGCTTGTCTTTAAGTAGTTGAATTGCTGGCAGTAAGCGATCACGATGCAAGCCATTCGGATACAGATCATCAGGCTGGTAATTCGAGGTCATAATGAATTGCACGCGATCTTCAAATAAGGCTTTTAATAAGCGATATAAAATCATCGCATCGGCAATATCGTTTATATGAAACTCATCAAAACAAATTAAGCGGTAGCGTTCAGAAATGCGTTTAGCTACCTCATCAAGCGGGTTAACTAAACCCGACAGTTCATGTAATTCATGATGCACTCCGCGCATGAACTCATGAAAATGAATGCGAATCTTTTTTTCTACTGGCGAGGCAGCATAAAAACAGTCCATTAAAAAGGATTTGCCCCGCCCCACACCCCCCCATAAATAAATGCCTCTAGGCAATTCAGGGTGAAACAGTTTTTTCTTCAGGGCGTTATCACGCTTTTCTTTATAGGCTACCCATTCATCCTCACATAATTGCAAGCGCGCTACTGCACGCTCTTGCGCAGCATCAGTATGGTAGCCATGCAACTGTAATTCATGGCGGTAATACTCGGCAACTTTCAATTACATGTTTAATGCGCGCTGATCGGTTGCAAGGGCAGCCTCACGCATTACCTCAGATAAGCTTGGGTGTGCATGACAAATACGGGCAATGTCTTCTGCGGCAGCTTTAAATTCCATTGCCACAGCGGCTTCAGCAATGAGGTCAGAGGCATTTGGCCCAATGATATGAACCCCTAAAACCTCATCTGTTTTTGCATCAGCTAGCACTTTAATGAAACCTTCGGAGCGTCCCATACCTAATGCACGGCCATTGGCTGCAAACGGAAACTGTCCTGCTTTAAAAGCTCTGCCACTTTCTTTTAGTTGCTGTTCGGTTTGACCAACCCAAGCAATTTCTGGATCGGTATAAATAACCCATGGAATGCAGTTGTAATCAATATGGGGTTTTTGGCCTGCCATTATTTCGGCCACCAGAACACCTTCATCTTCAGCTTTATGCGCAAGCATGGGGCCACGCACTACATCACCAACCGCATAGACGCCAGGCATGGCGGTAGCACAGGTATGGTGATCGATGGGAATAAAACCGCGTTCATCAGTTTTCAGGCCAATGGCTGCCAAATTAAGGCCATCCGTATTGGGCACCCGCCCAACGGAAATAATTAAACGCTCACACACTAATTTTTGCGCTTTACCAGCACTATCTTGATAACTTACTGTGACTTCTTTTTTAGAACTAACTACTTCACCAATTTTTACCCCCAGCTGAATATCTAAGCCTTGTTTAGTAAAAATTTTCTGGGCTTCTGCAGCAATGCCCGCATCGCAGGCACCTAAAAAAGTCGGTAAAGCCTCTAAAACGGTCACCGTTGAACCAACCCGTCGCCACACAGAGCCTAACTCAAGGCCAATAACGCCGGCGCCAATCACACCCAAACGCTTTGGAATCGAGTCAAATTGCAGTGCCCCTTCGTTATCGCAAATCATCACGTTATCAACTTTAATCGTTGGTAAATGCCGCGCCTTCGAACCTGTGGCAATAATCACTTGCTTAGCTGTCACTGTCGTCGGTGTTTTGCCATCAATCTGCAGTTGGTAGCCCGCCGCATCTTTACCCAAAAAAGCTGCGTGCCCTTTTAGTAAAGTCACTTTATTTTTGCGAAATAAATAGTTAATACCACCTGTCATTTTGGTCACAATAGCGTCTTTACGCGCCAACATTTTTTTAATGTCGATACTAACTTGCCCCACAGTAATGCCATGGTCGGCAATACTATGCTCAATTTTTTCGAACTCTTCGGATGACGCTAACAAGGCTTTCGATGGAATGCAGCCCACATTCAGGCACGTACCGCCTAGGCGGATTTCACCCTTGGGATCGTTGAACGAGCTAGCTTCAACACAAGCCACTGAAAAGCCCAATTGCGCAGCCCGAATTGCCGCAATATATCCCCCCGGTCCGGCACCAATTACCACCACATCAAAAGCTTGACTCATGGATTATCTTTCTTATAGATCAAGCAACAGGCGAGCAGGATCTTCAATTGCCTCTTTCATGGCCACCAAGCCCAACACGGCCTCGCGGCCATCAATAATGCGGTGATCATAAGATAATGCTAAGTAATTAATGGGCCGAATTACAATTTGTCCGTCTTCCACTACCGCCCGCTCTTTAGTTGCATGAATACCCAAAATGGCCGACTGGGGAGGGTTAATAATGGGGGTCGACAACATCGAGCCAAACACCCCGCCATTTGAAATAGAAAATGTACCGCCGGTTAATTCTTCAATGGATAATTTACCTTCGCGAGCCTTCACTCCAAATTCAGCAATTTTTAATTCAATTTGCGCTAAATTCATTTGATCAACATCACGTAAGATGGGCACGACTAAACCGCGCGGAGAGCTAACCGCAATTCCAATATCAAAATAGCCATGATAAATAATATCGTTGCCATCGACCGAAGCATTCAGTAATGGAAATTTTTTCAAAGCATGGGTTGCCGCCTTTACAAAGAAAGACATAAAGCCAAGTTTTACACCATGGGTTTTTTCAAATACCTCTTTGTATTTATTGCGCATTGCAATTACTGGCGCCATATTGACTTCATTAAAGGTTGTCAAGATCGCATTATTAGCCTGCGATTCGAGCAAGCGCTCGGCAATACGGGCGCGCAAGCGGCTCATAGGCACCCGCTCTTCAGGTCGATCACCTAATGGCATCGTCGCTGGTGGCAAAGCGGCTTGAGCCGCTTTTACAGGCTTAGCCCCGCCAGTAGCTACCGCAGCCAGCACATCCCCTTTGGTAATCCGGCCGTCACGTCCACTACCGCTAATAGCGGCAGCATTCGTGTTCAGTTCAGCCATTAATTTTACTGCCGCAGGGGCTGCTGCAACTGTTGCTGAAGCCCTTGGCGTTGTAGCTGGCGGTGCTGCTATTGCACTTGCTACTATGCTAGCAGTTGGAACTGCAGCAACGGTAGGAGTGGCGACACTATCGAGCTTGGCAATTAATTGCTCAGCTACTACCGTAGCACCATCTGGCTGCAGAATTTCGGTTAGCACACCAGCTGCGGGTGCAGGAACTTCTAAAACCACTTTATCGGTTTCAATCTCAATCAGAATTTCATCTTGCGCCACCGCTTCGCCAGGTTTTTTTCGCCACTTTAATAAAGTTGCCTCTGTAACAGATTCAGAAAGTTGCGGTACCTTAACTTCAAAAATAGACATATTTTTCCTAAAATGAATCAATCGACTTATTTATTTTTTGTCACAATAAAACCTTTTAATTTTGCAAAGGCTGAGTTCAGTAATGATTTTTGTTGCTCTTGATGTAAATGCGAATAACCCACTGCTGGTGATGCTGATGCCGGCCGACCCGCATAAGCTAGCCGCATGCCGTCACCCATATTTTCTAAAATATTGTGTTGCACAAAAAACCAAGCGCCTTGATTTTGTGGTTCATCTTGACACCAAACAACCTCTTCTAAATTAGAATATTTTTTAAGTTCAGTAGCAATTGACTTATGCGGAAATGGATAAAGTTGCTCGAGCCGAATAATGGCAGTATCTGTTGATTTCTTTTCAACTCGCGCCTTCACTAAATCGTAATACACCTTACCCGAACAAATAATTAAGCGAGTTACTTGCTTTGGCTCAAGCGTCGCGTCAGTATCAGGCAAAACCGTTTGAAACTGGCCTTTTGTAAACTCCATCAAAGGTGAAGCGGCTTCTTTATTGCGCAATAACGATTTTGGCGTCATTAACACCAGCGGCTTGCGAAATTGCCGAATCATTTGGCGACGCAAGACATGAAAAATTTGCGCGGCCGTAGTAGGTTGTACCACCTGCATATTCGTATCAGCACACAACTGCATAAAACGCTCTAAACGAGCCGACGAATGTTCTGGGCCCTGCCCCTCATAGCCATGCGGCAACATCATCACTAAGCCGTTCACCCTACCCCACTTCACCTCACCTGAGGCGATAAATTGGTCAATCACAACCTGGGCACCATTAGCAAAGTCGCCAAACTGCGCTTCCCAAATCGTCAAGGTGTTGGGTTCAGCAGAAGCATAGCCGTATTCAAAGCCAAGCACCGCCTCTTCAGAAAGAATTGAATCGATTACGGTAAATGGGGCCTGATCTTTAGCAACATGCTGCAAAGGAACATAAGTACCAATATCCCATTTCTCGCGATTTTGATCGTGCAATACGGCATGGCGATGCGTAAATGTTCCACGGCCGCTATCCTCACCAGATAAACGCACTGGGTAGCCACTAGCCACTAAAGAGGCAAACGCCATATGCTCACCCATACCCCAATCGATATTGATTTCACCACGACCCATGGCGGCACGATCAGCAATGACCTTTTCGACTAAATGATGCGCCTTAAAGTCGGCTGGAATTGTTGTGATGCGGGCGGCTAAACGTTTCCATTCAGCCAATGGAATCGCAGTATCTGCTTGATCGGTCCATTTTTTATTTAGAAATGGCGACCAATCGACAGCGAATTTTCCTTTGAAATTACTTAATACCGGGTCAGAAGTTTGTTTCCCTTCATCCATTGCTGCACGAAATGCTTTCACCATCAAATCGCCGCCGCCTGCGGCGATCACGCCTTGAGTCTCTAACTTATCTGCATACAGTTTGCGGGTACCGGGGTGAGCCGCAATAATTTTATACATTAGGGGCTGAGTCATTGCGGGTGAATCTTGTTCGTTATGGCCTAGCTTGCGAAAACAAACAATATCGATGGCTACATCTTTCTTAAAGGTGCTACGAAAATCTAAAGCTAACTGGGTCGCCAATACAACTGCCTCAGGGTCATCTCCATTGACATGTAAAACCGGAGCGTCAATCACTTTCATAATGTCAGTGCAATAAAGGCTAGAACGTAGATCACGCGGATCTGAAGTAGTAAAGCCAATTTGATTATTAATCACAATATGTACTGTGCCGCCCGTGGAATAACCTCTTACCTCTGACATCGCTAAAGTTTCTTGTACAACTCCTTGCCCAGCAATCGAGGCATCGCCGTGCACTAAAACAGCCAAGACTTGATCGCCATGCAAATCGCCGCGGCGCTCCATGCGGGCCCGAGCCGAGCCTTCAGCAACCGGATCAACAATTTCTAAATGGGAAGGATTAAATGCCAAAGAGACATGGACTGGGCCGCCTGGTGTTGAAATATCACTAGAAAAACCCTGATGGTATTTAACGTCGCCCGATGGTAGATCTTCTGGTGCGGTATGCTCAAATTCAGCAAATAGATCCTTAGGCATCTTGCCTAAAACATTGACCAGCATGTTTAAGCGGCCGCGGTGCGCCATGCCCACGACTATTTCTTGTATACCTTTAATACCAGCGCCACGAATTAATTCATCCATGCTGGCGATAAAACTTTCACCGCCCTCAAGAGAAAATCGCTTTTGGCCCACATATTTGGCTTGTAAATAGCGCTCGAGACCTTCAGCTGCAGTTACGCGATCTAAAATTTGACGCTTTTCTTCAAGATTAAAGCGCGGGGTTGAGCGTACTGATTCTAATTTTTCTTGCCACCATTTTTTTATTTTTTGGTCGGCTATGTACATCACTTCGGCACCTATCGTGCCGCAATAGGTTTCGCGCAAAGCCTGCAATAAATCGCGCAGGGTCATCGTGTCTTTGCCAAAAAACGTATTACTAATATTGAAGACAATATCCATATCGCCATCGCTAAAACCATAGAAGGCGGGATTTAATTCCGGAATATCGGGGCGTTCGGTGCGCTTTAACGGATCAATGTTGGCCCAGCGATTACCGACATTTCGATATGCGGCTATCAGTTGTTGAACAGCGACTCGTTTACGACCCATCTCCGCATCTGCCGAGTCACTAACTTTACGAATGGGGCCTTGCTTTGCGCGCTCAGCAAAAGAAGCGACGATTGGCGCATGAGCAATATCTGGGTGGTTACCGCCATCAACAGCGGGTACACGATTGACCTTATCAAAATACGTGCGCCAATGATCAGAAACCGAACTGGGGTCAAGCAAGTAAGACTCATATAGGTCTTCTACATACGGCGCATTACCGCCAAACAAATAGGACGAGCCTATTGAAGCTTGCCTCATGATGCTCACCTTTCGTCGGGTATGCCGAAAAAAACTGTGGTTTAAACCGTCCGGGCTTTGGCTTTACCAAATTGCGAACTGATCACTGATGAATCTACACATTGAATCTAATATCGAATGGTTATTTTAGCATCATTAAGCTTATTAATAGTCAGGTTTTATGGCGAAGTGGGGAGGAATCGACCAAATTCTGACCCTTTAATAAGAAATTTCCTACAACTGTTTCAGCCGAAACTGACAGCATCCCTGCGAAATGATTTATATGCTTGAACCTTCATAAAACTGAAAGAAATTTACCAATAATGAAAGCCATTAATCCCGCCTCAGACTATCTCAGTACTCGCCAAAGCGCTAAAATTCTCCAAGTATCCTTGGGTACCGTCCAAAAAATGGTTGAAGTTGGCGAGCTTATCGCCTGGAAAACCTACGGCGGTCATCGGCGGATCCTCGCCAGCTCCCTAGAAAAGCAATTAACGCGCCGTAAACAACTCATGCGGCAGAAAATATCAACTCATTGTGTGGTCATGGCTATTTTTCGCCGCACTGAAAACCGTGAAGAATTACAAGAAATTTGTCGGGATTGGTCGCTGCAGGTCGACCTAATCTGGTCGCTCGATAGCCTTGAGGGTCTCATGCAAGCAGTATCAAGCGCACCCGACTTAATTTATCTCGATGCCTTTATTCCCCCAGTTGAGCAAGTACACATCATCCATTATTTAAGTAAAAATGAACTTACCCAACGCATTCCCATTTTGGTTGATGAGGGTTTTGTGGAACTTCATCCTGGCGTAATACAGTTGGCAGGAGAAAATTCAGGAGTCATCCAGCCCCAGCCCAATGCAGAAAACGCCAGTTCCGCTCAAAATCAAAATATTTTAGAGAACCCCCTCATTCTGGGTTATCCAGCGAATCACTCCCAGTTGGCTAAACAGCAACTTGAACAGTTGTTTGTTGAAGCCTTATCGAGAAAGTACGATTGGGCTTAAAGTCCATAGACTTAAATCGTAAAACTCGTTCGATCTCTGCCTTCAATCCATTTGGGGGCCTTGCCGCGCCCAGTCCAAGTATCACCAGTACTGGGATTGCGGTATTTTGGGGGGACCTTGCCACTCGCCCCACGGGTGGCAGATTTCCGACTAAATAAATCGCCTACTTCTAATTTATAACGCTCAATAATGACTTTAGCTTGCGCTATCCCCTCAGCCTTTTCACGCTGAATTGCATCTTTAATTTGTTGGTCTAATTGCTCGCGTTGGGCTAATAAATCAGTGTAACTAACCATTATTATTAATACTCCAAATGTAAATGATGATAAAGGTTAATATTATTGTATATCAGCTTAAATAGATATAAATAAATCTAGGCATTAGTATATAACAAATGATTATATTAATTACTGAATTAATCAAATTTATAATTACTAAATTGAATAAAATCAAGCATTTAAGATATTAAATTAAAGCTAATAGTTACTTATTTATCGCTAGCTTAGCGGCGGAGCATAAAACTACCCAATGCCTTGGCAGTAATTTCTCCGGCCTCATTCAAAACTTCAGCCTCACAATAATTGACTGTTTTGCCAATTTTGAGCAATTTACCTTCAACAATCAAAATACCGGTGGAAGGCCGCAAAAAGCTCACTGTCATATCAATCGTAATCATGCCTAAGGCCTGTTCATGCATGCTACGGGCTGCAGCAGCCATGGCAAAGTCGAGCAAAGTCATGGTAAGTCCACCATGGGCTACTTGAAAGCTATTGTGTAGTTCCGGGCGTAAATCTACCCGAATTCGTGACTTACCAGCCTCTGCAAATTCAGGAATTACCCCAATAAAATCAAGAAAGGGAATCGTCAGGCCAAAATAATCCCGTGGTGATGTTGGCGTATTGGTTGAACTAGTTGGCATAGAAAGTCTTGAATAAGAAACTGAAGTATAAAAATGGTCGGGGCGAGAGGATTTGAACCTCCGACCACTTGCACCCCATGCAAGTACGCTACCAGGCTGCGCTACGCCCCGACGAAACTAAAATTGTATCAGCAGCTACGGAGCTATAACGATAAGATCTGTACTACAGCCTCTAATTCTGCGCGCAGTTTTAAGCTGCCACGCGCTTCATCTAAGCGATTGCGGGCCCCACCAATCGTAAAGCCTTCTTCGTACAGTAAAGAACGAATTTTGCGAATTAAGACCACCTCGTGATGCTGGTAATAACGCCGATTACCGCGCCTCTTTTGCGGGCGAAGCTGCACAAACTCTTGCTCCCAATAGCGCAAGACATGGGATTTAACGCCACATAAACTCGCTACCTCACCAATAGTGAAATAACGTTTAGCAGGAATGGGAGGTAATAAAGAGATCAAGAGAGACTGAAGATAAAAAACAAAACCTGCTTAAAATTCAAACCTAAGCCACCATACCAGTTTGCGCTTCTACTGCTTCTTTTAGTTTTTGGCTCGCATGAAAAGTAACCACGCGACGTGCATCAATTGGAATCTGCTGGCCGGTTTTAGGGTTGCGACCTGGGCGCGCAGATTTGTTGCGCAATTGAAAATTGCCAAAACCCGAAATTTTTACTTCAACGCCTGCCTCAAGGGATTCGGCAATCCGATCAAAAAAAGCATCGATCATATCTTTAGCTTCGCGTTTATTTAGACCAACTTGATCAAACAAAGCCTCAGAAAGCTCATTTTTAGTTACAGTTGGGTGCGCATGAGATGTCTGGTTCATTCAAATTACCTTTTTAATCTTGAATTATTATTCAATTTTTAGTTACTAATGACTAATATATACCTACCGCAAGCGGGCTCCACACTTTTTTTCTAACTGCGCCAGTAATGTGGCTATAACGGCATCAACTTGTTCATCTTGCAAAGTTTCAGCTGGATTTAAAAGAGTAATCCGAAATGCTAAACTTTTTTCATCGGCTGCTAAGCCGCTATTAGATGCACTCCCAGTACTATCAGCTTTTGAGCGAAACTCATCAAAGAGTGTAATTTTTTGAACAAATGCGGGCGGCTTTGCTAGCATAGCATCTAAGGCTAATTGCGCTGGAAAATTTTGTTTAACCACGATGGCTAAATCGCGTTGTACTGCAGGTAATTTACTGAGCTCATTAGGGCTCGGTAAATCGATCAAGCTAATCGCATCCCATTCAAACTCGAAGACAATAGGCGCTAGCGGTAAAGCCAGTTTTTGCTGAAGAGCGGGATGTAACTCGCCAATCCAGCCAATTGTGCGTGCACCAGTTGGCAAAGACAATTGAATTGCCGCACAGCGGCCAGGATGTAATGCAGCATGCGGCGCAGCACTGGTGGTAATGTGCAAGGGCATAAGGATGGTTTCCAGATCGCCTTTAATATCAAAAAAATCGACTATTTTATTTGCTACTCCCCACTGCTCTGGCCAAGCAAAGCCATAGGCAAGACCCGCAATCTGTAGTGGTTGCCAAATTCCTGCAACTGCCGCAGCAACGGCATCGTCACTATTGGGTAAACGAAGCGTATCCAGACTGTTCACGCGTGTAAAAGTCCGTCCTACTTCAAATAAACGCATCCGACTAGCGCCACGATTAAGGTTGCTTCGCAAGTTGGCTAGTAAGCCGCCCAACAAGGTACTACGCATAACCGCATATTGCGCTGCAATTGGGTTAAGCACATTGATTGGCGGGCACGAAACCGGGGCACCATTAGCAAGTTGCTGTTCAAACTCAGGCTCAGTAAAACCAAAATTGACGACTTCTTGATAACCCTGCTGGGCAAAACGATGCCGTAAAAGATGAATGCTCTGCAATTTTTCTGGTGTCGCTCGCATCGCCAATAATCCCCGCGGCGGTAAATCGGGAATATGTTCAAAACCATAAAGACGGGCTACCTCTTCAATCAGGTCTTCCTCAATCTCTAAATCAAAACGATAGCTTGGTGGCATCACTTGAAAAATCGTCTCGGCAGCGCTTCCTGTAGAAGTAAATTCAAAACCCAAGCGCGTAAACACGTCACTTACTACTTCTACAGTTAATGGAATCCCAATAATTTGCATGGCGCGCTTTAAGCGCATAGAGACCGGCTTACGTTCTGGTAAAGCAACGATTTGATCGTCAATCGGACCGGCTCGACCACCACAAACTTCAATGATTAAGGCAGATAAATACGCCAAACAATCTACCGTGGCTTGAGGATCAACACCACGCTCAAACCGATGTCCAGCATCGGTCGTAAAGTTCAAGCGCCGTGACCTACCCTGAATCGCCGCGGGCCACCAAAAAGCAGCTTCCACATAAATGTTGGTGGTCTTATCCGTCACTGCAGAGTGATTTCCGCCCATCAGTCCAGCTAAACTCACTAAGCCCTTTTCATCTGCTACCACGCCTACGCCACTAGTAATTTGTGCAGTCGGTTCAATCTCATCAGAGATGGGTACGAGGGTCTGACCGTTTAATAATTCAATACTTTCTCCAGGTTTAGCCCAGCGCACACTTAAGTCACCCACTAAACGGTCTAAATCGAAAACATGGCTTGGCTGACCCATCTCTAACATCACATAGTTAGAGATATCAACTAAAGGAGAAATACTGCGCTGACCTGCACTCTTTAAGCGCTGCACAAGCCATGCTGGTGTAGGTGCAGAAGCGTTAACGCCACGAATAATTCGGCCCGCAAAACGCCCACATAAATCACTCGCTACGATATTAACCTTTAACTGGTCTGGAATAGATACGGCTGGCGCTTGCACTGGCGAGAGTTGCAAAGGCGTTTTCGTAATCGCCGCAACTTCGCGGGCCATCCCAATTAATGATAAGCAATCTGCCTTATTAGGCGTTAGCTTCACCACAAATATTTGCTCATCTAAATGCAGATACTGACGAATATCTTCGCCAATTGGTGCGTCAGCAGGTAACTCATAGATGCCAGCGTGATCGTCGCCCAGACCTAATTCACGACCCGAACACAACATACCTTGGCTTTCAACGCCACGTAATTTACCCACTTTAATTAGTAAAGGTTTACCGCCGACTTCAGCAGCAGGCAAACTAGCTCCTACTAAGGCGCAAGGAATCTTAATGCCGGCTCGCGCATTGGGTGCTCCACAAACTATAGTTAGATCTTCTCCAGTTCCCGCATTGACTTTACAAACCCGCAAACGATCAGCATCAGGATGTTGCTCGGTTGATAGAATTTCAGCTACCACAACTTGGGTAAATGGCGGCGCCACTGCATACCGCTCTTCTACCTCAAGTCCTGCCATTGTCATGGCATGCGCTAAATCAGCGCTATCCAACGGTGGATTAACGTATTGACGAAGCCAAGATTCAGAAAATTGCATATGCTCTTAAGCCGGAAATTGCGCCAGAAAGCGCAGGTCGTTTTCAAAAAATAAGCGTAAGTCATCAATTCCGTAACGCAACATAGTTAAACGCTCTAAACCAGAACCAAAAGCGAAGCCGGTATACCTTTCAGCATCAATGCCCATATTACGTAATACCTTAGGGTGCACTTGACCCGCACCCGAAATCTCCAACCAACGGCCAGCTAACTTACCGCTGCTAAAGGCCATATCGATTTCCGCCGAGGGTTCAGTAAATGGAAAATAGGAGGGACGAAAACGGACTTGTAACGCATCGGTTTCAAAAAATGTGCGTAAAAAATTGGTATATACACCCTTTAAATCAGCGAAAGATACCTGTTCACCAATCCACAGACCCTCAACCTGATGAAACATGGGTGAATGCGTCGCATCGCTATCAACCCGATACGTTCTACCAGGGGCAATAACTTTAATCGGCGGCATCACTGCAGCGTTAGCATACTTTTTAACGTGCTCGCTTGCATAGCGTACCTGCATCGGGCTGGTATGAGTACGCAACAATAAGGGCTTACCTTGGGTATCATTGCAATCAACGTAAAACGTATCTTGCATCGAACGCGCTGGATGATTTTCAGGGCTATTGAGCGCCGAAAAATTAAACCAGTCGGTTTCAATTTCAGGGCCTTGTGCCACATCAAAGCCAATCGAATGAAAGATGGTCTCAACGCGTTCCCAGGTCCGCATGACAGGGTGCAAACTCCCAACCTCTTGACCACGCCCCGGCAATGAGACATCGATTGCTTCAGCAGCTAAACGTGAATAGAGAACGCCCTCTGCTAAGGCTTGGCGTCGCTCTTGGAGCGCATCTTCAACTGCGGTTTTAGCGAGATTAATTTCAGCGCCAGCACTCTTGCGCTCATCAGGCGAAAGCTTACCAAGCGCTTTGAGGCGCTCAGTAAGCATACCCGTTTTGCCAAGATACTGCGCCTTAGCATCCTCTAAGGCTGCCGAATCGGCAGCCTTAGCGAAATCGCGTTTGGCATCCTCGACAAGTTGGTCGAGCGAAACCATATCAGTTCAGCTTAATGAATAGTAAATTAAGCTACGGCTACTGTGGATTTAATCCGCGTAACCAAAGCAGCGAACGCTTCTTTATCCATAATGGCCATATCAGAAAGCACCTTGCGATCAAGTTCGATTTGGGCTTTTTTCATGCCATTCATAAATACGCTATAACTCATATCGTGCTCGCGTACAGCAGCATTAATACGGGCAATCCACAAGGCACGGAAAACCCGTTTTTTGTTACGACGATCGCGGTAAGCATATTGACCCGCGCGCATAACTGCTTCTTTGGCAACACGAAAGACGTTATTACGCCGACCGCGATAGCCTGAAGCAGCATCAGTAATTTTTTTATGACGGGCTCTGGCGGTAACCCCACGTTTGACTCTTGACATTACATTCTCCTATCTAGTCTGGGTTTATGCGTAGGGCAGCATCGAGCGAATTGACTTCACATCTGCTTTAGCTACTTCGGTTGAGCCACGTAATTGACGCTTATTTTTAGTGGTTTTTTTGGTGAGGATATGGCGTTTAAAGGCCTGACCCCGTTTAATCGATCCGCTAGCGCGCACCGTGAAGCGCTTTTTCGCGCTACTCTTGGTTTTCATCTTGGGCATGACTACTCCCTTTCATTCTCTCGTGATCTAAGGTGGCAACCGACGGCTACACTTCCTGTACCTTGACTCACACAACTAACTACGACAAGCTCGGCAGCTATTGCTGCTCTTCTCATACACCTAGCGGCGCATGGTTATTTCTTTTTTGCTGGGGATAAAACCATCACCATTTGACGGCCTTCCATTTTAGGAAATTGTTCAACTTGACCAAAAGGCTCAAGATCCAACTTCAAACGATCCAGCATTCTTGCTCCGATTTCTTGGTGGGCCATTTCCCGACCACGAAACCGCAGCGTAATTTTCGTTTTATCGCCATCCTCTAGGAAGCGAATTAAATTGCGCAACTTCACACCATAATCACCATCATCAGTACCCGGGCGAAATTTTACTTCCTTCACCTGAATCACCTTTTGCTTCAGCTTCGCTTCATGCTGACGCTTCGCTTCTTGGTATTTAAATTTACCGAAGTCCATTAAACGGGCTACCGGAGGCAACGCAGTGGGAGCAATTTCAACCAAATCGGTTTCTTGCTCCTCAGCCATCCTTAAGGCATCTAACAACTTAACTACACCAACGGCTTCTCCGTCGGACCCAATCAAACGCACTTCAGGAGCAGTTATTTCCCCATTAATGCGCTGCAATTTATCAGTAGCGATCTTCTAATTCCTTATAAAAAACAATAAAAACCGTCAACACCACCCAAAGCCCTAGCTCACTAGCTCGGGACCGACTTTCTGGACAATATCCTGCTGGAGTCGGGCAACGAAGGCATCTAGAGGCATTACGCCTAAATCGACTCCGCCACGGGCACGAACGGCCACTGTATTACTTTCAAGCTCTTTATCGCCAACAACTAGCAAATAAGGCACTTTCTGTAATGCATGCTCGCGTATTTTATAGGTAATTTTCTCATTTCGCAAATCAGCCTCAGCCCTAAACCCTTGTTTTTTCAGGATTTGCTGAATTTGTTGCGCATATGCAGCAGAATTTTCAGAAATATTGAGGACTACCGCTTGGGTGGGGGCTAGCCAACTGGGCATAGCGCCAGCGTGATTTTCGAGCAAAATCCCAATAAAACGTTCAAGGGAGCCCACAATCGCGCGGTGCAACATGACTGGTACCTGGCGACTATTATCTTCAGCCACATATTCAGCGCCAAGGCGTGCAGGCATTGAAAAATCAACCTGCATGGTGCCGCACTGCCAAGATCGCCCAATAGAGTCTTTCAAATGGTATTCAATTTTGGGGCCATAAAACGCCCCCTCACCGGGCAACTCTTCCCAAGTTTGACCGGTAGCACCAAGCGATTCGCTTAAAGCACCCCGTAAGGCATTTTCTGCTTTATCCCAAATCGCGTCAGTCCCCACCCGCTTCGCCGGGCGTAATGCTAATTTCACCACCACTTCAGTAAAGCCAAAATCAGCGTAGACCGCGCGCACTGCTTTATCGAAAGTAGCTACCTCGCTTTGCACTTGGTCTTCGGTACAAAAAATATGACCGTCATCTTGCGTAAAACCGCGCACCCGCATTAGGCCGTGCAGTGCGCCGGAAGGTTCATTGCGATGACATTGCCCAAATTCACCCAAACGTAACGGTAACTCTCGATAACTATGCAAGCCAGAATTAAAAATTTGCACATGACCGGGGCAATTCATTGGCTTCAAGGCATAGGCTCGATTTTCAGAATCGGTCGTAAACATATTATCTTTATAGTTTTCCCAATGACCCGATTTTTCCCATAAAGAACGATCTAAAATTTGCGGTGCTTTTACTTCTTGGTAGTTTTCTTGTTGATACACCCGGCGCATGTATTGCTCAACCTCTTGCCAAATCGCCCAACCTTTGGGATGCCAAAATACTAAGCCAGGGGCTTCATCTTGAAAATGAAATAAGTCGAGTTGCTTAGCGAGACGGCGATGATCGCGCTTTTCAGCCTCTTCCAGCATATGCAAATAGGCATCTTGATCCTCTTTCTTTAACCAAGCAGTGCCATAAATTCGTTGCAGCATTTCATTTTTACTATCGCCCCGCCAATAAGCTCCAGCAACCTTCATTAACTTAAAGACTTTTAATTTGCCGGTTGAGGGCACATGGGGACCGCGACATAAATCGGTAAAGCCGCCTTCACTATAAAGTGAGACGTCTTGATCGGCAGGAATGCTGCCAATAATTTCAGCTTTGTAAAGTTCGCCTTGCGCTTTAAATAATGCAATGGCTTGATCGCGCGGTAGCACTTGGCGTACAACTGGTTCATTTTTCTTGGCCAATTCCAGCATGCGGTTTTCTAAGGCTGTTAAGTCCTCCGGCGTAAATGGGCGCTGAAAAGAAAAATCATAATAAAAGCCGTTTTCAATCACCGGGCCAATCGTTACTTGCGCCGCAGGAAACAGCTCTTTAACTGCGTAAGCCAATAAATGTGCCGTCGAGTGCCGCACAATGTCTAAAGCCTCTGGGCTTTTATCCGTCACAATTGCCAATTGCACGTCATGCTCAAGCGTAAAACTCAAGTCGACTAAACGACCATCCACTATGCCAGCTAAGGCGGCTTTAGCCAGGCCACTGCCAATACTTTGTGCGACTTCAGCAACGGTTACGGGCGCAGGAAACTCGCGCTTCGAACCATCAGGTAAGCTTACTGCCAGCATTCATACTCCCATTCGCCATTCCGGGTCAATTCGGGTCAATTCGTTGGTAGGCTCGATTGGACTCGAACCAACGACCCCCACCATGTCAAGGTGGTGCTCTAACCAGCTGAGCTACGAGCCTATATCAGTCAGGAGTTTATCACCGCCGCTGTACTTCTAGTACTCCAGCCGCATCTTCAAGGCTGTTTTGCACTAAACGCAGCGCTGCAGTGTTGCTAATTTCCAGCGTAAAGACGATTTGAACCTGCCCGCGTTTAGCTGATTTACGTAAATCAATCACATGCACCCCTTGGCGGGTAATAATTTCAAATAGCTCGCGTAACAGTTCAGGTCGATCCAAGGCAAGCACCGTCAGGTCAGTTGGATAAAGACGATCTTGTTTGTCTGATTTAAGGGGCTTACTATTTTTATTCGGGCTACCGGGCTGATAGGGCTGTGGAAGCGCAGCTGCTACCGACGCATTCCAAGCAGTTTGAATCACCCGTTCAGGAGCTCGCTCTAGAAGCTTCAAAAAGGTTTTGCATGAGCGACGATGAATCGAGACCCCGCGCCCTAACGTTACAAAACCAACAATGGCATCGGGTGGCACAGGTCGACAGCAACGCGCCAATTGAGTTAATAAAGAATCCATGCCCACCACCAAGACATCACTATGACTAGCCCCCTGACGAGCACCAGGATGCAAAACAATCGACTCGAGTGGTTTGACAGTTTTTGTTTCTACAGGTGCTTTATTTGCTGGGACTAAAGATTCGTCATCGAGCGCATTAAACCAAGCCCGTACTTTCGAGCGCGCGCGGTGCGATTGCAAGTAAGAACGATCTGGGCTAATCCAGTCGCGCGAGGGACCACCCTGTTTAACGGCAATGATATCTACCGTTTGCCCGTTAGCTAAAGGCGTATCTAAGGGCACCATCGCACCATCAACATGGGCCCCGCGGCAGCGATGGCCAAGATCGGTATGGACAGCATAAGCAAAATCAATTGGCGTAGAACCTTTTTCTAGGGCAATGACTTTACCAAGCGGGGTTAGCACATAAATATGCCCATCAAGTTCATGGTGTTTTAAATGCTCCCACGCATCTTCCTTCCATGCAATTAATTGTCGAGCCCAAGCAATTTGTTGCTCATAAGCGCTTGCTGCGCTCTGTGTACCCTGCTGCTGACCTTCTTTGTAACGCCAATGCGCAGCTAAGCCAAATTCAGCTTGTTGATGCATCGCCTGAGTACGAATTTGAATTTCAAATGCAACCCCCGCATCATTCATTACCACGGTATGCAAAGATTGGTAACCATTTAATTTTGGCCGTGCAATATAGTCGTCAAACTCTCGTGGAATCGGCTGCCAGAGTTGATGCACTAAACCCAGCACGCTGTAACATTCCTGAATATCATGCACCACCACCCGAAATGCCCGTACGTCATACAAATTAGCAAAATCTAATGACTTACCTTGCATTTTTTTCCAAATACTATAAATGTGTTTCGGGCGCCCTTGCACCTCGCAAGTCATTTTTGCACCAGCAAGTTCTGCCTGTAATTGCGCAATAACTTCTTTAATTAGACTTTCCCGCTCCGTTCTTTTGGCATCGAGCATCTTGGCAATGTTGCGATAATCTGCCGGTGAAACTAGGCGAAAAGCCAAATCTTCCATTTCCCATTTCATTTGCCAAATACCTAAACGATTAGCCAAACTAGCATCAATTTCTAGAATCGTTTGCGCCCAGGCGCTTGGCATCACAATACCCATTTGGGTAATCCACCGTAAACTTTGCAGACGTGAAGCAAGGTAAATTAGTACGACGCGTAAGTCACTACCAAAAGCCAAAAGCATTTTGCGTAGCATTTCTTCTTGTCCAACAACACTCGCTACACCGTCTTTACCAATGAGTTTTGCTTGCGCTTGACGTAGCCCCCGAAAGCCAACTAATAACTGGGCGGCTTCTGTGCCAAGTAGCTTGACTAAGGCCTCTTTATTTTGCTCATGGTGTATGTGGCTAGCTGCAATAAGGCTACTCGCATCCAAACCGAGGGCTTGCAAAATGGCGTGGACGCCACGGGCATGGGTCGCGGGTCCTTCGCCGTACCAAGAATCGAGCATAAGATCATGAGTCAGTTTTGCGGTAGGCATCACTAAATGACCAAGGGATATTTAGAGACTGGTTGAGCTAATTAAAAAAATCTCTGGCCAGGGTAATTTGCGCAGGCTTAATAAATGCAGGGGCATGCCCAACTAAAGGAATCTCAAGACTACGAGCATGCTTGTTACGACGACACATTTCCGCCACAGTTGCAGCCGAGAGTAAGTCTGATTCGGCACCGCGCACAATTAAAATCGGCACCTGAATCTGTTCAAAGCTATGCCATAGTGCCATTTCCCCAGCCGCAGCGGTAAGCGCATTGACGGCCGCAAATGGCACGGCAATTGCAGGGTCGTAATGGACTTCCCATGCACCCTTATGCTCAACTAAATGGGGGCCGTTATAGTCATCCCATTCTGCGGCAGTATGTTCGCCAAAAGTCGTGCACAGTAAATTTAACTGCGCTAAAGCATCGGCTCGATTGATAAAACGCAAGGGCTTGCCAACATAAGAACCCAAACGTTTTAACGCTGCAGGTTCAATGCGAGGCCCAACATCATTAAGCAATAATTTGCGAATCGGCGAATCGGCCATGCCAGCGTACACCATGCCAATCATCCCGCCCATCGAGGTACCAAACCAATCGACCTGCGAGACCCCTAAATGCGCCACCAAAGTGACCATGTCGCTAACATATTGCGGAATACCATAAAGCATGGAATTGCTTAACCAGTCAGACTCACCCCGCCCCACTACATCAGGGCATACCACATAGTATTTGGTGCTCATTGCCAAGGCTAATTGCTTAAAGTCGCTGCCCCTACGGGTGAGGCCGTGTACGCAAATTAAGACCTGAGGATTGCGGGGATTGCCCCAAGCGTGATAAGCCATACGGTGCAAACCACCCGAGTGAGCACATTCCACATAAAAGGTGTTGCCGCGGTGTATGTCAAGAGCCGCTGGTGCAACTGCAGGTTGCCGATCCTGCAGAGCAAGTTGAGCTTTACTTGTCACATCAGGCTCATGCATTGCTTCGGGCTGCAAAGTCACATGATCAATGCCATGTTTATTTAACAACATCGTATTAATTCGCGCCATAACCGCGGGCCAATCAGCAAGCTGCTCAACTTCAATATGACCAATCAGCGCTGGAAAACTGGGAGCCATTTCCCAAACATGTAAATCATGCACAGATAACACGCCGGGAATCGCCCGCAGATCGCGACCCACTTCTAAATAGTCAATGTGTAGCGGCACACCTTCCATTAAGAAGTGATATGACTCGCGCAAAATTGCATAAGTCGATTTTAAAATTAATAATGAGACCAGAATCGACAACCAAGAGTCGGCCTGCATCCATCCGGTCAGTTGAATAATGACGCCGGATAACAATGCGGCTACTGAGCCAAGTAAATCGCCCATGACGTGCACTAAAGCGGCGCGCGTATTGACACTTTTCCGATCGTGCGATAAAACCCAAGCCACAACAATATTCATGGCTAAGCCAATTGCCGCAACAATTGATACCACAATGCCATCTACCTGATGCGGAGTAAATAGACGGGAGATGGCCTCAAACACAATCCATACCACCAAAGCTAGCATCGCCAAACCATTGATAAATGCAGCTAAAGCCTCAGCTCGTCCATACCCAAATGAATGGCGCGGTGACGGTGGGCGACGGGAAATAATTTGCGCCAGCAACGCTAGCCCAAGGGCGGCGGCATCGGTCACCATATGACCCGCGTCTGAAAGTAATGCTAATGAACCCGCCCAATAGGCAGCAATAGCTTCGACCAAGGAAAAGCCCAAAGTCAACACCAAGGCAATCGCTAATAAATGCTGATTATTAATTTCCTTGGAATGGGTATGCTTAGCGTCGCCTTTTTTATGGGCATGTAAGGCACTAGAGGCGACTAACTCTTCCTCTGTATGCGCATGCGCATGAGCAATTGGGCGATCTTGATGCTCATGCGTATTCATTAAATACTATTATTTCATCCATTCATGATGCTTAAGTGACAGCGCTTAAATCAATCTTAGCACCGGTCTTTGCCACTACCTCTTCTTTAGTTACTCCGGGAGCTAATTCAACTAGCCTCAACCCGTTGGGCGTAATATCTAAAACACATAAATCGGTAATGATGCGATCAATTACCCCCACTCCTGTCAAAGGCAAAGTGCATTGGGGCAAAATTTTCAGCTCTTCTGAACCATCTTTTTTCTTCGCAACGTGCTCCATCAGCACCACCACATCTTTTACACCAGCCACTAAATCCATTGCTCCGCCCATACCCTTGACCATTTTCCCAGGAATCATCCAGTTGGCCAAATCGCCAAACTCACTGACCTGCATCGCACCCAAAATAGCAATATTAATTTTGCCACCGCGAATCATGCCAAATGAATCAGCCGATGAAAAAATTGCGGTACCAGGTATTGTTGTCACAGTCTGCTTGCCAGCATTAATTAAATCAGCATCCACTTTGGCCTCTGTTGGAAAAGGGCCAATGCCAAGCATGCCGTTTTCCGATTGCAGCCAAACTTCCATACCCTCTGGTACATGGTTGGCCACTAAGGTGGGTAGGCCAATTCCTAAATTAACGTAATAACCATCGCGTAATTCTTTAGCGGCACGAGCCGCCATCTCTTCTCTACTCCACGGCATTTCAATCTTCCTTATTAATCAGTTTATTGCATCGTTAATTGGGTTGGTATATATATAGCAAATACTTACGCAGTAGCTGGCGAAAGGGTGCGCTGTTCAATACGCTTTTCGGGATTAGCATTCAGGACAATGCGGTGGACATAAATTCCTGGCGTATGAATTTCATCAGGATCAAGCATGCCATTTTCTACAATCTCCTCAACCTCGGCAATCGTAATCATCCCGGCCATAGCCACCACCGGATTAAAATTACGCGCGGTATATCGATAGACTAAATTACCAGCGCGATCGGCCTTCCATGCTTTAACCAACGAAATATCGGCAACCAAAGAACGCTCCAGCACATATTTACGACCATCAAACTCACGAATTTCTTTGCCATCAGCCACAATAGTCCCAACTCCTGTTTTGGTAAAAAACGCCGGGATGCCGCAACCACCAGCGCGTAATTTTTCAGCCAATGTTCCTTGTGGAGTAAATTCCAACTCCAATTCACCTGCTAAATATTGACGTTCGAATTCTTTGTTTTCACCAACGTAAGATGCAATCATTTTTTTTACTTGGCGTGAAACTAATAAAATACCTAAACCAAAATCATCGACGCCCGCATTATTTGAAATCGCAGTTAAATTTTGAAAACCGAGACGCTTGACGGCCAGAATTAAGGCCTCTGGTATGCCACATAGGCCAAAACCTCCAACTGCAATCGTTTGACCATCCCGCATCACATCGCTAAGCGCCTCTTGCGCCGAAGAAAAAACCTTGTTCATCGCTTCTAATTCCTTATTTTGGAAAATAAATGCTAATCATAACTGGTTTGCCACAAAGCGAAGCGCAGCAAAGCCCCAAAAAGAATTAAACTGTAGCTTGATGAAACCGCCTTACTCCCTATTTGCCGTATGACTTCTGCCGAATTACTTGAGCACTATGGTCCGCGTGAGTCGATGGCCTATGACCTGGTCATCGTTGGTGGCGGTCCTGCAGGGCTAGCAGCCGCTATACGGGCCAAGCAAGTAGCCGCAAGTAAACAACAAGAAATCAGTGTCTGCGTACTTGAAAAGGGCTCAGAAATAGGCGCCCATATTCTCTCTGGTGCAGTAATCGACCCAATCGCCTTAAATGAACTCCTTCCTAATTGGCAGACCTTAGGGGCACCCATCGAGACAGCGGTAACGGCTGATCGCTTTCTCTTTTTGACTGCACAACAATCCTATGCAGTGCCTAATTGGCTGCTGCCTAATTGCTTTAAAAATCATGGTAATTTCATTGTCAGTTTGGCCAACCTCACCCGCTGGATGGGCCAAGAGGCTGAAGCTTTAGGGGTTGATATTTTTCCCGGCTTTCCTGCCACTGAAATTATGTATACACCAGCTGGCGCAGTCGGCGGCGTTATTACTGGTGCTGTTGGTATGAATAAGGCCGGTTTACCGAGCGAGCAATTTCAACTCGGCATGGAATTGCATGGTAAGTACACTTTGTTCGCCGAAGGTTCACGCGGTCACCTAGGTAAACAATTAATCAATCGTTATGCCCTCGACGCCCAAAGTGATCCGCAAAGTTATGGTCTGGGCATTAAAGAGTTGTGGGAAGTAAAGCCCGAACAGCATCATGCTGGACTGGTAGTACATACCGCTGGTTGGCCACTGCATAATGACACCTATGGTGGTTCATTTCAATATCACTATGGAGATAATTTAGTCGCCGTGGGTATCGTCGTCGGTCTGTCCTATCGCAACCCCTACCTCAGCCCCTTCGAAGAGTTTCAACGGTATAAAACTCATCCACATATACGGCCTACTTTTATTGGTGGCAAGCGCATTGCTTATGGCGCTCGCGCTATTACGGCAGGCGGTCTTAATAGTCTCCCGCAAACCATTTTCCCTGGTGGTGCACTTATTGGTTGCGATGCCGGTTACCTGAATGCTGCACGCATTAAAGGTAGTCATGCAGCAATAAAAACCGGCATGTTAGCAGCCGATGCTGCGGTAGCTGCCATTGCCGAAAATCGGGCTGGCGATTTACTTAAGGCTTACCCCGCTACATTTAAAACGAGTTGGCTCTATCAAGAATTAAAACAGACGCGTAACTTTAAACCCTGGATGTCAAAAGGACTGTATTTAGGCACTGTGATGGTTGGCTTAGAGCAAAAAATCATGGGTGGGCATGTGCCTTGGACGATCCACAATCGATATGCTGACCATGAGTGTCTCGATCCGGCAGCACAGCATCACCCTATTAAATATCCCAAGCCTGATGGTAGCTTAACCTTTGATCGCCTATCGTCGGTATTTGTTTCCAACGCAAATCATACTGAAAATCAACCAAGCCATTTAACCTTGCTTGATCAGACTATTCCAGTGGCGCTTAATTACAAAACCTATGCTGGACCAGAACAATACTATTGCCCAGCTGGCGTTTATGAATATCTCGAAAGAGACGGCCAAGTGCAGCTACAAATAAATGCACAAAATTGTGTGCATTGCAAAACCTGTGACATCAAAGACCCAAGCCAAAATATTATCTGGCTAACGCCTGAAGGCGGTGGTGGTCCGAATTATGGCGCAATGTAACGCGTCTAGCAAAACGTCTTAGCTTTTCTGCTCTAATGTACGCGCGTCATTTGGCACAAAATAAATCGCTATAAAAGCTAAGAGGCAAGCCAGTGCTGCCATAGCAAATACTTGATTTGGTCCCAATGATTCCCAAATCCAACCAGCACACAACCCGCCTAAAGATCCGCCAAAGCCGTACGCAATCATAATAATTAAAGCCTGCCCGCGAGCCTGTAATGGGCCCCTAAACCAACGTTGAGATAATTTCGTAGTGGCGCTATGATGCGCACCGAAAGTGGCACCATGCAGCAACTGGGCAAAAATCAACACGGGTGTAACCACCACATAGGCGATCAATAAAAAACGCACGACGCCAAGCGCAAAACTCCATTGCAAAATGCGTTTTGACTCAAAGCGACTCATAAACTGACTTTGATAATAAAAAAATACAACTTCGGCAGCTACTCCTAGCGTCCAAAATAAACCGATCTGAAATTTGTTATAACCTAAATCAAATAGATATAAGGAGTAAAAAACATATAAGGCTGCATGGCCAAAAATCATCCAAAAAGCTGCTGCTAAAAACCACTGTACAGGACCTTGCTTTAAGACCTGTAAAAGCTCACCCTTTTGCATTTGATGGCGCTCTAATTTGGGCTCATATAAGAACCAGGTATTGCACGCTAAGGCAAACAACACGGTGGCACCTACCCATGGAAATAATTCAATGCCGCGTTGTTGAAATAATTCTCCCGCAAATAAGCCCATAGCAATAAAACCAATTGAGCCCCATAGGCGCAAACGACCATAGCGCTGATCAAACGAATTATCGCGATGCAATGCATGAATCGTCGCTGATTCACCTAAAGGCATGAGCGCACTCAGAATCGTATGCACCACAAACATCCATACTAAAAATGCGAAGTAATTAGGTAGAAAAAAAATAAATAAAAAGATCAGCGCGGCTAAAGCTGCACAGAAGCGCATGATGCCGATCCGTTCACCAAAAAAATCGGCCAGCCAACCCCAAGAAAATGGTCCTAAGATGCGGGTGATTTGCATCATCGACATTAAGCTAGCAATTTCCAGAGCACTAAACCCCAGCTTTGCAAAATATAAACTGGCAAACGGGGTAACTAAACCAATATACGCAAAATATAAAAAGAACAGGGCCCCGAAGGCCCTGCGTACAAAAGGTGTCATCGACAAACCATTTAGTTGGTTTTGCTTGAGCCTGGCCGTGCGGCAGCAATCGGCGCTACGTCAAGCACCACATCGCCGCATTGAGCGCGATGACGTAAAGCATGATCCATTAAAACTAAGGCCATCATGGCTTCAGCAATGGGAGTTGCGCGAATCCCTACGCAAGGATCATGGCGCCCCTTAGTTTGTAAGGTAATTGGCTTGCCTTCAATATCAATTGAATGCTTTGCGCTCAAAATACTTGAAGTGGGCTTAATGGCAATCGATACTCGAAGCTCTTGGCCGGACGCAATACCCCCTAAAACACCGCCAGCATGATTGCTAGCAAAACCATCGGGATACATTTCATCACCGTGTTCACTACCGTGTTGCGTAACTACCCCAAAACCATCGCCAATTTCCACGCCCTTAACTGCATTAATGCCCATCATGGCATAGGCAAGATCTGCATCTAATTTATCAAATACGGGCTCGCCTAAACCCACGGGAATATTTTTTGCCCGCACCTCAATTCGCGCACCACACGAGTCACCTGCTTTGCGTAATGCATCCATGCGCTCTTCAAGCTGCGAAATAATGGCTGCGTTCGGCGCAAAAAAAGGATTCAATTCAATTTGCGATCCATCAATATAGGGAATGGCAATATCGCCAAGCTGGCTCATGTAGCCCGTAATCTCCGTACCATATTGCTGGCGCAACCATTTTTTGGCAATGCCCGCGGCAGCCACAATGGGCGCAGTTAAACGCGCTGAAGAACGCCCGCCACCACGAGGGTCACGGAAACCATATTTATGGTGGTATACATAATCGGCATGTCCAGGTCGAAAGGTATGCAAAATTTCGCTGTAATCTTGGCTACGGTGGTCGGCATTACGAATGAGTAAACAAATCGGTGTGCCGGTGGTTTTGCCTTCAAAAACGCCGGCTATAATTTCAACCTGATCTTCTTCCTTACGCTGCGTTACATGCCTTGAAGTACCGGGCTTACGTCGATCTAAATCGATTTGTAAATCGGCAACTGATAAGGGCATACCTGGCGGACATCCATCAACCACTGCGCCAATGGCAGGGCCATGAGATTCGCCAAAGGTGGTTACGCAAAAGAGAAGGCCTAAGGTATTTCCTGACATACTTCTATTATGGCATTCTAAGCTGGCGAACTTGGCGCTACCCCAGAATCTTCTTGCGGCCAGTCGCGAATATATGCCTTCAGCATGGTATTTTCAAAATCTTGTGATTCGACAATGGCTTTAGCCACGTCATAAAAGGAAATGACCCCCATTAGTACCGCTTGATCGATAACGGGTAAGTAACGTGCATGTTGTCCCAACATCATCCGCCGCACCTCATCTAACTCGGTATCCATCGTGCACGTTAAGGGCTCGGCATTCATCACAGAACGGACGTGTAAGTCGGCAGTAGCGCCATGATTTTTTGCTAAAGCTTGAATGACTTCGCGAAAAGTGAGGATGCCAGCGAGTTCTTCATACTCCATCACCACTAAAGAGCCAATATCGTGCTCATCCATTACTAAGATCGCAGTCTGCAAAGGCAAATCAGGTGAAACGGTATAAAGTGCGCTGCCCTTAACCCGCAAAATATCGCGTACTTTCATCTTATCTCCTCTTGATGGTACCAATATAGCTCGAAGGCTGACTTCACGCAATACGGCTAATGCATAGTAGGTTGCCGAGGTTCATCTGGTTTGACTAATTTAATCCCTCTACCCACATCAAGACCAGCCCGAATGATGGGTAAATTAGCCACTAAAACAGCCCCCGCTAAAGTAACCCACCAAGTGACATAAATCCAAATTAAGGCAAGCGGCAGAATGGCAAAAGCGCCGTAAACGGTTTTATAAAAGGGAGTTTTCGTAATGAAGAAGCCAAAGCCAAATTTAGTTAGCTCAAAAACCAGCGCTGCACAAAATCCACCAATTAAGGCATCCCGCCAACTGACAGGGGCATATGGCAAGACCCGATATACCACGGTATAGACCGCTAGCGCCAAAAAAATCGGTAAAACCGTGGCCAATAGTTGCAAGCCTGTACTGAGGGTTTCAGTCCAACCCTCGGCAGCACTTAACAGCAAGGAGCTAAAGTAAATGCCAACGCCGAGCAAAATGGGCCCCAAAAAGGTTGCAGCCGAATAGATGGCCACCCTGCGCAGCATGGGCCGACGAGCCTTTACCCGCCAAATTTGATTGAAAGCCTGTTCAACAACCGCAATCGCCAAAATAGTGGTGATTAACAGCCCCAAAGAGCCGATAAAAGTGAGGCCCTTGGCCTTACTGGTGAATTGATCTAAATACAGTAATACCTGTTTATTCATCCCGCCAGGCATATAGGTCTGCAAGATGAAGTCCTGAGTAGCATGGCGCAAGCGCACCATCATCGGCAAATACCCCAACAATAATGATCCCACGGTAATAACGGGTACCAAAGCCAAGGTGGTGGTGAAAGCTAAACTGGCAGCAATTTGGGGTAAATGATGGTCGCGATTACGCAGCCATAATTCCCGACCTAAAGCGAGCCATAATTGGGGGTTACGAACTATCTGCATCGCCGTATCATAAGGCCAAGCCCGTTTACACTAGAAAATGATGATGACTGAAATAACCATATTGGTACTCTATTACTCGCGCTATGGCGCCACCCGCGATTTGGCGCGGCTGATAGCTGAGGGCATTGAATCTGTCCCAGGGGTAAAAGCTCGACTGCGAACAGTGCCGGCAATTTCAGCAGTTTGTGAAGCCACTGAACCCAGCATTCCAAGTGATGGTGCACCTTACGCTGAATATAGCGACCTGCAGGAATGCAGTGGTTTAGCGCTCGGTTCGCCTACGCGGTTTGGCCAAATGGCAGCCGCCTTAAAATACTTTTTAGATGGCACATCTACCCATTGGATCAATGGCAGTCTTACCAATAAACCCGCATGTGTTTTTACCAGTACTGGTAGCTTACATGGCGGTCAAGAGTCAACCCTGCTCACCATGATGATTCCCCTATTGCACCATGGCATGCTGGTCATGGGTCTGCCCTATAGCGAAACAGATTTAATGAGTACTACCAGTGGGGGTAGCCCCTACGGTGCTAGTCACGTAGCTCATGCCGATGGCAAAGCACCAATTAGCGCTGCCGAAAAACGCCTTGCCATTGCCCAAGGCAAGCGCCTTGCCCATACCGCTCTTCAATTGGTGCGGGCCTAATGAGTTTGAACAATGCACTTTAGCGTACTTGACCGCCTCGAAAAAAAAAATCTGTATCAGCTTATTGCTGCTGCCGCTGTAGCCGATTTAATTATTTTATGCATCGCTTGGGAATGGTTTCTTGCGCCCTTGCGCCCTGGTGGTTCGTGGCTGGTTCTCAAAGCTTTGCCCTTAATACTCGTCTTGCCTGGTATTTGGCAAGGTAAAAACTACATCATGCAGTGCGCTTCAATGTTAATTTTAATTTACCTAGCCGAGGCATTAGTGCGCATTGCAGAAACAGGTGCAAATCGCTACTTCGCAATTTTAGAATTGATTTTAGCCACCACAACTTTTATAGCGCTATTACTTTATCTGAAGCCGCTAAAAGATGCTGCGAAGAAAAAGCGCCGCGCTAACCCGTATTAATATCAAGTAATATAAATTAACAGTCCGCCAGAAGCCACTTAAAACATGAATCCCAGCGCCGCACTTAGTGCATTTCAAGCCCGCTTAAAATCTACCCAAATACTTTGTACAACTGACGATATGGCGCCTTTTTTATGCGATTGGCGTAAGCGCTACTTTGGCAATGCATTGGCCGTATTACTGCCTAGCAATACTCCTGAATTGGCTGAAATTGTGCAGATCTGCACTGAGTTTGGTATAGCCCTAGTGCCACAGGGTGGGAATACTGGCCTATGCGGCGGGGCTACACCAGACCAAAGTGGCACGCAAGTGGTAGTAAGCCTGAAACGGATGAATCAAATTCGCGGACTTGATATCGATAATCAAACTATTACGGTTGAGGCAGGATGTGTCTTGCAAACCATTCAGGAAGCTGCTGCCGCACAGGATTTACTTTTTCCACTCAGTCTGGGCGCCGAAGGCAGCTGCTGTATTGGCGGCAATTTAGCTACCAATGCAGGCGGTACTAATGTATTGCGCTATGGCAATGCCCGCGACTTATGCCTCGGGCTTGAAGTTGTAACTGCTCAAGGAAAAATATGGAATGGCCTACGAGGCTTACGTAAAGACAATACGGGCTATGACTTGCGTGACTTATTTATTGGCTCAGAAGGCACTCTTGGCATAATTACAGCCGCCGTTTTAAAGCTATACCCCATGCCAGTTTGCCAATGGACCTCACTGGTTGCAACACCCAGCATTCCCGCAACAATTCAATTGCTGAATTTATTTAAACAAAAGGCCACCACTCTCTTAACTGGCTTTGAAATGATGACGGCTGAGTCACTTGCTTTAACTGAAAAACAATTCCCCCAAATGCGTAACCCCTTAGGCGAGAATCCACCCTTCACGGTCTTAATTGAGTTTTCCGATCATGAAAGTGAAGCGCATGCCCGAAATTTAGTCGAGTCTATTTTGGCTGAGGCCTTAGAGCTCGGTATAGCTAGTAACGCAATTATTGCTAGCTCCATTGCGCAGGCCAATACTTTTTGGCAAATGCGTGAACACATTACCTTAGCCCAAGCTCAAGAAGGCGCCAATCTAAAACATGACATTACTATTCCACTTTCTGCCTTAGATAATTTTATTAGCGCTACCGATGCGGTACTACGAGCAAAATATCCGCAAGTTCGCATCATTAACTTTGGCCACCTTGGTGATGGAAATTTGCATTACAACGTAGCCGCCCCAGTGGGGACAGATAGTGCCATCTTTAATCAGGCAAATGAAACTAGCGTGCACGATATCATTTATGGCATGGTAGAAAAATTTGGTGGCTCTATTTCTGCAGAGCACGGCATCGGGCAACTGAAGTTGCACGATTTGCGCGCCCATAAGGGCGCCATTGCGCATGATCTCATGGCGACTATTAAAACTGCTCTAGATCCGCTAAATATTCTCAATCCCAATAAAGTCTTACCCACTAATGCCAATTAATTCAAGCTACTTAGTAAATACTAAGTATGCTTTTTCCCTGTTTAGGTAAACCTTGTAAAGTACATTAGGGCGCCCCCAACTAAGCCAGACCCTAAAATTAAATAGACTGGGTTAGTGCGAGAAAAAAGTAAAATTACAAGCACAGCTATCGCAAGCCCAATGCTCACTGGCCCATTAATCGCTGCCTTGGCAACTGCGAATACTCCCGCGCACATTAAACCAATTGATATCGGTTCTAACGCATTTTGTACAGCACGACGCCATGGGCTTTCACCGATGCGTACCCAAATTCGCCCTACCGTCAAACATAAAATACTCGAAGGCAAAAAGAATGACAGCAGCACCGTCAAGGCACCCGCTAAACCAGCTAGCTGAAAGCCAAATACAATGACCATCATCATGTTTGGGCCGGGGGCTAACTGACCAATGCTATATACCTCCACAAATTTCATATGATCAACTTGAAATTGTTCATTTAAAACAATCTGCATTTCGGGCAGCACCGCTGTACCACCACCCACTGCCAATAAAGATAGTAGACCAAAGGTCATGAACAGCTGAATTAAGATACTAATCATTTAACGAGGCCGATAAATAAACAACGCAATTGGGGCCATTATTAGCAAAACAATAATTAATGGCAACTTAAAAAAACTCATTAAAACAAAGGTAGTAATAATAATTAAACAGGAAATAATATGGCGTAAATGGCCTTGCCCAATCTTGTAGGTAATGGCCGCCAATAAACCCGTTGCGCCAGCAGCAATCCCAGCCAATATTAAGTTCGCAATGGGGTGATCCGGCTTTGCCATGTAGGCAATACCCACTATTAAAACAAATGCCGCGCCTGGTACGATTAAGCCCAAGCCCGCCGCTATTGCCCCCAATACGCCCCTGAGGCGATCACCCGTTAACACTGCCATGTTGACAGAATTTAAACCTGGCATTGTCTGGCTAATTGCTAGAGTGGCCATAAAATCATCCAAATTCAACCACTTCTTTTTTTCAACCAGTAATATTTGTTCGTAGGCAATAATGCCGCCGCCAAAGCTCACTGCGCCAATCACCATAAACTGCCAAAAAAGCTCAAACAGCGTGGGTCGCGGTGGCGACTCACCTACCCCAACTGCTGCCGCTTGCAGGCTTTGCGTCTGTTCTTCGGTTGAGCTACTCACTCAGGTTTACCATAAACCAATGCTGTTTTCGTTGAGCCCACTTCAATCCAATTGGCGAACTCAATTTGCAGCGCATTGAAGAACTTATCAGCCCGTTTATGTGCCTTGGCTTCTTTACGATTATGATCGTTTACATGGTAAGAGAAAGCCAGTTCACCAACAATAGGTTCGCCAACACTGCGCATCCAAATGGCAATTTCGCAATGCGCCTGAACCCCAGCGCCAAATACTAAGTTACCCAATGGTAAGCAAGCTTCTAAAATTTTATTTTTTAGTCCGCCCACCACATCAATCGGGGTACTTTTTGGCAAACCAAGCTTACCTAAGGTTGGAAACATCGCAATGGCGCTAGCCAAACTGTGCGCAAAAATTTCATCCACCGGTACTGCATCTAAAATTGCATTGTTTGAATAAATTTGCCGTTGGGTCCCAATCGCGTCGCCCTTTAAAATTTCTTCTTTGAAGCGTGCCCGCGATTTAGTTTTATCGGACGGCATTGGGTTAAATACTAAAGAGGCTCCGAGGTCACGGGCGCGGCATTTAAAGGTGACCTCGCACCAGTCATCGATCCATACATCCTCGCGTGATTCGCGTACCCGCAAAATTAAATTATGATTACGTAAATCTTCATTGGGTGTATCAAAGAAATACACTGTACGTAAGCCTGTTGTCGCATTATCCAGATGAGTAAAGTGAATGCCCTGTTTTTTACAGAAAATCATCAGCTTAGTACTTAACTCATCAATCCGATTACGTCGATCGAGGCCAGATGGTTTAATCAAAATCTTAAATTCACGATTCGTTACCGACTTATGTACTTTTCCAGCCCGCTTCTTTTTATCTTTTTTACTTAATTCTGGGGCCAGCGGTTGAACTACAAATTTTGGCGCCGGATTAGTGCTGCGCGTTGACTTTTTAATGCCCACCTTCTTCGCAGTGGATTTCCGCACTGGGGTTTTTTTTGTCGCTACTTTTTTTAAGGCGGACTTTCTCATTGGGGCTTTTTTCACTGCCGCCTTAGTCGATTTAGATATAGTTTTTTGAATCATGAGGTAATCCTTTGTAGTTGCATTCAATCAATTTAATTAAAAGGGATATTCAGAATATTAGTCTCTCCCGATGCATCTGAGGGTTGTAACCGAATTGGTTTTTCTGAACCTGGACCAGAAAGAGGTCGCCCTAATACGGTTATTGCATTTGGGTCTGTTGCCGACTCTCGGTTCATTTGACGCGAGCTCGGGCCATACGCATTGCCTGGCTCTGGTACTGGGTTCACCAAGGGCTGATTATTAATCTGGTTCAATTGCTGAGAGCTTAAGGCTGGCATCGCTTGATTTTGCGCCACACTTAAGCTGGACAAACCAAAAGAGAGCGTTACCCCGGTATATGTCGCCATTACTCGTCTGCCCCATTTATTTATACTCCGCCCCCCATGTGTCATTGCTACCCTTTACTTTGATCTGAAAATATACCTATTAACGCCTTTTTTTGTTACATGGGAAAACCCTACTAACTATATGCAATAAGCCAACTTCAGTCAATATAGTAAAAAGGGCTTAGTATCAGCTTTTGCCACAGTTAGCCCTGCACCTAAATTCATGCTCGAACTCTTTTTAGATCCCAATGCCTGGATCGCCTTTTTAACCCTTTCGGCCCTTGAAATAGTGCTTGGCATCGATAACATTATCTTTATTAGCGTCCTCGCCAATCGCCTACCGCTGGAAATGCAAAGCCGGGTGCGCCAATTTGGGCTTTTATTTGCCCTCCTCACGCGGGTTTTATTATTGCTCAGCCTATCTTGGGTGATGGGGCTGACTGAGCCTATTTTTACGGCTATGGGTCACGCTATAAGTGGACGTGATTTTATTTTGTTGGCTGGTGGCTTTTTCCTGCTCTGGAAAGCCTCAAAAGAAATCTATTTAGAGGTCGAAGACAAAGAAACGGCCGACGCAGACGCCCACAACAAAACTCAAGCGCCAATTACTGAAGAGCAAAAACAAAAGGTTTTTTGGGGTGCGGTTCTCCAAATTGGTATTCTTGATATCGTTTTTTCGCTTGATAGCGTTATTACCGCGGTTGGCCTAGTTGATGAAGTGGCCATCATGATTGCAGCGGTTTTAGTATCCATTGCCGTTATGCTCATCGCTGCCAAGCCAATTGGTGATTTTGTACAGCATCACCCCTCCATCAAAGTACTAGCCTTATCATTTCTCACCGTCGTTGGTGTCGTCCTTATCTCTGAAGGCATGGGCGTCCATATTCCCAAGGGTTATGTTTATGTAGCTATTAGCTTTTCTTTGGGAGTTGAACTTTTAAATATTCGCTCCCGCAAGAAAAAGCGGCGCTAAAAAACAAAACGGGCCAATAAATTCTTTAATTGTGCGGCAACTTGGGCTAGTTCAACTGACGATTTCTGCACATCAGCTGAACCAATTGTTGTATTTTTTGATGCTTCAGCTACAGATTTAATGGTTTCCGCAATAACCGAAACACCAGATGCTGAATTAGAGACATTGCGCACAATTTCATTGGTCACCGTAGCCTGTTCTTCTACCGCGCTTGCAATCGTATTTAAAATATCATCAATTTTTGCAATGATGTCTGAAATATCATTAATTGATGCTTGAGTTTCTTGGGTGTCACCCTGAATAGCATCAATATAAGTTGAAATTTCGTTGGTGGCCTTAGTTGTTTGTTTGGCTAACTCTTTCACTTCGTTGGCTACCACCGCAAAACCTTTACCCCATTCACCCGCCCTAGCAGCCTCAATTGTCGCATTCAAGGCTAATAAATTGGTTTGCTCTGCAATACCTGAAATAACTTTAAGCACTTGACCAATCTCAACGCTACTTTCGCTAAGCTTGTTCATTTTCACGCTGGTATTTTTAGCGGTATCAACCGCCTGATGCGCTACCTTAGAAGCCTCAGCAGTGTTAATCGAAATTTCGCGAATACTCGAACTAAATTCCTCCATTGCAGTGGCAACCGTTTGGGTATTTTCACTTACCTGGGCAGACGACTTCGAAACTTCAGACGCTTGCGCTGCCGTTTCCTCAGCAGCTGCACTCATTTGGGTGCTCACAGCTGCTAGCTCTTCAGCAGAACTGCTCACTACCAAGGTGTTTTCATTGATGTCTTGCAAAGCCTTTTTTAAATTCGCCTGCAAAGTTTGGGTCGATAAAGCAATCCGACCAATGACGCCAGAATGATCTAAGTTCCCAATAAGGTTATTGAACTTTGATTCTGCCAAATTACTAATCGCATTTTTTAATTCATTAAGGGGACTAATAATAGATCGACGCAATAAGTAACCAACAAAAATACTGATGCAAATGGTTAGTAAAATAATCGCAATCGTGGTGTAAATCACATTACTTTTAATCGCTTGGGCCTCTTCATATCTACCTTTGGCGCTTACTAACTTGAGATTAATAAATTCATCTAAGGCCCCTAATGCTTTATTTTCTAGCGCCATATATTCAGGACCAAAAATAATTTTCGTCGCACTAGCGGGTGACTGAGTGTAAGCAGCTAAAATGCTATCTACTTGCTTTAAATACAAATCCATATATAAATTAACTTCGTCAAACTTTTTTTGCACTATAGGGCGTGAAATAGTTTTACTGGCCTCTGTAAGCGTTTTTTTAATTAGATCTTTTTGCTTAGCAAGCTTCGCTGTGATTTCACTTTGATGCTTAGCAAGGTCTTCTTTATTGAGCACAGTAGGCGCTAATAAATATTGGCTCACATCTTGACCAATAATAAGCACTTCTACCTTAACCTCTTTAGCGGAACTAACGCCTAAGGTACTTTGTAAATACAGCCACTCAGTATCTTGGCCCAAAATGCCATAGTTATAAATCGATAAGCCGCCTAATATCGCGGTCATAATAATAATGAGCGAAAAGCTAATAGTAAGCTTCGCCTTGAGGGTCAGTTTTTCAAATTTGGTATAGATCGACATGGTTAATTTTGCGCCACAATTCTGTAAATTAGCTAAAGGATAGCGTACTTTGCCCCAAGCCCCCCTATTCCCTAAAGCTGGGGTCCTGCCGCTCGAGCATTCGTAATAAGGCAGGCCACTCCATTAATCCATAGGGCCGGCGGGTGGTTGGCTGATAATTTTGATAAGTCTCCTCGATGATCGTTTCAGGCACAGGGCTGAAAGGCGTATTACAGGCCATGGCAGCCAATTGGGAGCGGCAGGATAACTCGAGACGATGCATCCAATTGAAAGCTTCGCCAATCGTTTTGCCTGCTGTTAATAAGCCATGATTGCGCAAAATCATCGCTTCGGCCGAGCCTAAATCAGCTACCAAGCTAGCCTGTTCGGCTAGATCTAATACCACTCCCCAATAGTCATGGTAAGCAATATGATGAAACCGCATCGCTGTTTGTGTCAGGGGTAATAAACCGCATTGCAATGCAGCGACCGCCATACCAGCAGGCGTATGAGTATGAATCACGCAATCAATTTCAGGTCGTGCGACATGAACTGCGCTATGCAAAATATATCCCGGCTTATTAAAGCCATAATTAAGCTCGCCAAAATCGGGGGTATACAAAACTGTACCGGCATGATTAATTTTTAACATACATGAGGCCGTCATTTCTTCATACATCATGCCATAAGGGTTTGTTAAAAAGGCATCGGCTTCGCCCGGTACGCGTAAGGTTACATGATTAGCCATCATGTCAGACATACCGTAATGCGCCAATAAACGGTAACAGGCTGCAATATCAATGCGTGCTTGCCACTCTTCGCTAGAAACTTGATCTCGAATAGAGACCAGCGGCAAACGCCCAGAATTTGTCAGCTGTTTCACCAACTGCCACGCTTAAGGTCTATTAGTAAACACATTTCATTGCACTAAATTGATAAGGGGTTGTCGCTGAATAAAATGGCTTAAATTAGTCAAAAAAAGGTCCTCGACCCGTTGCGCATTCCCCTGTGAATGACCAGCTGAATGGGGGGTGATTATCACATTATCACTATTCCATAAAGGCGAATCAAGTCCTAATGGCTCATACTCAAAAACATCCAAGTAAGCGCCGCCCAAGCGGCCGGTCTGCAGTGCAGTCAGCAAATCTGCCTCAACAATTATTTCGCCCCGCGCTATATTAATAATATACGCACCATGGGGCAAACAGCTTAAAGCTGCCGCATCAATTAAGCGCTCGGTTTCAACGCTTAATGGGCAAGCCAAAATAAGCCAGTTGGCTCGAGGTAATACAGTCTTGAGGGCTGCAAGCGGATGCGCCTGAAGCCCCGCAGACTCAACAACCGGTAGATTAAAACGCACTACCTCGCAATGCACACCAAAAGCGTGCAGTAATCTAGCAATTCGCTGCCCGATTGCTCCCCAGCCCACGATGACAGCAGTCTGCCCTTCAAGATCAGCAGGAAGAGTACCCGCCATCAAAGATCGCCACTGGCGCTGAGCCTGATTTTTAGCCATTTTTGGAAAGTGCCGCGCGAGCGCTAAGATACCAGCTAAGGCCGACTGTGCCACAATCGCGGCATTTACACCCGCCGAAGTCGTAATCATGCGCTTGTTATTGAGTAAAGCTGTAAAAATGGGTCGATCACTACCAGCAGAATGCGTATGCACCCACTGCAATGACACTGCATTAAGTAATAAATCATAAAAGTGCTGGGTATTGGGCTCAAGCTCTAATTTAGTAGATAAGCCCGTAACATCACGAGATATAAAGGCACAGTCAAAATCAGTCCCTAAGCGACACTCATCTGCTATGACTATTTCATGGGGTGTCCCAGCTAAATTTAGGGCAAACCGAGGTTGAAGTCGCGCGGCGGCCTGAGCAGAAAGTAGAATTCTCACCCTTACTCAGCGACCGCGCCTGAATCTCGCACAATCACTTTCCATTTTTCATATTCTTTTTGAATAAATTGACTAAATTTGGTGGCACTACCGCCAACCGGATCAGCACCTTCGCGAATAAATTGCGTTTCAAGGCTAGGCAAAATTGCATTCACATTCTTATTGATAAAAGTGATCACTTCCGCAGGCGTGTCCTTCGGCGCAAAAAGGCCAAACCAAGACCCCGCCTCAAAACCGGGGAAACCGCTTTCCGCAACAGTTGGAATATTAGGCAAAGACCGCGACCGCTTCAAACTCGTTACGGCGATGGCGCGTAACTTGCCTGCATGAATGTGCTGAATCACCGAAGGTATTGTCGCAAACATAAACTGCACTCGCCCTGCCATTAAATCATTCAGCGCGTCAGCACCCTTATAAGGAACATGAGTGGCCTCGATGCCCAAGCGTTTACTTAACATGTAGCCCGATAAATGCGAGGAAGTACCAATGCCGGTAGAGCTGTAATTTAATTTATCGGGATTCAGCTTCGCATAATTAATAAATTCTTCAAAGTTTCTTATGGGTAGAGAGTCATTAATCACTAAAACATTCGGTACATCTGCAATTTGTATAAGCGGCATTAAATCAGTCAAAGGGTTAATGTTTAATTTTTTATATAAGGTTGGATTTACCGCGATTGGACCTACAGAATCCATAATCAAGGTGTATCCGTCGGGAGCAGACTTAGCCACAAATTCGGTGCCGATATTACCGCCGCCGCCAGGTTTATTTTCAACCACAAAAGATTGCTTAACGCGCTCAGTTAATTTTTGACTCACCATGCGGGTCAAAATATCCGTAGTACCGCCTGCAGTAAACGCCACAATTACTTTAACAGGCCTATTTGGATAAGCCTGAACCGGGGCTTGGGTATAAGCAGTTAGTGGCATACACAAACTACCTAGTATCAACACAAAACCAATGCGCTGTGCATTCACCAGTGAAAACCTGTGCTTCGCCTCAATCATCATTAGCGGTCATTAATCAATTGAAATTTTTGCTTTTTCAACCACATTCGCCCAACGCTTTTGTTCAGCACGAATAAAAGCCTCAAACTGTTCTGGGGTATCGCCCACTAAAATTGCGCCATCCTCAAGCATTTTTTTGGAATCGTCTTTCGATTTCAAGGCTTTAGAAATCTCCTTTTGCAGCTTATCAACAATGGCCTTAGGCGTACCAGCTGGCGCCATAATGCCATACCACTGCGAGGTTTCAACCCCCTTGTAACCCAATTCAATTAAAGTTGGCACTTGGGGCAAGGTACTCGAGCGAGCCAGAGAACCTACGGCTAGAGGCACCAAAGCGCCGCCCTTAATTTGTCCAATGAGCGATGGCAAACCATTGAACGTTGCTTGTATCTGCCCGCCAATTAAATCTGTGAGCATGGCACCTGAACCCTTGTAGGGCACATGTACTAAATCAATACCTGCTACTGAGGTGAAATATTCCATCGCCAAATGTCCTGCACTACCATTACCAGCAGAGCCATAATTAATTTTGCCAGGATTTTTTTTCGCATCTGCAACCAAATCGGCTAAGGTTTTATAGGGGCTTGCTTTACTTACTGCAATCACATTGGGCACTTTAGCAATCAGGGTGATTGGCACAAAATCTTTATTTGGATCGTATGGTAATTTTTTACCAAAAAGCGCCGGATTTACTGCCAGGGTGCCAACGTGTCCTAATATCAGGGTATAACCATCGGGAGCCGCCCGCTTGACCTCTTCCATGGCAATATTGCCTGCTCCACCAGGCTTATTTTCAACGAATACCGATTGCCCCAATTGTGTAGTTAACGCATTTGCCACCGATCGGGCAATAATTTCTGAAGTGCCCCCGGTTGCAAACGGCACGACCAGACGGATGGATTTATCGGGATAGGCGCCCTGACTCGCTAGCGCATAAAAGACAAAGCAAAATACTAAGGGCCATTTTTTATTAATTTTGAGCATTTTATTAAATGAATTTTTTACCATGGTAGGGGAGATAATATGGGTTTTAATCCCGCCTGAATAATCATCGGGGCTGCTTGCTGCGACGCAAGAAATGCAATTAAATCACGTGCTGCATTCAGGTTGTTTCGATTGCTGGTGATGCCTGCTGAGAATAATACAGTTTGCTGCACTTCTGCTGGCAGCTCGCCAAGGAAATCTATTCCCGCAATGGGAATCAATTCGCTTACCTGTTGAAACCCTAAATCTGCATCTCCCCTAGCTACGACAGTACCTACCCTCTCACTATAGATCTTTTTAGCAGTAAGCTGCATTTGGTCGGCTATACCGAGTTGCGCAAATAGCACAGTAGATAAATAGGTGCCACTCGCGCTCGCCGAATACGCAACAGATTTAGCAGCTAAAAGTGTTTTTTTCAAAGCCTCAACCGTGCTGATATCGGGTTTAGAGGCGCCTTTACGGACTGCTGCACCAATTACTGAGGCCACTAAATCCACCTTCGTACCTACTTGCACCTGGCCGCTTTTAATAAAAGTGTCTAGAGCGGGCGCAGCTAAGATAAGGATATCAAAACGCTCACCACGGGCAAGTCTCGACGGAATTGAATCAGGAGCAGACCCCATCGAAGACCCATTTGAAATGATTACTTTGTGTTGTGATTGCTTTTCATAAATCGGCGCCAATGCAACTAATGCTTCAGCAAAAGCGCCAGATGTAATGACTTGAATCTCATCTGCAAAAGCGCCACCACTTAAAAACAGCGTGGCAAAGAAAAGGATTACAAGTTGTTTTAAGTCTTGGTATGGTTTGATGTTAAAAGACCTCTTATGGCAGCGCAGTAAACTCTTCACACCAGGTGGAATAACTATTTAGCCAGTCTTTAAAAGTGCCTTTCCCGCCCCGACCAGATCCACAGCCCGATAATTTATTACCTTCTAAAGTATAGCTTCCAGAGCCCTGTTGATAAGCAATTTGTATTTGTTTGCCATCCATTGATAAAGTGCCGACGTAACGTGACTCATAATTAGCTGAGCGATATAAAAATTCAAGATGGCGACCCTCTTGTTTGAGAATCGTAATCGTCGCTGGAATATCAAACGAATTAAACGACATTTCGCCAACTTTAGATGTGCTATTTACTTTTGTTTGGTAAGTATTGCCCATCGCGGTGACAGAAACAATTCCGCTCCAATTTTTAGGCAATTGTGGAAGCGCAGCATTTTGCGCCAAAATACCCGAAGAAAATCCTAAGGCAGTAATGACAATAATTAATTTAATCATAGCCGCTCGATCTTATTGCGTAATAACTGGGTAGCATTGACAAATAAATAATAATCAGTCTCCTCGCCAATTGGCACGTCTCGACGAATAAGAAGCAGATTAATTTCATCTAAACGCTTTAAGAATAAAACTCTTTGCTCAGCGCTAATAGGGTCGGAGCTTACCTGCCGATCAATCGCCAAGATTTCCTCATAATGACCCCGCTCCTTAACGGCATACAGGAATTTTCTTAAATGAAAATTTAATTTAGATAAGGGATAAATGACCGCAAAAAGGGTTAAAAGTATTAGCCAGAAGCGGTCTACGAATACCCCAAGCCAATAGGGTAAATAGATAATCGCTTGGGGAGGGCCATTATTATAAAATTTTCGTGCCACTGGACTCAGCGGTATAGAGGGATCGACATAGGCAGGAAATTGATTTCTTTTAGCAAAAAATAGTAATTGCGAGTCTTGAATGGTATTTTTCATTGCTATTAGTAAAGCAAGCTGCAGATCCGGATGCATATCTCGACGCACGGCTAAAGTCGAAGTTGTGGCAATTAAAGAAATATTTTCTGGCGGAAAATTATTCAAAATATTGATTGACCCTGCTGGTATCTCAACTGCATCTAAAAAATAAAACTTTTTTTCATAAGCTGCTGAGTTTTTAAAATTAAAGAGTTTTATGCCTGGGGACCGAATTAATTTTTGAACAGGTAAATCAATAATGGTTGAGACAAAAATAAACACATCTAATTTATCATCTAAAAACTGATTTAAATTACCTTCAATTGAAGCGGCTTGAAAATTTTTATTTTCTTTAATTTGAATCCCATTAATAGCAAATAATTTTTCGGCAAAAGCATACGACCCGCTTTTAGGCGGCCCCACCCCAACCTTAAAGCGCGCAAAATCCTTAATATCTGTAATTTTGCCTATACGTTTTTCATGATAGAAAATCCAAATAGGCTCATAAGTAATGCTTCCTAGTGAGTAAATTCCACCAATTTGTTCGGCGGATAAAGCCGCTCCATAAGTGAGACCAGCAGTGACCTTGCTATTCTGATTATCTAATTTTTCAACATTTTCAATTGAGCCATCGCTAGCAAGCACGGTAAGACTAATATCATGGTCTTGTAAGGCTGGGGCAATAGTTTCGGCAAATTGATACCAATCTGACCCCTTAAATGCGGTTGAGATGGTGATACTTTTTTCTGGAAATGGCTTAAGGTAGTAAATCAGTCCGGCAAAAATAAGCACCAGAAGAAGCACTATGAGTTTTAACTCAATCAGTGCCTCCTTGATAGCAATTAATTCATGCTTGACTACAACCTTTAAATATTCAAGGGTTTTCATAGCCAAGTTGTAATTTACAAAAGGTCTTAACTACCTTGAGTAATCTTACGCCCATTAAGCGGTTGAATGGGTCGGGCATTCATCTTAAATATCTTTTTGAAGGCGTTTAATTGATCTTTTGAAAGCTCAACTGGCGTTTTAAGAATATAGAAACTCACGCCCTCACTACATGGGGGGGTTGTTAAAGAGCCCGCATAACTGTAATAAGCTAATGAGCTAGGTAGCATGCTAGCTGCATCAAAATTGGTTTTCAAAGCCACTTTACCTTCTTTTGCGGGCAAGTTTGCAAAAATATCTTTGATGCTTTTATTTTCACTACCCTCATTAAATAAAATTCCAATGACTGCTAACTTTCCATCGGCACTTTTATGAACTAAATGCGCATTAAATGGGAAGCCTTTGCCATCAATTTTTTCTTCTGCTGGAGTATGAAAATGAAACTGCAAAATCTTATAATCGACCCCGCCTAAAAGAGCAGAGCCGCCATCGGCTAGGGCAACTTGAATGGTGTGACCATTGTTAATAATCTCGCCAGCTGATGCTTTATATTTGGTGGTAATTGGTGCGGTAGCTGGCGTAGCAGCTTTGCTTGGAATATCAATTGGGGCTTGCATCTGCCCCACTTTGCAGGCGGCAAACTCCTTCTCAAGAGCGCCCCAATTACTTGGCCCTACTTTTCCCTCATAACCCCAGTGCGCTGCGCCATCAGCGAAGCAGCCACCGGAAAGCATGGCTACTGCAAGACCAGCAAAAAAGCTGTATTTTGGGTTTCTGGGCTTAATTGACTTGCTGTTCATTGTTATCTCCCTGAGAAAGGTTTTAATTAATAGAAAAATCCTCAGGAACGTTAACATAATTTAGAGGCAAACAGGAACCCGCAACATATTAATAAAATCCAATTCAGCCTCACCTAGTCGCTTTAATCCACCTGAATATTGGCTTTTTTCGCAATTGTTAAATATTTTTTTGCTTCTTTTTCAATAAATTGGGCAAATTCTTGAGGATTTTTCGAGGCTGGCTCATCACCTACCGACGCTAATTTCTTAATTAAAACAGGATCAGTTAATGTCTCATTTACCGCTTGATAGATCGTATTGGTTAAATTGGCAGGTAAATTTTTAGGGCCAAATAAACCTACCCACACGGTCACTTCGAAATTCGGAAAACCGCTCTCTTGCATAGTGGGAATATCAGCTAATTCAGCGGGCCTTTTACTGCCAGTAGTTGCAATAGCTTTAAGCTTGCCCGCCTTAATTAAAGGTAATGGGTTGGAAATATTAGTAGCGGTATAAAGCACGTCATTTCCTACAATAGCCGCGACCGATGGAGGGCCCCCTTGAAATGGGACATGCGTTGCACCACTATTGCCTTCAATGCTGATCATTTCACCAGATAAATGCACTAAGGTGCCAATTCCGGTGGAAGAGTAATTGGCTTTTCCCGAATTATTCTTAATATACGCCACCAAGTCACGGGCATTTTTCCCAGGGAAATCGGCATTCACTGCTACTAAAAATGGGGCTGAGGTTAACTGAATGATCGGCGTTAAATCAGTTAAGGGGTTGTACTGCAGATTTTTAAATACTGCGGGATGAATAGCCAATTGACCAGTTGAAGCCACCAACAATGTATAGCCATCTGGCTTAGCTTTAGCAACGTTCCGCGAACCAATTAAACCGCCTGCGCCTGGCTGGTTCTCAACCACAAAAGACTGTTTATATTTGTTAGTTAAGCGCAAAGCAATTTCCCGAGCAGTAATATCAAGCGCACCACCTGGCGGAAATGGCACCACAATGGAAACTTGTTTATTTGGCCAATCATTCGCTTGCGCAAAGACAAGCTGTGGCAGCGAGAGTAATAAAAGGGTAGCGCAAAAATGGCGCAGGTAATTAGCTATTTGATCGGTTTTCATTTTGCTCCTTTAAGATCTACCTTGGATAGAATCTGCTTGTATTAGCGCTGTATATTCCCTAGCGCTTAATGAATATCAGCTGATTCTTTAATTGCGTCGCGTAAAATTTCCCAAGAAAAATTGCTCGCTTTTGCGGCGCCAATAATCACGGCTTCCTTTTTTGCAATAAGTTCTATAGCATCATTAATTTTTTCAGCTGCAGCAAAGGGAATGACCACTGCGCCATGTTGATCGGCATGAATTAAATCATTAGGCTGCACCGCCATACCGGCAACAGTAACTGGTATCCCAATGCTAACAATGTGTACATGCGCGTGACTAGGCATCACACTCCCAGCTAATAACTGAAAATTGCTCGCATTCATGGGAATATCCCGAATTGAGCCATTGGTAACCACCCCTTTAGCGCCTAGACCGCGGTGTACATGGGTATTTACCTCACCCCAAAATGCACCGATTCCGGCTCGTGCACCATCCAAGTCTTGTAAAACAATAATGCTGGGCTTGGGCCCCTCATCAACATACTTATACCAATCAATCCGTATTTCTTTTTGCGCTTCAGGGCTAATACGGGGCCCTTGAACTGCACGCATCGTTCCAGTGCGCGCATACCCTACCATCGGCGCTAAATTAGGATAGATGCACTCTAATGGTTCTGTAGTAAAACCGTGATTTCGATAATTGGGATCTATTAACTCTAGCGCATTGCAAATGGTGGGGGTATCAAACTGCGCCAAAGAATCTAATATAGCCTGAGGATGTAAAGGCTGAGACATAACACTCCTTTTTCTGACTCCTCACTTTATAGGACAAAGATCAGCTGAAACCATCCTCGTTTTCCCTTAAATAAGCATATTTTTAAGGCAGTAATGCCTATATAACTGATCAATAATCGACATTGCAAAATCATTAGCAACGGCATAGTAAATATTCTTGCCAACGCGCCGCGTTTTAACCAATTTAGCCCGCTTTAAAGCGCCTAAGTGTTGGGACAACATCGGCTGATGAATATCAAGCAGATTCTCTAACTCACCAACACATCGCTCACCTTTACTTATTTGGCAGAGCAGCAGCATGCGATCTGGATGAGTTAAGGCCTTCAGTAATTTAACCGCCTCACCAGCCGAATGCTGCATTTTTTTTAAATCAATTAAATTTCGAGCCATCAACATATAGCACTGTTCTTAAAACAATCAGCGGTTTTAATTTAGCGGTACACCCTGCAGTGGGCGCCCCTCTAAAGTCCATAAATAAGCCGAGCCATCATAAAGTTGAATCGACTTATTGCCCACTAATTCAGAAACAATAAACCAGGTTCCAGAAGCTAAGTGACCAGTATTGCAATAACTAATTGCTGGGCCCGTGGGCTTAATTCCATTTGCTATCAATAGAGCGGAATATGTCTCAGGTTTGAAAAAATATAGGGCTCCATTCACAGATTTAGTTAGCAAATCTGGCGAAAATTCCTTAGCGCCTGCAATATGTCCATAAGCACCAATATCGGGTTTTTTAGACGTGCCAAAATATTGCATAGGTAAGCGTGAATCAATTAACTGCGCTGTACCTGTTTTTGAAGCATTAGCCACTTCTTCCGAGCCTGCAATTAACTCTTTACGGGCTGACTTTGCCACCCAATTTCCTACTTGCTTTGTGGCGGCACTAGTAACAAATGTACGCCCATCTGCCAACCAGCCAGCCATACCACCGTCTAATACAGCTACTTGATTTTCACCATAAACTTTAAATTGCCAATACATTCTTAAGGCCTCATCCACATCAGAAATATCTTGGCCTACAGGTACTAAAATAATCGGCTTATTTGCGTTAATTCCAGCCGCTTGAATATATTTTTCAAAATCAGCTTGTTCGGGAATTAAAAACTTGACCTTACGACCATCGACTAAGCGCTCTACTCGAGCATTTTTAAAATTGAGCAAAGTCGAGTTTTCAATATGTCCCCCAACTTCACTTAGGCTTTTTTTGCCACTCGCCTTATCAGTAACAAACTCTGGATTTCGACCAAAGCTAGTTATATCTGAACGTACATCAACAATTTGCACTGCTGACAAATTGTTTGCCAACCACTCAGCATTAACAACTGGGCCAGGTAAGGTGATAGCGTAGGCTACGCTCGTCACCATTGCGCAAGCAAATAAGATTAATCCTTGAATTTTTTTCATTTTTATACCTTTTTTATACAAATAAATGATCCGCAAGTCGATCCATATAATGAATTTTTTGCTCTGTTAAAACATGATATTTACGATTCTCTAAAGCTAAATTTTTATTACCGTCCTTGATAGCTAATGCCGTTATTTTTCTGTCCCGCTTCACTATTAACTCACGCATCTCAACATAAAATAATGTAGTTAAGGCGCTAACCCATCTGCCTAATGGCCCTAATGGCCCTTTTACTGATACATCAAAATCTTGAAGGGCTGCAATGACCGTTGGCGCCTTGGCCCATTGCTCTCCTGTTACCCATTGATTAGTGGTGAACAACCGCACTGGCAAGCCCTTTTGATCTAGTGCAATACCAATCAGGTGAAAGAAATGATTGGGCTGTTTAGCACTACGTTTAAATAAATGAAAATGGCCGTGCTCACCTTTCTGCATCTCATCAGCAGCATGCGCGTGGTAATAGAACTCATACCCTCCCTCACCATCAACCAAGTCCTTGCTAGGATAGTGCCGCCATTCGACAAATTGCTTTGCCCCACATAATGCTGCTTGGCTTAATGTCAGCCCCTTTTTAGCATATTTGGTTTGCACACTAAGCAACTCTTGTGCAGCTAAACAAAGAATAGATTGAGTGAGCATTTATTTCACTGGTGAAGTTAAATAGTTAAGAATTTTTATCAAGGCTATAAAATTAATCGGCTGATTTACGCTTTTTTGGACCACAAGGGTTAGCTGGTCCACATGGATTGGCAGCCTTCTTTTTGGCGGGCCCACAGGGATTTGCATCTGCTTTTTTTGCTGGTCCACAAGGATTTTTTTGCTCAGCATTTGCGGGTTTTTTATCTGGCGCATCTGCTGACAAAGCAACAGGTGCAGCAGCCAAGCCCGCTAAAGCCAAAGCTAATGCAGCGATAGTATTTTTCTTAGACATAATTTTCCTTATTAAACAATTAAATGGTTGAAATGATTAAGACTGCTTTACTGTGCAGGCATTCATAGCTTCTACAGCAGAAATCGAACCCCCGACTTGTTTTTCCATCCATGTACCAAGTACAAAAATAGCCAACGCAGCAGCAATCATAAAAAGATTAATTACTCCAGCGGACACTTGCAACGCCTCTGGTAATGTTGATGCTTTTACGTATTCACCAGCTGAAGTCAAAAACTCAATACTAGAAAATATATCGGCAAAAATCCAAGTACCAATGATTAACCCAATTAAAAATAAACCGGCATCTATGCGGCCAGAAACAAAGCCAACCACGGAAGTTCCAGGGCAATATCCGCCAATGGCAAAACCTGCTCCTACTAGAGCCCCACCAAGAGCGGCTGCCCCTAAAAATGCAGGCGGTACAAATAAATCAGCGGCATTGATATACCCCATTTTTTCTAATAACATAATGCCTACTGAAGCAAAAACGATCGCAGTAAACATCACTTTAAATACTGACCAATCAGTTAAACGGAATTGAGCCGTTAATTTACAGGGGCTACCAAACCCAGCGCGCTCTAAAACAAAACCGAAGGCGGCACCTAAAAGTAGCCCAGAGATGATGGAATTCATATTTATGCCTTTTCTTTCATTAAACGGCTAATGACTAAGCCGGTAGCAAAAAATGTACCTAAAAAAACAAACCCGGCAAGCCCCAATACTGCTGTGCCCGATAAACCCAGACCGCTAGTACATCCCGCTGCAATGCGTGCCCCAAAACCAGCTAAGACCCCACCCAGTAGCGCTGTTAAGGGACGCTTACTACCCCCTAAAAAACGTTTACCATCAGTTTGCAGCTTAAATCGATTAGCCAGCCAGGCAGAGGCGAAAGCGCCAATAGCCAAGCCAATAACCTGCCAAGTTATCCAGCCATTTAACGGGTTTCCATCCTCCACCATGCCGCCAAGGTATTCATTAGCTGCAGTCATGGTCGGCATTGTTGTCATGCCAATCCATGCTGTAAGACGGGTTGTAAACCCAGTTGCGCCTAGGCCATGCCCAGTGACGACAAAACTAGCTAATAAGACTAGGCCCAAAGCCAGCCCAGCATAAAGGGGGTGCCAATATGGCTCTGGTTTAGTACTCTGCTTTACTTGACTCATTTTATTTCCTAATAAAATGTAAAATTACATTATGTTTTAAAGTATATTATAAAAAAGATATAAACGCAAACTATTTATAAAAAACTAAAATTAGGTGAAAATTACAAAAATTTAGCTATTTATAGCCTTAAGAAGCTATTTTGAGGCCCAACATAGAACGCGCCTCAGCAGCTGAGGCCAAATCTCCACCTAGGTCTTCAATAATACGTTTTGCTTTAGTAACTAATTCAGCATTACTTTGACAAAGCACACCCTTCTTGAGAAAAATATTGTCCTCTAAGCCAACCCGTGTATGGCCCCCATATAACCAAGATTGCGCCACAATTGGGAACTCAAAGCGACTAATGCCAAAAGCTGACCATCTAGCCCCAACAGGCAATTGATCGCGTAAATAGAGCAAAGTAGCGGGATCAGCGTTTAAGCCATACTTCACCCCCAACACAAAGCTAAATAAACCAGGGCCATCAAGTGTGCCATCAGCAATTAAATCCAAAGCTAAATTGAGGTCACCCGTATCAAAAATTTCTAATTCAGGAAGAACTCCAGCATCGCGAATCACTTTGGCCATTTTGCGCACGTTTAATGGCGTATTAATCACAATATCTGTCGCGCCATTCATCGTATTAAAATCTAAAGAACAAATATCAGGCTTTAACTTGGTAATATGCTCTACGCGCTTTAAGGGATGGCATAAAGTAGTTCCTGGAGCAAAGACCTTAGGATCATCTTCACTAGGAATAAAGCGACCACCTGGCCCGGTTGTTAGATTAATAATAAGCTCTTTGTTTTGCGCGCGAATTAACTCAACTACTTTGGCGTATAAATCAAATTCCATTGACTGTTTACCCGAAACTGGGTCGCGCACATGAATATGCACGGCAGCAGCTCCAGCAGCGCCAGCCCCCAAACAAGAATCGGCTATTTGTTGTGGAGTAATAGGCAAATAAGGGGTCATCTCTGGCTTTGTTAAGCCGCCAGTTACTGCGCAAGTTAGGATGGTTTTTGCCATTGAGATAAAGCCCCTGTATTTAAAGATCAATTAAAAGAGATGGTACAAAAACATTCCCTAACCCTTCAGCGATTTTTCCGCTTTATCTAAAAAGGAATAATCTAAGTATTTTCCAACCCAAGCATCCGTATTTGCGACTAGCGCAGGATCAATCTTGCCTTGCTCAGAAATAGTTTTCAGAATTAAGCGGGTTGAAGGCATATCTAAGCGGGGTTCAGTAAGTAACACTGAGTTCAAGGCCATTAGCGCCACGGGTTTAGCGGTCGGATCATTCATTTTTTTAGCAATAATTTCTGCAACCTCATCCCTAGGTTTAGTTTTAATAAAATTCATCCCTTTTAAGGTGGCCTTTAAAAAACGCACTACTGCATCAGGATTATCTTTAATAAAGGTGGGATGAAAAACCAAGTCCAAACTCTCCGCATTGGGTATGGGTGGTAACTGCACTATGTAATGGGTATCTTTGGCTTTAGAAACTGCTAATGCTGAAGCTGGCTCCCAAGCAATAAATGCGTCTACCTCTCCGCGATCAAGCATGGCAGCAATATCACCAACGCGACCAGGCACCTTTTGGAATTTAAGATTTTGGGTTTTTTCAACATAAAATAAAATGGCATCGTGAATTGTGCCAAGCCCAGGTGTTCCTACCTTTTTGCCATTTAAATCAGCATAAGATTTAAATTGTTTATGGCCAACCAGTGGCGCATTGTATTTAGTGACCGAACAAAGCATCGAAAATTGTCCGCCGCCTGCAGCATATTGCATGATCGGTGCCAAGCCACACATTACAGCGTCTAAGTTTTTATTTAAATCGAGTAACGATGCTGGGCCATTGGGATAGGTGCGCCGATCAATTTGAATGCCCTCTTGATCGTAATAGCCTTGATTTTCAGCCACCCAAATAGCTGCATAGTCAACCTCAGCGCCAGCTTGATCTGCTAGCCTAATAACTGTTTTTTTGCTTTGTGCAAATAACGGCGTGCCCATCGGCAGCATGGTCCCCAGCGATGCTGCTGCACCCATACCTAAAATATTTCTGCGATTTTTATTAGTATTAATCATCTCTCATCTCCTGTTTAAAAAGTGATTTTTAACTGCTTAAACTACTTTATCTACCCCTACTTTTGATGCAAAAAAGAAAAGCACTTGGCTCTTAATTCCGTAAATTCAAGGCTCATTAAATTCCGTGGTCGTGGCAAGTCGATTGGTAAATCAGCCTTAATAGAAGTGGGCTTTTCAGAAAGAATAATGACGCGATCGCCTAAAAAAACTGCCTCTTCTAAATTATGTGTAACAAAAACAATCGTCCGTTTCAAATTTTTCCAGATATCCAAAACCTCTTGCTGCATTCTTTCTCGTGTCGGTTGATCTAGACTTACAAATGGTTCATCCATTAAGATTAAATCTGCATCCGTTGCAAAAGCTCTGGCAATTGAAACTCGCTGCTTCATGCCGCCAGAAATCTGATGCGGATAAAAACCCTCGAACCCACCAAGCCCAACAATGCGAATCACCTCTTCTACTTTTTGTTTTATTTCGGCTTTCTTTAATTTCTTAATTTTTAAGCCTGTGGCAATATTTTCCCAAACGGTTAGCCACGGCAAGGTAGAGGGTTCTTGAAAAACAAAAGAAATACTATGTTTTTTTGGATTGACGATTTCACCGTCTAACAATACGTCGCCTTTTGACGGTTTTAATAAGCCGCTAAGAATATCAAGTAAGGTTGTTTTACCGCAGCCACTGGGACCACAGATACACAAAAATTCATTTTCTTTAACCGAAAATTGAATATCGCCATGTACGACCAAATTACCATACTGGTGAGAGATAGCAACTTGAAGTTTGGAGTTTAAATTTGTCATCATTTAGCTTGATAAGCCCTTAAAGGGTAACCTGCCATCTCCACTTAAATAAATAACGCTCAGCCATTAGTAGCAATTCATTCAAAACAAAGCCAATTGCACCAATCACAATCATGCCAACAATAATTTCTGGAATCTTTAATAATTCAGCATAGTTCAGCATCATGCGTCCCAAGCCCTCATTAATCCCACCAGCTAATTCAGCTGCAACAATGGTCAGCCAAGCGGCACCCATCGCCACTCGCATGCCCCCTAAAATATCTGGAAGTACGGTTGGCACCACCACATGCATTAAGGTATAAAACTTCGAGGCGCCATAAACGGCTACTACCTTCTTATGCAAAGGTTCAACCCGCTGAACTCCCACTAAGGTTGACGTATAAACCGGAAAAAAAGCGCCAAGAAAAATTAAAAATGCAAAGCGCGTATCGCCTGCAAATAAAATAATGGCCAAGGGAATCCAGGCAATGGGTGGAATAAAGCGAAAAGGCTCCATGACCGAGCGGGTTGAGTTGTATAGGCTTTTATTTAGGCCCATCAACAAGCCAAGTGGTACTCCCAAAAAAACACCCAGATTAAAGCCCAATAAAACCCGATATAAACTCGCCCATGCATGGGCTCCGAGTGAGATACCTTGGGTATCACCTTTTACAAGTAAATTTTTAAATGCCTTGAACACAGCATCTACTGGAGGGAAAAATGGTGAAGCAACCCAACCCGCTAGTAATTGCCATAACAATAAAAATGCTGCTAAAGCAAGGACATTAAGCCCGGCAGCCTTAATGCCTGGATTCATTTTTTTACTAGTGGAACTAAAAAAAGAGCTGAACAATTTATTCCATCCGGTTTAAAAAATTGGTTTCAACAAAACGAGTATGCACATCACCTGTCATAAATTCAGAAGAGCTAATCAGTTTTCTTTGAAATTCACGCGTAGTCTCCACGCCCTCAACTTGCATTTCTAATAAAGCCCGTTGCATACGTGCAATTGCCTCAGCTCGATCACGGCCCCAGCAAATTACCTTACCTAGCAGGGAATCATAAAATGGGGGAATCACATATCCCGAAAATAAATGACTATCCATTCTGATACCAAAACCACCGGGTGCAAAATACTCGTTAACCCTGCCCGGATTAGGTCGAAAATCATTGGATGCACTTTCGGCATTAATGCGGCATTCAATTGCATGCCCTGTTAAACGGATATCTTTTTGCTGCAAACTCAGACCCTCCCCTGCAGCTATTAGTATCTGAGCCTTGACCAAATCAATACCAGTAACCATTTCAGTTACTGGATGTTCAACCTGAATCCGGGTATTCATTTCCATAAAATAAAATTGCTTTGAAATAGGGTCAAGCATGCACTCAATCGTGCCCGCGCTGCGGTAATTAACATGTTTGCAAAGTTGAATGGCTGCATTACCAATATCGGTGCGCAATTTCTCGCTTAACACTGGAGAGGGGCTTTCTTCTACCAATTTTTGATTGCGGCGCTGCAAAGAACAATCTCGTTCACCGAGATGCAAAACATTTTCACCGTCACCCAGCACCTGTACCTCTATATGCCGTATGCCCGTCAGAAACTTTTCCATATAAAGCGAGCCGTCACCAAAAGCAGACTTTGCCTCCTGGGAGGCCTCAATATAGGCCGATTCGACTTGCTCGGCATGATTAACAATGCGCATGCCTCTTCCCCCACCTCCTGCACTTGCCTTTAATAAAACCGGGTAGCCAATTTTGTCTGCGATACTGGCCGCCTCTTTTGCATCTTGTAAAATTCCATTTGAACCTGGCGTGGTCGGAATACCGGCCTCTTTTGCCAGGCGAATAGCCGTAGCCTTATCGCCCATTAAGCGAATGGAAGTTGAACTTGGGCCAATAAAAATATAGCCCTCGCGCTCGCAACGCTCTGCAAAATCGGCATTTTCAGATAAAAACCCATAGCCAGGATGAATTGCATCGACCCGAAAGAGATAGGCAGCCGTGAGAATTTTTTCAACGTTTAAGTAACTCTCACTAGCCCGAGCAGGGCCTATGCACATCGATTTATCTGCCATAAAAACCGGCAGTGATTGGCTATCTGCCTCTGAATACACCTGCACAGTTTCAATACCAAGCTCTTGGCAAGCCCGAATAATACGCACTGCAATTTCACCGCGATTAGCGATTAGCAGTTTTTTAATGGGTTTTGCTTTACGCATTGGGCTTTATTAAAATCAATATTTGGCCATATTCAACTGGCTCACCATCACCAACCAAAATTTCACTTACCACCCCATCAACACCAGCCGGTAATGAATTCATCAACTTCATTACCTCAATAATGCACACTACTGAATCGATTCCGACCTTAGCGCCAATCTCAATAAATGGGGGAGCACCTGGTTCCGGAGAGCGATAAAAGCTGCCAACCATTGGCGCCTTAATACCAACCAAACCAGAAGGCGCCACCATCATTTTTTTACTGACGACCGTTTGTGGTGCAGCACTTACTTCGGCGCTTACTACAGCACTTTGCGCGGGCGCAGAGGCCTGCCCTACGATGCCAGAGCGTTGAAAAGACCGGGTCTGTGAATTGGCAGAATTTTTTCGTAAATCAATTTTAATATCGCCATACTGTAGACTAAACTCCGAAAATTGTGGTGAATCCTCTACTAAGCGAATGATCTCCATCAAATCCTGATAATTTAAATTGCGCTCAGACACCACTATCTCCTTGTTTTAAATTTGGAATCATTAGTACCCAGCAATTTCAATATTCAGGCCAGGTTTAGATACATGTATCCGACTTGTCTTAGGTCGCCGACTCAATTCTTTAATTAACGAAACAACCGAGTGCTCAAAAACATATTCAGTTTTCATTGCGCCTGCTGCTAACATATCATCAACTTGCGATCCAGCAAACATATAGCGCAATAAGCGCTCATCATCACTGGCGTGCGGATATTTCATTCTTAATGCCTTCACGCCTGGTTCGCGCGGCGTGGGGTTTAAACCGATTTGTTTAGAGCCATTCTCTATGATCCGATCCAAAACGCTTGGCTCGACTGGCGCTAATAATTTACCGTAATACCCTAAAGCATATTTTTTAATTTCATTAGGCACAACGCGATAACGCTCGCCATGCAAGACATTTAATACCGCCTGGGTACCCACAAATTGCGCAAACGGTGTAATCATAATTGGGTAGCCGAGCTCTTGTCTGACCCTAGCACACTCATCTAGAAGCGCATCAAATTTATCTGCAATGCCAGCCTGGTCTAATTGAGAGCGAAAATTACTCAGCATGCCGCCAGGTATTTGATGCTGATAGTGAAAAGCGTTATATTCCAAAATCTGCCCAACAGGCTTATCTTCAAGTTCAGCAATGCGCTGAAAATGGGCGCCAATTTCATCAATTACCTCATCATTAATTGATAGGCGATAGCCGTCTAGCCTTAAATTTTTAGCAACACTTTGTGTAGCAGGCTGTGCAGCGCCATTTGCTAGCGGCGCGATCGAAGTATGCAACTGATCGGCGCCAAGCTTGACGGCCTCTAAATACATTAATGGGGCAATACCTGTTAAGCAATGTCCATGAATTTCGAGGGGTACTGTACCCATTACTTTTTTAAGCGCAGGAACTAAAGTGCGAATACGATCAACCGTTAATAAACCGCCAGCATCCTTGAGCATAATGGCATCAACCGTACCACTGGCAATTAATTGCTTAGCAGTTTCAACGTATAACTCATCAGTATGAACTGGGCTTAAGCTGTACGAAAGCGCGCCAAATGTATAAACCCCCAAGGCTTTTGATACCCGCGTGGTGGCTAACATATTAGCAACGTCATTGAGGCCATCAAAAGCACCAACCACCCTAAAGCCGTTGGCAACTAAGCGCTCTACCCAGAGCTCAATAATATCGTCGGGTACAAAGTCAAATGAGGCAATATTTTTACTGCGTACCAATGTCCGCAGTGGCGTTTTTTTAATTAGCTTACGCATCAGTCGAACGCGTTCCCACGGGTCTTCTTTTAAGTAGCGCACACAAACATCAAACTGGATGGTTCCTGCCAAATCAATTTGATCAAAGCCAGCCTGATCAATTTGTTCTGCGATTGGCAGCATATGGGCGGTCGTCATGCGTGTTGCCCATAAGCATTGGTGAGCATCGCGTAAAGTTGTATCAATAATGCCTACGGATTTATCCACAACCATTCCTTTATTCAAGATTATGTTGGCTTATACCCACGCTACGCCCTTCTCAAAGCGATCATCAGTACCAATATGTAAATCGCCATTTGGCGCTCTCAACAAAGCTGAGGTTGGCCCAAAATATTCTGCAGCATGAATTTTCAACCCCTGATAACGCTTAGCTAGCACTTCATCCTCTAGCTCTAATTCGCCATTTGGCGTAACCGAGACACGCAGACGGTTAATTGCTTGTTGTAGATTGCCAGTTTTAGAGCTCATTTCTAAAATAATTTGTAAGATAATTGCTGGTATGCGAGGTCCGCCCGGAGAACCCGAAGCAATTTGATCGCCATTTTTCTTTAGCATTACATTAGGTGAGAGATTGGTCACACAAAGCCATTTCCCAGAAGCGCGCGACTGGCGGAATAAATTGCCAGCGCAATTTAAAACTACCCCCGTTCCTGGAGTTATTAGGCCAGATCCAAACCATAATGGTCCCTGTGTAAAAGTACAAGAAACTGTCATACCCTTGGTATCGCTGATACAAAAATGAGTTGTATGCTGCTCTGCTGCCTTAGTAACTGCAAAAGCCTCTCTTTTATTTCTCCAGCCTATCCGCAAAGCATCTGCAACTAGAGCAATATAATTTTTTTCTGCCTGCAGTTCTTCTAGTCCTATATTCGACAATTGTTGCAGCGCATCTTGGACGATTCCAAAACCAGAAGTTAAGGGGTTTGGGCCATAAATAGTTGACCCGTGAAATGCTACTGGATTACCAACATCAAGCTTGGCCTGCTGCTGATTAAAGTTTTCTTTACTTAACCAGCCGCCATGTTCTAATAAAAATTGGCTAGTAGCAGCGGCAAACTCACCTTGATAAAAAAATCCAACGGGATCCGCTTGAATGTGAGTGAGTGTATTTGCTAGCTCTGCCTGAATAAGGCGATCACCAGCCTGCAACCATTTGCCATCAGGGGCAAAAATGGCCTTAAAGTTGTCTGGAAACTGGTCCGCACGTGCTGCAGCCCAGCTTAAGGCCATTTGTAAATTCTGACCGACAATGAAGCCCTCCTGCGCCGCAGCAATAGCCGTGTTTAGTAATGGCGCAAAGTCTTGTGACCCAAATTCTTGGTGAGCCTTAAGCAAGCCACTTAACACTAAGGGGGTAGAGACTGAAGCAGCGCTACCAAAATAATTTACGCCGATTTTATTAGACGTCAGTAATGCTGGATTGAATTCATTGGCTACCGTAGCATTGAAATCAATGGTTATAGGGATTTCATGGGGCGTTTTTTGAATCACCATAAAGCCGCCATACCCACCTATTCCGCAATTTGCAGGATCAAGCACAGCTAAAGCCATAGCAACTGCAACAGTTGCATCGATTGCATTGCCGCCATGCTCCATCGTTTTAGCACCCGCATCTGCAGCAATTTGATGAGAGCAAACTACCGCCCCACGCATTTTTATCTCCTAAGTGCGATTTAATCGACTATATTTTTTAATTTTTAACAATAAAGCTTAGTTAGATTATTGAGAGTTGGGAAATTTGTCAAGACTTACTATATATTAACTTGTGCAGCGCAAAATTCTAAGGCGCAGCGTAAGATAGTAAGCACTACGGTCCTATAACCACAATAAACAAATGAGCGAAGCCCTTTTTTATAAAAAATATAAGCCTCAACATAGGGTTAACGTGAGGAAATATGAAGTTTTACGTGAATCCATCTTGGCAGCCATTCAAGATGGGTATTGGAAATGTGGGGTCAAGCTACCTACCGAGTTAGAGCTTTCAAAATCTACTCCATTTAGTCTTGGAACAATTCAAAAAGCTATTGGCAGCCTCACTCGCGAGGGATTTTTACAGCGCAAGCGTGGATTGGGCACCTTTGTTATTCCAATTGAAAAACGTATCGGTGGGCCCTGGATCTTTCGCTTTCTTGAAAAAGACAGTGCAGAATTTGTGCCCATGTCGACCCAAGTAGTGAAGAGGAAATTAATCCGCTCTACAGAATCATGGGCCCATTGGTTAACGGCAGGGAAAATAAACGTTCAATTACTCCAAATCAATCGCGTTATTCAGGCCGGGGAATATACTTTTTATAGCAAATACTTTCTTGATCCAGAACAATTTCCAATTATTGCTAAAACTCCATTGAAAGAATTAAATAGCGCTAATTTTGCCGGATTAATTCAAGATCATTATCAAATTTACCTTGAAAAAATTGACCGGACGATTCAATGCATTGCCTTGCCAAGCACGATCAATCAACTCTTGGGCCAAGCAAAAAATACCAAAGGGGTGCTAGTTGAGATTATGGCGAGTGGCCAGCGATCGAAACCGATTTTTTATCAGCAACTCTTTTTGCCACCCAATGGGCCAAGGCTCTTTTTTGGGCAAAGTGGAACATAGCAGTTACTTAATTGCCCACCGTATTTTCCAACTTACCAAGCCCCTCAATTTCGATAGTAATAACATCTCCAGTTTTCAAAGGACGAGGCGGCTTCATCGCATAACCCACTCCAGAAGGCGTACCGGTCGCAATAATGTCTCCGGGCTCAAGAGTAAGGCCAGCTGATAATTCAGCAATAATTCGCGGAATGGTAAAAATCATTGTTGAAGTATTCCCATTTTGTCTCTGCTCGCCATTTACTTTTAAGGAAATTGCCAATTGATGCGGGTCGGCAATGGCAGACTTATGAGCAACCCAGGGGCCAATTGGACAACTACCATCTAGACTCTTGCCCTTAAACCATTGCCCGTGCCGCCGCTGAATTTCACGGCCAGTAACATCGTTCAAAATAGTATATCCAAATATAGCGTCGTTGGCCCTATCTTCAGCAATATTTACCCCGCCCCGCCCAATCACAATGGCTAACTCAGCCTCATAATCCAGCATGGCAGTTAAGCCAGCATGTAGCGGTATTGTTGCGCCATGCCCAATTACAGCCGTTGGCGCCTTAGTAAACAATTCAATAAATTCAGGAAATAAATTAGGTTCGCGACCCTGCGCGATATTGCCTTCAATGATGTGCTCGCGGTAGTTCCGGCCAACGCAAAAAATATTTTTATGGGGGGTTGGTATAGGGGCTAACCATTGCAAATCTTGCACATCAAGCCATTTCGTCGCAGACTGATGTAATTTCGCAGCAATTGCAAGACCCGCATCACCGCTAGCAATTAATTCACCAACATTGCTTGGCGCTAAAGTTTCAGGCCAAATTTCTGTTAAATTTACCAGCGCCTGTAACTGTGAATTTTGAGCCATTCCTAATTGCGGAACACCTTTTGCTTTAAAGGTACAAAAATACATAGAAGCCTTTCAAAAAAATCTTTATTGAATTACTGCAATTGCATTCATTTCGATTAAGTAATCGGGGGAAACAAAGCGCGATATTTCAACCATCGTAGATGCAGGTAATGGCGCTTTAAAGTACTCGCGACGTACTTTATGAATCACATCAAAATGATGCATCCCAATCACATAAACATCAACCCGACATATATCTGCCATCGTCCCGCCGGCTGCCTCAACCGCATTCTTTACATTCTCACAAACCTGGCGGGTTTGCGCCTCCATATCGCCAATTCCCGCAATAGTGCCATCGGGTTTATGCGCGGTCATGCCAGAGATAAAGACTAATTTACCCTTAGCCTCTACTACTGTTGCCTGAGAGAAATGTCCACCTGGTTTTTTAATATTAGTTGTTGAAATTTCTTGCTTTGTCATCAATTTTCCTCAAAGAATAAAATGGCGCTAATCGGGTTGTATATTCAATCGCTCAATAATTGTTGCCCAACGGGGAATCTCTTTATTCATTTGATTAGTCAGGTCTTGAGGGGTACCGCCAACTAGTTCGCCCCCACCAGCGTTCACCTTTTGAATAAGTTCGGAGTTTTTCATCGCTTCGTTTAGCGCTTGATTTAATTTATTAATAATCTCAGGGGAAGTTCCTTTAGGCGCTAATAGCGCCATCCACGACCCCATGTCTAAGCCACTATAGCCAAGTTCTGCCAAAGTAGGAATATCAGGTAAAACATTTAAACGTTTGCTTGAAGTAATCGCCAATGCCCGTAACTGCCCCGATTTGACAAAGGGTGCTGCTGAAGGAACAAGCTCTAAGGCTACATCGGTTCTGCCGGCAACCATATCAGTTAATGCTGGGCCGCTGCCTTTATATGGAACGTGTACCCATTTGACTCCCATGCGTTCTTGAAAGTATTCCCCCATTAAATGTAATACGCTACCAGTACCAGCAGAAGCCATATTCAATTCTTTAGTTTTAGATAACTTAACTAACTCGGCAATATTATTGACTGGTAAATCTTTACGAATTACTACAATGCCTGGATTATTAACAAACCAAATAATAGGCGCCAAGGATTGGCGAGGATCAAAATTCGCTTTTTTAAAGATGGAGGGACTTACTGTTAACGGGCCTGCTGAACCCACTGCAAGCGTATAGCCATCTGGCGCTGCCCTTGCAACCTCTTGCATTGCCAGCATCCCGCCTACACCAGGGCGATTTTCAATGATAAAAGTTTGATTAAACGCCTTTTGTAAAATTTGGGCCATCATTCTTCCCGCTCCATCAACAGCACCACCTGCGGGAAATCCAACAATCATCTTGACTGGACGATTAGGATAATCTGACTGGGCATAAAGATTGCTAGTAGCAAGCAAAAAAATTATATAAAGTAATAAATAAGAGTACTTTTTTATTTTTATATTCATTGATGTCTCCCCAAGATTAATCTATAAAACTTAGCGTCTAGCCAACATTAATGCTGCACCCTTTTCGGCAATCATAATCGTGGCGGCATTCGTATTAGCAGAAATAACAGTCGGCATAGCGGATGCATCAATAACCCTTAAATTATTAACGCCATTGACACGTAACTGAGGGTCAAGAACTGCAGAAAAATCAGATCCCATTCGGCATGTACTAGTAGGATGAAAAACGGTTCCGCCATTATTTCGAGCAAAACTTTCTAAGGGCAATTGTCCAGGTAACTTCTCCTCTTGCCAGAGATTACAAAAACTTTTCTGTCGATAAATTTCACGGCTCATTTCTAGGCCAGCCACTAAAGTTTTTATATCAACGTCAGCAGTTAAGTAGTTTGAGGTAATTTTTGCTTGTTCAAAAGGATTGGTCGATTGAATCTGTAATTCTCCCCTTGATTGTGGTCTACATTGACAGACCGAAACAGTAAAACCCGCGTACTGATGCAAAGGATCGCCAGGCTTATCTACCGATAATGGCATCACATTAAATTGAATATCAGCACGATCATCTTTAGCGTGGACTGTTTTTGCAAAACCGCCAACTTGCCCTGCACCTACTGTTAAAGGCCCCTTCTGCATCAATAACCACTCAAAACCCATTTTTGCTAAACCAAAAGGATTACGTACTTGATTGTTAAGGGAAATTTTATTTTTTAACTGAACAATTGTCCGTGCTTGGTAATGGTCTTGTAAATTTTTACCCACCTCAGGAGAGTCATAAATAATCGGAATTTTATGTTGACGCAACAAATTTGCTGGGCCGATTCCCGAAAGCTGCAAAATTTGCGGGCTTTGTAAAGCACCGCCGCTTAAAATTACTTCAGCATTACAATAATAGCGGTGAATCAATCCATTACTAATGCATTCGATACCAATGGCTTGATTATTGTCAATAATGACTTTTGATACCATGGTATTAATTAGCACAGTTAATCTATTGTCGCCTTCAACTGGTCGTAAAAAAGCTTCTGCGGCGCTTGAACGCCAGCGCCCCCGAATACTAAGTTGATATTTGCCTACCCCATAATCGGTCTCGCCATTAAAGTCTGTGTTCAATGGCAATCCATACTCATGTGCCGCCTCTAGCCAAGCATGGCAAGAGGGGTCATCATTTTTTAAATTAGAAACTCCAAGCTCACCACTCTGACCATGAAAATAACTCTCTTCTCCCGAATAACGCTCAGAGCGCTTGAAAAATGGCAATACACTCTCATACCCCCAGCCAGTTGCCCCCGCACGCTCCCAGTCGTCATAATCAGCGTGCTGGCCACGAATATAAATCAACCCATTTATAGAACTTGATCCACCCAATACCCTACCGCGAGGCCAAATTAATTTTCGGTTACCAGTTTCTAATTGTGGTTCAACCGTAAATAATCGTGAGTAACGTTCATCAAAAATAGTCTTAAAATACCCTACCGGTAAATGCAGCCAAAAGCCTTTATCTTGCTTACCCGCCTCGGTTAAAAGAACAGAAAAACCAGCACGAATTAAACGATTTGCCAGCAAACATCCTGCAGACCCGGCACCAACAATAATATAGTCCCAGGTCTGGGAGGGCGCGTTAGCCTTTGACATTATCCGTAAAAAGTTTTGATTCAAAATAGGTTTTAGCAGGAATAGGATTTTGAATATTCCCAGCTCTGGCATAAAAGTCAGTTACTTGTTGTAACCAGCCTATAGCAGTACCATTTTCAATCAGTTTCTTCCACTCGGCAGCAGTATTGTATTTAGAGGCCTTAAACTGCGCTTGTAGATCGGCAAGAGGCACCTGGCTATAGTTTGCTTTTTGAATAATGGGCAGAATTTCTTCAGAGTTTTTAATCAAATCATCATTTGCAGCCGCCCAGCCTTTAATTACACTAGCACAAATTGCACGATTTTTTTCCAAATAATCTGCCCGCACTGCCCATCCACCAAGAATCGCTGATTTCGGATAATAGGCTGAGGCATCAACTAACATTTTGGCTGAAGGTACTTTATCTCGTACCAAGACATTGAATGGCACCCACAAAGCAACAGCTGGAACAGCGCCAGAAATAAATGAGGTTACAGCTACTGGCATCCCTTGATTAACAATCTCTACATCTTTAGCAGGATCAAGGCCATTAGCGCGCAAAGCGGCATCTAAAAATACATGGGCCGTAGTTCCAATGGTGGTCGCTATTTTTTTACCTTTTAGGTCAGCCCAATCTTTAATGCCTTGATCTTGCCGAACCCAAAGCTGAGCAGTAGCAAATTCAATATTGTTAATAATAAACGCCTTACCTTGTCCACGAGCTGGGAAATTAGAAATAACCGCCCCCGTACTCAGCATATCTAGACTTCCGCCAATCATGGCATTAAATAAATCTAAACCAGTATTAAATTTATAGGGATCAAATTCAATTCCCTCCTTCGCCCACTGACCACGATGCACACCAGTCCATAGTTGACCTGTGACTGCAAGGGTATCAACATAGCCAACTTTTAATTTCACCTTTGATTGGGCAATAGCTGGAAAACCAGTAATTGCCAATGCAGATGCAGATGCAGCGCCAACTATAAATTGACGACGATTAAATTCAGAATTATTTTTTTTCACCATAATCTCCTATTAATAAAGGCTTCTAGTCTAATTGCTAGAAAGTTTTTGTTGCGCCTCATATTCTTTCATAACCAAATCTCTCAGGCGCGACTTAAGAGAAATGAATTGGGGGTCATCATGAATTGACTCATGACGGGGATAAGGAAATGGAATTTCTATCACTTCTTTAATTTTAGCGGGACGAGCAGTTACTACAATAATTTTAGATGATAAATAAATTGCCTCATCTACAGAGTGCGTAATTAATAAAACCGTTTTACGCTCATGCTGCAAAACCTCAAGTAGTAAGTCTTGCATTTTGGCTCGGGTTTGAGCATCTAAGGCGCCAAAGGGTTCGTCCATTAACAGAAATTCTGGATTCGTAGCATAGGCACGGGCAATCGCCAAACGCTGTCGCATGCCTCCTGAAAGAGTGCGGGGATAAGCTAAAGCAAAATCGGTTAAGCCCATCAACTGCAGGTAGCGACTGCATATTTCTTGATGTCGATCTTTGGGCACTTTACTATTTCGTAGAGTTAAGCCAAAGAGGATATTTTTTTCAACAGTAAGCCATGGGAAAATTCCGTACTCTTGGAAAATAACTCCACGGTTCTGAGAAGGACCATTAATTTCAACGCCATCAAGTTTTACCGTTCCTGATGTCGGCTTCACAAACCCAGCAATAATATTCATTAAAGTGGTCTTACCGCAACCCGATGGACCTACTATAGAAATAAATTCACCATCCGAGATTGAGAAAGAGATGTCATCAATAACCCGTAGCAAACCCTTGTCAACTTTAAAATCAACTGTCGCTTTTTCAAAGCGAATGCGATCCTGACTCATTGCGCTTCCACCCTATCTTGCCATTGAATTAATCGCTTAGTCAACGACCTTAAGATTAGGTCCATAGTTAAAGCCACACACCCAATTGCAATAATGCCAACATAAATAACGTCAAGCTGAAAAAATGATCCGGCACTTTGAATGAGTGCCCCTAACCCCTTTTGTGCAGCGACCAATTCGGATGCAACTAAAGTAGCCCAGGCGACTCCTAATGCCACTCGCAGTGCAGTCAAAATATGCGGCATTGTCAGCGGCACAATTACACGCGTAAATATCTCCCAGTCGGTTGCTCCAAGTGTATGGGCTACCTTAATATAAATTGGGCTAATCTGTGCAACGCCCTCATACATCACAATAACGCCTGCAAAAAATGATGCATAAAATAAGATAATAATTTTGGCAGGCTCGTCAATGCCAAAGTAAACAACCACTAAAGGAATTAGGGCGATTGGGGGCAACGCGCGAAAAAAATTAATAACCGGATCTAGAAAAGTGCGGACGTCTTTATACCAGCCAATTAAAAATCCTACCGGCACCGCTAAAGCAATGCCGCTTACTACCCCCAAAAAAACCCGCTGGGTCGACATAATAATATCACCAAGTAAGCGACCATTCTTTAATAAGTCGTAAAATTTAGCAGCCACTTCAGGCGGGCTGGGCATGAGTGAGCGATCTACCAAGCTAGCCGAGATAACGATCTGCCATAGGGCCAATAGGATAAGCCAAGGGCTCAATAAAAGAGCAAGTTGCTTCACTTTGCTATAAATTTTTGCCTCCAATTTATAATCTTATAAATCAGAATAGCATAAGAGCGCAATTCTAAACACGGCTCACATTTAAAATCTAGTTGCCCATAGCTGTCATCCCTTAATGACAGCTATGTAATTGATAAAAATTTACTTGATTAATCCACAAGCAATCCGCGGACCAGAATTTCCAGCTGGCTGAGATTTATAGTCATCAGGATCGCGATGCACTACTACAGAACGACCTAAAATTCCGGTTGCGCTGTTATCAACTGAAAACCCGGTTAACTTAGCAGAATAAGTGGCATTTCCATTGGCATCTGATTTGATATTTGGCATATCACCTGCATGGCTCATATTGCTATTAGGCATACCGTGGTCTTTGGTATCAGGATTGAAATGGCCGCCAGCACTAGTCGCATCAGGCGCAGAGCAATCTCCTTTCTCATGCACATGAAAACCTTGCTCAGCATTGGGTTTAAGTCCAGCAAATTTACCCGTAACCAAAACATCATGACCCTGCCAAATAAATAGGACTTCGCCAGTTGTAGTTGAGCCTGAACGTGGCTCTAATTTGGCAGAAGCCTGTTGTCCATTGCCATGCTTCATAGACTGACATGCACTAAGCGAGATAAGACCAACAGTCCCCAAGGCTAAGGCAAGCGTTCTAAAAGAAAACTGATTTTGATCTAATTTTTGCATGAAAGGTCTCCTGTGTATTTTTAATAACCAAATTGTTGATAATTTAATCGCTAATAAACACTTTAATACAAAATCTAAATGCTTGCTTAATAGGCTGCGACCCCGCCATCACTGCGAGGATCCCAGCCCCCTCGTAATACACCTGAGGGTTCGCGCATAATGCAGCCAGCATGTCCTACAGTTTCATCAAAATCATTGAGTAGCTCAATTTCATGACCAAGAGCAGCAAGGTCGCTAATGACTTGTGAATCAAAGCGTGACTCCAGCTTCAGGCTATCGCTAGTTTGACCCCATGTTCTTCCCAATAACCAACGTGGCCGACTAATCGCAGCTTGTGGATCTAGACCATAAACTGCTGTTCGAGTAAAGACTGCACATTGGGTTTGTGGCTGTCCATCTCCCCCCATCGTGCCATAAACCATGGTACGACCATCCTTAAAAAGTGCTAAAGCAGGATTTAAAGTATGGAAGGGTTTACGTAAAGGCTCTAAGGCATTTAGTGAAGCAGGATTTAACGAAAAACTACAACCACGGTTTTGCCAATTAATTCCTGAGGTTGGTAATACAATGCCAGCACCAAACTCGTGATAAATACTCTGAATAAAAGAAACAGCACAACCTTGTTTATCCACAACGCCCATCCAAATCGTATCAGCCGGACCTTTGCCCTGCCCCCAGGGCAATGCTTTATTGAGATCAATTGCATCCGCGAGTTTTTGCAAAAATGCAGGTTTTAAAAAATCTTGGGAATCACAATGCATATAAGCAGGATCAGTAATAAATTGATCACGAATTTTAAAAGCTTGCTTGGTTGCTTCAACGCAAAGATGCACATACTCAGCGCTATCTAGTTTGAAACGCTGTAAATCTAAACGATCAAGAATTCCCAAAATCATCAGTGAAACAACGCCTTGAGTGGGTGGTGTCATGTTGTACACACTGCCCAAGCTATGCGTCAATCGCAATGGATCTATTAACTTGGCTTCGTGCCGATGCAAATCTGAAAGCCGAATTGGGCTACCCAGAGTTTGTAACTCTTGAGCGATGACGTTAGCAAGAGCGCCGCGGTAATACTCTTCAGTGCCATATTGTGCAATTCTGTGCAGCGTCTTTGCTAGACGGGCCTGTTTAAAAATGCTGCCAGTCTTTGGGCTTTGGCCAGCCACCAAAAAGGTTTCTGCAAAACCTGGCTGAGGTTCTAACTCTTTAAGCTTCTTGGCCGTTAGACTCGATTGACTATGCGTTACAGGAATTCCGTTTTCAGCATAATAAATACCGTCAGCTAAAAGGCGAGTTAACGGTAATTTTCCCCCCAGGCACTTTTGTGATAATCGCTGCGCAGCACCCCATCCAGAAATCGTACCAGCCACTGTGTTCGCTGCTAATGGGCCGCGAAATGGAATCGCCTCTGTAATGCCTTGATCGAAATACCATTGCCTTGAAGCTAGGCTCGCGGCAGCGCCACAAGCATCGATACCACCGATGGCTTTACCAGGAGCATGAATAAGCCAAAAAGAGTCGCCCCCAATCGAATTCATATGCGGATAAACCACGGCAATGGTTGCTGCAGCTGCAACCATTGCTTCAAGCGCATTGCCACCTTCCTTTAATACCGCTAAAGCCGATTCTGCTGCCAAGGAATGCGGTGCAACAGCCATTCCTTGCATACCCCATTTAGCTTGCATAAGTTAACTCTTTATCTGTTTACTTCAAACCCCGGAGCTGCCGTTCAATATCTGCGCTGGAATCTACGACGGGTGCCGCTGGCACAGTATTTGCAAAGGGATCAATCAATGCATCACCGCTCTCAACTGCCACTGTAGGCTTATCAACAAAATAGGTAACTACTTCTGGGAAAAAAATCAGAATGGCAACCAAAATTAATTGCAATCCTACCCAAGGTAAAGCGCCCCAATAAATATCTGAACTTTTTACCTCTTTTGAAGCTACCCCTCGTAAATAAAATAAAGCGAAACCGAAAGGCGGATGCATGAAGGAGGTTTGCATATTTGCCCCCAACAAGACGCCAAACCAGATTAAATCAATGCCTAATTTGTCTGCTACTGGCGCCAATAAGGGAATGATAATAAAAGCGATCTCAAAATAGTCGAGAAAGAAAGCGAGGAAAAATACGAAGAGGTTAACTGCAATTAAGAAGCCAATCTGACCCCCAGGTAAATTTGACAAAAGCTGTTCGATCCATAAATCACCATCGACTCCACGAAAAACAAGACCGAAAACAGTTGAACCAATTAAGATAAACATCACCATCGCATTAATGCGCATAGTCGATGTCATAGCTTGCCACACTAAATCTTTTTGTAAACGCTTATTCATGGCAGCCAATACCAAGGCGCCAACCGCACCCATTGCCCCACCCTCTGTCGGCGTCGCCAAACCCATCAAAATCGTACCTAAAACCAAGAAAATTAAGGCTAAGGAGGGAATAACCCCCCACATGATTCGCTTAATCAGTTTCCAGTCAATTGGCGGGCGGGCATCTATGGGAAGTGCAGGTACATCTTGGGGGCGAAAGACAGAAAGGAAAAATATAAATAAACAAAATAAGATAATTTGAATAATCGATGGACCAATTGCTCCCGCATACATATCGCCCACAGATTTGCCCAATTGATCGGCAAGAATAATTAATACTAAGGAAGGCGGGATTAATTGAGTAATGGTGCCAGAAGCAGCGATCACTCCAGTAGCGACGCGAGGGTTATACCCATACCGTAGCATGATGGGCAAGGAAATTAATCCCATGGCAATAACTGAGGCCGCAACTGTGCCAGTAATTGCCCCCAACACTGCGCCAACAATAATCACTGCATAAGCCAGACCACCACGAATTGGGCCAAATAATTGACCTAATCCTTCTAATAAATCTTCAGCCAAGCGACAGCGTTCTAGTATCGCCCCCATGAAAGTAAAAAATGGAATCGATAGCAGTAAGTCATTAGAAAGAATGCCGAAAACACGATCAGGTAAGGCTTGTAAAAAAGTTGGCTGAAAAAAGTCTAACTGAATGCCAATGAAAGCAAAAAATAAGCCTACTGCGCCCAAAGAAAAAGCTGCGGGATAGCCAATCAGTAAAAAAACAATTAGGCCGCCAAACATCAATGGCGCCATTACCTCATGAGCAATCATTGCAGTGGCCTCTCATAGCGAGGATCGATTTTAATTAGGCCTTGCAAAGCGGCATACCGCTTAATAATTTCTGATAAACCTTGTAACGTTAGCAAGAAAAAGCCCAAGGTAATCATTGCCCGCGCCGGCCAACGTAACAAGCCGCCCGAATTATTAGACATTTCAGTTACTAAAATCGAGTTATAGAGCAAATCCCACGAATACCACCCAATAATCGTCGTCATGGGCAAGAGGAAAAAAATACCGCCAAAGAAATCCAACCAAAGCCGCGCTCGGTTTGGATACAGGGCATATAAAACGTCGACCCTGACGTGCTCGTTAAGCCTTAAGGTGGTAGCGGCACCGAACATCACCATGCCAATGAACATATACCACTGGACTTCTAACCAACCATTAGAGCTAACATTAAAGCCATAGCGCACTAAAGCATTGCCGGCGCTGACCAGCACTGATATCAGCACTAGCCAGCTTGCCAAAACGCCAAAGCGATCATTTAACCGATCAACAAATCCAGCGAAGCGCAACAACTGCTTAAGCATTCAATCTAGCGCTTAATTAACTGGATTAGCAAAATTAAATGATGCTAAGGTATTTTCTGCGACCCGATTCCAAAGCAATTGTTCGGCACGGAATTTTTTCCAAGGTTCATATATTTTCTTGAAGGAGGGATTTTTTGCAGATTCTTCTTCAAACATTTCAAATGAGGCTTTTTGCGCCGCTTTCATAATGTCATTTGAATAAGCAAATAATTTAACGCCATTTTTTAGTAGACGTTGTAAGGCTGGGGGATTTTTAAAGTCATACTCAGCCATCATGTCTGCATTCGCCTCATAACAGGCGGCCTCGAGCGCAGCCTGATACATTTTGGGCAATTTTTCCCATTCTTTGATGTTGACATAAAGCGAGTACATTGAACAAGCTTCCCACCAGCCAGGATAGTAATAATTCGGCGCAATTTTATAAAAACCTAGCTTTTCATCATCGTAAGGCCCAACCCATTCGGCCGCATCAATCACGCCCTTTTCTAGCGCAGGATAAATATCTCCACCAGCGATTTGCTGGGGAATTGCCCCAAGTCGTGCCATCACTTCGCCACCAAGACCTGCAATTCGAATCTTCAGCCCCTTTAAGTCGGCTACGGTATTAACGGGTTTACGAAACCAACCACCCATTTGGGTTCCAGTATTGCCCGCTGGAAATGAAATAATGTTGTAACTGCTAAGAAATTCACGTTGTAATTTTAAGCCACCGCCCCAATACATCCAGGCATTTTGCTGCCGTTGGTTCATGCCAAATGGCACAGTAGTATCAAACGCAAAAGTCTTATTCTTACCAACAAAATAATAGCCTGCGGTATGGGTACATTCAACCGTGCCCTGCTGCACTGCGTCAACCGTACCAAACGCAGGCACAATTTCACCAGCCCCAAAAGGACGAATTTGAAATTTACCCTCTGTTAGCGCAGCTACCCGCTTTGCAATCACGTCAATACCACCATAAATCGTATCTAAACTTTTTGGAAAGCTAGATGCGCAGCGCCACTTTACCTCTGGCATGGATTGGGCAATGGCTGGAGCAGCCAAAATACCTGCAGCAGCCCCTACTGAGGCTTTTCCTAAAAAGTCGCGTCGTTTCATTTTTTAATCCTTATAAGAAAAAGAATGGAGAAGTGGAATAAAGCAGCAATACCAGCAAAAGCCCAACAAAATTAACCTTTTTATTAGAACAGATCTGGATAGAAAAATGCAGAAAAAAGCACCTTTTTGGTGAATTTCTAATTATTGGATCCACTTTACCCCAAATCCATTAAGTGCTCTCGGTCTTGATCTGCATCAAAATAAAAAATGACATTGACCCTATCCTAGTCCTAGTCCGAACTAAAAAAACGAGGTTGACGGACTAAACACTAAATTCAGGTGAATTTATTACAAAGGATTAGCGAATGAAAAAAGATTCTTGTCCATTAGATGGTGTTTGGTATCAAAAATTATGCTCAGAATTTACAACCCATAAAGCTAACGATAGTTTTGCCTCCTGTAGCCATCGTAGCGATTGTGCTCATTTAAAAGAAATTATTGAAACCGATAAAAATCAATCGGCTTGGGTCACTAAAGCAATCTTAGTTAACGGCATTCCAAATAAATTAAATACGCAAAAGAAACCGTCGCCAGACGACGATCTGGCAGACGATTAGTCTTGGTAATACTAGTTGCTAAGCGACCACCGGCAAAGCCCGATTTTTTTCTAATTGCTGATTCACTAAGTTCACAATCTGATTAACTGCCTCTGATTGCATGCCCTGTTTGGCGGCGACCGTTTGCATTAGCAAATCAACCCGTTCAATATTTTTTGCTCCCGCAAATAAAGCCCGTGCCGCCGATGAAGGGCTACCTAAACTGAGCGCTGCATTCGCATATTTTTCAAAGGGCACTAAATCTGTCTCGCTTGCCCCCAATAATAGGCAAAGTTGCCGAGCCCAGTTATAAATATTTTTTGATAGCCCAAGATCATCATGAATTGCCTCTTTAATTGGCCGCATGCCATTAGCGCCAACGCAGCGATAATTACCTGCTAATAACATGCTCCATTTTGCTAGTGGCACAAAGACTGAGTCAAATACTTTTAATTTCACTGGCAACTCAATTACTTCGGAACCTGTATCAAAGCGCACTGCCTCGATATCAGCGGCGATTTGACGTAACATTTGGGTATGAACCTCTGACTCGAAGCGCGCAGCCTTGAAGTTAGTGGGTAAGCGAACTTGTAATACATTAATAGGCTGATCTGGCGGCCTGAATGCTTGCGCATCAGGGCTACATAAAGTCATCATCGTGGGATCAAAGCCATCCCAAACACTAGGATCGGTATAACAATTACGGTAATCTGCTAGCGATAAACCAGGAATACGAGCTAAGTAAGTAAGGGGTGGCATATTCATAATAGACATCGTTGGCAACCTTGCTTCTGCCACGGCATGCAGTAATTCCCGTACGCCAGTTGCGCCATACTGTGGCTCTTGCATTGCAAGCACCACTAAATCGTAATTTGCTAAGTTGACATTATTTGGTGTAGTGGCAGAAATTTTTCCCAGCAAGCCCCGAGAATCTACCTCAACTAAGCCCTCTCTGCCTTTAATGGGAAAGCGTACTCTTGTGCCCTCACGATTTATCAGTTCCACTTCATTAGGTAGACAAACAAGAGTGGCATCATGGCCCGCTAGTGCCAATTTAGTTGCTAACAAAGAGCCATAAGAGGCGCCAAAAATGAGGACTTTATATTGATGTGCTGGTTTAACTTGCATAGCATGAAACTCCCAAGTACTTTCCGCCAAATGAATCGAGGCAAAAATGCAGCCATTCATTTACGGCTGCCGCTCCCTCTGTCCTTGGTACCTGAGAGATTCATACCTAAACATAGTTAGGTATTTGCTCCTTCGGTGCGCCCCATTTCAGTGGCGACTCTCCAGACGGCTATTTAAGTTAAGCAGTACCAGTCTTTTGGGATACCTGAGCGTTCATGGGAGTTTGCGCCTTCGGTGGAGATAAATAACCTCTCGCTCTCCTGCTTCCAAAGAAGTATATCTGATTCTAATAAATAGAAGCTTTAATTTAGCTGAGATATTGCAGTGCAAAATAAATTGAGGTTAATGCGTGTTACTTGAATTTGGCCTCAATCATTTTGACCAAGGCATACAGAGCCTGATTAGCTGGGGTTAGCAAGTTATATTGAGCGCCTTTACGCACAATATAACCATTTAAAAAGTCGATCTCCGTTCTTTTTCCCCGCGCTACATCTGCCGCAGTGGATGATTTTTGCCCCGCCATAGTGCGGGCAATAATTTCATTTGCCTGAATTGCCTCAGACTTACTGATCTTGACTTTTTCACACTGCGCCACCGATAAAAACTCGTCCGTGAGGCGTTCGATTAATGCCTGAATTTCAGGTAATTGAGCCATTTGCCCATAACTGATTTGTCCAATTGCAGAAATGGCGTTATAACTACAGTTCACCAACAGCTTTAACCAAAGCTCTCTTTTAATATCAATAGAATGGGCACAGGGTACGCCGGAATTTGAAAATTGTTTAATTAATTGTGTTAAAGACTGAGCTTGCTGCTGAGTAATAGTTAAATCTGGAATAAATGAGCCAATTTGTAATTCACCACGACCATAATGTTTTACCGTATTTAAATCAGTCATTACTACTGCCACATAAACAGCGGCTGCATAAACAGGATTGGCAACTAGCGATGAAATTAATTCGGTATTACTCACTCCATTTTGCAAGCTGACAATCACTGCATTAGCAGATAAGAATGGTTTTAGAGCCTGCATCGTAGCAACGGTATCGTAAGACTTTACACAAAGTAAAATCATGTCTGCAGCAGCGATGCTCGCAAAATCAGCACTTGCTTGTAAAGCTACATTAGCTTGAAAACTTTGGCAATCCATTTGCAAACCAAAACGATTGATAGCATCCACTCGCTCGCTGCGACCAATCAGGATTAACTCATGATTACTGCGTGCCAGCATGCCGCCAAAATAACAGCCGACGGCGCCTGCTCCCACTACCGCTATTTTCTGACGATTAGCGCTCATTTAGCAGTGAAAGTGAAATCTTGGTTAATGATGCTTTCGCTTCTCTACTAGATTAAGAAACTTGTCAAATTCTTTTTCGTCCACAGAATAACTATGCTCATCATCTGGAAAGGTACCTCCCTTAACATCGGCAATGTACTCCTTAATGCCGGCAACCGCTACTTCAGTCAAATTCGCATAACGTTTAGTAAATTTCGGCTTGAAATCAGAAAATACGCCCAATAAATCATGGCATAACAAAATTTGACCGTCAGTACCAACGCCAGCACCAATTCCAATTGTTGGGATTTCTAATTGCTGTGAAATAACGCTGGCAATCTTTGCTGGCACAGCTTCAAACTCCAGCATAAAACAGCCGGCATCTTGAATTGCAAAGGCATCTTCTAAAATTTTCATGGCGGTGTCAGCTGTACGTCCCTGTACCTTAAAGCCCCCAAATACAGCTACGGTATGGGGGGTCATGCCGATATGAGAGGCGGTTGGAATACCTGCATCGACCATAGCTCGCAAAATATGTGCTTGCGATTTTCCACCTTGAGGCTTCACCGCATCTGAGCCTGCTTCCTGCATAAACCGCGTCGCATTGGTGAGCGCCCGATCAATTGTGTTGTAGCTTTGATAAGGCATACAACCCAGCAGAAAGGTATTTGGGGCGCCACGTCGAATGCCAGCAGCGTGCATCACCATCATATCCATCGACGCTGGAATCGTATTAGAGTGCCCATGCGCAATCATCGCCAAACTATCCCCAATCACAGCAACATCAACCCCCGCAGTTTCTGCCCATTTTGCTGAGGTGTAATCGGGTACAGACATATAAACCATTTTCTCACCTGTTTTTTTTGAGGCATAAATATCTTGCATGGTTCGTTTTTTTTGCTCAGGCACTGCCGTTGCTTTGTTCAACTTAATCTCCTTAATAATTACTATGCTTCGCCCTTAAGACTTAAATTAGTATGCCGTTTAGCATCATTCACGCTGCCAGAAAAAATAATTTCGCCACGCTCAATCACGTAAACACGGTCGGCATAGTCGGGAATATGAAAAGCATTGGACTCGGCCATTAAAATTGCTCGGCCTGCCTCACGAATGCTCGATAGGCCGTCACTAATAATCGGAATAATCGCAGGCGAAAGCCCCTCGAAAGGTTCGTCCAGAATTAATAACTTCGGATCAAGCGTCAGCGCTCGAGCAATTGAAAGCATCTTCCGCTCACCACCCGATAAATGATTGCCACCACGTTCGCGATACCCGTCTAGCTTAGGAAAAATACGATAGGCCATCGCAATGCGTTCAGCATTGGGCATTTTAGTTTTAATTGTCCAGGTTGACATTTCAATATTTTCAGCCACAGTTAGATCACCAAAAACTTCACTTTCTTCTGGAGAAAATCCAATCCCTAATCGGGCAATATCAAACGTCCGTTTTCCTAGAATCGATTTTTCCTCAAGCAGAATATCGCCCTCTTTTGGTTTGCGATAACCCATGATGCTATTTAGGGTAGTAGTTTTGCCTGCGCCATTTCTACCAACCAAACATACCAATTCACCGGCCTTAACTTCAAGGCTAACTTTACGCAGAATGGGGCTATTTTGAATTTCAACCGAAATCGCCTTCACCTTAAGCATGATTCACCCGTTTACCAATAATAGTTGCCTGCAGTTCAGGATCATTAAAAAACTCGTTGGGGGGTAAATCAGCTAATAATTTGCCTTCTGCCAAAGCAACGATTCGCGTTGAATACTCGGCAACTAATTCCATATCATGCTCAACCAACAGCATCGTTTTTATGCCAGCTAATTTCGCTGCAGCCATCAAGGTATCCATAATGCCGCGCTTCTCGCCTGTAGAAATACCACTCGTTGGCTCATCTAATAAAATCACCTCTGGGCTTAAAGCAAATGCGCTGGCAATATCTAGGAGCTTTTTCTCACCTTGAGACAAATAGGAAGCTTGCCAAGCCATTTTTTTGTCTAAGTTAAAAATAGCTGCCACCTCAAGCGCGCGCTCAATTAACTCCGACTTGGAGCCAACGTTTGACCAAAAGTTGTATTGCATATTACGTTGAGAAATAACGGCAGCAATAATAGTTTCTTGCACACTTAATTGCGGGAATATTTGTACTAGCTGAAAAGCACGCGCCATGCCTAATTTCGCTAAGGTGACGGGACCAACTCCAGCAATCGATTTGCCATGAAAGGCAACTTCACCATGAGTTGGCTTTAATAAACCAGTAAGCACATTAACAAAGGTAGTTTTTCCTGCCCCATTCGGGCCCACAATCGCGACAATTTCGTTTTCAAAAAATTGCAGGCTAACGTCTTGCAGTGCCTTATAAACTCCATAATGTTTTGAAACCGCCTTTGATTCTAAAATCGGCATCAGCGCCCCTCCTGCGAACGAGCCACAGACTTCTTGCCAGTCAATAAGCCCATGATTCCGCCAGGTAAAAAAACCACTAGCAGAATTAACACGATTCCCAATACCAACCGCCAATATTGAGTTTGGCTGACAATTTGATCTTTTAGCCCAATAAACGCAAATGCACCAATGATCGGGCCAAAGAAATTATTAAAGCCCCCGAAGATAGTCATAAAAACAATATTGCCCGATTGAGTCCAATAAGCCAACTCAGGATCGGCTAAGCCTACGGGCACGACTAATAAGGCGCCGCCGATTCCGCCATACACCGCCGAAATAACAAAGGAAATTAAACGAAAACGATGTACCTTTATGCCTAAATATTCGGCCTTACGGGGGTTATCACGTATGGACTGCAAATGCAGGCCGAGTGGCGAATGCACAATCCGCCACATCACCAATGCGAGGATAAGCATGACCCCAATTGAATAGTAAAAAAATGGGCCAATTAAAAAACTAGTTTTATCCATTTCACTTAAGTCAACGCCAAATAAGTTGGGGCGAATAACTTTAATGCCAGAATCCCCACCCGATAAATCATAGAACTTAAAGAGAATGGAATGGAATAACATGCCAAAAGCTAAGGTCAGCATGCCGAAAAAAATTCGTACATAGCGCACACAAAGTAGCCCAATGGGAATCGAAATAAGAAAACAAACAAGCGCCGCCCCAAGGATATTGACTTCCATGCTTTTAATGCCAAGGCGGCTCGTCAAGATGGCAACTGTATAAGCTCCTAAAGCAACATACATTGCATGACCAAAAGATAAAAGGCCGGTATAACCAAAGAGTAAATTGAAGCCCAACAAAATAATACTGTATGCCACTGCTGGCAATAACAAGGTCATGTAATAAGGGCTTAAAATCCAAGGCGAGCTACAAAGCACGGCCAAACAAATTAAGATCACCAACTTAAACTTAAGCGTCATTCAGCTGCCTTTCCATAAAGACCAGAAGGCTTAATAATTAAAACTAAAATAACTATTAAATAAATGAGGAGTAGCTCAAGCTCTGCGTAGGCATATACCGCAAACGCGCGCATTAAACCAACAATTAAAGCGCCTACCAAAGCGCCCCGCATGCTGCCTAGCCCACCAATGACTACTACTGCAAAGGCTTCGACAACAACTTCGGAGATCATATCGAGCGAAGCTGCGGAAGTCGGCACCACTAAGGCGCCACCAAGGGTGCCCAACATGGTACCCAGGGTAAAGATAGCGACATTAATCCAGACGCCGTTGACCCCAAGGGCTTCACTCATGCGGCGATTTTCTGCAGTTGCTCGCACAATACGCCCAAAATTAGTTCTTTGCAGCATCCAACCAAGTGCTAAAGCTAAGCAGATGCTTGAACCAATTACGAGAGCCTTATAAACGGGTAAGGTAGTCGAAGCAAAATTTAATTTGCCATATACCATCGAAATATTGCCCAAGGTCATAGGAGTAGCGCCCCAAAGCATCCGAATTAAGTCTTCCAAGACCAACATAATGGCAAAGGTAAGCAGCAATTGAAAGCCTTCCTCACGCTGATAAACTAAGCGCAATAGTCGCTCTATTAAAGGCCCAACCAGGCCGATGATCATGCCGGCCAATAAAATAAGTGCCAGCAAATAAGATGATGAAATGCCCTGCTGGATTGCTAGGTTAACAAAAGTAATGCCAAAATAGGCGCCTAGTGCATAAAAAGCGCCACAAGATAAGTTCACAATTTTTTGTACGCCAAAAACCAACTGCAAACCACCAGCTAATAAAAATAGTACTGCAGCATGAAAAATGCCACTTAATACGATATCGATAAATGCTGTCATAAGAGATGCTCAAAAAAAACCGAGCCGTACTGCTACGGCCCGGTTTAGCGCGATCTAAAGAGTAATTTTTGCAGTTTCAAGCCATTGCCAAAAATCCATGCCTGGCGGCTTTTGTAATTCGCTGCTGAATTTCTTATCCACAGGATTTGTGGTTACAAAATCATACTTATTTTTATGTGTAGTTAAGCCTTGATAGAAAGTTTGTTCAGCAATATGGTCGCCCCGCATTCTGCCAGGACCGCCTAATGACTGAACCTCGATTCCTTCAATACCAGCGATAATTTCTTCAGTCTTAGGCCATGCCCCACCCTTTGTTTTAATCGCCTTTTCAGTGCCTGCTTTATATATCTGCATGGCAAAATACGCACGATCAGCTTCCCAATTTGGATAATCTTTATATTTGCTGTAATAAAACTGCACAAACTCTTTCTGCAGGGGGCTAGCATTGGGATAGTTAAAGTCTAACGTATTTAAACCAAAGACTATGCCCTCGGGAGTAAATTCTTTTTTCATCAAGGTTTGCTGAAAGCCAGCAGCAGGCATCACATATTTAATATCCCCATTGGCCAAACCTGCAGCATGCGCATTTTGCATAAATACTGGTAAGTCAGCAAATAATAAAGAAGAGAAAATTAAATCGGGCTTAGCAGCTTTTAAGGCAGCGATATTACTAGAAAGGTCCATCGTGCCCACCTTTGGCCACTGCTCTGCCACAACCTTATGGGGAATGCCAAAGCGCTTTAAAAGTGCCTGAAAGGCAGCCCAATTGTTTCGGCCATAAGAATAGTCGGGATTAATCCCTGCAATGGTGGCAAATTTACCTTTGTAATATTTAATCGCCAGTAATGAAGCCATTACCGCCTCGCACTCATTATCCGTAGAGCGGAATAAATATTTTGGTGTCGGAATAGTTTCTTTCACGCCATCTTGGGATGTGCCATCCCAATAGATGGTTAAGGCTTTCATTTCTTCAACTGTAGGGCTCATCGCCAATGAAACGCCAGACGAAACAATCCCTTGTACGCAATCTACTTTATCTTGTAAAACTAATTTGCGAAAACGTTCGGTAGTATCTTTGGCATTTGTTTCTTCTTCGACAATGAGTTCAACTTTGCGGCCGCCAATACCACCACTTTTATTAATCTTATCTACTGCAAACATTGCGCCCCGTAAGCCGCATTCGCCAATAGTGCCAGCTATACCAGCGCGTGGCGCCAAAATACCAACTTTAATTGGAGTATTTTGAGCAATTGCAGGAAAACCCCACCCCCCTGCAGCAAGCAAAGAAGTGGCGCCAATACCTTTAATGACAGACCGGCGGCTTTCATTTTGAACTAATTTCTTTTTCATTTTGTCTCCTCTTTTTATAAATTACTAAAATACCCAACTGCAACTACTTAAAATAAATTAATGATCGGGTAATACTGTTCTACGGGTGAAATCTTCAATGTAGTCAAGCAACTTATCTAATGCTTGGCCGGCAGCCTCTTCTTGCCCGGCAGCAATCTCATCTGCTAGCGTAGCGTGCAAAGCAGCAATACTAGAAATACTCACCTCCTGATGAAAATTACCAAACCAAAATCGTCGCGACATGCCGTGCAAAGTAGTCATAGCTGCTGCCGCATATTCATTTTTAGCCGCCTTAATTGTTAAGTCGTTTAATTCTTTATCAATTTTTAGAAATAAGGTATTATTTTTTTCTTTTGCAGATCTCCGAAAATCTTTTGCCAGCCTAATAAATTCAGTACGCTCATCATTGGTCGAGCGTTTAGCAGCCTTCTTGCAAATCAGTCTTTCTAATTCACGCCTGGTTTCTAGTACGCGCAATTGCTTCTGCGGGTTTAGGTCAGAAATAAAAATACCGCGTTTCGGTAAGATGGTGACCAGATGTTCACGACTTAATCTTTGCAGTGCTTCGCGAATGGGTGTTCTGCCAATTCCCAATAAAGTAGATAACTGACTTTCAGAAATGGGGGCACCGGGAGCAAGCGCCATAGTGGCAATCATCTCTTCCAGACGCCGATAAGCTTGATCAGAAAGCGATAAATCTTCCTTTGCAGCTACTGATTTTATTTTGACCAAAGTATCCATAGCATTTGAATTATTTTTTAGGCAAATTGTTGCGGGGCTTGGGCACGATCAAACATACCATAGTCACGACAAACCTCAAAATATCTGAGTTCATATTGAGTAGAGGCAGCAAATTCAACGGGTCCTGAAATGTGGTTAACCAGCCCGATACCGCGCTGTGCATCGATAACCCCTCGGAACAGTTGTAAATCATTGCCGGCGTCTAGCCTCGCTTTAAACGCGTGCTCAATTGCCGCAAAATTCCCAATCAACATCGCTACCAGTTCACGTTCTTTTATCTCGCTTTGTATAGGTGCGCCAACTTGCTGTGCGGCCACTCTTAAACGATAGTCTGCAAGTATGAGGCTACGCCCACAAACCTGAGCTCCATAGTGGTCTGGCTGGCACCGCCACTGCGCCAGAGCCAATTCATCACGCCATTGCGAAAATGAAAAAAACCACCCCGATTCCTGTAAATTTTCAAAACGCTCTACCGCCACGAAGCCGGGATTTTTTTCAACGATTGGGCGTAAGCTAGCAGCCATACTAAAGTAGGTTTCAACAGAACCCTCTTTAGGTAAGACGTCGAAAAAAACGGCCTGTACCATCTGGTTATGCGCGCAAAATTTGCTGCTCAGCAGGGGATAGAATCGGCCCTTCAAGCGTCACTTTTTCCTCCTGTACTTGGCTGTCTTGAAACTTGTTAATAATCGGTTTTAGTTTAGGGTCGAGATATGTTTCATCAAAACCATTAAAGAGAGTGCCGAGAAGACTTCTTTTAATATCAGACGTGCCTAAAAACCAATCTGCTACAGGAAAAGTGAGGTTCATATTTTTATGCATCATGATGCCTAAATTATGATGAGCGGCATGGTGGCGACGGATGGTATTTACGCATGGCATATTACGTACAAACCAATTGTCTTTTACATGGCAGCAAAAATGAAAGGTTTCGTAAAGCAAATAATGGCCAACCATGGTGATATATAAAATATATCCCACATTAGGATTAAAAATCTGCGCTGCAATATAGCCGAAAAGAGTGCCGAAAACACCCAAGACAATTAAGACTCGCCAAGGGAAAAATACAATGCGAAACTCTTGTGCGGTATCGATGGTGTAATCGTTATCAGTAAAGTACTGGTGATGCTGGCGGGTGTGACGATCATAAATGGCGCGTAAGGCAAACTTATCAATTAAACGGTGCATGACAAAAAAATGCATACCCCACTCCACAAAGTTACCTGCAATGGCAACTGGAATTACTGTTAACCAAGCCCAGCCAGGGTTAACTAATTGAGAGGCGCAATAATAAATTGCCACTAAACCTGCTAAATACATCACGCCAATATGCACGATGCCGTTATAAAACGGGCTAATAGCGCCAATATAAGCCGCGCGAAACTTCCGTTGGCGCTCATTCATGAACATGGGTTTTGCTGCTGAGCTCATTGCTTACCCTCCTAAGCTAAAGAAAAAACAATAACCATTCGAATCATCAAATATGTTTCTGATATATTACTTGAATATTAATTATATTACTGGAATAATGGTGGGGGGATACCCTAATATTTATTCCTTTCCGGAGAAAACCCATGTCAGCAACCACCCATCCGATTAGCCCACTGCGGGAGTTTGTCATTGCAATGACTCATTTAGTCAATGAAACCCAGGATGAGCCTACCCTAGTTAATAAAGGTGGGGCCTTACTAAAACAACTTATTGCAAATGACACTTGGCTGCCGACCTTTTGCACCATTCATCATCATGAATACTATCAACAATTTTTGTTACATACCGATCCCTTAGAGCGCTTCTCCGTGGTTAGCTTTGTTTGGGGGCCAGACCATAAGACACCAATTCATGATCACTGTGTATGGGGCCTAATTGGTATGCTTCGCGGCTCTGAAATTAGTCAGCGTTTTAAGCACGATCAAGCTGGCAAATTAGTGCAAGATGGTCCTGAAGTCATCCTTAATCCAGGAGAAGTTGAAGCGGTTAGTCCAGATATTGGCGATATTCATATTGTGCGCAATGCCTCCTCCACCCAAAACGCTATTAGCATTCATGTCTATGGGGCTAATATTGGCGCAGTCAATCGCCATACCTATCATCATGAAACTGGAGCAAAGAAACAATTTGTTTCCGGCTATTCTTCGGCTCAAGTGCCTAACTTATGGGATCGCTCCGCCAATCCTAAAATTTAAACCATTCGCAGCGCTGGTCACTAAGCTTAAGAGGAACTGAGCGCATCCCTTATCACTAGCTCCTGAATTTGTCAGGCCCGCTCCTTCGGGTTGGCCATCGAGGCATCATAACTATCGATCTTCGTATCTTTATATAAAATCTTCGCGCTTTTATCGGTAATACTTTGGTGTAAAGCAACAAAATCAAGATCCATATCCTTGCTTGGGGTGGGCTCATGAGTGAAGGTTTGGTACTCGTCCATGCCGCGCACTAGCGTAGCTGAATCATCACCTTCAATTTGTCTAACGAAAGTAGGAATATAGCGAATCGCAAAGCCAATTCGCCGCTCGGCAGAATGATTCGGCGGGGAGCCATGAATAATACGCACATGATGTAAAGACATTTCACCCGGCTCTAGCTCTAAGGTTACCGCCTCGGCCTCGTTTACTGCCATTGCAATTTCTTGGCCACGGGTAAGTAAATTATTTTTTGCAAAAGAATCTCGGTGGGGCAACTGATCGAGCAAGTGTGTGCCGGGAATAATTGCCATCGCACCATTAGTTTGATTGCTTGGGGATAAAGCAATCCATGCAGTTATTACATCAGGTGAAGATAGACCCCAATAAGTCGAGTCTTGATGCCATGAAACAAAACCGGGATCATTAGCCTCTTTAATAAAAAAATTTGTCGTCCAACACAGGATATTTTCGCCATATAAATCCTCTATTGCATCAAGAATTTTGCTATTGCGGACTAACTCATTAAGCCAAGTAAAGAGTAAATGGGTTTTGTGCCGTTGGGAGCCATTTAAGGGTTTGCCTTGTTCAGCCTCGAAAGCTTCAAGTTTTTGGCGGATCTCTAGGGTCTGCTCGGCACTCAATACCCTTATTTTACTAAGGTACCCCTGTTCTTGATATTGCCTCACCTGCTGTTCTGAAAGAGTTTTTAGCATGTAATCCGCCTGTGAATGAAAGACTCGGTCGCAATGCTATCTAATATACTACCAATATACTACTCCCGCAAATAGGCCTCTGGCACGCCAGCCGAGCGCGGAAATACACCGCCAATTAACATTCCGGCAATGCTAGCCAGTAGACCGGCCAATTGCGGCGGCAAAATTGCTAGTGGCGCAAAAATCTCGCAGCCAATCCAAACAGTTAAACCACTGATGATCGCCAATAACCCGCCCAACGAGTTAGCGCGTGACCAATACACTCCAAACGCCAAAGGCACAAATGCCGACACCAAGGTTATCTTATAGGCACTTTCAACCATCTTAAAAATAGAAAGTTCAGAATTAACTGCAAAGGTAGTTACGATGACAGTAAAGCAAAGTACGGTAATACGCATAATTTTCAACAGCTGAAGATCTGTTAAATGACGATAAAAACCCCGCACAATATTTTCAGCAAACGTAACTGACGGCGCTAATAGCGTAGCACTAGCACAACTTTTAATGGCCGATAGTAAGGCGCCAAAAAACATAATTTGGGCAAACAATGGCGCATGGTTCAAAATGAGCTTAGGTAAAATTAATTGGGGATCAGTGTCTAAATATTTTGCAATTAGAGCGGGGTCTAATAGGCTCGCTGAATAGGCTAAGAAAAGCGGGATAAAAGCGAAAATAAAATAGAGTACTCCTCCTAAAATGGCTGCTTGGACTGCAATAGTTGAATTTTTAGATGAGGTAATTCGTTGGAAGACATCTTGCTGAGGAATCGAACCTAACATCATCGTAAATAATGCCGCCATAAAACCTAAAATAGCAGCTAAATTCATGTCAGGCCAAAAATTGAGCTTCCCAGCTGCAGCTGCATGCTGAATAACTACACTAATCCCCCCAGTTTCGCTAGCCATTTCACCGCCAATGTAAAGCATCCCAACCACAATCACAATCATCTGGATAAAATCAGTAATAGCAACCGACCACATACCGCCAAACAGGGTATAAATTAAAACGCTGCTAGCGCCAATTAACATGCCGGTAGTTTGGCTGACCCCACCTTCAGAAACGACATTAAATACTAAACCAAGGGCTTTAATTTGCGCAGCAACCCAACCTAAATAAGAGGCCACAATACATAAGGTAACGAGTATTTCAACTGTACGCCCATACTTTTCACGAAAGAAATCGCCAATCGTTAGCATCTTACGGTTATACAAATGCTTGGCAAAAAATAAGCCGACCAAGATCAAACAGAGCGAAGACCCAAAGGGATCGGAAACGATTCCGCCCAGACCATCCTTCAGAAACGTAGCAGGAATACCCAATACCGTTTCAGACCCAAACCAAGTAGCAAAAACAGTTGCCGTCACAATTGGCAAAGGCAGGCTATGACCAGCGGCCGCAAAGTCAGCCGTATTCTTTACGCGCATGGCTGCCCATAAGCCGATGCCAATTGAAATAATCCAATAAATAATGACAAACCAAAGCAGCATAGTAAAAAGTCTTTTTAGGCCCAGCAAATTCAATAATTTGAAATTTACCTTACTTTGTTCAGTTACGTTTATTCATTGGCCGAAGCCCGAGGCAAGTTCCAAAATTTTTGCATTTCAAGATAAATAAAAGAAGCTGACCAAGTAATTAAAATTAGGCCTGTTAAAGCTTCTACCCCAGTTAAATACCGTACATAACCCTCCCCCACAACATCACCATAGCCAACCGTAGTGAAGGTTAAAAAGGAAAGATAAACACAGTCGAGCAGTGATCCACCGCCAGCAATACTGCCAACTAACTTACCAAGGCCATCTATTTTTAAAGTAAAAAAGTAGCCGAGCCCAAAAAGCCAAATTTCAATAACATGGGCAAGGAAAATAACAATCACTCCAAATAAAACCCGGATTCTTGGCGCAAAGTGATGAATGGCAGCCAAGCGTTTCGCTAAATGAAAAAGAACCTCGTAATGAAACAAGATTGCGGCCATCACCAAAAAACTATTTACTACTAAAACCAGTAGGAAGGGCATATATTGAACTGCATGCTTAAATAAGGATGAAGAAAATTATTTTGTTTCTCTTGGCGACTGCCATGGCCACCGGCCATTCATTTCTAAAGCCAAAGACCAACTTAAGAAACAACGAATAACCACAATTGCCCCTAACACCGCTACACTCATTAATGTTGGGCTAACTGCGACCGTACGAATGATGTCACCTGCAACCAATATTTCCAAACCCAAGAGCAAGGCACGAATAATTTGATTACGAAATAATTTATAAGCATCATCGATGGGCATCTTTGGTAGGTCTTTAATAAAAACATACAAGCCCCATAAGACGCCCAAGGCGACTACTGCCACGCCCAATCCATCCATCACATCGCTGACGCCCTGAATAACTTCAATTAATGTCATTTTTTAGCTCCCCCAAAATAGGGCTGTTAATTTGGACAAGGCATCAGTATGCCAGTTACCTTGTGTGGTTGAGGCTTGCAAGGCGGCGCTGCTTGCAGTTTAGGGCTTGTGCTGGGTTGAGTGCTCTCAGGGTGACTGCCAGCGGGAATACTCACAGGACCCTTGCTCACTGGCATATCAGAACTCTTATCCGGGCACGGCATGAGGATGCCAGTTACTTTATGTGGCTGAGGCTTGCAAGGTGTTTCGACTGCTAAAACTCCAGCAGAATAAGTCCCGGCAAAAAATACTAAAAAAAGATAAGGTTTGATAATGAATGAGTCTGGGCTCGCTCCAAACTTCCCTATTAAGATGCTTGCAGGCATTGTATGCGCTACAGCAGCAATTGCCAACAACTCCGAGGAATATTTAGACCGCTAAAATGGGGAATGAAAAGGTTTCTAAGGGCGCTAAAAATAGGCAGTTTATCGCTGATCTTTATCTTATCTAGCAACCTAGGGGCCCAAGAAATTGATCCGCGGGCATACAACAATTCGCCAGTTAACATTAATTTTCTTGGGCTGGCCTATACCCAAGTAAGCAGCCCCAACTATCAACTTTCTTCTGAAATCGTTGCCCTAACGCGAATTTTAGATATCAATGGTCAATCTGCAAAGCTTACCCTCGCTCTACCCTATGGTCAGCTTTATGGCTCGTATAACGCTCGTGGCCAGTCGATTAGCGGTGTATCTGATGGCTTAATTGACCCACTCTTAACGCTCTCAGTTAATTTGTATGGGGCCCCGGCCCTTTCTATTGCTGACTTTAAAAACTATCAACAAGATCTGATTATTGGTGCAAGTATTGCCACCTCCATCCCTTGGGGGAGCTATGACAGTAGCAAATTATTAAACATTGGTGCGAACCGCTGGTATGTTAAGCCTGGCGTTGGAGCTTCACAGGCTTTTGGTCCATGGCAAATAGAGCTCACGGGTTCAATTACATATTTCTCTGAAAATAAAAACTTTTATGGTGGCAACACCTTAAGCCAAAGCCCAATTTACTCGAGTGAAGGCCATGTCGTTTATACCTTCAAAACTGGAGCCTGGATTGCTGCTGATGCCAATTACTATACTGGCGGACAGACCACGATTGATGGCAGGTCAAATAATAATTATCTGCAAAATTGGCGTATTGGCACTACTCTAGCGCTGCCCGTTAATCAAAATAACTCGATTCGTATTGCCGCTAGTCAAGGGGTATATGCGAAGGTGGGCAATAACTTCAACATCATTAATGTGCTTTGGCAATACCGCTGGGGGCCTGGCATTTAAATGCCCTGCAATTAGCAGTGCATATTATTTTAAGTTTAGTTTAGGTCTTTAAGTAATAACCATAAACGCAGCGCGTACCTCGCCGCGATGGATCATGAGTATCATGAATTACGCCATTGATGACAGCAGTTAAGTGTTTGGAGACCTTAACAATAACCCGCCCTGATGGAATTTCGTGAAGTCGTAGATGTGCCTGACAGCCGCCGCCAATTTTCATGGTTGGCACCCATTGAAAACCTTGCGCCAAAATATAATCGTGAAATACTTTACGGTGATTACCGTTGCGTGGTGATGCGCCGCGCTGATTTAATTGTTTAGCCAGACGATCGCGTTTGCTATCAGCATAAGCAAAATTTGCCGCTCGTAAAGCTTCATAAACTTGGGCATAGGGCAATTCAGCAGCAATGGCAATCGATCTAATAACACAGTCGCCTGCATAGCCCTTATATCCCGAAGCTAATCGACCACCATCATTGAGCTGAAAACCGAGCCTTGATTGGCCCCCACGCAAGAAATGAATCAAACTCCTGAACAAGGTATCTACTTTCTATATCAATAATAGTTTTTTCTTACTTATCTTTAAATACGGGGGGACGTTTTTCAGTAAATGCCGCCATCCCTTCTTTTTGGTCTTCCGTAGCAAAGGTTGAATGAAATAAGCGCCGCTCAAAATGAATGCCTTCAGCCAAAGGGACCTCATAAGCCATGTTCACCGCTTCTTTTGCCATCATTAAGATTGGCAAAGACATACTGGCAATTTTTGCAGCGGTCGCCAAGGCATCACTAATTAACTGATCAGCAGGTACGACTCGACTCACTAAGCCGCTACGCTCTGCTTCAGCGGCATCCATCATCCGGCCTGTGAGGACCATTTCCATTGCCTTCGATTTCCCCACAAACCGGGTTAAGCGCTGCGAGCCACCCGCCCCTGGAATAGTACCGATCGTAATTTCAGGCTGACCAAATTTTGCAGTATCGGCGGCAATAATAAAATCACACATCATCGCTAACTCACAACCACCGCCTAAGGCATATCCTGCGACAGCAGCAATAGTGGGCTTACGAAAACGCGCTAAGCGTTCCCAAGTTGCCGAAACAAAATTGGCCTTATAGACATCCATATAGGACCAATCTTTCATTACCTTAATATCTGCTCCAGCGGCAAAGGCCTTATCACTGCCAGTAATCACTACTGCAGCAATCGTTTCATCACCCTCAAAATCATCCAAAGCTAAGCCCAGCTCGCGAGTTAATTCAGGACTTAAGGCATTGAGCGCCTGAGGCCGATTGAGGGTTATTAAACCTACCTTGCCATGGGTGCTAACTAAAATTGTTTCGTATTTCTCCGGCATCACTTTTCCCTTCAATAACTAGAATTAAGCTAGATTACCATTACCTTTCTTTAGGGGGCGCAATAGGCTGCGTAAGTTATTGTGATCGAGCGTATACATCAATTCTAGTAATTGCCCCAATTCGCCCTTAGGAAAGCCTTGCCGGGCAAACCAAGCCAAATAATTGCCGGGTAACTCAGCAAGAATGCGGCCTTGATGCTTCCCGTAAGGCATTCTAAATGTAAGCACCTTTTCTAAGGCTTCTGCGTTCATATCACTCGTATTCCAATCAATGATGCGCATTGTGTCCTAAACTAATGCGCAATATGTCAATACTGTACCGCCTTCTTGTCCTTGTCATCATCGCCCTGCCAAATAGCGCATTTGCGCTATTCGATGCATGCCTCGACTATTTCCCGACGCAACAGTTACCCTCCACTGCACAAATCGGTCGCGACCTCTGTTTTGAAGGTTTTGCAGTCTATTATTCGCCTGAGCATAAAAAACCCATTTATGTGGTCGAAAAACTGAATCGTAATCGCTTAATGGGTGAACGCCAAAAAAGAAGTAATCGATTTTATGAGGAGGCGCGCTTGCCGCGCCAAGAACGCGCCTTAATTACTGACTATCGCGATAGTGGTTACGATCGTGGTCATAACGCCCCTGCTGCCGATATGCATAATGAGCAAGCCATGGCGCAATCTTTTTCTCTCGCCAACATGATGCCCCAAGCGCGCGAAAATAATCGGGGTATTTGGGCTAAACAAGTTGAGCAGGCGACACGGCATTACGCGCTGCGGGCTGGCGGAGATATTTATGTGTTCACAGGGTCAACTGGCGACTTAGGTCGAATTGGCGCTAGCCAAGTCACTATTCCCAGCCATCTTTATAAATTAGTTTATGACCCTAGTCGTAAGAAAGCGTGGGCTTACTGGATAGAAAATACCAATACGGCAGCCATGACTCCACCCATTTCTTATCAAGAATTAAAAGACCGTACGGGGATTGATTTTCATCTGCCCGATATCACGCCATAAGTATGAAACTCAAAACCGATGGCATGAATAAGCGTAAATGGCTACTGGCTCTCTGCCTATTTCCTTTAATCAATAACGCAATCGCTCAAACTGATTTTTTTATCACTAAACAATGGATTGAGCTATTTTTGTGGGGTGCTTTTCCACTCAGCAAAAATGCCCTCATTGCCCAAATAATCTTCAAAGATCCAGAGATAACTTTACTAGCAAACGAACAGCGAGTTGTATTAAATGCAAACTATGTGGTCAACGGGCTAGCCTTAGGGAAGAAAACCTATGCGGGAAATATTGCCTTAAATTCTGGATTGCAATATAAAGCCAGCGATCGCTTAGTGCGACTTGCACAGCCTCAGCTCGAGTTATTTACAGTGGATAGCGATAACAACGCTTCGGAACAAATAGCCGCCTTACTTAAAAAAATAGTGCCAGCCCTACTGGAGCAACAAGTCATTTATCGCTTTGAAAATAGTTCGCCCCTACTTGGCAATGCTCCCAAACAAATCCAAATTGAACACGATGGAATACGTCTGCAGTATTAACTCAAGCCGAATTAAAAAATGAGGCTTATTTACCTGGGGCTTCCAAAGCTAAAGTCACAATGCGTTTAGCCATATCTTGAAACGCTTTTACTGAGCTCGATTCCAAGCGGAATGATTCGCCTTGAACGGTAACAACACCACCGCCAATAAATTCTTTTGATTGGCTATCGGTAATTTTATTTTCAACTACTAAAGCTGGTGTTTTTGAATTCATTCCGCCAGCATAAGCAGCTGCGTTTGTCGCCAAGCCAATCGGCGTAAAATTCCACACTTTTAAATTATCATTGGTAAGCTCTGCCCCAGTAATAGCCAGGGAAACCCGCGCCACTTTAGGGCCCGGCTGGGTCACTATTTTTAAGCCTTTATTCACAATCGCAGCGCGAATAGTTTGATCTAAAATTACTTTAGTTTCTGCCACAAGTTGCGGCGTAATTGCCCCTGAATATTCGGTTTGATTCAGATAAATTGGGTCGACGATTATTTCGGTATATTGACTTGGGGATAGGCCCACCTTGCGATAACGCCACATTTGTACATCTTGTGGCATATCCTGCACTGGCTGTAAGAGCTTGTAATTCGGTAAAAAACCCGACTCGGGCATTTTGTCTGTGCTGCCAATCCGACTGCCTCCACAGGCTGATAAAACAGCAGCAACGATGCAGGTAAAGCAGGATAAAAGAAAGTATTTCATTTTTATGACAATCTTATAGAGTGGAGGAACTGTACTTCATATCATACTAGTATTGTTTAACAGGGTCTAATAAAACATGTCGCTCAATATTCACTAGAATGGGGCTATGAACTTATCCACCTTCTTTCATCGTCATTTGGTTTGGCACCTGTGTATTGTGCTATCCATCTTCCTTGCATACCTTATTTTATCGGAGCCTAAACCGATTATTGCTTGGTTTGGCTTTATTCTTTTTGCTAGCCTCTCGCTAATTGGCCTCTTTAATCTATTGCAGACCAAGCATGCGGTTTTAAAAAATTATCCAGTGGCAGGCTTATTTCGTTTTTGGCTGGAAGCAATTCGCCCTGAAATTCGACAATATTTAATCGAATCCGATACCGATAAGGTGCCGTTTTCACGGAATCAACGTGCCATTGTTTATCAACGCGCGAAAAATTTATCCGATCAACGCGCGTTTGGTACGCTTGAAAATGTCTATGCTGCCGGTTACGAATGGCTTGCTTATGCGAATGCACCCTCACCACAGGTGCCGCTTAAAAGCCTGCATGTTCAGGTTGGTGGCGCCGCTTGTACGCAACCTTATGCTATTTCAATCTTCAATATTTCTGCAATGAGTTTTGGTGCACTCTCGGCCAATGCGATCTTAGCCCTGAACAAGGGAGCAAAGTTAGGCGGCTTTGCCCAAGATACGGGAGAAGGATCTGTTTCGCCTTATCACCGTAAATATGGTGGCGACCTTATTTGGGAAATTGGCTCTGGGTATTTTGGTTGCCGCACCTCAAGCGGACATTTTGATTTAGCGAAGTTTACCGAGGTAGCTAACGATCCTCAAATTAAAATGATTGAAATTAAATTATCGCAAGGTGCAAAACCAGGGCATGGTGGCGTGCTACCAGCAGCAAAAATTACCCCTGAAATTGCTAAAACGCGTGATATTCCTCTAGGCAAAGACTGTATTTCGCCCCATCGCCATACTGCCTTTCATACGCCCATTGAATTGATGCATTTCATTCAGCAATTACGGGTCAGCGCGAATGGTAAACCCGTGGGCTTCAAACTATGTATTGGTCAGCCTGAAAATTGGTTTGCCCTCGTTAAAGCGATGTTGGAAACCGGCATTACCCCTGACTTTATTGTAGTAGATGGTAGCGAAGGTGGCACGGGCGCAGCCCCCGTTGAATTTATCGATCATGTCGGCATGCCGATGCGCGATGCTCTGCGCTTAATTCATAGCACGCTAGTGGGCGTGAATTTACGTTCTCAAATTCGGCTGGGTGCTGCAGGAAAAATTATCACTGCATTTGATGTCCTGCGTACCTGCGCCATCGGGGCTGATTGGTGTAATTCTGCGCGTGGCTTTATGTTTGCTATTGGCTGTATTCAATCACGCATTTGCAATACCGACCGTTGCCCAACTGGAGTTGCAACCCAAGATGCACAACGGCAAAAAGCCCTCGACCCCTTAGATAAAGGGCAGCGAGTCTACGCATTTCATCACAATACCTTAAAAGCCGTTGCCGATCTCCTCGCAGCGGCAAGCTTAAAACATCCTTCTGAAGTAACACCCAATCTCATCATGCGTAGAAATGACAACGGCAAAGTCGAGTCTTTTGCTACTAGTTTATTAGCGATTGAAGCTGGCTCCTTGTTAACTGAAAATACTACCTTGATTTTTGCCAAACAAGCCCCCTATTTGACCGATGCGTGGCTTAGTGCAAATGCCCATATTTGGTAAGCTCGAAATCCGAATTTGTGGCTATTTAATTAATCCATCCTGATGTCTTACTCGCTTGAAGTAGTGCATAGCCTAGCCCCGATTAAAGCGGCTGTATGGAATGCTTTATTAGATTCAGAATCGGGGCCCTTCTTGCGCTACGAATTTCTAGCTACACTTGAAGAGAGTGGCTGCGTTGGTAACGAAACAGGCTGGCAACCAGCCCACCTGATTTTGCGTGAGACCGGCAGTACTGATATTTGTGGCGCAATGCCTTTATATCTTAAGCGTCATTCATACGGGGAATACGTCTTCGACTGGGCTTGGGCTGAAGCGTATACCCAAAATGGTTTGCAATATTATCCCAAAGCATTATGTGCTATACCTTTTACGCCAGTACAAGGTGGGCGAATATTAACTCACTCAGCAGCCGCTCGCGTTGCACTGGTTGAGGGTCTGAAGCAATTGGTCATTCAACACCAATTATCCTCTGCGCATGTTTTATTTCCTCTCAAGGAAAGTTTAGCTGCCTTAGTCACGCAGGGGTTTTTGCTGCGCAATGCCGTGCAATTTCATTGGCATAACCAAGCATTTATCAATTTTGATGCCTTTCTAAGTAGCCTCAATATGAAGAAACGCAAAAACATTCGCCGCGAACGTCGTCTCGTTGCTGAAGCTGGTATTTCGTTTACTCACCTCTCGGGAACAGCAGCAACAATTGATGATTGGCAATTCTTTTATCGTTGTTATGCTAATACCTATTTTGAACATCACTCTACACCCTATCTCAATGAAGATTTTTTTATGCAATGGGCAGAGCGCATGCCTGAAAATCTTCATTTAATTCTGGCTAAACGTAATTCGCAAGCTATTGCAGCCTCTTTACTAGTGGTCGATCGCCATGCTCCGCTCTCAACTGCCTATGGTCGCTATTGGGGCTGCCTTGAGCATATTCCCTGTTTACATTTTGAAACTGCTTATTACCAGGCCATTGAATTTTGTATCGCGGAGAAAATTCAATTATTCGAAGGTGGCGCTCAAGGCCAACACAAAATGGCCCGTGGGTTTCTACCTACTACCTTGCAGTCAGCCCATTGGTTAGCCGACGAACGCTTTTTAAATGCAGTAGATCGATTTTTAGAGCGTGAGCGCGAAGGCATTGCCGAATATATTGATGAACTTCAAGAGCATTCGCCCTTGCGTCAAAACGGTAATTGGAATTTCAGCTAAAGTATGTCTATGAGTGATGGCGCAAATTCTTTAGCTATTGGCGATGCTGAATCCGATTCCCCCTGTATTGGCGTCTGCTCTACCCTATTTGATGAAGTGTGTAAGGGTTGTGGCAGAACCGCGCAGGAAGTGAGTAACTGGGTTTTTTTATCACCTGTAGAAAAAAAAATAGTCTGGGAACGCATTCAGTTAGAAGGTACTGCGATGCGCTTCCAGACTAAGACTTAAGAACTTTAATTAGTCTGCGTAGACTCCGGCTGCTTTAATAATTGGCGACCATAAATCAATTTGTGCTTTCAAGTGATTTTTCAATCCCTCTGGGCTAGCATTGGCTTGACTCGGAATTTCAACACCCATTTCAGCCATCTTACTTTTGTAGCTGGGATCTTGAATCGCAGCTTTTAGGGCGGCGGCTAATTTTTCAGTATCAGCCTTAGGGGTGCCCTTGGGCGCATATACACCGTGCCATACTTTAACTTCAAAGTTTTTCAAACCCTCTTCATTCAAAGTGGGCACCTTGTCATACGCTTTAATGCGTTGCAAAGTAGTTGTACCGTATGCCTTTACTGAGCCTGCGGTAACTTGCGTACCGATGTTCGTAGTTTGATCGCACATGAGTTGTACCTGATTACCCATTAGATCAGTTAATGCGGGTGCAGTTCCCTTGTAAGGTACAGTAGTTAAATCGATCTGAATGCGACTCATCAGTAGTAAACCGCATAAATGACTCGCCGAGCCAATGCCTGCGTTAGCGTAGGCAATCTTGCTCGTGTTAGCCTTCATATAAGGCACTAAGTCTTTGAAGTTTTTCGGCGGCAAATCTTTATTCGCAATGAGCATCATCGGTACATCAGCAACCTGACCAATATATTCATAATCATTCATCGGGTCGAAACCAAGATTTTTATATAGCGCTGGAGCGGTTGACATACCAATATGATGGATTAGTAAAGTATGGCCATCTTTTGGTGCGTTTACCACTTTTTTAGCCGCAATAGTACCGCCTGCGCCTGGGGTATTTTCAACAATAATTTGCCCCTTTAATTGCTTGCCCATGACTAGCGCAAGCTCACGGGCCACTTTATCGGTAGGACCGCCGGCAGCGAAAGGCACAATTAAGGTAATCGGTCGATCGCCAGGAAACTCGGCGGCCTGCACAACTAGAGTGCTCAAACCAATGCTTGAGGCCAATGAGACAGCAAAAACTAGTTTCTTGGTAATTTGCATAAACTTCCTTATTTTTAGCTAATTAAATTACTAACCTGTAATGGCTTGACTACGTAAATATTCTTCATACGTGCCTGAATAGTCAACCACCGATCCATCCATTTTAACCTCTAAAATGCGATTGGCTAAAGCCGAGACAAATTCACGATCGTGCGAAACAAAGAGTAAGGTACCCTCATATTTTTCGAGCGCTATTTGTAGGCTTTCGATCGATTCCATATCCATATGGTTGGTTGGCTCATCCATCGCCAGCACATTATGCTTTTGCAGCATTAATTGCCCCCAAATCATCCGCCCCTTTTCGCCGCCCGACAAGACCTTTACCGACTTTCCAATATCGTCTCCGGAAAATAATAAGCGACCCAAAGTACCTCGTACGACCTGATCATCATCTCCGGTATTGCGAAAACCACTCATCCATTCCATCAGGGTTGTTTCAGTAGGAAATAATTCGCTGGTATCTTGCGGCATCACCCCAACATTCGCATTTTCAGCCCATTTAACATCACCTTTATCGGCCTGCAAACCGTTAAAACGTTTACTTAAAATTGTTTTTAGTAAGGTTGTTTTGCCAGCGCCATTTTGACCAATAATGGCAATTTTTTCGCCCGCACGAACGCCTAATTTAAAATTCTTAAAAATAGTGCGATCAAAATCTTTAGTTAGGCCATTGCACTCCACTGCCATATTGTGTAATTTCTTTTCGGAGTCAAAGCGAATGAATGGGTTTTGGCGCGAAGAAGGTTTAATTTCTGTAATCTCGATTTTTTCTAACTGCCGCTGCCGTGAAGTTGCTTGGCGAGCCTTAGAGGCATTCGCTGAGAAGCGACTGACAAAGGCTTGTAGTTCTGCAATCTTTTCTTTAGCCTTTACATTCGAGGCCATTTGCTGCGCCCGCGCTTGCACCGAAGCCAACATATAAGAATCATAATTACCGGGATACACTTTCAGCGTCCCAAAATCCATATCAGCCATGTGCGTACATACTTCATTAAGAAAATGGCGATCATGGGAAATAATGATGATGGTGCTATTAAAATTATTTAACACTTCTTCAAGCCAATGAATCGAGTGAATATCCAAGTTATTCGTCGGCTCATCTAAGAGCAAAACATCGGGGTCGGAAAAAAGCGCTTGCGCTAACAGTACGCGTAATTTCCAGCCGGGGGCAATATTACTCATCGGGCCATCGTGTTGCTCAATGGGAATACCAATGCCAAGTAACAACTCGCCGGCTTTAGCTTCTGCCGTGTATCCGCCATATTCAGCATACTTCGCTTCAAGCTCAGCAGCATGCATATAATCTTCGTCAGTTGCATCGGGGTTAGCATAGATGGCATCACGTTCAGCTGCCGCCTGCCACATTTCTTCATGCCCCATCATCACTACATCAAGCACTCGTACATCTTCAAAAGCAAATTGATCTTGACGTAATTTACCTAAACGAATATTGGGGTCTAAGCTGACATTGCCACTAGTGGGCTCGAGATCGCCACCCAAAATTTTCATGAAGGTAGACTTGCCACAACCGTTAGCGCCAATTAGGCCATAGCGGTTACCACCACCGAATTTAACCGAAATATTTTCAAACAAGGGCTTGGCCCCAAACTGCATAGTAATGTTAGAAGCTGACAGCACGATAACCTTCTCAATCGAAATGATTTATAGCAAACCGCCTATTTTAACGGTGTTCGTGCTCAATGCAGCTATTTCAAGCAATTCGCCAAATTAATACGCTGCCGCCAAGCCATCGCGCCGACTATCGCTAGCGGCAATATAGCCATCCTCAAGATCATCGCTTAAGCGCCAAATAAACTGCCCCGAGCCAAAATCCATATAGGGATCATCAATTTTCTTTAAAGTATGACCCATGGCAATTAAGCCCGCCACCGTTGCGGGGTTCATGTTCGACTCAACATCTAAGGTGAAATCGCGATTCACCTTCCAGCGTGGTGCATCACAAGCAGCCTGGGGCTGTTGCTGATAATTCATCATGCGCACCAAGGTTTGTAAATGGCCTTGCGGCTGCATATCGCCACCCATCACTCCAAAACTCATTTGGGGGAAAATTTGACCGCCATCATTGCGGGTAAGGAAAGCGGGGATGATGGTATGAAACGGCCGCTTGCCGCCAGCAACTACATTGGCCGATTGAGGGTCGAGTGAAAAACCATAACCGCGGTTCTGCAAACTGACGCCCCACTCTGGCACCACTACCCCAGAGCCAAAGCCCATGTAATTGCTTTGAATAAAAGAAACCATCCGCCCCTGTGCATCAGCGGTAGTTAAATACACGGTGCCACCTGAAGCGGGTAAGCCATGTTTGAAATGGGTCGATTTTTTAGGATTAATCTGTTTGGCGCGCTCAGCCAAATAACTCGGACTAAGCATTTGTTCTGGTGTTACCGCCATTGAACGAGGGTCAGCAAGATATTGATACACATCTGCAAAAGCTAACTTCATCGCTTCAATTTGTAAATGCTGACTTTCAATGCCATCGACAGGCAAACTCGCTAAATCAAAATGTTGCAAGATACCCAAGGCAATTAAGGCGCCAATACCCTGACCATTCGGTGGAATTTCATGTAAGTCATATTGCTGGCCATCTGCCGCCCGCAAACTCTGTTGAATCGTACCTACCCAATCGGGGCGGTATGCGCTTAAGTCAGCTAAAGTCATGGCGCCATCTGTCGCCTTCGCAAACGCCACAATCGCTTCGGCAATTTCACCTTCATAAAAGGCTCGAATACCATTTTTTGCTAATGCTCTTAAGGTGCGAGCAGCGCTTGGAAAGGTAAAGCGCTCACCAGCAAGCGGCGCTCTACCATGCGGCATAAAAGCCGCGGCAAAACCCGGCTGGGTCTGTAAATCCGGAATCGCCGCTGCCCACTTATGCGCCACAATCAGCGGCATTGCATAGCCTCGTTCGGCAATTTCAATAGCCGGCTGCAATAAATCAGCTAAAGGCAAGGAACCGAAGCGGTTCTGCAAAGTCTCCCACCCTGCTAAAGCACCAGGCACGGTGACGGTATCCCACCCGCGCATCGGTCGTTTAGCAATGCCATTAGCATCGACGCCATATTTCTTCGCATAGTAGGCTGGGTTCCACGCCTGTGGGGCAACCCCAGAAGCATTTAAGCCATGCAATTCCTGTCCATCCCAAACTATGGCAAAACAATCGCTACCTAAACCATTAGAAACAGGCTCAACAATCATTAGGGCGGCGGCGGCGGCAATCGCCGCATCAATGGCGTTACCACCTTGATGCAAAATCTTCAGACCCGCTTGCGCCGCGTAAGGATGTGATGTCGCCACAACATTGCGCCCCATTACTGGCATGCGAATGGTGGGATAAGGGTTTTGCCAATGAAATTGCATGTTGAGCCAGTGTATAGATTAGTCGATCGAAATTTGATTTTGTTTAATAATTTTGGTCCACCGGACCCGATCAAGCGCGACCATGGTGGCAAATTTTTCAGGGGTCCCAGGAATTGGTTCAGCCCCCAAAAGCGCTAAGCGCTCTTTGGTGTCTTTTTCAAGCAAAATGGCATTGAGGTTCGCGTTTAGTTTATTGACAATTTCAATAGGTACATTTTTAGGGCCATACAGCCCAAACCAATTCGACGTCTCGAATTGCTCTAGACCATAATTTTTACCTGCCTCGCCAATGGTTGGCACATTCGGCAGCAAGGGTGAGCGCTTTGGGCTAGCAACTCCTAAGGCCATTAACTTCCCTTCAGTGACTAAAGGCAAACTGGCAATGGTGGTATCAAATAATAAATGCACTTTTCCGGAAATTAAATCAGGCGTAGCTAAAGCAGAGCCCTTGTAGGGAATGTGTGTCATATTAAAACGGCCAGCGGCTTTTAGCGACTCAGCATTCAAATGCATGACCGTGCCATTACCGCTCGTCGCATAATTAATCTCATTCGGATGAGCCCGCGCGTATTCAATAAATTCAGCTAGATTTTTAACCGGTAAAGTCTTCGTAATCGTTAGTAAGCCAGGCGCAATGGCAACCCCCCCAATAGGGGTGAAATCGGCTTGGGTGTCATAAGGTAATTTTTTAGTAAAACTCGGCGCAACTGCATGAGTGCTACCAGTAGACAAAAGTAAGGTATAGCCATCGGGAGCAGCGCGGGCAACGATATTTGAGCCAATTGAGCCGCCTGCGCCGGGATGGTTATCGATAATAACTGTCTGGCCTAAACGCTGTGATAATTTCTGCGCCAGCAGTCGGCCTAGTGCATCGGTAGCGCCTGCAGGTGGAAAAGGAATAATTAAAGTAATTTGGCGATTGGGATAAGCAAGGTCTTTGGTCTGTGCAGCCACGTTAGAAACGCTCAGAATCAGGCTGAAAACTAGCGCAGTCGATGGTATTAATCTGCACAGGATGATCTTCAATGGCATTTAATGATTCCTAAACAGGTGGCTTTGGTTTCGTAAGGTGGATTCGATTGAGTTGATTTTTTATCAGCGGTATTCGTAAGACTAGTAATAAGATAATAACTCCGAGGTAAATCGAAACGACTGAAAAGTTATTTTTACCCGCCTTATCCCACCAATAATGCAAAATTGCCGTGCCTGCAATGACATAAACTAAACGGTGTAACAAGGCCCAGCGGCGCCCTAATTGACGCTGCGACCACTGGTTTGATGTGAGTGCCAATGGAATGAGCAACACAAAGCTAATAAAACCCATGGTTATAAAGGGGCGCTTAATTACATCTTTCGCCATCGAGGCTATAGCAAAATCTTGATCTAACCAAAGCCAAATTAAAAAGTGCAAACAAGCATAAAAAAATACGAATAGTCCGAGCATACGACGCACCCGTATCCAGCCGCCCCACCCTGTAATTAAGCGCAGCGGTGTCATACCTAAAGTAAGACAAAATAAAACCAGGGTCCAAGTGCCCGTTGAGCGGGTAATCAATTCAATTGGGTTGGCGCCCAATTGATCGCTGTAAGCAAAATAGAAAAGTCGCTCTAGCGGAATCAGGGCCAGCAAAAAAACCAGAAACTTAAAACCCTTTAAAAAACCTGTTTGATTAATAGTATTTTTTAAGGTCCATGCCTGCATATAAACTCGCCACCTGATTGCCATACCCATTAAACATTTCAGTTTTCACTTTAGGCGCAAAAAAACCGCGGCCATCACCGATCCGTCGTTCAGTAGCTTGGCTCCAACGGGGATGATCAACATTAGGGTTCACGTTGGAATAAAAGCCATATTCACTTGGGGCTGAGGTATTCCAGCTTGTCGGTGGCTGTTGCTCAGTTAAACGAATTTTAATAATTGACTTGGCGCTTTTAAAACCATACTTCCACGGAATCACCATGCGTACGGGGGCGCCATTTTGTTTTGGTAAAGCCTCACCGTATAAACCAAAAGTAAGTAAGGCCAATGGATTCATCGCTTCGTCTAAGCGCAAACCCTCGCGATAAGGCCAATTTAATACGGATGAGTTGACGCCCGGCATTTGCTTACGATCTGCAAGTGAAATAAATTCGACGTATTTAGCGGCACTAGTGGGCTCAACTACGTTGAGTAATTTAGATAAAGAATAGCCATCCCATGGAATGACCATTGACCAGCCTTCAACACAACGCATGCGATAAATACGCTCCTCCATAGGCGCTAATTTTAGTAAGGCCTCAATATCAAAAGTCTGTGGCTTTTTAACTAAGCCCTCAACGGTAACAGTCCACGGTCGGGTTTCTAAGCTTTTAGCTGCTTCATGAGGCTGGGCTTTATCAGTACCAAACTCATAAAAATTATTATAGGTAGTGACGTCTTTATAAGCCGATAGCGTTTCGGTAGTGGAATAGTTGGAAGGAATAGTTTTTAATTTAACCCCACCTGCCGGCGGCCCAGCAGGTTGAGTCTGAGCAAATGCTTCACGCGTAAACCAGGGAATCAAGCCCGCGCCGAAGCTGCCCGCTGCTGCCGCCTTAATTAAGTTTCGACGTTGTGCAAAGATGGCTTGCGGGGTAATTTCACTTGGTAATATGGTGGGATCAATAAATGGCTTCATAGCTTCTCCTAGCGGTCAACGCGCATGCGAAAGGGGGTGAAATTAGTATGAATATCATAATAATCTTCATGTTCTTTACGTTTTAAAAAATTAACTACCCAATACGTCAGCGGGGTTGCTAGCACTTCCCAACTGGTTTTTAGCACATACTGCGCTAAGGCAATTTGCAGCAATTCAGCGAGCGGCCAAATACCATAAAACGCTAGCAGATAAAATAGCGATGAATCGATTAACTCGCCAACTGCGGTTGAGCCAATTGCCCGCAACCATAAAAAACGTCCGGCGGTGGCAATTTTCAACTTTGCCATAATAAAGGCATTAGCAAAACTACCACACCAAAAGGCACTAATCGATGCTAAGGCAATGCGCCATGAATTACCAAAGACGGTCTCTAAGCCCTGTTGATAATTCGCCATATAAGAGCCTGGGGCAATCGGTAAAGCAATTACCACTTGCGCCATAATTGCTGCAAAAATTAAGGCGGCAAAGCCAGCCCAGACGGCACGCCGATCATAGGCATAGCCATACACCTCCGTCAGAATGTCGCCAAAAAAGTAGGCAATAGGAAAAAAAAGCACCCCGGCACCAAAGATAACGGGACCAAAGAACGGTAAATCAAGGGTTCCTGCTTTGCCAGCGCCAATAAAATTTGAGCACAGCAAGACCACCACAAAAGCCACTAAGATTAAATCGTAGTAGCGATAATGGCGGCGCGGTGGCGGGTTTTTTTCCAAGGTGAAGAGCCCAGCAAAATACTTTAGTCAGTAATTGACTAGAATAGTGCTAATTGGTTGGTTTTGCCCAGCCCTATTTCAAAGCCTAAAAAGTGAGTCAAAGATATGAGTAAAACCCCATTTAATTGGGCCGACCCCCTGCTGTTAGACCAGCAACTCACGACCGAAGAGCGCATGGTACGCGAAGCTGCCTTTGAGTATGCACAAGGACGTCTCGCACCCCGTATCCAAGCCGATTTTCGCGGGGAAGGGGCTGACACCAGCATCTTCCGCGAAATGGGTGAATTAGGCTTACTCGGCATTACCATCCCCGAAGAATTTGGCGGCGCTAATTTAAATTATGTTTCCTATGGGCTAATTGCTCGCGAAATCGAGCGAGTTGATTCAGGCTACCGGTCGATGATGAGCGTGCAGTCTTCATTAGTCATGGTGCCCATTAATGAATTCGGTAGCTTAGAACAAAAACAAAAATACTTACCCAAGTTAGCCACTGGCGAATTGATTGGTTGCTTTGGTCTTACTGAACCCAATTTTGGCTCAGATGCGGGCGGCATGATTACCCGGGCCCATAGCGTTCCAGGTGGCTTTGAGCTGTCGGGGGCCAAAATGTGGATTTCGAATTCACCTATTGCTGATGTCTTTGTCGTCTGGGCTAAAAATGATGCCGATGAGATTCGGGGTTTTATTCTGGAAAAAGGCATGCCTGGTTTAAGCACGCCAAAAATTACGGGCAAGATGGGTTTACGCGCATCCATTACGGGTGAAATCGTCATGGAAAAAGTGTTTGTTCCTAGCGAAAATGAATTACCCCACGTTACCGGCTTAAAAGGTCCATTCACCTGCTTAAACTCAGCACGTTACGGTATTGCTTGGGGTGCCTTAGGCGCAGCAGAATTTTGTTGGCATGCGGCGCGCCAATACACCCTTGATCGCATTCAATTTGGTCGTCCTTTAGCCGCCAATCAACTCATTCAAAAGAAGCTAGCTGATATGCAAACTGAAATTTGCCTCGGTTTACAAGGCTGTTTAAGATTGGGTCGAATGAAAGACGAACATCTAGCTTCACCTGAAATTACGTCAATTATGAAACGGAATTCTTGCGGGAAAGCACTCGAAATTGCACGGATGGCCCGCGATATGCATGGTGGCAATGGAATCTCAGATGAATATGGTGTGATTCGGCATTTACTTAATTTAGAGGTCGTGAACACTTATGAAGGTACGCATGATATTCATGCCCTCATTTTAGGTCGCGCCCAAACAGGCATTCAAGCCTTTAATTAAGCGCGCTTTAAAGTTAGCACCTGATCAGCCAAGGCACTAAAAGCGGCTGGGCTCAGTGCAGCTAAATCTAAGCTGCGCTTAGTGGGGTAATGGGTAAAATTGCGCTCAATTGAATGTTGATACGCAGTATCGTAATGTTGCACCAGTAAGGCATGCACTAACTCAGCAAACTCTCCTGCCTGAGCAGCTGCACACCATTCCTCAATCTGCATGCGGCCATAGCGAGCCGTCAAGCTAATGAGCTGCGCCTCTAAAGCAGGAACATCGACTAAAAAATGCGGATATTGTTCCATTAACCATTGCACCCGCAACGTAATCTCAGCCTGAATCTCAATACACTCGCCAGCCCGAATTCGCGCCATTAAGGGGTCGGGAATATGCAAGCCCCCTACTTTTTTACTTTCCGATTCAACATAAACTGGCTTGCTTGGGTCGAATAAACGCAAGGTATTCCATAGGGCAGTTTCAAAACTTTTTTGACTCGGTTGCGGGGCTTCTGGATGATGACCCAAGACCGAGCCCCGATGTACCGCTAAGCCCTCTAGATCAAGTACTTGCAACTGACGCCCTTGTAATTCAGCCAATAGACGGGTTTTTCCGGTTCCTGTCATGCCGCAGATAACGATAAAAGAAAACTGGCTAGCAAAATCATTGAGCTCACTAATAACGTGGCGCCTGAAAGCTTGGTAACCGCCCACCAATTGATCGGCCTTCCAGCCAATGCGCTGCAGAATCAAGGTAAATGCACCGCTTCGTTCGCCTCCCCGCCAACAGTAAATCAGGGGGCGCCAACTATAAGGAAAGGCTAAAAAATGATTTTCTAAGTGGGCTGAAATATTCCGTGCTACCAAAGCCGCGCCAATTTTTTTAGCGGCAAACGCTGAATCGTTTTTATAAATCGTGCCAATTCGGGCCCGTTCCTCGTTATTTAAGACCGGGTAATTAATCGCGCCAGGAATATGATCGAGGGCAAATTCAGCCGGAGATCGTGTGTCAATAATGGCATCGTATTGCGAAAAATCAACCATCGGTTCCAGCAACAATTTAGACACGCTCTGGGAATATTGTTATTGCAATATTTTTAAAATATGCTCGGGCCAAGGACGGGATTTATTGGTCGCTAAATCGACCCATACCATCGTGGCTCCGCCGGCTGCACAAATCGCTTCTGGCGCATTCGCCAAGGCAATGGTGTTATACAAATCAATACTCGATTTTCCAATATTGCCAATAAAGGTTTGCACAATCAAGGTTCCAGGAAAGGATAATTGCGCATAAAAATTACAGAAGCCATTTACCATCAATAAGGCCTCCTTATCCACCATATTCGTAAATCCTAAAGAAACAATCCAGTCGATGCGGGATTGCTCCATATAACGAAAATAAAGGGTGTTATTGACATGCTGAAATGCATCCATATCGCCCCAGCGAATGTCCATCGTCGATTCATGAACAAAGCGCTTGTTCTCGGGTATTTCAATTCTCATAAAAGCCTTTAATTACGATCGAGTTAAGTAAGATGCAGGCGTAAATCATGCTCAAAACGGGGCCGATCGATAGCACGTAAAAAGACACCAATGGGCTTTTTTTCATTGCCGTAACGCAAAGCCAATTGATTGGGATCATTATGCAGATGAATTAATTGTACCCAGCGGGCATTCCATTGGTGACAGCTAACTTGGCCACCCCAGCTCTTTTCATAAATGAGCAGATCGCCATCTACTGAAATTTTTTCATAATCAAGCGCATGACGCGAATAAACCAGTAAAGCAATTGCAACCAGGGTCAATTCAAGCAAAGTAAAGCAAATAATGACCCATATCCCTTGCCATAAAAAATAGCTGCCCACTATTAATGAAAAGGCAGCCAAAGAAAAGTAGAAATAGCTGAGTTGCCGTGGCGTAAATGAACAATTACGCTTCATGAACCAAGTACGCATTTTATGATTTCGGCGGCTGCAAGCCAATTGCACTAGCAGTTTGATCCATCCATTGAGCTAGTTGCAGATCAAGTTGAGTTAAGCCGCCTGCACTATGCGTAGTTAAGACCACCTCAACACGATTCCAAACATTCAACCACTCGGGATGATGGTCGATTTGCTCAGCATAAACAGCACAACCTTGCATAAAGCGAAATGCAGCTTCAAAATTAGCAAACAAAAAGGTGCGGCTCATTGCGTCGCGCTCTGTGAGTAGCTGCCAGGCAGGATAACTCGTTGCTAAGGCGCGCCGCTCTGTGGCATTTAACAAATCGGGCATTTAACTGCGCTCTTGATTGAGATGCACCGCCATTTGATATAGATTAGTTGAACGGGCGCCCGAGCGACAAAAAGCCAGAATAGGTTCTGGCAGGGTTTTCAGTAAGCCAGCCATTTCCTCAACCTGTGCAAGCGTAATCGCACCACTAACAACGGGTAAAAAGGCATAATTTAAGCCGAGTTTTAAGGCCTCAGCTTGAATCGCTTCATGAGGGGGTTGCTCGGGGCCCTCCTCGTAGTCAGGTCGGTTATTAATTACGCTCTTGTAGCCCTGAGCGGCAATTTCTGCTAAATCAGCTGGCGCAATTTGTCCAACCGTACCAAATAATGCATTATGACAAGCAATTCCAAGACTCATTTCAACCTCTTAAAAAGCATTTAATGTAATTAATGTAGACGTTTTTTGATTTGGCTGCCTAGGTACTGATAAATCAGCATGCCGATGAACATCATGACGGTAAAAACCAAGGCCTTGGCATGCCCAGACCCTAAGGCAACGATAGCAGGTCCTGGGCAAAATCCCGCAATTCCCCAACCGATGCCAAATAACCCGCTGCCAATGACTAAATGGCGGTCGATTGGGCTAGTTTTGGGCCACTGAATCAGCCCACCAAACCATGCTTCAGTGCGTTTACGGGCGAGATAAAAAGCGGCTAAACCCACCAAAATACCACCCAACATCACGAAAATTAAGCTCGGATCCCAGTTGCCAGTGAGATCAAGAAATTGCAGAATTTTCTGCGGGTTAGTCATGCCAGAAATAATCAGGCCTAAACCAAAAATAACGCCGATGGCAACTTGACTAAGTAGTCCAAAATGACGTTTCATCATTGCGCTCCCCAAGACCACCTAAAAAACATGGCGCAGGAGAAAAACGGTTAGAAAGCCGGTGCACATAAAAGTGATCGTCGCCACTAAAGAGCTTAAGGATAGTCGTGAAATCCCACAAATACCATGCCCACTGGTGCACCCCGCACCATAACTAGCACCAAAGCCCACCAAGAGGCCGGCCACAATTAATGCGCCCCAACCTGCATCAATGACCACGATGGCTCGCACATCAAAAATTAAACTGGCCCACAGCGGGCTTGACAATAAACCAAACACAAAACTAAGACGCCAAAGCCAATCGCCCGCCTCGGGTTTAGTCAAACCACCCACAATGCCGCTAACCCCTAAAATTCGCCCATGCAAATGAATATACAGTGCGGCAGCAAGACCCAAAATGATGCCGCCTAATAACGCGGGAAAGGGTGTAAATACGGTCCAATCAATGTGCATAGCGCCTCACCTTTTAGTTGGCCTGGCGCTCAAGACGCCACTGCAAATACCACAGACCTAGACACGCCCCACCAATAAAACCAGGCAAGGCTAAAAAAGCGCTAAGCGCGAGTGTTGATATCCCAGTTAAACCTTGACCAATCGTGCAGCCAAGGGCAGTAACCCCGCCAAAACCCATTAAAGCGCCGCCCAGCAAATGATTGCCCGTATCTTCGACCCCATGAAAGGTTTCCCAACGAAATGTTTTGGTGAGTACAGCACTAAGAAAAGCGCCAATGATCATGCCACCAACCGCCACAATTCCAAGTGTTAAGACCTTCGAGGTATCGCTAAATAAAATCAACCAGTCGAGAGTGTAAGCATATGGCGCAACAAAAGAAAGGCTTTCCATGCGCCCAGAATTCGTCGCTAAAAATACTTCCTCTAGGGTCTTGGGATCTTCAGCAATATAGCCGAGATAGCCAGAAACCCACCAAATAGCAACAATCGCCAATCCAACCCCAGCCCCAGCCAACAGATTATCGATTTGCCAAAACGATTTTTTTAGCAAAGCGAACAGAATAAATCCACCGCCGATCAGCAATCCTAAAATCAGTTGCAAATGGGTTTTAGCCATACTGGTTTGGGCAGCAAAAATACTGGGTAGATCTTGTGCAGTGCTTAGGGAAATAAACCAGGTGTCGATAGTATTTACGCGCAATACTGCCAAGAGCCCCTTTAAAGTCATGTAGGAAACCAAGCCCAGCACAAAAAAAACCACGACGGACTTTAAATTACCGCCGCCAATGCGAATCAGGGTTTTACTACCGCAACCAGATGCAAGGACCATGCCAAAACCAAAGCAAAGGCTGCCAATAATAGTCGATAAATAAAGCAAGCGATTGCTGGTATAAACAGATTTACTCGGATCGATATAGCCTTGCGCAGCTAAAACCGCCACCCCCACAATAGCCACGCCAATTGCCAAAGACCACTGCCGCATACGCGTGTAATCCGCCATGACCAAGATATCGGATACCGCGCCCATGGTACAAAAGCTCGACCATTGCATTAATGCGCCCAGTAAAATTGTGACTGCCAAAGTTAGCCATAAAATATGTTGGCTAAGGTGAAGTAGATCGCTGGAATTTGGCACTAGTTTAGTTATTCTTACTTAATTATTCTTAAAACGATAAAACTGATGATTTAAATATTGTGCAACATCAGCCTCGTCTTCAGGAAATAAATCGAGTCGTAGTTCGCTATTACAAATTGCGACCATTGCTTTGAGGCGTGAATAACTCTCCACCTTGCGATCATTACGGGTATAAATCATATCGCCATTACCAAAGCCCGATTTTTTTGCATGGCAGGCATAGCATTTTGTTTCTTCAATGAGCTTGCCATTTTTGAGGGCGGTATCTGCAGCAAAACAAAAAGCATTAGCAGAAAAAATGCCAATAAAAAAACACATTGTTTTAAAAAAAAGCTGAAAAGGAGATTTAGCGCGAAAACCGATCATGGCGCTATTTTAAAGGAATTTACTCCTCTTGGATGGAGAGATAAACGTTATACGCATTCATGCGATTAGCAGCACGAAACAATGGCATACCCTCATACTCCCCCCAATTGGTGGCTTGATAGGCCTCATCAAAGGAGTCTAAATTTCGCGCTGCAGGCGCCATGGAGTGACGTAAATAACGCAAATACTCGCTTGTAAAGGCGATATCACGCGGCGGGTTATTAGAATATGCTCCATGGCCAGGCACAATAATTGCGGCTTGTAGTTTTTCAATTTGTTGCAAAGACGCGATCCACCGCTGGCTATCTGCATTACCTACAAATGGAATACGCCCATTAAAAACCAGATCGCCAACAAAAAGCACTTTTTTGCTTGGTACGTAGACCAGAAGATCTTCAGCTGTGTGTGCCGGCCCGGCTCTTATTAATAAAAACTCTACTCCTCCCACTACCAACGTAAAGCGATCTTTGACCCAATGATCGGCCGCAATCAATTGCGTATTTTGATTTACCCATGGGGCAAAATCTTGACGCGAACTAATTAAACGCTGCTGCGCTGCATCTGCAGTTAAATACAACTTGCCATTTTCATTGGCATAAATAACTGCGCCAGCATTACGAAAAACCTGTAAACCATAAATATGATCGGCATGATAGTGCGTTACGATAACAGCGACTACTTTCTGCGGAGTAAGCAGCTTAATTTTTTGCAGTAATTGCTCAGCTAAGATAGGCGAGCCTAAGGCGTCAATGACCACCACTCCCTTGGGCGTAATCACAAAACCGGCATTAGAAATAAAGTTTTGATTTTTGGCGCTGCCCATTTCAGGCAAGCCCTGTACAAAATAAACTTGTTTAGCGACTTCAATAGGTTGAATTTGATTCGGCACCGTATCGCTTACATCAATGAGTCTGTGACCCTGCGCCAGTGCTAACTGGCAAAATAAACCCAGGAATAAAACGCCGTAATTACGGCTTAATGTAAGCAAAATGATCTTTTGCCTGAAGATCGGCTATTCGCACCACACCCGAAGGGGTGAAGTCAGCATCGAGAATGAATTGATCTTTTTTTAAATTGCGATTTTTTAAAGTAATTTCACAAACCTCAAACCGCACTCCCCGCGACTTTAATGCTCCAATTAAGGGCGCATATTCAACATTATTTTTCTTATCCTTAGCGCCTTCCATCAAGATATCAACTCCGTTAGCGTGCGTTACCATGATAATTTTAGTGCTTGGTGCAGTATCCAAATGGTTGCGAATATTACGCAGGGCTTTTAGTCCTTGGGTTTCAGCATCATCAACGTGATATACCACTTGAGTTGGGGTATTGGCGCTTTGTGCAAAACTGAGCTGAGAACCCAGCGCAGCAAAAGTTAAAACGAGCGTGAGCAATACGGCAGTAGTAAATTTATATTTCATCATTATCCTTTAGGCCTACGCTAATAAATTTGCTCGCTTGATTGTGACTACTAATTTAAAATCACCATCCCAGGGTTATTGCTTACACCCTTAACTTCGGGCTCATTCAATTTAACCGCTTTAATTGTTTTCATTTCGCGTAAATGCCGCGCAATCACATCCCAAATTGGCTCGCCGCCGAGATTTTTAGAGTCTTCGCTAACTGGCGCCCATCCCGCTACGCGGTAAGATTTATCAGCGTCAAGTGGCTTGCCATTCAAGCGCATATTTGAAATACGGCCACCCATGGATGCAGCTGGATCGATGGTGTACTGTAACCCACCAACTCGCACCATATCTCCGCCCTGCTGGTAATAAGGGTCCGGGTTGAATAAATTATCCGCCACATCTTCTAAAACATTTTTAATCGTTTCTCCCGTCATATTGGAAACGGTAGTGTAGGGATAAGTAATCGCTGTTTGATCGAGTAAATTTTCCATCGTAATCGTTTGCCCTGGTAGCAATGAAGTGCCCCAACGGAACCCGGGTGAAAAGGCAATTTCTGCATTCTTTTGGCTCATTAGACCATTTAAAATCACTTGATCAAAACTGCCGTTGAAGTTACCTCGGCGGTAGAGTAAAGCGTCAGTTACGGCTAATTTTTCAGCTAATTTAACTTCAAATGGAGCACGAATTTTTTGAATTAATTGACTCATGCCGGCATCGGCAGGTAATAAATTTGAGAAGATTGGTAATAATTTATAACGAAAATCAACTGGCTTCCCGCCCTTCACATCGAAATCTAAAACACCGAGGTATTTTCCATTCGATCCGGCATTAGTCACCAATGTTACGCCCGAGCTATTTTTCACCTTCACCGGAATTGGCACACCATCATGGGTATGGCCACCTAAAATGGCATGTAAACCAGTAACCCGCGAGGCTAATTTTAAATCGACATCCATCCCATTGTGTGAAAGCAAGACGACTACTTTTGCCCCTTTACCAACCGCCTCATTAATATTTTTCTGTAAATTTTCCTCTTGAATACCAAAGGTCCAGTTAGGTACAAAATAACGTGGGTTTGCAATTGGTGTGTAGGGAAACGCTTGACCAATAATGGCAACTGAAACGCCATTCATTTGTCGAATGACATAGGGGCTAAAAACGTCATCCCCAAAATCTGCTGTTTTAATGTTTTGGGCCAAGAAAGAAACTTTATTTCGAAAATCTTTTTCAACAATTTCTAAGACGCGTTTTTCGCCTAAGGTCATTTCCCAATGCGCCGTCATGACATCAACCCCAAGCGCCAAGGAGGCATCAACCATATCTTGGCCGTTGGTCCACAAGGCTGTTCCCGAACCCTGCCAAGTGTCACCGCCGTCCAATAGCAGCGCATTGGGACGAGAGGCTTTCATTTGCTGAATTAAGGAAGAAAGATAAGCAAAGCCACCCATCTTCCCGTAGTTTTGTGCAGCGGCACTAAAGTCTAGGTAAGTAAAGGCATGGGCATCGGGTGTTCCCGCTGCAATGCCATTGGCCTTTAGAAAATAATCGCCCACTAAATGGGGCATCTGCCCAGCCTGCGGACCAATACCTAAATTCACATTGGGTTCGCGAAAATAAATTGGCAAAAGCTGCGCATGACAATCGGTAAAGTGTAATAAATGGACGTTACCAAAGGCTGGTAAATCATAGAATTTTTTTGCAGCAGTTTGTGCGCTAGCTAAATTAGCACTTAAACCCATTCCACCTGCAGCAGCTATAGCTAGCGCCTGCAAAAACTCGCGACGATGAATTGACATAAAACCTTATTGATTAACTGGCGATTCTGGATCTAATAACAAAGCCATTAAATCTTGCATTTGTTTTTCATTCAGTAATTTAAAATGCGCAAAGCGCGGCATATTGCTGCAAGCGTTATAAGCCTTCGAATTATTAATCCGATTCCAGGTGTACACCATCATTTCTTTCGAATAGCCCCGCGACTTACCGTAGTTCCATAGACTAGGTCCAAGATTGCCATAAGAAATTTCTTTTTTATTAATTTCATGGCAGTTATAACAACCTCCGCCCACAGGGGTTGTCGCAGTATCGGTCCAAGTAGCACCACGACCACTTTGCGCAATCGCTTCACCCTTTTTCCAATCGCCCACATATTTACCGTCTGTAGGTTGTTGAATTTCAGCCATATTCAATTTTTGAATCGCTTCACGTTTAGCGGTAGCTGCCTTACTATTGCCGTTAGCAAAGACTGGATCAGAGCAAAAAGCCTGCGTTTCGTCTTGCTGTATTCGGTCTAAGCCTGCTATACCATCAGCCTTAAAGCCGCTTTGCATCATTTTCTGAAATGCTGGGTCAGCCTTTTGTTGCGCTAAGGCGATGCCTGAAAAACTCAGGAAACCCAATACGGTAGCACTCAATAGCAGGGCTGAGCTAACTAATGTGCGCATATTTTTATGTTTTACATAGTTCATTTTGAGTTCCATTCTTATCGTTTTAAGCCTGGGGTTTGCACAATTCCCCCATTAGCTGTAGCTGCCATATACATGGATAAAGCAATCGTCACATCCGAGCCATAAATTGGGAAGGGAAAACGTTGCTGCCGATAACAATCATTTAAACGTTGTTGCATTGTCCAAAATTGACCACTAGAAACACGATACGCAGGCCAAGATCCCCAACCCAAGGCCGCCCCAGCTTGAGTAGTCAAATTAGGCAAGTCTTGTAAGCGAATTCGTTTACCATTTTCTCCATGACAAGAGGCACAAGAAAAATCCATCGGTCCACCCTCAAAGAAAAAAGCGCGCTTGCCTAAAGCCATCATTTCTTTTTCTTTCGGATGGGTGGTGCTGACATTAATTTTTTTACCTTTTGAGAGGGTGACTACATAAGCGACCAAAGCTTCCATTTCTTTTTTGGGGCCCACCTGAAATGGGGCATCAATAGTGGCTTGTGGATCGATGCCCTGCAATTTCTCTCGACAAGTCATCAGTCGCGACTCGAGATCTTGTACGCGATTACTATCTTTAAAATATCGCGGTAACTGTGCCGCAGCACCCGCAACCACGCCAGGGCCAAGACCCAAATCACACTGCTCTAAAGTGGCATTTTTTGGGCCCATAGGCTTTTTCCATAATTCTTCCCCTGCCGCTTCATAGAGCTCAGAAGGATTGCCATCGGCAATCATTTCGCGGTATTTAGCAATGCCCTCGCTTGCGGTTTGCGCTTGCACCGTCTTTACCAGTGCAAGGGTGGCTAAGGCACTAAACAATATTGCATACCCGAATTTACAACTCAGCGAAAAATGCTGTCTCATGGCTTTTATCCCTTGTTATTATTGGAAAGCAATACAAAACCTAAGCGACGGTTGCCTCATCAGTACGTTTATCACCCTTACTATCAACCCAACTAACTACAAGCTTGTCACCCTTAGCGCCTTTATATTTAAAATTCAAAAAGGGGTCTTTGGATACTGCAGGCCCAAACTGAGCATTAAATACGTCGTTACCTTGCGCCTTTACGTTTAGAGTACTAATAAACCACGCTGGAATGATTTTGCCGGCAGCATCTTTCCGCTGACCTGATTCCATATCATGCTTCATTAAAATTTTTACATCAACTACGCCACCGCTTTCGGTTGCTCTTACGCGCATTGGATCAGCCATTATTGCTCCTTAATCTTTTAAGGGAAAATCCCCATTAGTAATAATCTGTATTGCTTTATTCATCGACATTGGGTTTAACCGCCGCAGCCACCCAAAGTCACTTTTACTTCTTTAGAAGACATCAACCACTTACCGTCTGCCTTTGCTAGTGCATAGACATTAGAAGTTTGACCCATTTTGATGCGGGTTGTCACAAACGGCTCTGTACCAGCAGGAATAAAAAATAAGGCTGCCAAAGCACTAGGATTTTTTTCTACCAAAATAGCCAATTGATCTGCCTTCAAGGTAGTAGAAATGCCCACGGGTACAACCGCGCCATTTTCAGCAATATCAGGGGCATTTAACGTTACGGCGCCCGATTTTTCTGGAGCACTGCCGAGTACCTTAAAAACATCGTCAAGGCTTTTGCCCTCAAAAGCAGCTTTATTCCAAGCTTGAGCTTGCGCCTCGCTAATTAAACCTGCTGCAGCCATCAATCCAAATATGGCCGAGTACTTTATTACATCTCGTCGCTGCTTATTCATAAAAACTCCTTCAGTCAAACTCAAACACCTTTTGTCGATCAATCGCAAGGAAAGCTAACAACCACTGGTATTTATTCCCCAGTTAGCATCCAATGCACCAAAACCTGTAAATCCTTACTCGAAATATCGGGGTGAGGAGGCATTGGGATGGGCCCCCATACTCCCGATCCGCCTTGTTTTACTTTTGCCACTAGTTTAGCCTCAGCGCCAGACTGACCCCGATATTTGGTGGCCACATCGCTAATCGATGGCCCTACCAACTTACTATGATCGGCATGGCAAGCAGAGCAATTGTTATCTTTAAAAAGTAGTTTTGGACCGCTCATTTTAGCCGTCGCAACCTGAGCTGTACTCGGTGCAGCAACTATTTGAAGTGGTAATTGGGCTAAAGGGGGTTGACTGGTATTCACCCCACGATATGGCCCATATTCTCGATTTTGTTCAGCCAAATTGCCGTGCGCATTGCGCGCATGATCAGGTAAGCTTGAGCCAATTTGCACAAACGCAACACAATTATTCATGCACGCTTTGGCTTGAACATCTGGCTTTCCACCCACATCCCATAAACCATGTTTCAAAGTCATGCCATTGCGGTTAGGCATTTTCTTTTGCACGTCCGCAATATTGAGGTTATTTAAGACAAAATTATCAGGGACGATTTCTGCCAAAGAAAGAATATACGCTAGCAAAGCAAAAGTATCGTCGCTGGAAAGCGAGCGCGGTGCGTTCCATGGCATAGCCCGATAAATATAATCCCACAGCGAAGATAGAGTTGCAACCTTCATTAAGGTCGTTCGTTGAGGTTGTTTATTGTCGTTTAACGACGCTACTCGACCTGACTTCACATCATCTTGTGTTGTACCACCCACAATCGGGGTAAAAATTTCATTCGACTCACCAAAGGTACCGTGGCAACTCGCACATTTTCCATCCCATAATGCTTGACCCTGCGCAACCGAGCCTGATCCTTTGGGAAGACCAGCAAAGTCTGGGCGTACATCAATGTCCCAAGCATTCACTTCTGCTGCGGTGGCTATTCTGCCGATACCTTGATAATGAGGCAAACTCGATGCCGCACTAGCGGGAGCATTTTGAGCAAAGCTCGGTAGGGTCACCAGCGTGGCTAATACGAAGCATAGGTTTAGTGTATGACGCAAGAACCGAGCGCAATTCTGCTTAGCCAACTTGAACATTACTCACCTCGCCATTGCTATCAACCTTCCACGCCTGAATTGCATTATTGTGATAAATCGAACGCGTACCCCTTACATCGCGTAGCAATTTGATCGTGGGCTGCACATAACCAGTTTCATCCATGGCTCGCGACAGAATAATGGCTGGAGCGCCATCCCATGTCCAATCGATATTGAAGCGCGTGAGTGCTTTCGTTAAGATTGGCGTTTCTAAGCGGGCAGTACGCCAGTTATTACCACCATCTACTGAAACGTCGACCCGCTTAATTTTGCCGCGACCAGACCAAGCCAAGCCCGTAATGTTATAAAAACCTTTTTCAAGGAGTTGCTGGCCACCCGAAGGCGTGGTAATGACGGATTTGCATTCTTGAATTGAGGTGTATTGCCGCGCTAAACCATCAGGCATCAAATCGTTGTAATGGACTGCCTCATCTTTAGAAGCGTATCGCATATCACCAACCTCGAGTCGGCGTAACCACTTAACCCAACTAACCCCTTGCACTCCGGGCACTACTAAGCGCAATGGAAAACCATTCTCTGGGCGTAGCATTTCACCATTCATGCCCCAAGCCACAATACTATCCTTGAGTGCGCTATCTAAGTTAATTGTGCGCGTCATTCCCGAACCATCGCCACCCTCAGCCAAGAGGTATTTACCTTTTTTTAAATCAGCGCCGCACTCGTCCAATAAAAGACTGAGTGGCACCCCTGTAAATTCGCAACAAGATAACATGCCATGGGTGTATTGCACCGTAGGTACGGCGACATTACCCCACTCCAAGCCCGTATTTGCCCCACACTCAATAAAGTGAATGCGCGACACCGATGGTAAGCGCATTAAATCGCTCATCGTAAATACGCGGCTATTTTTTACTAGGCCGTTCACCATTAAGCGGTGCAAATTAGGGTCGATGTTGTACCAGCCCTGATGTTGTCGCTCGAAATGCAAACCATTAGGAGTAATAATGCCAAATAACCCTTGCAACGGAGTAAAGGCCACCGAAGCAGCCGATACACGCGTAAGCCCTGGTGATTCACGTCGAATTAAGTTTGCCTCATATACCGATGGCGTACCATAAGGCATAGTGGCGACGTTTTTTCCTAGGGTGGTTTGCCACACCTGTTTTTCTAAAATGGCTGGGTCGCCCTCAACCGCTCCTAAAACAGGTAACGCTAAGCCTGTACCGACCGTACCAATGGCCCCACTTGCTGCAGCCGCCAAACCCTGCCGCAAGAAACTGCGGCGCTTTTGATCTAAGCCAAATTGATTAACCTCTGCAATCAAGTCCGGGCCTAGAAAACCTTCTGGGGCCTGACGGATTTTTGCGCGAACTCTATTTTCTTTCATGGCCATAAATTAAACGCTGAATTATTACAACTTGGTAAACTTATTTCGCTGTTTTATTACCGCCAATACCGAGTAAGGTATAAGCTGGACAGTAGCGAAAAAAACCTGTTGCAAGCGGCACAATGCCAATCCAACCCCACACGCCAATTACGCCAAGCAGCGCCAAGAGAATTAAAACAGCGCCGACTACCATGCGCAAATATCGATCTGTATTACCTACGTTGCATTGCATATAAACTCCTAGTTATTTTTTACAGTAGTGTTGATACAACAATTCCATTACTGAAATAGCAATGGGGCTAGTCAATGAATAGTAAATTTGCTTACCTTCGCGGCGCGTCTTAACGAGTTTTTGCGTCCGCAAAATTGTTAGCTGCTGCGACAAGGTGGGCTGAACAATTCCAAGTCCCACCTCTAAATCGCTGACGCATTTTTCACCCTGGCTAATTTCACACAAAAGCATTAATCGATTGCGATTCGAGAGCACTTTCATTAATTTACATGCGCCATCAGCAGATTGACGCATTTTTTTTAAATCAATTTTATTGGTAATTTGTACCATTTTTTTATTAGTGATGATCTGCGGTTATCAATTGAATCTACATTGTTCAATAAGCTTGGTAATGAATGCCGACAATTATAAGATAAATAATAAATATTTGCTAATTAAATATAATATATTTTTATAAAGTAAGTAGAAACCCTAGTTTTGCTAACAAACCGCTGCGCAGTGATTGAGCTAGCCAGCCCCCAGTAACTCTTTCAGCTAATATAGGCGGTGATTCCACCATGATTGATACCCAAGCCATCTTCTTATCGCTCCAGCTGGCTTTTTGTACGCTGCTGATTATTTTGCCTTTGGGTATTTGGCTGGCGCATCATTTGGTCACGGCTGGTAGATGGAAGCCCTGGCTCGAGGCCTTACTAGCACTACCCTTGGTGCTGCCCCCCACGGTTTTAGGTTATTACCTATTGGTGGGCTTTAGCGGCAAAACACTGTTTGGTGAGCCTTTGGTATTTTCCTTTCTCGGCATTCTAATTGCCTCTTTAATAGTGAATTTGCCCTTTGCCGTACAACCGATTCAGCGAGCCTTTGAAGCTATCCCCAACGCCCTTAAAGAGGCAGCTGAGGTCTGCGGTTTAAACGCTTGGCAAATCTTTTACCGCATTAATCTACCTTTAGCTTGGCGTGGTGTGCTTAGCGCTGCGGTACTAACCTTTGCCCATACGCTAGGCGAATTTGGCGTCATTCTCATGATTGGCGGAGCAATACCTGGTAAAACAAAAACGGCATCGATTGCTATTTATGATCAAGTGCAAAGTTTTAATGCCTCAGGCGCAGGGCTGCTTTCGCTCTTGTTATTGGGTATTTCGCTTTGCGCAATCGTGATCTCATATGGTTTTTTTGGCGCCAATAGTCAGCGGCGCGCCCAACGGATCGGCTCATGCTGAAAGTCCGCATCCAGAGCCAGTCACACGGCAACCCCTATCACTCTCGCATTCCTTTGGAACTGAATCTCAACTGTGCGGCTGGTGAGTTGCATGCTTTAGTTGGCCCATCGGGTAGCGGTAAAACCACCATCCTCAGAACAATTGCCGGCTTGCATCAGCCCGAGTTAGGGCTCATTGAATGTGCTGGTGAAACATGGTATGAAGGGCGAATCGCCAATCAAGCCATCACGAACTACTCGCCAGCACAGCGTTCTTGCGGTTTTTTATTTCAACAATACGCCCTCTTCCCCCATCTATCGGCATTACATAATGTCGCCATTGCCCTAGAAAATAGTGGACTATCTAAGGCAGCACGGCTTGCGCAATCGCGAACCTGGCTGGAGCGAATGGCTCTGAGTGAATTCGCTGAGCGCTTTCCAGGCCAGCTCTCAGGCGGGCAGCAACAGCGGGTTGCCCTCGCTCGCGCTTTAGCCAGAAATCCCAAGGTACTGCTATTGGATGAACCATTTTCAGCCATTGACAATCCTACCCGCCAAAATCTCTATCGAATTTTGGCAGAATTACGCCAAGACCTCGCCATTCCGATGATTTTAGTTACGCACGATTTACGTGAGGCCAATTTACTGGCTGATACCATTACCGTCATTGATCAGGGCATTGGCCTACAAACTGCCGCCCCCAATGAATTATTTCAAAAACCACGCAATTCAAGGGTCGCTGCCTTGGTCGGCATTCCCAATGTATTTAATGGCATCTTTAACTCAGGACGCCTCGATTGGCTGGCGAATGATTGGCATTTTGACGTCTTAGATAAAGGTAAAATTCCCCCTGCTAGCCCAGTAGCCTGGGTTATTCCGCCAGAGGGTTTAACTGTCTATTCGCAAGCTGCTCCGCACTATTTGCCGGCACAAGTTGAGGCCCTTAGCTCTATTGGTCAAATCGCAGTTGTCCGTTTTAGCGTCGGTGCCAGCAAAGAATCGCTGGTTTGGGAAGCCTCATCAGCCGAAATCAAACGACTGGGAATTCAGCTTGGCAGTACAGTCTTCTTAGAGCTTGATGCCAGTAAAATTCATATCATGCCCCTGCGCCCTATTAATGATCCACGCAGACTATTACCAGCCGCTTAAATGGGTCGCCTAAAACTAGGCGCTCTTACTGAGGGCTAGTTTGAAATCAGCAATCAGGTCGGCGACATTTTCAAGCCCAACTGCCACCCGCACCAAGCCATCACTAATCCCCGCTGCTTTGCGCGCCGCAGGCGAGATTCGACCATGGGTCGTAGTGGCAGGATGCGTAATGGTTGTGCGGGTATCACCTAAATTGGCGGTAATTGAACATAAGCGGGTTTGATCGATTAAACGAAAAGCTGCTTTTTTACCGCCTTTTAAAACAAATGACACAATTGCGCCACCCGCCGTTTGTTGGCGACGTGCTAAAGCATATTGGGAGTGCGATTGCAGGCCCGGATGAAAGACTTGGGCAATCGCCGGTTGTTTTTCTAACCACTTCGCCAAAGCTAAAGCGTTACTGCTTTGCTGTTTCATGCGCAAGTCGAGGGTCTCTAAACCCTTCAGAAAAATCCAGGCATTAAACGCTGAAAGGGTTGGCCCCGCCGTGCGCACATAGGGAAATACTTTACCCATAATGAAAGTCTTGTTACCCACAATTGCGCCGCCCAAGACCCTCCCCTGACCATCTAAATACTTGGTGGCGGAATGAATCACGACGTCTGCACCCCACTTTAAAGGCTGCTGCAATGCAGGAGTACAAAAGCAGTTATCCACTACGAATAAGGCATTCTTTTGTTTGGCAATTTTAGCGATCGCAGCAATATCAGCTAACTCAGTTAATGGGTTGGAAGGCGTCTCTAAGTAAAACATGCGGGTATTAGGTAGGGCTGCTGCTTTCCAGGCTTTGCTATCACAAACATCGACATAAGTTGTAGTAATGCCGAAGCGCCCTAAGATGGTCGTAAATAATTGAATGGTTGCTCCAAACACTGAGCGCGAGCACACCACATGATCGCCAGCTTGTAAATGCGCCATCGCTACACTCAAAATGGCTGCCATTCCAGATGCGGTGGCAATACACGCCTCACCACCCTCAAGAGCGGCTAAGCGATCTTGAAACATACTCACTGTAGGGTTTGTAAAGCGAGAATAAATAAAGCCAGCTTCCGCATTCGCAAAACCTGCTTCCGCCTCGGCAGCACTATTAAAGCAATAGCTAGACGTTAGAAATAAGGCTTCTGAATGCTCATTAAATTCAGTGGTGCGCCGTGTGCCAGCGCGTACCGCAACCGTCTCTTGGGCAAGCTGAGTAAAATCAAGCGGTGATCGCTTAGGGGGTTTACGCGTCATGGTATTTAATCTTCGGTAGCTAAATGCAGATGCAATTGCGAGCGGGCAAAATCGCTGGGGTCTTTTTGCCGATCGGCTTGCGCCGACTCGGAGTTGCGCGCGGCTTCTAGTGCATCGAGATAAGACTCGGTAATATCACCCGTAATATAGTGGCCATCAAAGCAGGAGGCTTCAAATTCCTTTAAATCAGGATTAATATCCCGCACAGCTTGCTTCATATCTTCAACGTCTTGATAAATTAATTGGTCAGCGCCAATGAGGCGGTTAATTTCTTCATCGGTACGGCCATAAGCAACCAATTCACTTCGGGTAGGCATATCAATCCCGTAGACATTAGGAAAACGGACGGGTGGCGCAGCCGAGGCAAAAATGACTTTTTTAGCGCCCGCTTCACGAGCCATTTGTACAATTTCATAGGAAGTAGTTCCCCGCACAATTGAATCGTCAACAATTAAAACCGTTTTATCTTTAAATTCAACGCGCATAGCATTCAATTTTTGGCGTACTGATTTTTTTCTCACCTCTTGACCAGGCATGATGAAGGTACGACCAATATAGCGATTCTTAAAGAAGCCTTCGCGATAAGCGATGCCCAAGCGTTTAGCCACTTGCATAGCAGCGGGTCGACTTGAATCTGGAATGGGCATAACGACATCAATTTGACTAACATCGGTTTCAGCACGAATTTTTTCTGCTAAGTAATCACCCATGCGCATGCGCACGTTATAAACAGTAACACCGTCAATGGTTGAATCGGGACGCGCCATATACACATATTCGAAAATGCACGGCACTAGGCTTGATTCAGCATATTGACGGCAAGAAAAATTGCCCTCAAGGTCAATATAAATGGCTTCACCCGGATTGACATCACGCACAAACGTAAAGCCAAGACCTTCTAAGGCGACAGATTCAGAAGCAATTAACCATTCTGGTCCATCTGCGGTATCAAGTCGACCAATACACAAAGGACGAATGCCAAAGGGGTCACGAAAAGCCAGTAAACCATAGCCCGCAATCATCGAGATTACTGCATAAGAGCCCTTCACCCGCCGCGATAAACTACTTACTGCTTTAAACATAGCGTCTTCATCTAGAGGCGCGTCATTAGTTTCGCGTTGTAATTCATCGGCCAATACATTAAGTAGTACTTCGGTATCAGAATTAGTGTTAATGTGGCGTCGATCGAGATAGGCTATTTCTACCCGTAGGCTGAGTGCATTGGTTAAGTTACCGTTATGTACCAAAATAATGCCGTACGGTGCGCTAACATAAAATGGTTGCGCTTCTTCTTCATTGCTTACCGAACCTGCAGTTGGGTAACGCACTTGCCCAATGCCTGCATTACCAATTAAGCTCCGCATATCCCGCGTTCTGAAAACATCTCGCACTAAGCCATTAGCTTTATGCATCGCAAAAGAATTGCCATTCATGGTGGCAATTCCAGCGGCGTCTTGGCCACGATGCTGTAACAGCAACAACGCGTCATACAGCAATTGATTTACGGGATAGTGTGAAACACTGCCAACAACTCCGCACATAGCCTTAGCTTCCTAATTTGAGTGGTAAAGCAAGGTTTGGGATAGCACCCTTTGGTAAAGCGCCTAATTGACTAGCCCAATCAGCTGGTAACCACGTTTTAATTAAGCTAGTGGCAATTTCTAGAGTAGTGCGCGTTTTTGCTAAGCGCCAATCGGTAGATTGAGTAAGTGGCGTTAAAGCCGCCAAGCTTGCCAGGATAACTACTACTACTACGCCCCGTAACAAGCCAAAAATTAAGCCTAAAAAACGATCAGTCAAACTGAGGCCAGCCGACAAAATTAATTTTTGAATGATGCCGCCCAACAAGCCACAGGCAATTAAAGCGGCGACAAATAAAATCAGAAAACTTAAACCAAGACGAAAGAGCTCATCCATTTTGAACGTCGACAGCCACTCAGTAGATAAGTATTCACTGTAGTGATAAGCAATCCAGGCAGCGATGATCCATGAAAATAGTGCGAGTACTTCTTTAAATAAACCGCGCGACACGCCCACCAAGGCCGAGATTAAAAGCACTGTAAAGACAACATAATCTACTGGGGTTAACTTCAACGAAGCTAGGAGTTCCATTAGGCTTTCCCTACCTCTACTAAACGCGGGCTTAAGCCCATTGCCTTGATCTTTTTCTCCGCCGCTTCTGCCGCGTCTTTGTCGGTAAATGGCCCCGCACGTAAAACAAATAACTTAGTGCCATCAGCACTGGTTCTATTCAACACATAATTGGGGATTTTTTGTTCTTTTAATTTAGCAATCCAACCTTTTGCACGTTCTTCTGAGGCAAATGCGCCAATTTGAATCACAAACTTTGTGCCGCTGGTCTTCACCTCTGGGATAGCATTGTCAGCCAAAGCGCTGGAACTAGGCTTAACAACTTCTTCACCTGCAGCTAAGCCCAAGTTTTTTGCTGGTGCAACCGTAATCGGGGCATAAACAGGTGGTGGCTTAGTTTCAGTTGCAGACTCTGTCGCCGCTTGCTTTGGTGGCGTCTCAGCCAGTGCGCTAGGTGCTGGTGGTGTCATGACTGGGGTTGTAACAGGAGGTGTATTGGCTGGCGAGCTGCTAACCACAGCACCAACCAAGGGCAAGCTGGTGACTATATTGACAGCAATATCATTGCTCACCGTTTTCGGGTTTCCATCTAAGAGGCGGGGCAAACCTACGACTGCAATTAGCACTAAAACTGCTGCGCCAATTAAACGATGACGGGCGCGTTGCCGATCAGGATCTTCTGTTAAAGCAGGATCATCGGCCGATTGGGTTTGTGAGGAACGCTGGTAGGCACTTGAAGCGCCGCCTGATTTACTGCTGGCTCGCGATCGGCTGCCGACAGGAACCCGACCGACCGGCTCGGGTTTGGTATTGCGATTAAACAGCTTCGGTAAACGAATCATGGATCAATTAACCAGGTTGTTTCGATAAGCCATTACGCCAGCAACAGTATAGAAGGATCCGAAGACCACTATTCTATCACCCTCGCCGGCTTTTGCGACAGCCTCTTGATAAGCCTTAGCTGGATCGGCAAAACAGCGGATCCCGCCATCTTTATGGCGCTCTTCCGCTACGCCCAAAGCGAGCAATTGCGCTTTGATTGCCAACGCGCTAGCTGCTCGAGCTGTGGGTAAATCGGTACAAAACCAATAATCAACCAAAGATATAAAGGGTTGCAAAACAGCTCCAATATCTTTATCGGCCATCGCTCCAAAAACAGCAAAGGTATAAGGAAAGTAACCCATGGAATCCAAACTGCGATAAAGGGTTGCAGCAGCATGGGGATTATGAGCCACATCGAAGATACGAGTTGGTCTACCAGGCAAAACTTGAAAGCGGCCGGGCAATTCCACTGTTGCAAAGCCGAGTCGAATATCTTGCGCCGATACGGGTAGGCGGTGGTGCAAAGCAGATAAAGCAGCAAGCGCAGCCGCCGCATTTAAGAGTTGATTGGCGCCACGTAAAGCGGGATAACCTAAGCCACTAAAGCGCTTATCCCTTCCTGACCATGCCCATTGCTGTTGATCACCTTGAAAATGAAAATCGCGACCGGAAAGATGTAAATCGCAACCTAGGCTTGTTGCATAGTCGATTAAGGATTGTGGTGGCAATGGATCACCACATACAGCTATCTTACCGGCCCGAAAAATACCAGCTTTTTCTCTCGCAATCGCTTCGCGGGTTGTCCCTAAAAAACTGGCGTGATCAATATCAATACTGGTAACAATTGCGCAATCGGCATCAATAATATTTACCGCATCTAAACGGCCACCCATACCAACTTCTAAGATCACTACGTCTAAATTCGCTTGGGCAAATAAATGCAAGATTGCTAAAGTAGTGAATTCAAAATACGTTAGGGTTGGGGTGTTAGGAACCCGCAAACGGGCTTCTTCTACAGCAGCAAAGTGGACGAGTAATTGTGCATCGCTTGCAGCCACGCCCTGCAAGCGAGCGCGTTCATTGAAGTGCAATAAATGGGGCGAAGTATGGCAAGCGACGCGATAGCCCGCCGCAATCAAAATGGCTTCTAAAAAAGCGCAAGTTGAACCTTTGCCATTGGTACCAGCAACGGTTATTACAGGGCAAGTTATTTGCAGGCCTAAGGCATTTTTTACTAAAGTAATCCGCTCTAGGCTCATATCGATGCCAAGCGGATGCGCTACCTCTAAGTGGCTAAGCCATGCTTCTAGGGTTGCAAAAAAGTAAGGGTTCGCTGGTGCTGAAGTCAACTAAGCAAGATCTTCAGAAACTGTAACAACGTTTGGCGCTGGGCGACTTTGTAAAAGCGCTAATAAATTCGCAATTTCACTGCGCATTTGGCGCCGATCAACAATCATATCAATGCCACCATGTTGCAACAAAAATTCAGCACGCTGAAAACCATCGGGTAATTTTTCACGCACAGTTTGTTCAATCACTCGGGGACCAGCAAAACCAATTAAAGCTTGCGGCTCAGCCATCACAATATCGCCCATGAAAGCAAAGCTAGCTGAAATTCCACCCATAGTTGGGTCGGTTAAAACACTAATAAACGGTAAACCTTGGTGCGCTAACTTCGTTAACATCGAATTGGTTTTGGCCATTTGTAAAAGCGATAACAAACTTTCTTGCATGCGGGCACCACCTGTAGCTGTAATGCAGATGAATGCACATTTTTGTTGAATCGCCGCATCAACGCCGCGCACAAAACGCTCACCCACTACCGAACCCATTGAGCCGCCCATAAATTGAAATTCAAAACTCGCGACCACTACAGGAATACCTGCAATTTTTCCACCCATCACAATTAATGCTTCGCTCTCACCTGAGACATCTTTAGCTTCTTTTAAGCGATCGGGATATTTTTTTGAATCATAAAACTTTAATGGATCCAACGGAAAAATCGTCGCACCAATTTCTTCCTGTGGTTTAGGGTCTAACAATGCCTTGAGGCGTTGCCGTGCGCCAATGCGCATATGGTGCGCACATTTAGGACAAACTGACAAGTTGGCTTCAATATCGGTGCTATACAAAACGGTTTCGCACGCGGGGCACTTGACCCATAAACCCTCTGGAATCGATTTGCGATTAGCCGGGTCGGTTTGTTGAATTTGCGGGGGAAGTAGTTTATCGATCCAACTCATTAATGATGATCTCTAATAGTTTTATTGCGCATCGAGGGCGGCACGAATTTCACGCATAAAATTTTCTAGTGATTGTACTGCTGCAGTCATCTCACCTTGCTTAACCGACTCTTCCAACAATTGAATAATCCGACTACCAATGACGACCGCATCGGCCAAATGAGCCACTGCACGCGCACTAGCGGCGTCACGAATTCCAAAGCCAACAGCAATGGGAAGCGCTGTGGTTGCCCGAATCGCAGGAATAATGCTGGCAATATCTTGGGTGCTTAAATGTGCCGCACCCGTAACACCGCGCAAGGAAACATAGTAAATATAACCAGAAGCTGCTTTCGCGGCTGCCTCAATCCGTGCCTGCGAAGAAGTGGGGGCTAACAAGAAAATAGGATCAATTCCAGCTACCCGCATCAACGCAGCAAAATCAATGCACTCTTCAGGCGGATAATCCACAATCAGTACGCCATCTACCCCAGCGGCCTTAGCTTGCTGCGCAAAAGACTCTGCACCCATTTGCTCAACGGGGTTGGCATAACCCATTAAGACCACTGGTGTCGCGTTATCGCTGGAGCGGAACTGTTGCACCATCGCTAAACATTGCCGCAACGTCACCCCTTTGGCTAAAGCCCGTTCCGAAGAGCGCTGAATGACTGGACCATCGGCCATTGGGTCAGAAAAAGGGATTCCCAGCTCAATTAAATTCGCACCACCCCGCACTAAAGCATGCATCAACTCGACTGTCGAGGCCGGGTCGGGGTCACCCGCAGTAATAAAAGGGATCAGTCCTTTTTTACCAGTACGGTGTAAATCGGCAAACAGAGCCTGAATTTTTGACATGAACTAGCCCTCTGAACCCGTTGCCAATGCAACAGTGTGCATATCTTTATCACCGCGCCCGGAGAGATTAATTAAGATCGTTTTATCTTTAGCTAAAGTGGGCGCCATTTTGCATGCATAGGCAATTGCATGGGCCGACTCAAGCGCAGGAATGATGCCCTCAATTTGACAGCAGTCATGAAATGCCTTGAGTGCTTCCGCATCGGTAATGGCCACATAATCAGCGCGACCAGAATCTTTTAACCAGGCATGTTCAGGCCCTACCCCTGGATAATCCATCCCCGCAGAAACCGAATGGGTTTCTGCAATTTGGCCATTATCGTCTTGCAACAAGTAAGTGCGATTACCATGCAAGATACCGGGTTTGCCAGCGCATAAAGCTGCTGAATGCGCACCACTAGCAATGCCACGACCAGCAGCCTCGACGCCAATCAGTTGTACTTCAGGATATTCAATATAGGGATAAAAAATACCCATGGCATTTGAACCGCCGCCAACGCAAGCTAAAACATAATCGGGCTGACGGCCAATCATTTCTGGCATTTGCACTTTGCATTCTTCACCAATCACGCTTTGAAAATCACGCACCATCATTGGGTAAGGATGGGGCCCTGCCACAGTACCAATAATGTAAAAGGTATCTTCAACATTCGTCACCCAGTCACGCATGGCTTCGTTTAAGGCGTCTTTAAGCGTTTTCGTACCCGACTCAACAGGCACGACTTTAGCGCCTAGTAACTTCATGCGGTAGACATTTTGGGCTTGCCGCTCAACGTCGACCGAGCCTTGGTAAACGGTGCAATCCAGACCGTAGCGGGCGCAAATGGTAGCTGTAGCAACCCCATGCTGGCCCGCGCCAGTTTCCGCAATAATGCGCGGCTTGCCCATGCGCTTGGCAAGCATCGCTTGACCAATAACGTTATTAATTTTATGGGCGCCGGTGTGATTTAAATCTTCGCGCTTTAAATAAATTTGCGCGCCGCCAAGCATTTCACTCCACCGTTTTGCGTGATAAACCGGTGAAGGCCGGCCAACAAAATGCTTAAGCTCGCGGTGAAATTCAGCTAAAAATTCAGGGTCGTGTTGATAGCGGGCATAGGCCTGCTTGAGCTCCTCTAAAGCAAACATCAGGGTTTCAGAAACAAACACTCCACCATAAGGGCCAAAGTGACCGCGGGAATCGGGTTTATCGTACATAAGTACCTCTTCTAATTAATCAGTAACCGCTTTTAAGGGTTAATTGGGTGTATCGGTAGCGCGCACCGCTTCAATAAATTCACGGATTAGCGTTGGATCTTTTACGCCTTTGGCAATTTCAACGCCACTCGAAATATCCACTGCGCAAGGTCGCAAGCGAGCAATGGCCTCGCCGACGTTGTGCGCGTTCAACCCACCACTCAAAACGACCCGATGCGCGTTTGCGCTTACCCATGACTGTGGAATCCCTTGCCAATTAAAAGGTAGCCCGCCCCCCCCATATCCTGCAACCAAAGCATCTAAGAGAAAAGCACTAGCTAAGTCATATTGTAGGGAAAAATTGGCAAAGGCGAATTTCTCCCCAATTCTGGCTGCTTTAAGCCAAGGTTGGCCCGCTGCGAGCCCGATACAGTTGGCGGGAGATTCATCCCCATGAAACTGCCACAAAGTAATGGGCAAATTGGTGCGCAGGCGCTCAACTTCAGCCTCGCTGGGATTCACTAACAAGGCAACGACATCGACCCCAGCGGGTATGTGCTGCATTAAGGGGCGCGCTGCCTCGATCGAAATAGCTCGTGGGCTAGGCGGATAAAAAACCAAGCCGATCGCATCTGCGCCAGCCTGAACGGCTGCATTCACTGCTACCGCATCCCTTAAGCCGCAAATTTTAATTCTGGTTTTCCCAGGAGAGTATTGAAGTAAACCCATATGCTAAGGATAAGCCTCTTGGACTTCTGAAGGTGGAAACCCTAAAGCCTCCAGCGCCCCATAAGGCAACCAAGAATGCCTGAGCCAAGGCTCGGGAATAGCAAATTCACTGGGGTACTTTACTGCGGTCAAATATAAACCATCGGCTGCAAACGTCGGCGCCGCAATCTGCCGATTTTGAGAAGCTAGCACGGTCGCCATCCAAGCACTTGATTGCTTACCCAAGCCAACCGCAATTAAACTGCCCACAAGGTTACGAACCATATGATGCAAAAAAGCATTGGCGCGAATTTTAAAAAATAGCCAAGGCTCCTTGTCGAGTAAAGTAATTTCGTAGAGGTGTTTAACGGGAGTGTTGCTTTGGCACTCTGCCGCCCGAAAAGCAGAAAAATCATGCTGGCCAATTAAACAAGCAGTTGCGGCTCGCATGGCGGCGATATCAAACCATTGTTGTGCTGGCAGCATTAAATAGCCTGCCCGCTCTGCTACGGTCGGCGCCCGACATGGTCCTGCGTGTAAGGCGTAAATATACGTACGCTCGTAGGCCGAAAAACGCGCATCAAATTCAATCGGAACTGGCTGTGCCCAATTCACCACAATGGTTTGCGGTAAGTAGCGATTTAAACCGCGCACCCATGACCAAGCGTCGCGCTCAACTACGGTATCAAAATGCACTACCTGCCCTAAGGCGTGTACACCTGCATCAGTCCGGCCCGCAGCGGTCACCCGCAGTGGCAAAGCGGTTGAATCGGCGGCAATGAAACGCTCAAGCGCTTGCTCTAATTGATCTTGAATGGTATTACCATTTGGTTGTGATTGCCAACCAGAAAATGAACTGCCGTCATATTGCAAGCCTAGGGCGATACGTTTGCTGGGCGCAACCATTAGCTTATCCTCACCACTTCACCTTAAACGCTACGCTCATTTAAGGTTTGCAAGAGATGTTGTGCAGCAACAATAAGAGTCGCATGAGCTGGAATATCAGTAGCCAATTCAGCGCAGATAATCTCATTCAAGCAAGTACGTGCGGCTACAAAATCTTCAATAGTGACGTAAGCTCGCGCTAAATTGAATTTCACCTGTAAGGTCTCAAACGCAAGGGGTAAGGAGCTAGCGCTCAGTTGCGGATCAACCCGTTCAAATTGCGGGGGGGTATCCAAATCAAGATTGAGACCAGCAAACAGGGCCTTAGCACGTGCGGGCATTTCTGGTAAGCCCACGCTTTCTGGGTATGCGCGCTGAGCGGCATGCTGAGGTGAATCTGGCTGAAAAGGACCGCCTGAAGTTTCGTTAACTCGAAACGCTTGACGCGTTTCCGCTTGACGGGTGTAACGCGCTAAAAGCCAAAACAAACCCCCCGTTAAAAGCAATAAACTGACGACCAATAGCACCGGCCCCCAAGTAAAGGATGGGGGGGGTTTAGCCCCCTGCTGCTCTGCCTTCTGCTGATTTAATAAGATCTGTAAATCGGCAATATTTTTTTCTAGCTCAGCTGCGCGAACCCGCGCTTGGGATAAAGCCTGCTCTTGCATCACCAGCTCTTCTTGAAAACGCCGTTGCTCGGCGCCAACCCCAATACCAGGGCCAATTTTTAAACGGTCAAGGGCTTCTTGATTCGGTTCATTTTTATTAATTTCCTTTTCTTTCAAGGATTTAGAAGCTACATTTAGTTTAGAATCTGGATTTTTAGTTGGGCTACTATCGCCCGATTTTTTTAACTCTACCCAGGTTTCATTGCTTTTAGACACAAAGCTTTTGGCTGCAGCCGGAGTGATCGATTGCAGCAATGCTTGGCTGGGCTTATACAGTTCAGCGCCAGCATTGAGGCGATGAATACTGCCGCCCGCAAAGGCATCGGGATTCGCTTTATATAAAGCCAACAATGTCTCATCTAAACTGGCCCCGCCCAGCTGAGGCGCCATTTGCAGTGCAATTTCACTTAAGGTTTGCCCTGGCTGCACCACAACTTTTTGCGCATCAACCACTAATAAGGAATAGACTTTGCTGATGTTTCCTGAGGGCCAAGTTAACTGCACGAGCAAATCTAAAAAAGGGTCCTGTTGGTCGCTTAGCGCGCGGTCAGACTGAATCAGTAGTTGGTATTGATTTTGCCCGGCTGCCGATTTCCCCAGCCGAATTTGGGCTTGGGGTTTTAATTCTAAAACTCGCTTAGAAATACTAAATCGATCAAAAGTCGCTGAGCTTGGCACCTCTACTGTCATTTGCTCAACTAGCGACATCTCATCTGGCGACAGTAATAATGGAATTTCTGCGCGAAAAGGTTCGCCCGGCTGCGAAGTAACTAAAGGCGAGCCTAAGGAAACTGCCATCGCCGAATGCCCCCATGCTAAGGCAACCAGCCAAATCAATACAGCGAAAAAACTGAACCGCTGTGGTGTGCAGCCCAAATTAAGTATCGGCATGGAGCAGAATGCGCAACATACGCCGTAAGGGCTCTGCTGCACCCCAAGTTAGTTGGTCGCCCACGGTAAAAGCCCCAAGAAACTCTGGTCCCATTGCTAGCTTATGTAAACGCCCAATGGCAACGGTTAAAGTGCCGCTAATTGCGGCTGGCGATAACTCGCGCTCGGTCGCCACGCGTTCATTAGGAATAACTTTTACCCAGCTACTATCGGCAGCCAAGAGCGCTTCAATTTCTGTCAGCGGAATATCGCGCTTTAGTTTCACGGTTAAGCCCTGCGAGTGACAACGCATCGCCCCAACTCGCACACAGATACCGTCTACCGCAATACTGCCGGGCGCCCGAAATGGCGGCTTACCTAATATCTTATTCAGCTCAGCGCCACCCTTCCATTCTTCTCGGGTCTGCCCAAACTCAACTGGCTCATCAATCCATGGAATCACACTACCAGCTAAAGCTGTGTTGCGAAAATTCGTGGTGGGGAAATCTGCCGAGCGTAACTGCGCGCTGACCTTTCGGTCAATCTCTAAAATTCCAGTGGCTGGATTGGCTAAATCGCTTTGTACTGCAGCGTGCACAGCACCCATTTGTAGCAAAAGTTCACGCATATTTTGTGCGCCTGCACCCGAGGCAGCCTGATAAGTCATGGCGCTCACCCACTCAACTAAATTTGCCTTTAATAAACCCCCAATGGCCATCATCATTAAACTAACCGTACAGTTCGCGCCAATCCAATTCCGATTTCCGGCAGCCAAGGCAGCATCAATTACCGAGCGATTCACCGGATCTAACACCAAAACTACATCATCCTGCATCCGTAAAGCACTGGCAGCGTCAATCCAATGGCCATTCCAGCCACTAGCGCGCAGTTGCGGAAAAATGGCCTTGGTGTAATCGCCGCCCTGACAAGTCAAAATAATGTCGCAACGCCCAAGGGCTTGCAAATCATTCGCGTCTTGTAACGTGCTCATTTTTTTAGCGACTTTTTGTCCGCCGAATAAAGGGACTTCAGCCCCAGCATTACTAGTGCTAAAAAAAATGGGTTCAATTAAATCGAAATCATGCTCAGCCAACATGCGCTCTAGGAGCACGCTACCAACCATGCCGCGCCAACCCACCAAGCCTACTAAAGGTGGATTACTGGATTGCCGTTCAACTGAAGAATTAACCATGTATTACTTAATAAAAAATTGAAATAGTACCTCTAGGATAAAGCCTTCACCACTGCCTCGCCCATTTCACGCGTTCCCAGCTGCTGAGTACCGGGTGTATAAATATCGACGGTGCGATAACCTTGACTCAATACCTTTTGTACTGCCCGCTCAATCCGCTCGGCCTCAGCGGGCAGACCCAATGAATAGCGCAACATCATCGCTGCTGAAAGTATGGTGGCCAAGGGGTTGGCAATATTCTGCCCCGCAATATCGGGTGCTGAGCCATGGCTGGGCTCGTATAAACCTTTATTATTTTTATCCAATGATGCCGATGGCAACATCCCAATTGAGCCCGTTAACATGGCCGCTTCATCAGATAATATATCGCCAAATAAATTTCCCGTTACCACTACATCAAATGCCTTGGGGGCTTTAACTAATTGCATCGCCGCATTATCGACATACATATGGCTTAATTCCACGTCGCTATAGTCTTGGCTCAGGCGGGTCATTACATCGCGCCAGAGTTGGGAGGTTTCTAAAACATTCGCTTTATCTACGCTACATACTTTTTTATGCCGCTTACGAGCAGCCTCAAATGCAACCCGACCAATACGTTCAACTTCTGGCTCGCTATAGTGCATAGTGTCAAAACCTTCGCGGGCACCTAAAAACAGCGGGTTGCTTGATTCCCGAATTCCCCGTGGCGCGCCAAAGTAAATATCGCCATTGAGTTCACGCACAATTAAGATGTCGAGCCCACCAATAATTTCGGCCTTCAAACTCGAGGCCGCGGTTAATTCGGGATAACAAATCGCTGGCCGAAAATTAGCAAATAAACCAAGGTGTTTACGTAAACCTAGAATGGCTTGTTCAGGGCGTAATTCTCGGGCCAATGTATCGTATTTCCAGTCGCCTACAGCGCCAAATAAAATCGCCGCGGCAGACTGAGCTAAAGCTAAGGTTGCGGGCGGCAAAGGATGTCCCGCCAGATCATAAGCCGCTCCCCCAACAGGTGCAAACTCTAAATCGAATGATGGCCCTAAGGCCTCCAGCACCGAGACCGCTGCGGCAATAATTTCTGGCCCAATACCATCACCAGGGAGAACCGCAATTTTCATAAAAACCTTTGTGTGCCCTTAGGGCAATTGAGTATTTAACCAAGGCATCCGCAACAAGCGCTCAGCTTCGTAGGTCTTGATTTTATCGGCACTCTGCAAAGTTAAGCCAATATCATCAAACCCATTCGTTAAACAATATTTTCGAAATGGCGTAATGTCGAATGCATAGACGTGATTATCGCCCGCATTCACTTCTTGTTGTTCTAAATTGACAGTTAACTCGTAACCCGGAAAGGCTAAAGTTTCGTGAAAAAGATGGTCAATTTGCGACTCACTTAAAACAACGGGCAATAGGCCATTTTTATAACAATTATTAAAGAAAATATCTGCAAAACTGGGGGCTATCACTACCCTAAAGCCATATTGCGCTAAGGCCCAGGGCGCATGCTCCCGCGAGCTACCGCAACCAAAATTTTTACGCGCCAACAAAATACCGGCGCCTTTGTAGCGCGCTTGATTTAAAACAAAATCGGGATTGAGCGGGCGAATGCTGCAATCTTGGCCTGGCTCACCATGATCTTTATAGCGCCATTCATCAAATAGGTTTTGTCCAAAGCCAGTTTTTTTAATCGACTTTAAAAATTGCTTCGGAATAATCGCATCAGTATCGACATTCTCGCGATCCAGCGGCGCAACCAAACCTGTAAAAACCGTAAATTTCTCCATTACGCTATTTCCATTACGCTAGTGTTTTGCTTTATTTTGTTGGTGTAACTACTACGGGGGTTACCACAACATCTTTGCCCTGACTTAACGAGTCGCTCGGGTTGGCTTTAGCCGCCGTTCCAGAGGTACTGCTTTGACTATTCATCGATTGGCCCATTTTTTGAATATCTTTACCCATGCCGGTAACCGTATTTGTGCAGCCTACGCTCATCAGCACCATGAGCGTAGCGGGAACAATGCCTTGCGCTAAGACTATAAGGCGCGCTGTTTGAGCACGGTGATTAATTAATTTCATCTCTTCACCCCTTTATGATGTTTTTTCGAATGAATTTGCTTACGCAATTTTACAAACGTCGACAAAATGACCTTCAATTGCAGCAGCAGCCGCCATCGCTGGGCTAACTAAATGGGTTCTCCCACCAGCACCTTGACGACCTTCAAAATTGCGGTTGGAAGTGGAGGCGCACCGCTCGCCCGGTTCTAAACGATCGGCGTTCATCGCTAGACACATTGAACATCCAGGCTCGCGCCATTCAAAGCCAGCAGCTTTAAAAACCCGATCTAAACCTTCGCGTTCGGCTTGCGCTTTGACTAAGCCCGATCCAGGCACAACCATGGCGACCTTAATATTTGCGGCAACTTTCTTGCCTAAACGATCGACCACTTTGGCTGCTGCACGTAAATCTTCAATGCGGCTATTAGTGCATGAACCAATAAATACCTTATCGAGCTGAATACTCGTCAGCGGCATGCTGGGAATGAGCCCCATGTACTCTAAAGCACGCTCCATCGCTAAGCGCTTATTCGGGTCACGTTCTTTTTCTGGATCGGGAATACGCTCACCAATGGCCAAGACCATCTCTGGCGAGGTGCCCCAAGTTACTTGCGGTTGAATTTCTTCTGCGCGTAATTCAATCACTTGATCAAATACCGCATCTGCATCCGAATGCAAACTTCTCCAATATTGCAAAGCATGGCGCAACACTTCGCCCTTAGGGCTATAAGGGCGCCCCTGAATGTAATCAATCGTCGTTTCATCAACTGCAATTAAACCTGCACGAGCACCAGCTTCAATGGCCATATTACAAACAGTCATGCGCCCTTCCATCGATAAATTACGAATTGCTTCACCAGCAAATTCAAGCGTATAACCTGTGCCGCCAGCGGTGCCAATACGCCCTATCACAGCCAAGACAATATCTTTAGCAGTACTACCGGGAGGCAAACGACCCTCTACGCGCACCAACATATTCTTACTTTTTTTCATCAGCAAGGTTTGGGTAGCTAAAACATGCTCAACTTCTGAAGTACCAATACCAAATGCGAGGGCCCCAAACGCGCCGTGGGTACTAGTGTGTGAATCACCACAGACCACCGTCATACCCGGCAGCGTTGCACCCTGCTCAGGGCCGATGACATGCACAATGCCTTGACGCAAATCATTCATCTTAAATTGGGTAATACCTAAACGATCACAATTTTGATCGAGCGTGTCGACTTGCAATTTAGAAATCGGGTCGGCAATACCTAAAGCCCGATCGGTAGTTGGCACATTGTGATCGGAAACCGCTAAGTTGGCTGAAATACGCCAAACTGGGCGCTGCGCTAAAGCCAGCCCTTCAAAGGCCTGAGGGCTAGTCACTTCATGCAATAACTGTCGATCAATATAAAGCGTGGCTGTGCCATCATCTTCAGAATAGACGACATGGTCATCCCATAATTTGTCATACAAGGTGCGGGCCATGCAAATTCCTTAAAGAGACTTATTTTCGCTCAGCAACTGCTGGCACTATTCTTTCGGTTTCACCAATAAATAATTGCCGTGGTCGACCAATTTTATATTCTGCATCAGTAATCATCTCTTCCCATTGGGCAATCCAGCCTACCGTACGCGCTAAGGCAAATACACAAGTGAACATATCAGTAGGAATGCCTAAGGCGCGCTGCACAATACCCGAATAAAAATCGACGTTAGGATAGAGTTTACGGCCAACAAAATACTCGTCCTCCAGAGCGATCTTCTCAAGGGTCATAGCTAATTTAAAGAGGGGATCATTCTCTAAACCAAGTTCATTCAAGACTTCATAACAAGTTTCACGCATCAATTTTGCGCGCGGATCAAAGTTCTTATAGACCCGATGACCAAAGCCCATTAAACGTACGCCTGAATTTTTATCTTTGACTTGGGCAATAAACTCACCAATTTTTTCCACACCACCATTATTTTGAATATTAGTGAGCATATCTAAGCAAGCTTCATTTGCCCCGCCATGCGCTGGACCCCATAAGCAAGCAATACCGGCGGAAATAGCCGCAAATGGATTGGTACCAGAAGATCCGCATAAACGCACAGTTGAAGTCGAAGCGTTTTGCTCGTGATCGGCATGCAGAATAAAAATTCGATCTAAGGCCTTAACTAAGACCGGGTTAATTTTATAAGGCTCGCACGGTGTAGCAAACATCATGCGCATAAAATTAGCGGTGTATGAAAGAGAATTATCGGGATAAATAAAAGGCTGCCCAATTGAATACTTATAAGACATTGCTACCAAGGTAGGCATTTTAGCAATTAAGCGAATTTGAGCAATATGACGCGCCATGGGTTCGGCGTAGTCGATTTGATCATGATAGAAAGCGGCCATTGCCCCAACTAGCCCAGTTAAGACCGCCATGGGATGAGCATCACGACGAAAACCGCGCAAGAAAAATTGCATTTGCTCATGCACCATAGTGTGATGCATAACCAATTCTTCAAAGCCGCTCTTTTCAGTTTGATTGGGTAATTTACCCTTGAGCAGTAAATAACAAATTTCTAAGAAATCGCATTTACCAGCCAAATCTTGAATTGGATACCCACGATAGAGCAATTCGCCTTTGTCGCCATCAATAAACGTAATTTTCGAACTGCACGAAGCGGTTGAAAGAAAACCAGGATCATAAGTAAATTTACCCGTCTGCCCATAGAGTTTGCGGATGTCAATCACCTCAGGCCCTACCGTACCTTTATAAATAGGTAAGTCGATATCGGGTGTGCCATCAGAAAAAGAAAGCTTCGCTTTAATGTCGGATTCAATCATGATTCATCCTCAAGGGTTCCAAATTAACAATCGGTAGTGCAATTGTGCTACTTATTTTTCCCGCAACATCAACAATAATTTCTGCAAGACCGGCGATTCCAGCGCATTTCCCAGGGCTGCGACGGTATTGCTACGACTTAATAACAGCTCAAGTAAATCATTGTCGTCTAAAGCCAATAATTGACTCAAAGCCACAGCTTGCTCTTGATCCAAAACTGCCCCGTAGCGCTTAAAAAAACGCTCCAAAATTAAATCGTTTTCCAATAATCCCCGTCGCGCTCCCGCATGCAAACGATAGCGTTCGGCCGAAGTTAAGCTCATTTTGCTAGCTTCATACCGCCCTACGAACCATCAACTCCTTAATTTTGCCAATGGCCTTTGTCGGGTTCAGGTGCTTAGGACAAACATCTACACAATTCATAATCGTATGACAACGGAATAAACGATAAGGATCTTCGAGATTATCAAGTCGAAGTGCGGTAGCCTCATCACGACTATCGGCAATAAAGCGGTAGGCCTGTAACAAGCCCGCAGGTCCAACAAATTTATCGGGATTCCACCAAAATGACGGGCAAGCAGTAGAACAAGAAGCGCACAAAATGCACTCGTATAAGCCATCTAGCTCTTCACGTTCAGCGGGGCTTTGTAAGCGCTCTTTTTCGGGCGGTGGGGTCTCGTTAATTAAGTACGGTTTAATCGATAAGTACTGCTTAAAGAACAAGGTCATATCAACAATTAAATCACGTACGACCGGTAACCCAGGCAGCGGACGCAACACAATGGTTTTGGGCAAGCTACGCATATTCGTCAAGCAGGCCAAACCATTTTTACCATTGATATTCATGGCATCTGAACCGCAAACACCTTCGCGACACGAGCGCCGAAAAGAAATGGTTTCGTCCATCTTCTTTAAAGTAATTAAAGCATCTAACAACATGCGCTCATCGCTTAATTCAATTTCATAACGCTGCATGCGAGGCGCGTCATGGGTCTCGGGATCGTAACGATAGATTTCAAAAATACGGGTATCACTCATTTCAATTCTTTCGTCTACAAATAGGCATTAAAAGGTGCGTTCTTTTGGGGGTACAGATTCAATGGTTAGCGGCTGTAGTTGCACTGGTTTGTAATCCATACGATTACCCGCACTAAACCACAATGAATGCTTTAGCCAATGCACATCATCTCGTTTTGGATGGTCATCATGTGAGTGGGCGCCGCGACTTTCTGTGCGTGCCGCTGCAGAAATCATGGTGGCATTGGCCGTTTCAATGAGATTGGCGATTTCTAAAGCCTCAATTCGCGCAGTATTAAAAATTTGTGACTTATCTTTAACCCATAAATGATTCGCCCGCTCGGTCAACAGCGCCATTTGGCGTACGCCCTCATCCATTAATGTTTGATTGCGAAATACCCCCGCATAGGTTTGCATAGTTTTGCGAATCTCGTTGGCTACATCTTGCGCATACTCACCGCTAGTAGAAGCATCTAACTTAGCTATGCGCGCCACACTCTTGCTGCCTGCATCTACTGGTAAGGCCTTATGCTCACGGTCTTTTAAATTGGCTGCAACTATATGATTACCCGCAGCGCGCCCAAAGACCAATAAATCAAGTAAAGAATTGGTACCTAAACGATTGGCACCATGTACTGAAACACATGAGCACTCTCCAATGGCATAGAGGCCCTGCACAATATGATTGGGATTACCGTCTTTGGGTACGACAACTTGACCATGAATATTAGTGGGGATACCACCCATTTGATAGTGAATCGTTGGCACCACTGGAATCGGCTCTTTAGTCACATCAATATTGGCAAAGTTCATACCAATTTCATAGACCGAGGGTAAGCGTTTCATAATGGTTTCAGCGCCAATATGGGTTAAGTCGAGCACGACATAATCGCCGTTCGGGCCACAACCCCGACCCTCCTTAATTTCTTGATCCATCGAGCGCGAGACAAAATCGCGGGGCGCTAAATCTTTTAAAGTGGGGGCGTAACGCTCCATAAACCGTTCGCCATCTTTGTTGCGCAATACGCCACCTTCGCCACGACAGCCTTCAGTTAGTAATACACCAGCTCCGGCTACTCCAGTGGGGTGAAACTGCCAAAATTCCATATCTTCTAAAGGAATACCAGCGCGTGCTGCCATGCCCATCCCATCGCCAGTATTAATATAGGCATTGGTTGAAGCAGACCAAATGCGCCCCGCCCCACCCGTTGCCAAAATCACAATTTTGGCTTCAAGAATATACAGCTCGCCTGTTTCCATTTCTAGCGCAGTAACACCGACGACATCGCCAGCTGCATCACGAATTAAATCGAGCGCTAGCCACTCCACATAAAAATGGGTTTTAGCCATCACATTGCGTTGGTACAAGGTATGTAACATTGCATGCCCAGTTCGGTCAGCTGCGGCGCAAGCACGCTGTACTGGCTTTTCACCATAATTCGCCGTGTGTCCGCCAAAGGGGCGCTGATAAATGGTGCCATCGGGATTGCGATCAAAGGGCATCCCAAAGTGTTCGAGCTCATACACAACCTTGGGCGCTTCGCGGCACATAAATTCAATCACGTCTTGATCACCCAACCAATCGGAGCCCTTCACCGTATCGTAAAAGTGATAGTGCCAATTGTCTTCACTCATATTACCTAAGGCAGCGCCAATTCCACCCTGTGCAGCAACGGTGTGTGAACGGGTTGGAAATACTTTACTTAGCACCGCCACATCTAGCCCAGCCTCAGCGAGTTGCAGTGAGGCGCGCATGCCAGAACCGCCTGCGCCAACAATCACTGCGTCAAAACGACGTCGCGGTAATACTTTTTGAATCTCTGTCATCTCACACTTTCCACAAAATTTGAATAGCGTAAGCAGTGCAAGCTATCAACCACAGAGCTGTTAGGGCTTGTAAAGCTAAGCGCGTTCCCACCGGCTTAATGTAATCCATCCAAATGTCACGCATACCTACCCAAGCATGATAAAAAAGACTGAGAAAAGCCAGTAAGGTCAGCAGCTTCATGAATTGATTGCTGAACAAGCTAGCCCAAGCGGTGTAATTTGCGCCCCCATTGAGCACATAGTCGCCCAATAAAATCAAGGTGAAGACCACCATCACCACCGCAGTCACGCGCTGAATCAACCATTCTTTTAAGCCATAATGCGCACCAACAACGAGACGACGCGGACCAACGTTATAAATTGACATCCTGTTCCTTACCTTAAAACAAACCAAATAATTTTGCGCCCAAAATCAGCGTCAGCGAGAGACTAATTATCAAAACTCCAATTGCCGAACGATTAGCTGGAACTTTGTCGATACCAATTTCACGATCTAGAAGCAGATAACGAATGCCGGCAAAAAAATGATGCAGAAAACTCCAAATCAATCCCAAGAGCACTAATTTCGCTAGAGGGTTAGCAACAATGGCTTGGAATTTTTTATAACTGAGTTCTGAGGCGAGGCTCTGATCAAGTAAATACAACAAGAATGGCAAACAAAGAAATAAAGCCGCACCACTAATGCGGTGCAAAATAGAAACCTTCCCTGCCCAAGGTAAGCGGTAATGAATTAACTGCGCCAAGCCAATATTGCGGTAGACCGGCTTGGGTCGCGAAGGGTTCAAGTCCTGCTGGGCGTCAGCCATGTTTTATCTCGGTATAAAAAGGAATAATCGATTAAATATGTTGTATTGCAACATATTTTAGTAGAAAGCAGGAAAGCATGGGGGGATTTTCCATCAATAGGCCTAACTTAAGGTATTTTCATAGTGTTGCGTACTCGTTTCATAACGGGCGAGGCGCATTTCTACAGGCTTATTGCCATAGGAATAAGAAACCCGCTCCACCAATAAAATCGGCGCCCCCAATTGCAAATTTAAGCGCTCGGCGCTCATCGCGTCACTAGCAACGGCCTTAATTTTCTCCTCTGCCCGTACCATATGTGTGGCAAAGGTCGATTCATAGAGAGCATACAGGGGGCCCGCCCAAGCTTGTAAGGTAGCTAAATTCAGCGTCTTAAAACGCAAGCTGGGCAACCAAATTTGCTCAAAGACAATCGCCTTACCCGCAAAGGTTTGCACGCGCTCAATTTCAATTAGACTCTCCCCTGCTTTAATTTTCAAAACCTGCGTAATAAAAGCGGGGGCTTTCATTTTTTTGCAACTGAGAAAGTGATTTTTTAAAACCATTGCTTGGCCGCCATCGGGCGCTAAGCGCAGAAATCGAAACTGCTGGCGCTCTTCATGGTGGGTGGCAACAAACGTGCCTTTGCCTTGCTTACGAATCAATAAGTTTTGGGCAGTTAACTCATCAATCGCCTTGCGTACGGTACCTTGGCTAACTTCATAGCGGGCTGCTAATTCAAATTCGCTAGGAATGACCTCCCCAGGCTGCCATTCCCCCGCTTGCAAACTAGCGAGCAACATGGCTTTAATCTGTTGATAAAGCGGGCTAAAGGTGGCTAAAGCAGTTAAATTGGCACTCAAGATGACTCCAATAAAAAGCTATTTTGGCCCTGGCAAAGGCAAAAAATAAGTGGTTTTGAGGTCTTATAGAAGACATGGTTGACAGTGTAATAGGGGAATCCCTAAACTTAAAGGGATAATAGAAGTAATTTTTAACCTTCATCTGGAGTTTTAGTAATGGCAAAAGCACCCATGCGCGTCGCAGTTACCGGCGCAGCCGGCCAAATTGGCTATTCCCTGCTGTTTCGTATTGCCAATGGCGATTTATTAGGCAAAGATCAACCGGTGATTTTGCAACTGCTTGAAATTCCTGATGAAAAAGCGCAAAAGGCACTAGCAGGCGTGATGATGGAGCTCGATGATTGCGCCTTCCCCCTCCTCGTGGGTATGAGCGCTCACAGCGACCCCATGACGGCATTTAAAGATGTTGATATTGCGATGCTGGTCGGAGCTCGTCCACGTGGCCCTGGCATGGAACGCAAAGATTTACTCTCGGCTAACGCCCAAATTTTTACTGCACAAGGTAAGGCGCTCGACGCTGTTGCCAAACGCACAGTCAAGGTCTTGGTAGTGGGCAATCCCGCTAATACCAACGCCTATATTGCGATGAAATCAGCGCCAGGCTTACCCGCTAAAAACTTTACTGCGATGTTGCGCCTTGATCACAATCGCGCGCTTTCTCAATTGGCGGCGAAAATGGGCAAACCAGTCGCTGAAATTGAAAAATTAATTGTCTGGGGAAACCACAGTCCGACGATGTATCCAGACTATCGCTTTGCCACGATTAACGGCGAATCGGTAGAAAAACTGATTAATGATCCAGCTTGGAATAAGGATGTTTTTATTCCTACAGTTGCGAAACGCGGCGGCGCCATCATTGAAGCTCGCGGCCTATCTTCTGCGGCTTCGGCTGCAAATGCAGCTATTGATCATATGCATGATTGGGTGCTTGGTACTAATGGCAAATGGACCACAATGGGTATTGCCTCAAAAGGCGACTATGGTATTCCAGCTGAAATGATTTATGGTTTCCCCGTTATTTGTGCAAATGGGGAATATCAATTGGTTGAAGGTTTAGCCATTGATGAGTTTTCACGTGAACGCATGACTCACACCTTGAATGAATTACTTGAAGAACAAGCAGGCGTAAAGCACTTACTTACTTAATTAAGGAACACAACATGAAAAAAATCGCACTGGTACTACCTCTCAAAATCGCGCTGGCAAGTACTGCTTGCTTAGTTGCATTAACGAGTCAAGCACAAAGTCTGCGCAATTCTTCGCCCTTCTCTTGGACCTGCAGTAATGGCATGGAACTCAAAACCTCCGGCACAGCTGAAAATCTCACTTTAGAATGGAACTCGAAAAACTTTGTGATGAACAAAGAAACGTCCTTACCCGGCAGTTTGCGCTATAAAAATATGGACACGGGTCTAGACCTCGTGGTGTTGGGCAATAAAGCCATGCTCTTTAATATTAAGAGTGGCGTACGCTTAGCTGATTTTTGCCAAACTGCTGACATGAAAGGCGGCAAAGACCCTCACCTGTTTACTAAAGTCGAATAAGACTAATGAAATAAAGGTTGTTGGGTAGGCGAGTCTTCTGGCATTTCCGCATGCACCACTTCACCTAGACGATCTGGGAACAGGGGCGCCCCACAGTCGTCACACAATTCGGGCGCAAACAAAACGGCGTGTCGAAAAACGTCTTCAATTCCAGCATCCCGTAGCGCGTCACAAATTTCTTTAATGGGGCTTTCATCGTTTGAAACATCATTTAACGCGTCGTTAGCAACATGTTCGCGATCGTAAAGGGGCCAAATTACGCCATAGACAACATCGCCCGAACCCTTCATGCTAAAGGCTAAACGATATTCATCGGCCTGCTCTTCGCCAAAAGCACCAACTACACATGATAAGCCCGCCGGAATGATGCTCAGCGCAGATTCTAGAAAGTTAACCGCTGCCCGAATACTCAGGGGACGCACTTGTTTATCCGCTAAGCGGCAATTAGTGAAATATGCTTCAGGCAATAGTAAATTAAATTCACAGCCAGGAAACAAACTTGCAATTGGCTCATGCATAGCCGCTTGCCACTCGACTAAACTCACGCCACGCTCTTGTCTGGACGGGGTTTCAGCCTGCCAACGAAATAACGGTTGCGAACTGGGAGCGGCAATAACCGCAATAATAAAACGCGGATCTGCTAATACTGCAATTGTTTCAGACATACCGCGCATCTCTAATTTCATCTCGCTAGCAGAAACTGCTGCCGTCGATAAAGCATCAAGCAAAATCCGGGTTTGGCAATGCGAATGGGGCATTTGATCGATGCTATATAACCAAGGCACAATTGCTAGACGCGTATCGGTGGCGGCAATCGAACGTTGTAGTGCTAAAGCAGTTGCTTCAATCACTTGCACAGGCAAAGCGCCCGACGGAATTTGATACCGCGTATGCGCCACAATGGGCATGGCAATTAAGAGTGCATCCCAACTTTGCCCTTCGTATTCAAGCGTCAGCGATTCGGCTAAAGTTTCTGCGTTATCCGCCAAAACTTCAAAAGCGACTGTATTAATTTTAAAAGTTTGATCTAATGCTGCGTCAATCACGTTTTGATTTTGGCTTTTTAGCAGGCGCGCTAAACGCTCAAGTAAGCGAAGTTCCCAAAACTCATCCTCAATTCGACTACCCGATGCCGCGAGGGAAATCGCATCGGCCACTAAGCGATCGGCTTCGGGCGAAGAACGTTGTGAGGTTTTTGAACGATAGACAGCCATAATGAAAAGCCTTAATTTTTTTCTGCGCGATAAAAAACCGGTTGTAATGGCTTGGATGCTGCTGCATTGTAGCGGTAGCCAGCTAAATTAAATTCCCTTAAATCAGCGGCGTCTGTAATTCGCTTGTCAACTACGAAACGCGTCATTAGGCCACGCGCCCGTTTTGCATAAAACGAAATAATTTTGTATTGCCCTGCTTTCGCATCTTTAAAAACTGGGGAGACAATGGGGCAATCGAAGTCTGCAGCTTGTAACACCTTAAAGTACTCCTCGGAAGCCAAGTTTAGTAAAAAAGGATTTTTTTGGCTCGCAAGGATTTTTTTTAGTGCTTTGGTAATCCGCTCACCCCAAAACTCATACAGATTTTTTCCCCGCCCATTTTTGAAGGCAGTGCCCATTTCTAAGCGATAAGGCTGCATTAAATCAAAGGGTTTTAGCACCCCATACAGCCCCGAAAGAATTCGCACATGGTCTTGCGCAAAATCTAAGGCCTTGGCATTTAAGGTGCTGGCATCCAAACCGTCATACACGTCGCCATTAAAGGCAAAAAGGGCTTGCTTGCTATTTGCCGCGGTAAATTTACTCGACCAATCGCGAAAACGGCCGACATTTAAGGCTGCTAATGGATCAGATAGACCCATTAGCTTAGCTAATTGTGGGGGCGAGAGTGTTTTTAAGCTGGCAATCAATTCAGCGGCTTCGGGCACGAATTCAGGGAGAGTGTACTTTTTCAGCTTCACTGGGGTTTGGTAATCTAACGATTTTGCAGGGGAAAGAACGATCAGCATGGCACAATTTGGTTATGAAGAAACAAGATTCCCCCTATTTTAGCGACAGCACGCCACCATCAGCACATTCCGCTGCAATTGCGCCCTTTCCCTCGCGCTTACCACACGTGGGGACGACCATTTTTACTATCATGTCGGCGCTCGCCAGCGAGTCAAAGGCAATTAATTTAGGCCAAGGTTTCCCCGACTTTCCGTGCGATCCCGCCCTGATTGCAGCAGTGAGTGCTGCCATGATGGCTGGTCATAATCAATATCCACCCATGGCAGGTATTCTTGAATTACGCCAAGCGATTGCCGAGAAAATTCTAACTTTGTATGGCAAAAGTTATCAGCCTGAAACCGAAATCACAATTACTGCGGGAGGGACACAAGGTATTTTGACCGCTGTGCTCTGTTGTGTTCATTCTGGTGATGAAGTCATTTTGCTCGAGCCAGCGTACGATAGCTACCAACCCGCCATTGAACTAGCAGGTGGCAAACCCATTGGCATTGCGCTTCAAACCATCCGCGATCAGAAAGGCCAAGTAACTTCTTATGAAATTCCTTGGGAGCAATTAAGTCAGGCGATCAATAAAAAAACTCGCCTCATCATGATTAACTCACCCCATAATCCTACGGGCATGGTGTGGAGTAAGGCCGACTTAGATCGCTTGGCAACACTACTTGCAAATACCGATGTCCTAGTTTGTAGCGACGAAGTATATGAACATATGGTCTACGATGGCCAAGCGCACCAAAGCGTTGCTAGTCATCCGCAATTGGCTAAACGTAGCTTTCTGATTTCGAGCTTTGGCAAAACCTATCATGTCACTGGTTGGAAAATTGGCTATGTGGCGGCACCAGCCGAACTTACGCATGAGTTTCGTAAGGTTCATCAATTTAATGTCTTCACCGTTAATACACCTGTGCAATATGGTATTACCCAGTATCTAAAGACTGCTGCACACTATCAAAATTTACCGCGTTTTTATCAAGCTAAACGGGATTATTTTCGTGCCGGTTTAGCGAACACGCGCTTTCAACTCCTGCCTTGCCCTGGCACTTATTTTCAATGTGTCGATTATTCCGCCTTAACCGTGCCCGAAGCAAAATTGAATGAAAGTGATTTTTGCCGTTGGCTGACGACTGAAATCGGCGTCGCGGCTATTCCGGTTTCAGCCTTCTATGCCAAGCCACTGGAATCAGGCGTCGTGCGCTTCTGCTTTGCTAAGCAGACCGAAACGTTAAAAAGTGCATTATTACGCCTCCAGCACTTGTAAAATCAAGCAATCACTTTAAGGAAACCAGATGGTAAAGAAACACACGCCCATGGAAGTCTATAGCTGGCCAACCCCCAATGGGCACAAGATCCATGTGATGATGGAGGAATGCGGTTATCAATTAGGCCGTGATTGGGACGCTTATGCTGTGGATATTGGCAAAGGCGACCAATTTAATCCTGATTTTTTAACGATTAGCCCCAATAATAAAATTCCTGCTTTAGTCGATCCGCATGGGCCTGATGGCAAGCCAATTCATCTCTTTGAATCGGGTGCAATTTTGCTCTATCTCGCCGGGAAAACAGGTCGCTTTCTACCGAAATCAACCCGCGATAAATATGTCGTCATGGAATGGTTGATGTTTCAAATGGGAGGGGTTGGGCCCATGTTAGGCCAAAACCACCACTTTCGTCTCTACGCGCCTGAAAAAATTGACTACGCCGTGAATCGCTATACCAATGAAGCCAAGCGCATTTATGGGGTCATGGACCGACAACTGGCCAAGCATCCATTTATTGCTGGCAAGGAATATACGATTGCTGATATTGCGACTTATCCTTGGACCCGCAATTGGAAAAACCAGGGTATTGAATTGGATGACTTCCCCCATTTTAAAAAATGGTATGAAAAAATTGGCGCTCGCCCTGCAGTTCAACGCGGCGTCCAAGTACTTGCAGAATTTCGTAAACCGCTAACTAACGCTCCCGCGAAAGATCAGCTCTTTGGCATAAGCCCAAAGCAGAAAAGCTAAAACCAGATTAAGCAAGTGCTGCAACATTTAATGTCGTAATTATTTAATAGAGAGTATGCCGTGAAAATTCAATCAGTCGGAATTATCGGCGCAGGCACAATGGGTAATGGCATCGCGCAGGTTTGCGCAGTTGCTGGTCTTGATGTCGTAATGATCGACATGAACGATGCTGCGGTTAAGCGTGGTCTAGATCAAATCAATACAAGCTTAGATCGCCTCATTAAAAAAGCGGTGCTTACAGCTGAAGCGAAAGAAATTGTCCTACAAAAAGTAAAAGGTAGTACTAACTATAACGATCTCGCTGGGCTCTCAATCATCATTGAAGCTGCTACCGAAAATCAGGCGACTAAAGAAAAAATTCTGCAGCAAATTGATGAGATTGTTAGCGCCGAAACGATTATTGCCACCAATACCTCTTCACTATCGATTACTAAACTCGCGGCCTTAAATTCTAATCCAGCGCGTTTTATCGGCATGCATTTTTTTAATCCACCGCCCTTAATGGCTTTGGTTGAGGTCATTCGCGGTCTACAAACTAGCGATGCCACTCATGATGCGGTAATTGCAATGGCTAAATATATTGGCAAAGAACCGATCACCGTTAAAAATTCACCCGGCTTTGTAGTGAACCGCATTTTGTTGCCGATGATTAATGAAGCATTTTTTGTGCTGGCCGAAGGTTTAGCGAGCGCTGAAGATATCGACGCGGGTATGAAATTGGGTTGCAATCAACCTATTGGTCCCCTGGCATTAGCCGACTTAATTGGTCTTGATACTTGTCTAGCTGTCATGCAGGTGTACTTTGAAAACTTTAGTGATTCAAAATATCGGCCTTGCCCCCTCCTCCAAGAGCTTGTGGCGGCGGGCTACTTAGGCCGTAAAACAGGCCGTGGCGTGTATCAATATGCCACTTAAAGCAGTACGCCTTCTGGGTTACGCCGGCCTCTTACCGTTTATTGGCTTGACATTCGTAACGCAACTGGGCTCAACGCCGAATAATTTTCTCGCCGCTGAATCCTTAGCGGGATATGGCGCAGTCATTGTGGCATTTTTAGGTGCAATCCATTGGGGTGCTAGCTTGCGCTCAATCAACTCAACTCCTACTACTGCCACAAGGTGGAGCGAACGCAATGCCTGGGTGTGGGGTGTGATTCCGGCCTTAACCGCTTGGTTGGCCTTGCATCTCTATATTCCGGTAGCGCTGCTCATTTTGGCAGCACTATTACTGATTCAGTTAGTAATTGATAAAACTACTTACCCCCACTACTTCAGCAATGAAGTTGCTTGCCGCGTATTCCTGCAGATGCGCACCCACCTCACTTTCGTGGCGATGGCTTGCTTAGCCTGGAGTGCTAACGTGATTCTGCTGAATTAAACAGTATGGGCGAGCTCTTTGATACGCAGCCGCCACCACCATTAGCCGAGGCTTTACGCCCTAAAACAATTGACGCAGTGATTGGTCAGACCCATTTATTGGCAGCTGGCAAACCACTAAATCTCGCCTTTGCTTCAGGTCAACCGCACTCGATGATTTTATGGGGGCCGCCAGGTGTAGGTAAAACCACTTTAGCGCGACTGTCTGCACAAGCCTTTCAACGCGACTTCATTGCTATTTCTGCAGTCTTGGCGGGCGTAAAAGAAATTCGCGAAGCCATTGAACGCGCCCAGCAAACCATGGCGCAATTTGGCCGCCAAACAATTTTATTTGTCGATGAAATTCACCGCTTCAATAAAAGTCAACAAGATGCACTCTTACCCCATGTTGAATCGGGCCTCTTTACTTTTATTGGTGCCACTACCGAAAATCCTTCCTTCGAAGTCATCTCAGCGCTCTTATCACGTGCGCAAGTCTATGTGCTCAAACCGCTCAGCACCGCTGAGCTCAAGCTACTCTTAACCCGCGCGCGCGCTGCTGCACTCCCCGATATCGCCTTTGATAGTGCGGCCATTGAAGCTTTAGTGGCACATGCCGATGGTGATGCCCGCCGCTTACTCAATTTAGTCGAACAAATTCGCAATGCCCTCTCAGCCCCAGGCTGTGAAGTCAAACAAATTGATCAAGCTTATGTGCAAAATACCTTGGCGAGCAATGTCAGGCGCTTTGATAAGGGCGGCGATCAGTTTTATGATCAAATTTCTGCTTTGCATAAATCCGTCCGCGGCTCGCATCCCGATGCAGCGCTCTACTGGTTATGCCGCATGCTTGATGGCGGCGCCGACCCACGTTACTTAGCCCGCCGGATTGTGCGCATGGCCTGGGAAGATATCGGCTTGGCCGATCCCCGCGCGATGCAATTGGCTAACGATGCAGCGCAAACCTATGAGCGACTAGGCTCACCTGAAGGTGAATTAGCCCTTGGTCAAGCAGTCGTGTATTTAGCAGTAGCGGCTAAAAGTAATGCGAGTTACAACGCCTACAACGCCGCACGCGCCTTTGTGGCAGGCGACCAAAGTCGTGAAGTACCAATCCATTTACGTAATGCGCCTACTCAGCTAATGAAAGGGCTTGGTCATGGTCACGCCTACCGTTATGCACACGATGAACCCCATGCTTATGCTGCCGGTGAAACTTATCTACCGACTGGTATGCCAGAGCCCCGCTGGTATGAGCCAGTTGAGCGCGGCTTAGAAAGCCAAATTGCGGAAAAAATGGCTTTTTTGCGTCAATTGGACGTCGACGCGAAGAAATAAGCGATTGTCAAAAAACTCCCCTATACTGTATAAAAATACAGTATATGCAAAATTCACTTATTCGCCCCAAATACCCGCTGCAAGTCGCTCGTTTTCCGCTCTACGCCTGCCCGGCTCCGGCAGGTTTTCCTTCGCCTGCCGCCGATCATTACGATAAGCGCCTTGATCTGAATGAGCATCTGGTTTTGCATCCCGAAGCGACTTTTTTTCTACGCGTCAAGGGCGACTCGATGATTGGCGCCGGTATTCACGATAACGATTTATTGGTGATTGATCGCTCAGTCGAGCCCACCCATGGCCGCGTCGTCATTGCTGTAATTGATGGTGAGCTCACCGTTAAACGACTGCATCGGCAGCGCGGCAAAATTATTCTTAAAGCTGATAATCCCAGCTATCCCGATCTGGCCATCGCAGCCGACCAAGAATTACAAATTTGGGGCGTGGTCTCACACGTAATTCATAAGCCATAGCCCTTCGTCACCGCCTCTCGACTAGCAATTTTCTTCCCATTCTGGCCATTCATTCTTTTTCATGCCCCAACCATTTAACAGCGCACCACCTACCTTTGCGCTCATTGACGCCAATAATTTTTATGTTTCTTGTGAGCGCGTCTTTAATCCGCAGCTAGAAAAAAGGCCCGTAGTTGTACTTTCAAATAACGATGGTTGTATCGTCGCGCGTAGTCAAGAAGCAAAAGATTTAGGTATTGGCATGGGCATCCCTTTTTTTCAAGCTAAACATCTAATGCAAAGCCATGGTCTCATTTGGTTTAGCTCCAACTACACACTCTATGGTGATATGAGTGCGCGTATGATGACTTTACTTAGCAGTTTTGCACCCCAACAAGAAATTTATTCCATTGATGAATGCTTTCTCGATCTAACCGGCATCCATCATGATGCCGTCAGCTATGGCCAAACCATTCGTCGGTCTACGCGGCGCTACTTAGGTTTACCCACTAGCGTAGGTATCGGCAAAACCAAAACCCTCGCCAAATTAGCAAACCATCTCGCCAAAAAACGCCCACAGTATGGCGGTGTTTTCGATTGGCAGGCTTGTGAGCCCTTGGTAGAAGATTGCTTAATGGCCCAAATAGATGTCGGTGAAATTTGGGGTGTTGGTAGACGCTTACGCGTGCAATTAAGAGCGCTGGCAATTCAAACTTGCCGCGATTTGAAATATGCGCAGGCCAGCTTAATCCGTCAACGTTTTGGCGTTGTACTCGAGCGCACAGTTGCAGAATTAAATGGCCTCGCTTGTCTCGCCTTAGAAGATACCCAAACCAATCAGGAAAAGCGCAAACAACAGATTATTTCGAGTAAAAGTTTTGGTCAACCCATTACCACATTGACCGATTTAAGTGCAGCCGTATTAAGCTACACTGCGCGCGCGGCAGAAAAATTGCGCCAACAAGACTCAGTCTGCTCACATATCGTCGTATTCATCCAAACGAATCCTTTTTCCAGCCAACAAAAACAGTATGCGAATAGCCTTACCTTACCCCTGATTGTGGCAAGTAACGATACCCGTCGCTTAGCACAACTCGCGGTCTTAGGCATCGAAAAAATCTATCGCGCAGGGTATCGCTATAAAAAAGCAGGGGTCATCCTACTCGGATTACACCCTGCTACGCAGCAACAAGGGAATCTATTCGTGGCAGATGCGCCTGCGCGCAATAATAAAGTCATGCATGTCATGGATCACCTCAATCAAAAGTATGGTGCCAATACCTTAAGCTTGGCTGGCGCTGGTCTGCAGCCACACTGGCGCATGCAGGCGTCCCAACGCACCCCCAACTACACTACCGCTTGGGATGAACTAGCACAAGCCCATGCTGATCGTTAGAACCCAGAAAACTAATACTCAATACAATTAGGGATGACTGCCTTGCAGCGTAACCTATTCATCTCTTTTTAAAGGAAATTGCTATGCGTAAAATTCTGGTTTTATTCACAACTATCGTCAGCCTGGCTTGCTTTGCACAATTCGCCTATGCAGGCCCTAAAGTTGAAATGAAAACGACTTTGGGTAGCTTTGTGGTTGAATTAGATGCAACTAAAGCGCCTAAATCAACTGCTAATTTTTTGAATTATGTCAAAAGCGGTTTTTATAATGGCACTATTTTTCATCGTGTCATTGACGGCTTCATGATTCAAGGTGGTGGCTTTACTGCCGAAATGGTACAAAAACCAACCCAAGCACCAATTCCTTCAGAAGCCCAAAACGGCCTCAAGAATCAAGCCTACACCATTGCCATGGCACGTACTGCCGATCCTGATTCAGCCACTGCACAATTTTTTGTTAACGTCAAAGACAATGAAGCCCTCAACTATCCCAATGCTGCAGGTAATGGTTATACCGTCTTTGGCAAAGTGATTTCAGGCATGCAAACTATTGATGCCATCAAAAAAGTGCAGACTACAACGGTAAATGTGCCTGGTGCGGGACGCTTCGCTGATGTACCAACCGTGCCGGTTGTGATTCAGTCGGCCACTATTTTGAATTAAGCTAATTCATTTCCGCCAACTAACTGCCGTAAGCGTTCACAATGATCTTGCTTGATGATGTTGAAAGCACGCCTGCGCTACCAACCAGTCGCCTCTACCGCCACCCAACTCAATACTGGGCTGCTAAACAGGTCACAGAAATTGCTAGCTGTCTTACGGCAATTGAGTCTGCGACCCAACAAGGTCTCTATGTAGTCGCTGCCTTTGCTTATGAATTAGGTCACTATTTACAAGGCATGTCGTCGCGCAATGATCATGCGCCGCAACCTGCTAAAGCAATGGCCGAAGATCCTTTAATTGAAGCCTGGGCTTTTTCAACGGTCAACAAGCTGAGTAAAACAGAGGTAGATCAATGGCTTTTGGCAGAGCTACAACAATTGCCGCCAGATGAAGCGAGCGCAGGGGTAGCTCATTTAAGTGAGTCCCTTTCAGCAACAGACTTCAGTGCCGATATTGCGCGCATTCAAGCGTGGATACAAAGTGGCGATACCTATCAAATTAATCATACTTATCAAGTGCGAGGTCAAGCCTATGGTGCACCACTAGCTCTCTATGCCCGCTTACGCGCCCGTCAACCAGGTCGTTATGGTGCATTTGTGGCGGCCAACACACATTATATTTTGTCGCACTCGCCCGAACTCTTTGTCCAGCGCACTGGCCAGCAAATTGCGGCGATGCCGATGAAAGGTACAGCCAATGCACTTGAAAGCTCAACTGCGGCATTAAGCGCCGACCCTAAAAATCGCGCAGAAAATGTCATGATTGTAGATTTATTACGTAACGATCTTGGTCGCATTGCGCTTACTGGTAGCGTTACTGTGCCTGCATTATTTGAAGTGGCCCGTCATGGTGATGTATTACAGATGACGTCAACCGTCACCGCCCAATTACAGCCTAGAATTTCATTACAACAAATCTTGGCGGCAATTTTTCCTTGTGGTTCGGTCACTGGTGCGCCCAAAAAACGTAGTATGGAAATTATTCGTTCGCTCGAACCCCAAGCTCGCAACTATTACTGCGGCGCTTTAGGTTGGTTTGATCCCAACCAAGACTTTGCTTTAAGTGTACCCATTCGCACCATTCAATTAAGTCGCAATGCCGCAACCCAAGCAACCCATTTTGTGATGGGAGTAGGTGCAGGCATTACCAATGATTCAAATCCAGCCGCAGAATGGGAAGAGTGCCAAGTCAAGTCGGGTTTTTTAAGTCATTTACCCAGTAGCGTGGGTTTATTTGAAACCATCCGCGTCACTACAGGCCAAGCAGTACAACTGGCTGCCCACTACGCCCGTTTAACCAAATCAGCACAGAGTTTAGGCATTCCCATTTCATCATCACAGTGGCATAGCTGTGTTGAAGATGCCCTCCAGCAAATTCCTGCGCAGGGCGAGTTTCGTCTTAGAATCGATTTATCGCCCGCGGGCTTGTTGTCATTTCAATTTAGCGCGCTAGCGGCCCTACCAAGCCCAGTCAACATTTTTTGGGCGCAAGATTTGCTCCGCGATCCTGCCATGGCCATCATGCATTCCGGTAATCTGCTCTTACAACATAAAACTACTCAACGCTTAGCCTACGATACGGCTTGGCAAGCGGCAGTTCAGCAAGGCGGCTTTGATGCCCTCTTTACTAATGAGCAAGGCATGGTTACCGAAGGGGGGCGGAGTTCGCTGTTTATCCGTCCCAAAGAAAGCCAGCAATGGTTAACGCCACCCCTCACTGCGGGTGTCTTACCTGGAATCATGCGCCAACAGTTACTCGATGATAATCAGCGTCAAACCCATGAGGTCAACCTGACTGTTGCTGAAGTCTTAGCTGCCGAAGAGATTATTATTTGTAATGCCCTACGTGGCCCCTTGTCGGCCACTTTTTAATATCACTCCCGCATTCCGCCTTAATAAAACGAATTCCTGATGAAATATTGCACCCGCTGTGGCTCACCCGTCACCCTACACATTCCCGCTGATGACACTCGTCTGCGCCATGTTTGTTCGGTTTGTCAACACATTCACTATCTCAACCCCCGTAATGTAGTCGGAAGTATTCCCATCTGGCAGCAGCAAGTATTACTCTGTCGGCGGGCGATTGAACCACGTTTGGGTTTCTGGACCTTACCCGCAGGATTTTTAGAAATTGGAGAAAGTACTAGTATGGGTGCAGCGCGTGAAACTCTCGAAGAAGCGGGTGCTGAGGTCGATATTGGGCCGCTTTACTCCCTGCTAAATGTGGCTCATGTCGAGCAAGTCCATCTATTTTATTTAGCGCAAATGCGTAGCGCAGATTTTTTAGCGGGCACGGAAAGTTTAGAGGTAGCCCTATTTAATGAAGCCGATATTCCTTGGTCTGAGATTGCGTTTCCGACTGTAAAACAAACGCTACTCTGGTTTTTTGCTGATCGGGCTGCAGGTAAAATGGCTACGCACTTCGCTGGCAGTATGCATAGCCGAGATATTCTCCCACACGAAAAAATCTAAGTGGTAATTACTCGATGAGTCCTATCCCGTGGCTTGGTATAGCCGATTCCTTTCCTGATCCCAGCCTTACTCCTGATCCCGATCCAGCCGTACCTGGGCTCTTCGCAGTAAGCGAACATATTTACCCAGGTCAATTGAGCCAAGCTTACCAATTAGGTTTATTTCCTTGGTATTCCGATCGTCAACCTGTCTTATGGTGGTCGCCCGACCCGCGCATGGTGCTGAGTCCCGCGCAATTTATTGTCAGTAAATCACTTCATAAATCCTTACGCCATTTTTATCATCAATCCAACACCCAAATACAAGTGGATCAGCATTTTGATGCTGTTTTAAGGGCCTGCGCCACCATCCAGCGCAAAAATCAGGAGGGCACCTGGATTACCCATGAAATAATTGAGGCCTACACCGCGCTTTATGAAGCTGGACATGCCCATAGCCTTGCCGTCCTTGAAAATGACCAATTATTGGGCGGCCTCTATTGTGTTAACTTTGGCGGTATGGTGTACGGAGAGTCGATGTTTAGTTATACCGACAATGCTTCAAAGATTGCCTTGGCAGCGCTTTGCGCATGGTGCTACGATCGAGGTGTGAAAATAATCGATTGCCAACAAGAAACTGCGCATTTAAATTCTTTAGGGGCTCGCCCCATTACACGCGCCGCATTTCTTCAACACATTAACCAAGCGATTCAACAAAACCAGACGGCGGTGCCATGGTCTTTTGATAAAGCAATTTTGCAACGCTGGCTATGACGCAAGTTAACGAGCTACCCTTAACGGCCCTACAGTTTTATGCCACCGCACCTTATCCCTGTAGCTATTTGCCCGATCAAATTGCCCGCTCGCAAGTTGCCACTCCTTCGCATTCCATTCATGCTGATTTATATGGCGAGCTAGTCAATGCTGGTTTTCGACGCAGTGGTCTGTTTACATACCGGCCCTATTGCGATCAATGCCAAGCCTGCATCGCAACCCGCATTCCGGTCAACCAATTTAGCCCCAACCGCAGTCAACGTCGCGCTTGGAAAAAACATGCGCATTTACAAGTTCAAGTCTTAAATTTAACTTACCAAGAAGCACACTACGAACTCTACCAACAATACCAAAATCAGCGTCATGCAGGCGGAGATATGGATCGCGATGATGAAGACCAGTACCGCCAATTCTTATTACAAAGTCGGGTGAACTCTCGACTAGTAGAATTTCGCGATGGGCTCAGCGGCGAACATCCTGGCCGCTTACGCATGGTTAGCATGATTGATATTCTCGAACAGGGCATCTCTTCGGTCTATACTTTTTTTGATGCTAACGATGCCACTACTAGTTTTGGTACCTATAGCGTGCTCTGGCAAATTAATCAAACCCAGCAACTTGGCTTAAACTATCTCTACCTAGGCTATTACATTCAAGCCAGTGAGAAGATGGCCTATAAAGCAAAATTTCAACCGCTTGAGGGTTTAATTAACGAACAATGGCAAACCCTAGCCTCACCCGCTGTACTACCCTTGTCTAATGTATCGCCATGATTGACGTCTATGCCTTATTGCGCCCCGGTTTATTCTTAATCGACGCGGAGCAAGCGCATAACCTCACTTTAGGAAACTTAGACCGCGCAGAGCGCTTAGGCTTATTAAAATATGTTGTTCCCTCGATCCCCCCTCAACCACAGACTCTCTGTGGTCTCACTTTCCCTAATCCGGTAGGTCTTGCTGCGGGACTCGATAAAGATGGTCGCCATATTGATGCTTTAGCCCGTTTAGGTTTTGGGTATTTAGAAATTGGTACCGTTACACCACGACCGCAAGCAGGTAATCCTCAGCCGCGCATGTTCCGCCTCAGCGCGGCACAAGCCTTAATTAACCGCATGGGCTTTAATAACGATGGCGTGGTCGCCTGTGTAGAGCGAGTAAGGCAATCCCATTTTTGGCAAACGGGCGGCATCATTGGCCTCAATATTGGAAAAAACGCCACGACCCCAATTGAGCATGCAGCGGATGACTATATCGCCGCCATGACGGCAGTCTATGAAGTCGCTTCGTACATCACCATTAATATATCGTCGCCAAATACAGCCCATTTACGCTCCCTCCAGGAAGAGGCGCCCTTGCGCGCCCTGTTGACCCATTTAAGTGAAGCACGTCAACGTTTAGCCGATCAATTTGGCTTGAAAAAGCCGCTTTTTCTAAAAATTGCGCCCGACTTAGTAGCAAGCGATGTGGTTCTCATAGCCAATTTGCTTTTGGAGTATGGCATCGATGCAGTGATCGCTAGCAATACCACCACTTTGCGCGAGGGGGTACAAGGACTTGAACACGCCCAAGAAATGGGGGGACTCTCCGGCGCCCCACTTCAACAGCGCTCTAATCAACTCATTGCCAGCTTACATGCCCAACTCCACAATCAAATTCCCATTATTGGGGTGGGCGGCATCCTGTCGGGTCACGATGCCCAAGAAAAAATAAGCGCGGGTGCGCAACTCATTCAACTGTATACAGGACTGATATACCGCGGTCCCAGCCTCATTAACGAGTGCGTCAAGGCCCTCGCACCCAAGCGCTAAAAGCGCAGCTATAAAATTTGATTTCATAATATGCAATCGTAGTAAGAATAGCTACAATAAGAGCATGACTATTGCCAAGCCCTCCAAAACGCCCAAAGCCATAGGGGAAGTGGGTAAAACTGCGATTCAGGTTGTCGAGCGCATGATGAATTTGCTCGATGCTTTGGCCGAGCAGGAGGAAGCCAGCCCCCTTAAAGTGCTAGCCGAGCAAACTGGCCTGCATTCCTCAACTGCGCACCGTATCCTCAACGACTTAGTTGCCTGTCGCTTGGTTGAGCGCGGCGATGGTGGTACTTACCGTCTAGGCTTGAAGCTTTTAGAGTTAGGTAATTTAGTCAAAGCGCGCCTATCGGTGCGTGAAGCTGCCCAAATGCCCATGCGTAACCTGCATAAACTTACTGGGGAAACGGTCAATCTTTCCTTGCGTCAAGGAGATGAAATTATTTATGTCGATCGCGCCTACAGCGAACGCTCTGGCATGCAAGTGGTTCGTGCTATTGGTGGTCGCGCGCCCTTGCACTTAACTTCGGTGGGTAAGCTCTTTTTAGCTAGCGATGAAGCGCCGCAAGTACGTGCCTATGCAACCCGCACAGGTTTAACTGGCCATACTCGCAATAGCATTACTGAAGTCAATGCGCTGGAAATGGAACTGGGTAAAGCAAAAAAATTAGGCCATGCCCGCGACGATGAAGAACTTGAGCTGGGGGTAAGCTGTTTGGCTGCGGGCATCTTTGATGACAGTGGAAAATTAGTAGCGGGTTTATCGTTAAGCGCACCTACCGATCGTATGCAGGTAGACTGGCTTAAAGCCCTGCAAGAAACTGCCGTTCAAATCTCCCGTGGGCTTGGCTTTAAACCCAAATCAACTTCTTAAAATGATTCTCTAGTCTCACATTAATTGGCGCCCAGCAGGTGCAGCACCAATTGGAATGCGTTCATACCAATCTCGCACCCGTTCAGCATCGGCAAAGCGCGACTGTGTACCAACTGAATCTAAAAATACCAATAAAAGTGGTGCACCGTTTACCCGTGCTTGCATCACCAAACATTTACCCGCAGCATTAATAAAACCCGTTTTTTGCAGGCCAATATCCATATTGCCAGAACGAACCAAGCGATTGGTATTTAAAAATTTTTGCGGCCGATTATTAATCAAAATAGTTTGCTCGGGTAAAGTAGAAAACTCGCGAATTAATTTATATTGGTAAGCAGCATTTAGCATGCGGGTTAAATCTTCTGCGCTAGCCACGTTTTCACTCATTAAACCGGTTGGGTCAGCGTAATTAGAATGCACCATGCCCAATTCTTTGGCCTTCCGATTCATCGCGGCAACAAACGCGGTCATACCGCCAGGATAATTACGCCCAAGGGTATAAGCAGCTCGATTTTCTGAAGACATTAAAGCTAAACGTAAAAAATCTTCGCGGCTAAAGGCAGAACCTAAAGCGATGCGTGAATGCTTATAGCTTTGCACATCCTCGGCATTAATTACCAAGAGCTCATCAAGGGGCAATTTAGAGTCGAGCACCACCATCGCCATCATCAATTTGGTTATCGAGGCAATCGGTAAACTCACGTTCGAATTTTTCTCGAAAATCACTTCTTTAGTATCTTGATTCACGACTAAAGCTACGCTCGATTTCAAACTTAATTCATCATGCTGCCCACGCAAACCCAAGGCGGTGGCAAAGGATGGTCGCGCCGCTTCAGCAACCATAGTAGTGGGTTGGCGGGTAACGGTAATGCGTACTCGCTTAGGCTTTTTAGCGACGACAACCTTAGCGCTCGTTTTGGGTGCTGATTTATTGCTAACAGCCGCAACCGGGGCAACTGCTTGAGTAGAGGCTTTTTTCTTAGTATTAGTACTACCGTTATTTTGCGCGACAGCCGGGTTGCCGAGAAGACCACCTAAAATGATAAACGCCAGAACTCCTGCAACACAGAAATGCTGCCACTGCAATAAGGCAGAATGCTTTAAATATTCAATAAATTGAAAACCCATCTAAACCACTTTCTATCGACCTGAATCTGAGCATGATAAATACTTTTTCAGCCAAGCAACGCATTTATGCAAACCAACATCTAAAAATAGCGCTAGGGAAGACTGACTTGCGCTTTGTGATTCACTATGAGAACACCTACCATGGTTAAAAGAATGCCAAAAATCATCAGCGCGGTTAGCGGCTCATGAAAACCAATCCAAGCCATAACTGCAGTGGTTGGCGGAGTTAAATACAACAAACTAGTTACGCGGGTAGCGGCACCCTTACGAATTAATAAAAATAACAAGCTCACTGATCCAATCGAGAGCGGCCCAATAGACCATCCCAAGGCAATAACAACGGGCCAATTCCACACCATCTTGCCAGTTTCAAATAAGGCAACAGTAATGGCAGTCAACACCACCGCAACGGCAAACTGAATGAGTGATCCAGCCCGTAAATCAAAGTTGGCACAAAACTTTTTTTGATATAAGGTACCCAGCGTAATCGATAGTAAGGCTCCAATAATGAGCAAATAACTTGCTAATGGTAGTTGTACAAAATGGGTTTTTTCAAACACCACAAATGCCACTCCAATAAACCCCAAAGCCAAACCCAGCCATTGTCGTTGGGTAACATGCTCTGCGACCCACGCCGACCACCAGGCTGTCAAAATCGGTTGCAAGCCTACTATCAGTGCGGCTAAGCCTGCGCTCATGCCAAAGCGCACTGCACACCATACTCCTAAAAGATAGCCAAACTGCAATAAAGCCCCAGCAACGCCAATGTGACCAGCTAATGGCCATTTGGGCCAAACGGGGCGCCAAATTAAGCTCAGGATACCCATGGCCAATAAAACTCCCATGAAGCGCCAAAGCAAAAAAGTGGCTGGCTCGACATAAGGCATGCTGAGCCGCGCAATAATGAAGCCGGTACTCCAAATAAGGACAAAAATGGGCCCCATCGCGGCCTCTAGTGAAAAGCGCATTGTGTTATTGAGCTGCCACTAGGCACAAAAATGGGATCATGGCCCTTATTTTAGGCGGAAACCGGAAACTGGCCTTTTTTGTTGCATTGCATCAATTTTGCTATATAATTATAAAAATTAGGTGCATAACCTAGGGGCCAATAGGACAATAGAAAACTACCAAAAGCCCTTTTTTATTAATTAAAAAACCTGCGGAGAGTAATAATGAACTTAACACCAGAACAATTAGCAGCAGCCCAAAAAGCCAACCTAGAAACATTAAGCGGCCTCACTGGCCAAGCTTTAAAAAGTATTGAGAAGTTGGTTGAACTGAATATGCAAATAGCAAAATCAAGCCTTACCGATAGCTTAGGAAATGCGAAGAAAGCTTTGGAAATTAAAGATATTCAGCAATTGCTGGCTCATCAAGCCGACACAGTTAAACCCATGGCTGAAAAAATTATGGCGTATAGCCGCCACCTCTACGATTTAGCGCATGAAACCCACAGCTCCTTCAGCCAATCTGCTGAAGCCGAAATTCAGGCTAGCCAGAAGAAAATTCAGTCGATGGTAGACGATTGGGCGAAAAGTGCACCTGCAGGATCCGAGGCGGCAGTTAATGCCATGAAGCAAGCCATTGCCTCAGCCAGTACCGTATTTGAAAACAGCCAAAAGGCCGTTAAACACGCAATTGATATTGCCCAAACCAACTTAAATACTGCTACCGACAGTGTCATGCAAGCAGCCGATAAAGCTGTGAAGTCAGCTAAGGGCGGCAAAAGCAAATAAGTCGTTTTATCCGATCTCGACCGTAGCAAAATGATTGAAGCCCAGAATTTCTGGGCTTTTTTCATTTCTTCCGCTGGGCAGGTAAATCCGTACACGAGCCATGCTGTACTTCTGCAGCTAGACCCACTGTTTCACCTAAGGTTGGATGGGGATGAATCGTTTTACCCATATCAATTGCATCGGCGCCTAACTCAATAGCTAAACACACTTCGCCAATTAAATCGCCCGCATGGGTGCCAACAATACCGCCGCCAATTATGCGCTGCGTGGCCGCATCAAATAGTAATTTAGTAAAACCCTCATCGCGTCCATTGGCAATTGCACGGCCACTTGCAGCCCAAGGAAATAAACCTTTTTCATAAGCAATTCCCTGTGCCTTACATTGCTCTTCTGTTAATCCAGCCCATGCAACTTCAGGGTCGGTATAGGCCACTGAAGGAATTTGCTTAGCATCAAAAAAAGATTTTTGACCAGCAGCAGCTTCTGCTGCTACATGCCCTTCATGTACGGCTTTATGGGCCAGCATGGGTTGCCCTACTAAGTCACCAATCGCAAAAATGTTCGGTACATTGGTACGCATTTGTTTATCAACAGCAATAAATCCGCGCTCATCAACCTGCACGCCTGCTAAACCCGCGTCAATTTTTTTGCCGTTTGGCGTGCGTCCCACAGCAACCAACACTAAATCGTAGCTTTGTGGCGAAGCGGGAGCGTGCTCACCCTCAAACGTCACTTCAATTCCTGTTGGCTTTGCTTCGGCCTTGGCGGCACGGGTCTTTAAGAAAATATGCTCAAAACGTCCTGCATTCTGTTTTTCCCAAACCTTTTCCAAATCCCGATCAGCGCCAGCCATCAGGCCATCTAACATTTCCACAATATCGATCTTTGTGCCGAGGGCACTATAAACGGTCGCCATCTCTAAACCAATAATGCCGCCGCCAATAACCAACATGCGCTTTGGAATACTCTTTAATTGCAATGCTCCCGTACTATCCACAATACGCGGGTCGGCTGGTAAAAACGGTAAATGCACAGGTTGACTACCAACTGCAATGATGGCTTTTTGAAAACGAATCACTTCCTGTGCGCCGCTTAAATCTTGGCCATCACCACGGGTCAAATGAACAGCCACATGATTCGCATCAAGAAAATGGCCAACCCCGCGAACGACAGTCACCTTACGTGCTTTAGCCATACCAGCCAAACCGCTGGTTAACTTACCAATGACTGATTCTTTATAGGTGCGTAATTCAGCGAGGTCAATTTCCGGAGCGCTATAGCGAACGCCATGGCGAGAAATAGATTTCACTTCATCCATTACTGCAGCAGTATGTAATAAGGCTTTTGAGGGAATACAGCCCACATTTAAACAAACCCCGCCTAAGTTCGCATAACGCTCGAGCAAAATCGTTTTCATACCTAAATCGGCGCTACGAAAAGCAGCGCTATAGCCACCAGGCCCTGCACCCAAAACGAGTACTTCGCACTCATGCTGTACGGCGCCACTATATTGCCCGGCTGCTCTAGGCGCTGAAACTGAAGAAGCTGGGGTAGGCACTGGAGGTAGTGACGTAGTCTGTGCAGATGACTGCGAAGGCGCCGTAGCCGGTGCCGCCGAAGATGCCACTGCAGTGACTTCAATCTCGCCAATCACCGTACCCTTACCCACTTTATCGCCTAGCTTAATTGCTAGGCTCACTATTTTTCCAGCGATTTCTGCTGGAACTTCCATGGTGGCTTTATCCGACTCTAAAACAAATAAGGGCTGTTCCTTTTCGACGCTATCGCCTACTTTAACCAGCACTTCAATTACCGGCACATCATCGTAATCGCCAATATCAGGCACGATTAAGGCTTGCTTAGTCATCTGCGCTCCTTACAGTACTGCACGCCGAAAATCAGCGAGCAATTGGGCAATATAGGCATTAAAGCGGGTTGCCAAAGCACCATCAATGACGCGATGATCAGCACTTAATGACAAGGGGCAAATTAAACGGGGAATAAATTGCTGGCCATCCCAAACTGGTTTCATGGCCGCCTTACTCACACCCAAAATAGCGACTTCAGGCGCATTCACAATAGGTGAAAAAGCGGTGCCGCCAATACCGCCGACGGAAGAAATGGTAAAGCTGGCTCCCTGCATTTGATCGGGCTTTAATTTTCCCTCTCTAGCGAGCGCCGCCAATTCGGAGGTTTCTTGGGCAATCTCAAAAATACCTTTTTGATTAGCATTTTTTATCACTGGAACAACCAAACCATTGGGCGTATCTGCAGCAAAGGCAATATGAAAATACTTTTTCAAGACCAGGTCATCACCATCAAGCGAACTATTAAATTCAGGATATTTTTTCAAGGCTGCAACGGCCGCCTTAATTAAAAAAGCGAGCATGGTAATTTTTTTACCCTGCTTCTCATTTTCTTTGTTCGTTGAAATGCGGAAGGCTTCTAAATCAGTAATGTCAGCATCTTCATGATAAGTAACAGCGGGAATCATCACCCAATTACGCGCTAAATTTGCAGCAGAGATTTTTTTAATGCGCGACAGCGGTTGCCGCTCGACTGCACCAAATTTAGTGAAATCCACTTTAGGCCAAGGTAAAAGATTGAAATTACCTAATCCCGTAGCTGACGCATTAGTATGAGAACCGGTATTAGCAATCATTGCTGCTTTAATAAAAGCCTGCACATCTTCCTGCGTAATTCTGCCCTTCAAACCAGAACCCGTTACTAAGGCAACTTGCACTCCCAATTCGCGCGCAAACTTACGCACCGACGGGCTGGCATGGCTAGCTTTCCCCATTAAGTCGCTATCCCCTATTGGGCTAGTCACTGTTGTTGGGGTGGCCGTATGAGTTTGAGTAACGGCAACTGCGGGAGGAGCTGAAGCTGTATGCGGTTGTGCCACTGCAGCTAAAGGAGCGGCCGTTTGACTTGGTGCGGCTGCGACTGGGGGGGTTGCCGCAGCGTCAGTAGCTTCCAGCAGCAAAACCAGCCCACCTTCAGAAATATTATCGCCAACCTTTACCTTCACCTCCTTAACGACACCAGCATGGGAAGAAGGCACATCCATTGTTGCCTTATCCGACTCAAGGGTAATTAAAGACTGCTCTTTTTCAATCACATCGCCAGGCTGAACTAAAACTTCAATGACTGGAATGTCTTGGTAATCACCGATGTCGGGAACTTTAACTTCAATTAATTGGCTCATAAGAACTTTAACCGTATATTAGGCTGGGCATTAAACTGTTAGTGGATTAGGCTTGTTGGTATCAATGCCATATTTCTGTATGGCCTCGGTAACTTTCTGCCGCTCTAATTGGCCAGAATCTGCTAGTGCTTTTAAGGCAGTTAACACAATCCAATGGCGATCTACTTCGAAAAATTGTCGTAAATTTTCACGCGTATCCGAGCGACCAAAGCCATCGGTGCCCAACACTTCGTAACGTCTTCCCAAATTTTGAATTGCCGGGCGAATTTGTTCGGCAAACATCCGAATGTAATCACTTGCTGCAATTACGGGGCCAATGGTATCTTTTAAACAAATCTCGACATGCGACAAGCTTGGCTCAGCCGCAGGATTCAAGAGGTTATGACGATTCACGGCATTCCAATTCCGCGCTAACTCCGTAAAACTCGGGCAACCCCATAAATCAGTAGCTACACCCCATTCACTTTGTAACAGCTCGGCAGCTGCGATCACTTCACGGAAAATGGTCCCGCAACCCAATAGTTGAACGCGTAATTTCGCGTTAGGCTCGCCCATACTTTGTAACTTATACATCCCTTTAATAATGTCTTCCGCTGCGCCTTTTGGCATACCTGGATGCGCATAATTTTCATTCATCAGGGTGATGTAGTAATACACGTCTTCTTGCTCAGTAAGCATACGACGCATACCATCCTGAATCACAACCGCTAATTCAAAAGCAAAAGTAGGGTCGTAACTAATGCAATTAGGCACCGCTGCACTCCATACGTGACTATGACCATCTTCATGTTGCAAGCCCTCCCCATTTAAGGTAGTTCGGCCAGCAGTACCTCCAAGCAAAAAACCGCGGCTACGCATATCACCGGCTGCCCAAGCTAAATCGCCAATACGTTGAAAGCCAAACATCGAGTAAAAAATATAAAAAGGTAGCATCGGTACGCCATGGGTTGAATACGAGGTCGCCGCAGCTATCCAATCGCACATTCCACCCGCCTCATTAATGCCTTCTTGCAAAATTTGGCCGTGCTTATCTTCTTTATAAAACATCAACTGATCATGGTCTTCAGGGGTGTATTGCTGCCCCAATTGATTCCAGATGCCTAGTTGTCGAAACATTCCCTCCATACCAAAGGTACGCGATTCATCGGGCACAATTGGCACAACCCGCTTACCTAAAATTTTGTCGCGAATCACAATATTAAGCAGTCGCACAAATGCCATCGTCGTAGATATTTCACGTCCTTCACTAGTCGCCTCTAAAAGCGGTGCAAAAGTGTCTAGCGCGGGTACTGGCAAGCTTTCAGCTTTGGTGCGACGTTGGGGCAAATAACCACCAAGTTCATTACGCCGCGCCCGCATATATTCCAACTCGGGGCTGCCATCTGCAAATTTAACCAAAGGGATCTCATCTAACTGATCATCACTTACTGGAATATCAAAACGATCACGGAAACGCCGCACATCTTCAGGGTTCATTTTTTTAGCTTGGTGGGCAATATTCATGCCCTCACCTGACCCCCCCATACCGTAACCTTTAATGGTATGAGCCAAAATAACCGTAGGTTGATTTTCATGATGAACCGCGGCATGAAATGCGGCATACACCTTATGGGGATCATGACCGCCGCGATTCAAATTCCAAATATCATCATCACTCCAATCGGCCACTAGCGCTTTTAATTCGGGGGTATTAAATACAATTTCACGCACATAGGCGCCATGCTTAGACTTCATGGTTTGATAGTGACCGTCAACAATTTCACCCAAACGCTGCATCAAAATACCTTTTTTATCGCGCGCAAACAAAGCATCCCAATGGCCGCCCCACACTACCTTAATGACGTTCCAACCTGCTCCACGAAATTCACTTTCAAGCTCTTGAATAATCTTGCCATTTCCACGCACAGGACCATCAAGCCGCTGTAAATTACAATTCACCACAAAAATAAGGTTATCTAGTTTTTCGCGGCCAGCCATGCCAATTGCACCTAACGATTCAGGCTCATCGGTTTCACCGTCACCTAAAAAAGCCCAGACCTTGCGACCTTTTGTAATTGCGAAACCGCGGTCTTCTAAATACTTCATGAAGCGCGCTTGATAGATCGCCATAATTGGCCCCAGACCCATCGAGACCGTTGGAAATTGCCAGAAATCGGGCATCAACCAAGGATGGGGGTAGCTCGAAATACCTTTACCTCCGACCTCTTGGCGGAAATGGTCTAACTGGCTAGCCTCGAGCCTGCCCAACATGAAGGCCCGTGCATAAACACCTGGCGCAGAATGCCCTTGAACAAAAATGAGATCACCGCCATGTTGCTCAGAAGGCGCATGCCAAAAGTGATTAAATCCAACATCATATAAAGTGGCGGCCGATTGAAACGAAGAAATATGCCCACCCACATTGGTATCTTTGTTTGCCCGCAACACCATGGCCATCGCATTCCAACGAGTATAAGAACGGATCCGATGTTCAATATTTTGATCGCCTGGTAAGCGTACTTGCAATTCAACGGGAATCGTATTGATATAGGGTGTTTCAGCATGGAAGGCTTGATTAACGCCATTCACGCGGGCATGGGAAATTTGTTGGTCAATTAAATACGCTGCCCGTTCAGCGCCTTCGGTACGAATTACGCCATCAAGCGCTTGTAACCACTCTTGAGTTTCACCTGGATCTTCATCCTTGGTGTTGGCAATAAGTTGCCCCAATATTTGCTCTGGAACTGCTGCCATTTTTAATCTCCATAGTGATATGTAATGCCGTTGAACTTCACTTTATGGCTGAATTTTAAGAAGAGAAAGTTATATTGACAAGAAATATTCCACATAATGATAGTATTTATCATAATATGGAATTATATTGCGCTGCAAATCAACTTGGGAATAAGGCAGAATAAGGGTAATCTCTATACGCCCCATGCGCTCCCTCAAACAACTCTTCGCAGCCAAACTCTTTAACCGCAACCTTTTAACAAAGTTGCGGGCATCACGCATTGTCTTTACACCGCTATTAGCAATTATTATTTTTACACTGGCGATAGGCATTATTTTGGGAACGCTCCAAATGCAAGAGCGCTCCCAGCAAGAAAATGCTCTCTTCAGAGAGCTTTCATTTGTAAAGCAACGCATTCAATTGCGTTTTTTAACAAACTCAGAAGCATTAGTGGCAATGAGTCAAGAGCTGGCTAAGGCCAACACCGATAACAATGCCCAAGTAAAAGTATTAAAACAGGCTGAAGCCTTTGTCGCCAATAACCATGAGATTAGCCAATTAATTTGGTTTAATGAAAATAATTTACGGCAATGGATGATTCCCTTACCCTCGCAAGCGACTGATTGGTTTGATCAGTCACCTAATGCCGAAACAATCGAGCGGCAATTAAAACGGGCAATAATTTTAAGCAGGGAAACCAATCGTCCAGCGTATAGCGAAATTATTAGCCTGCAATCGAATACCGATCAACCCATTCCGCTCGAGCGACAAACCGTATTTTGGCAAACTGTACCCACTACCATCGAAGGCGAGGGCGCAGGCATTCTGGCGGTTTTATATAGCGCCCATGGAATTTTAGAGTACATCATTCCCACGGAACTAAAAAGTCAATATCGCTTTACCTTGCTAAATTATTCCGGTAATGTGCTGGCCATTTCTTCGGATCGAAATACCCCAACTCGGGCGCTGAGTAATGAAACTAGTCTTGAGTTAGGCGCCTTTAGCCCCACTTTAATTTTAAAAGTAGATACCTATCCACCCCCAACTAATCTTACTTTTAGAATGCTACTTGGCGTCGTGATTGGCTTAAGTGCATTCGTTATTTGGAGTTTATGGTCGGTCTTAAAACAAATTCAAGCACGTAATAAAATTGAAACCAACTTGCGTGCGGAAACGAGTTTTCGTAGCGCCATGGAAGATTCCACGCCAATTGGAATTCGCGCTCACGATATGGAAAAACGTATTACCTATGTGAATCGGGCTTTTTGTGAAATGGTAGGCTACTCTAGTGAAGAATTAATTGGCCTAGTACCGCCCTTTCCCTTCTGGCCAGCCGATAAGCATGATCAGCTTGGCACCAATATGGAACGGGTATTACAAGAGCAAAATCATCAATTGATGAAAGCAGGTATTGAAGGCGAACTACAACGCCGTAATGGCGTACGTATCAATACGCGTACCTATGCCGCTCCTCTGCTAAACGAAAAAGGTTTGCAAACTGGCTGGGTCACTTCGATTACGGATATTTCTGAACCCAAAAAAATTCGCGAAGAATTAACGGCAACGCAAGAACGCTTTGTCACGGTTTTGGAAGGATTGGATGCCGCAGTTTCAGTAGTCTCTCTAGAAACCGGCAAATTATTATTTGCCAATCGTTTTTATCGACAACGCTTTGGTCCTACTGAAAAAGGCCACATTAGTTTAAATGCCGATGAGATGAGCCCCCATGTCATTCATGATATGAAAGATGATAGTGTTGATGTTTTTGCTGGCCTACCTGAATCGGAGTTCAATCAAAATACGGGCAGCGATTCACATGAAGTGCAATTAATGGATGGTGAACCATCTTGGTATGAAGTACGCGGGCGATATATTCCCTGGGTCGATGGTCATTTGGCGCAACTACTCATTGCTACCGATATTACGCTCCGTAAACAAGCCGAAGATTTAGCGCGCCAACAGGATGAAAGGATGCAATTTACCAGTCGCCTAACAACAATGGGTGAGATGGCTTCTTCACTGGCGCACGAACTTAATCAACCTTTGTCAGCTATTTCTAATTACTGCATGGGCGTAGCCAAACGATTAAAAACCTACTCTGATTCCAGTCTAATAGCTGAGCTAATGCCAGCCTTAGAAAAAGCTTCCGCCCAAGCCTTGCGCGCTGGCACCATTATTCAGCGCATTCGAGACTTTGTTAAACGCAGTGAACCACAAAGAAAAAGCTGCGATATCGCCCAAATTATTGGCAATGCGGTTGATCTGCTAGAGATTGAAGCGAATCGCCATCGGTTTTCAATTGTGGCTGAGATCATGCCTAATTTGCCGCGTATCGAACTCGATCCCGTCTTAATCGAGCAGGTTCTCGTTAATCTCTTAAAAAATGCCCTAGATAGTTTGCGAGATGCTTACCCCCTACCTTCACGCTGGTCTGCCCCGCCGGTAAAAATTACTGCTGATTTAGATCCTGAGACCTACCCAACTGCCCTACGTATTCAAGTGACAGATGCAGGCTCTGGTATAGCAGATGCCGTGATTCAGCGGATGTTTGAGCCTTTTTTTAGTACTAAAGATGATGGCATGGGCATGGGGCTGAATATTTGTCGCTCTATCATTGAGTCACACCATGGCCGCCTCTGGGCCAAAAATCAGCTAGATCCAGAACATGCCCGCCTTTTTGGTTGCACCTTTACAATCCTATTACCCATAGAGCTGTCTGAGAATTTAAGCGAGAACCATGATGATCCAAAGCAATACCCCGAAAACCAGTCAAGCTGAGGTTGTATACGTTGTTGACGACGACGAAGCCGTTCGTGATTCTCTAACTTGGCTCTTAGAAAGTAACGGCTACACGGTGCGCTGTCATGCAAGCGCTGAACGTTTTTTACAATCGTTACAAAATACCGATAAATCCACTATTTCCTGTGCCATTCTAGATGTTCGTATGTCAGGTATGTCGGGGCTGGAATTACAAGAACGACTCACCGCTGAAAATTTACCAATGCCAGTCTCCTTTATAACGGGGCATGGCGATGTCTCTATGGCGGTATCCACCATGAAACGGGGTGCCGTTGATTTTATCGAGAAGCCATTTAAAGAAAATGAGCTCTGTCATTTAGTTGAACGAATGTTAATGAAAGCACGTGCCGATTACTCCTTAGCTAGCAACCGCAAAGTAACCCAGAGTCTATTAGGAAAACTCACTGGCCGTGAGCGCCAAGTACTCGAACGCATTGTTTCTGGCCGACTCAATAAGCAAATTGCTGACGACCTTAGTATTTCTATTAAAACGGTTGAAGCCCACCGCGCAAATATTATGGAAAAGTTGAATGTCAGCACAGTTGCTGACCTTCTGCGTCTCGCTTTATCCGAGTCTCAGGGAAGTTGATCATCCGATAAATAACTGGTAAACTGGTTTTTTATTTCCACCTAAACCAAAGAGTTCATTATGCCAGCCCAGTTAATCGATGGAAATGTTTTATCAAAAAAGCTACGTACCGAAATTACGGCCCGTGCGGCCATTGTTACAGCTAAAGGCTTACGCCCTGGCTTAGCAGTTATTTTGGTAGGCGAAAATGCTGCCAGCCAAGTCTACGTCAGAAATAAAGTTAAGGCTTGCGAGGAAGCTGGTTTTCATTCTGTTCTAGAGCGCTACGCAAGCGAATTATCCGAAGAAGAGCTACTAGCACGTATCGCCACTTTAAATGCTGATCCCTCCATTCAAGGAATTTTGGTGCAATTACCTTTGCCTGAACATATTGATTCAAAACGGGTCCTCGAAGCAATTACCCCGCCAAAAGACGTGGATGGCTTCCATATCGCCAATGCTGGTGCCTTAATGGTGGGTGCACCTGAATTCATTCCCTGCACTCCTTATGGTTGTATGAAAATGTTAGAAAGCATTGAATACCCGCTACGTGGCGCAAAAGCCGTCGTGGTTGGTGCATCGAATATTGTGGGCAAACCCATGGCGATGTTATTACTCCAAGCGGGTGCGACCGTCACAATTTGCAATAGTAAAACCCGTGACTTAGCCCACCATACTAAAGATGCCGATGTGCTTGTGGTAGCCACTGGCAAACCTAAAATGATTACTGGAGCCATGATTAAACCGGGTGCGGTAGTCATCGATGTTGGCATCAATCGCTTGCCTGACGGTAAATTATGTGGTGATGTCGACTTCGATTCAGCTAAATATGTCGCTGGCTGGATTACCCCTGTACCTGGAGGCGTAGGGCCAATGACCATTACAATGCTCTTAATGAATACCATTGAAGCAGCCGAAAAAGCGGTCAAATTGTCTTAACTGGAATTGGAGTTTTGGAAGTCGTGCGCGATTTAAGCAGTCCTGCCTCCAGCGGCAATCCCTTACTGAACTTTGGCCGCGGCATTCCAAATTATCCGGCGATTCAGCCGGCCGATATCGATCCTGCAATCACCTGGCTATTGCAACAGGCCGAAGCAGCCGTGCAGCGCGCGCTAGATTACAACACTATCCCCAATGCGCAACTCAGTTGGAATACTTTAATTGAACCACTTGAAGATGCTACAGAGGCCTTGAGTCGCTCATGGGGGGTGGTTAGTCATCTGAATAGCGTGGCCGATACCCCTGAATTGCGTGCAGCTTATGGCGCAATGCTGCCCCAAGTTACCGCGTTTTTTAGCGACCTCGGCCAAAATCTTGCTCTATATGAACGTTTTAAATTACTACAACAAAGCCCTGCTTTCAAACAACTTCAGCCGGCGCAACAAAAAGTCTTAGAAAATTCTATTCGTGATTTTCGTTTAGGAGGCGCAGAGCTTCCGGCTGCAATAAAACCACGCTTTGCAGCTATTCAAGATGAGCAGGCGCAATTAGGCAAAGCATTTTCTGATCATGTGCTCGATGCAACCGATGGCTTTTTTCATCACGTCGTCGATCTACAGGAATTACAGGGTCTGCCCGCCGATGCCTTAGCTGCTGCTGCCGATCAAGCAAAACAAAGAGGGCTAACAGGTTGGGTCTTTACCTTGCACTTTCCTGCCTATTACCCCGTACAACAATATGCCGAAAATCGAGCACTACGGCGTCTGCTCTGTGAGGCTTATTTAACTCGAGCTTCAGAACTAGGTCCGCAATATGGTCATGGGCAACTAGCTTGGGATAACACCGAAAATATGCTGCAGCAACTGCGCTTACGCCATGAAGAAGCACAGCTCTTGGGTTATGAAAATTATGCAGCTCTTAGCTTAGCTGCCAAAATGGCAGGTAGCGTTAGTGAAGTTGAAAATTTTTTAAAGGATATTGCAAGCCGCGCTAAACCATTTGCCCAAACCGATTGGGATGAGCTGCAAGATTTTGCTAAACGCGAATTAAATCTTGGTAACGATAGTCAGGAAGGCTTAGAGCCTTGGGATATTACCTTTGCTTCAGAAAAGCTGAAACAAGCCCGCTATGCTTTTTCCGAAAATGAAGTGAAGCAATATTTTCCTTTGCCTAAGGTGCTAGATGGCTTATTTGGCTTGATCGAAACCTTATTTACCGTAAAAATACTGCCTGCGAATTTACCTACTTGGCATGCCGACGTGCAATCCTTTGCCGTCAATCAGAAAGATGGCAAAACCATCGCTTATTTTTATCTGGATCCCTATTCCCGCTCGGGAAAACGGGGTGGTGCGTGGATGGATGATGCACGGGGACGCCGTGAATTACCTGATGGCACCATTCAAATTCCGATAGCCTACTTAGTCTGTAACTTTCCTCCGCCTCTCGAGATTAATGGCGTTAAGCGTGAACCCACTATTACACATGATGATGTCATCACTTTGTTTCATGAAAGTGGTCATGGCATGCACCACCTGCTCACTCAGGTGGGAGCGCTAGGGGTATCTGGCATTAATGGTGTGGAGTGGGATGCCGTAGAGTTGCCTAGCCAATTTATGGAAAACTTTTGTTGGGAATGGGACGTCGTCAAAAATATGACGGCCCATATTGATACTAAGGCACCCTTACCCAAGCCATTATTTGACAAAATGTTAGCAGCTAAGAATTACCACAATGGTTTAAGCACCTTGCGCCAAATTGTTCTTTCGCTCACCGATTGGTACTTACACGCTAATTTTGATGCCAAAGAAGCCAATCATTCTGCAATCATTCATCTTGCTGCAGCAATAAATGAGCGTTTAAATGTCCTCCCCCAAGCGCCAATCTCGCGCTGGCCTAATAGTTTTAGTCATATATTTGCTGGTGGCTATGCGGCAGGCTACTACAGTTATAAGTGGGCAGAAGTCTTGTCTGCCGATGTCTATTCCGCCTTTGAAGATGCCGCCAAGGTGAGTGGTAGTGTGCTCGATACTAAAATTGGCGCACGTTATCGACAAGAAATTTTAGCCGTTGGTGGTAGTCGTCCTGCGGCTGAATCATTTAAAGCTTTTCGTGGTCGTGAACCGAGTATCGATGCTTTACTTCGACATGGCGGCTTAACGACAGCGGCTTAAATGCCAGCAATTTCTGCCACCACCGGAGCATGGTCGGATGGTTGCTCCCAGGTTCGGGGAATTTTATCGACCCAACTCGCCCGACACAAACCCTTTAATTGCTGGCTTAATAAAATATGGTCTATGCGCATGCCAGCATTACGCCGAAAACCCATCATGCGGTAATCCCACCAGCTAAATACTTTGGGGGGCTGCTCAAATAAACGAAATGAATCGACTAATCCCAATTGAATTAACCCTTGAAAGGCAGCCCGCTCTTCTACAGAAACTAAATTTTGACCAATCCAAGCTTGCGGATCATGCACATCAATATCGCCAGGAGCAATATTAAAGTCACCCAATAAGGCTAAGCGCTCAAACTGTTGCAATTCATCGCTTAACCAACCCTCTAAGGCACGAAGCCAAGCTAATTTATAAGAAAATTTATCACTGCCAGGAGCCTGTCCATTAGGAAAGTAGGCTGAAATTAAGCGTAGCGGTGCAACTCCCTTAAAACAAACGGTTGCAGCTAGAATGCGCTGTTGTTCATCGGTACTGCCTGGAATATTGCGGGTCGGCTTTAAAAAAGTGGTTTCAACATTGCTAGAAATCGCTGCTAAAGCACCTCGACGTACTAAGATTGCAACTCCGTTATACGTTTTTTGACCTGCTACTAAACTTAAATATCCAGCTGCTTCAAGTTCAGCATGCGGATATTTATCATCAGTGAGTTTTAATTCTTGCAAACATAATGCATCGATCGGTGTCTTGGCTTGATTCTGCTCTTGTAACCAGCGGATAACCTGTGGCAAGCGCACCTTTAAGGAATTGACATTCCAAGCTGCAATTCTAATCATTCAAATCCAATTCTTGGAGCTTACGGGTAATCGTATTACGTCCAATTCCCAGTCGTTGAGCAGCCTCCACGCGCCGGCCCCGGGTGACTTCTAAAGCGGCTTTCAGAACCGCTTTCTCAAAGCGTAGTGTTAAGGTATCAAATACACTCTTATCACCATCTTGTAACATTTTCATCGCTAAGCGTCCCAAGGCAATATCCCACTCGTCCCGATTAGCGCGCTGACCATGACCCACCGACGAGGGTGCCTCAATATCGGTCACCGCAGAAAGCGCCGCAGCATCGGCCAAGGTCTCGGCTGGCAAATCACTGAGGCTAATAATATTGGCAGGCGACATGACCGTTAGCCAATGACACAAATTTTCTAATTGCCTAACATTGCCAGGAAACGACATTAAACTCATCTCTTTTAACACTTCATCTGCGAGCCGCTTAGGTTCTATATTTAAGCCATTAGCGCAAGCCAACATAAAGTGACGGGCTAAGGCGGGAATATCTTCAGCCCGCTCACGTAACGCTGGTAAACGCAGTTGAATCACATTTAAGCGATGCAATAAATCCTCGCGGAATAAACCGGCTGCCACACGCGCCTCTAACTGATGATGGGTCGCGGCAATCACCCGCACGTTTGCACGAATCGACTCTGTACCTTCGGCGCGATAGAAATGCCCATCGGTCAGCACGCGTAATAAACGGGTTTGCAATTCAAACGGCAGTTCACCAATTTCATCCAGGAATAAGGTGCCCCCTTCAGCCTGATCTAAAGCGCCCCGTTTTAGGCCCTTGGTATTGCCAAACTGTGCTCGCTCATTGCCAAATAGTTCAGCCTCTAATAAATCTTGTGGAATTGCCGTTGTGTTTAAGGTTACAAATGGCCCTTTTGAGCGCGCACTATGCTTATAAAGTGCATGTGCAATTAATTCTTTACCCGTACCCGACTCACCTCTAATTAAAACCGTGGCATTGGATTGGGCTAAGCGTCCAATCGCCCGAAAAATTTCTTGCATGGCTGGTGCCTGACCGATTATCTCTGGCACATCTTTGCGCCAACTAGCATGATCTTTAGAGCCCGTCTTATTCCGCAAGCCCTCACTGACTGCCCGCTGAATTAATTCCACTGCCTTTTGAATGTCAAAAGGTTTGGTTAGATATTCAAATGCACCCCCTTGAAATGAAGATACCGCTGAATCTAAGTCAGAATATGCTGTCATAATAATCACCGGCAAATTGGGATTACTGATTTTTACTTGTTGCAATAAATCTAAGCCGTTACCTCGCGGCATCCGAATATCAGAAATTAATACCTCAGGCGTTTCTTTTTCTAAGGCGTCTAAAACATCATTTGGATTAGTAAAGCTACGATGGGGAATATTTTCTCGGGTCAGCGCTTTTTCTAAGACCCAACGAATAGATTGGTCATCATCCACGATCCAAACGGGTTTTATCATGCTACTAGCTCCTGTTTACGATAGGGAATTTGAATTTGGAAATCAGTTAAGCCTGGGCGACTTTCACAGGCAATAAAGCCTTGATGTTGCTGCACAAAGGTTTGCGCCAAGGTAAGCCCTAAACCGCTTCCGCCTTCTCGACCAGAAACTAAAGGGAAAAAAATGCGTTCGCGAATCTCATCAGGTATACCAGGACCATTATCAATGACGTGCAGATCAAAAGCCATCTTATAGCGCACTTTCGCAATCGTCACCGAGCGGGCAATGCGTGTTTTTAATTCAATTTTGGCAGTACCGAGTTTCATTTGATCTTGTAACGCTTGGGCAGCGTTATGCACAATATTGAGTACAGCCTGAATCAATTGCTCTTGATCGCCGGTCACATCAGGCAAGCTCGTATCATAATTCCGCGCAATACTTAAGCCACGCGGAAATTCTGCCAATACCAAGCTACGAACCCGCTCTAGGGCTTCATGCACATTGAAAGTTTCCATCGCATGGGCTTTACGGTGAGGCGCAAGCAAACGATCGACCAAGGTTTGTAAGCGATCGGATTCTTTAACAATGACCTGAGTATATTCACGTAAATTTTTATCTGGTAATTCAAATTCCAATAACTGTGCAGCGCCGCGAATACCGCCCAATGGATTTTTAATTTCGTGCGCTAAATTACGCATGAGTTCTTTATTGGCCTCTACCTGTTGAGTCACTCTTTCATCGCGCTCACTACGCAGTTGTTGATCGATAGGAAACCAATCCATCATCAATAAGTTAGGCTCTTCCAGCATCCCTATAACCACATGAGCTGGCATCGATTCTTGATGAATGCGGCTAGGCATAGGGTCTAGTACTAGCTCTTGGCGCTTGGTGGCTACACGGCCTGCTGAAACTTCTGTAATCATGTGCTGTAAAGCCTCATTGTGCGCAAATAAATCTAGAATGGAATAACCTAATAACGATTTTCGTGACAGATCGAGTGCAGCTTCAGCAGCGGGATTAACATAAATCAACTGAAAAGTTGGCATAGTAAATACCACCAAAGCATTGGGTAAATGTTCGAGCAATCCCGGAACAAAAGGGGCAGCCGCAGCTGCCCCTTTGAAAGGATTGCGCAAGATACTTGCGCTCAAGCTGTTTCCTTTAATCTTTCCTTCTTAAAAACAAATTACAGCGAGTAATACATTTCAAATTCGACTGGATGGGTCGTCATCCTAAACTTGGTAACCTCCTCCATCTTTAAACTAATGTAAGCATCGAGCATCGAATTCGTAAAGACCCCACCGCGGGTTAAGAATTCACGATCCTGATCCAAGCATTCCAAGGCCTGATCGAGGCTATGGCACACCGTTGGAATTTTGGCATCCTCTTCTGGTGGCAAGTCATACAAATTCTTATCGGCCGCTTCACCGGGGTGAATTTTGTTTTGCACGCCATCTAAACCCGCCATTAACAAAGCAGAGAACGCTAAGTAGGGATTTGCTAGCGGATCAGGAAAACGCGTTTCAATCCGTCGACCCTTCGGATTAGCCACATGCGGAATGCGAATCGAGGCCGAACGATTGCGGGCCGAGTAAGCCAGCTTCACTGGTGCTTCAAAACCAGGCACCAAACGCTTATAGGAATTAGTCCCCGGATTGGTAATTGCGTTCAACGCACGAGCGTGTTTAATAATGCCGCCAATGTAGTACAGAGCAAATTCAGAAAGGCCAGCATAACCGTTGCCAGCAAATAAGTTTTCACCATTTTTCCAGACTGATTGGTGCACGTGCATACCAGAGCCGTTATCACCAACCACGGGCTTAGGCATAAAGGTAGCCGTTTTGCCATAAGAATGGGCGACGTTTTGCACCACGTACTTTTGCCAAATAGTCCAGTCGGCACGTTGCGTTAAGGTGCTGAACTTCGTCCCTAATTCACATTGACCTTGTCCAGCAACTTCATGGTGATGCACTTCAACTGGAATGCCCATGTAGTTTTCCAAAATTAAACACATTTCTGAGCGCATATCTTGAAAGGTATCCACTGGCGAAACTGGGAAGTAACCACCTTTTTTGCCTGGACGATGGCCTGTATTTCCGCCTTCAAACTCAGCGCCAGAAGACCAGGGGGCCTCTTCCGATTCAATTTTGACAAAACAGCCCTGCATGTCAGCGCCCCAGCGAATGCCATCAAAAACAAAAAATTCAGGCTCTGGACCAAAATAAGCGGTGTCGCCAAGGCCCGTACTTTTTAAATAATCTTCAGCCCGCTTCGCAATAGATCGTGGATCGCGGTCGTATCCTTTGCCATCCGATGGCTCGATGACATCACAGGTAATGACTAAAGTCGACTCTTCATAAAAGGGATCAATATAGCAAGCGGTTGGATCTGGCATCAGCAACATATCAGATGCTTCAATGCCCTTCCATCCTGCAATTGAAGAGCCGTCAAATGCATGACCACTCTCAAATTTATCTTCATTAAAAGCTGAAATTGGTACAGTCGTATGCTGTTCTTTACCTTTGGTATCGACAAAACGAAAATCGACAAAAGTACACTCTTTATCTTTCACTAACTTCATCACATCTGCGACGGTCTTCGTCATGCAAATCTCCTCTAAGAAAAAATACTGGATCTCACAAGCTCCAGGCTTTAAATCAACTACGCTTCCTGTTTGCAGCAAACCAAAAGCGAATACCGATAAGACTAATTTACTGAAACCATGGTGTTGAAGGCATTATTATTGCACTAAATTAGTGCATAAATTGAACTACCCGTCAATTCCTCACTCTCCAGCCTGAATTAAGTACTGCGGGCTGGCAAATCATGAATTTCATACCCCAAAGCTGTGGTGCCTTGGCGCAAAGCCTCCCAGGCTGGATCTAAGGTGCTTTGCTCGCCCTTCACGCCTAATTCAATATGGCGTTTAGCAAAAATACCGCTGCGCGAGGGGTCGCCAACCGAAGGCAAACTAAACACCTTCACGCCTGCAAAGTCGCGCTCAATTTGCTCCATCAGCGGCGTTAGGGTTGACTCAATGCCACTGGGGACGATAAAACTTTTTTCAGCCCATTCGCTACGGTGAAATAAATCCGCATAGTGCTGATCCAAACACCAGGCCATCATCGGCGCTGCCATCACCGGAAACCCGGGCAAGAAATGATGCTCTTGAAGCCGAAAACCCGGAATTTGGTTATAAGGATTAGGGATAATTTCACAACCGAGCGGAAATTCGCCCATTTTGAAGCGATGCTGATTTTCTGGCGTATGCAGATCTGCCTTCACCGGATCGCCCTCAGCAGTTGCCTGAATTCGGGCAGCAATTAATACTTTAGCTTCAGGATGCAGGGCTAGACTTAACCCCAAAGCTTTAGCTGCACAAGCACGGGTATGGTCATCAGGGGTGGCACCGATACCGCCTGTGCTAAAAACCACATCCCCACTGGCAAAGGTGTCTTGTAGGGTTTGAATAATTTGCGCGGGATCATCTGCCACATAGCGCGCCCAAGATAAATTCAAGCCCCGTTCGTTGAGTAATTCAATCAGCTTGGCAAGGTGTTTATCGCTTCTTCGGCCTGACAAAATTTCATCGCCAATAACGAGCAAACCAAAACGTCTTGTAGTCGGCGAATTGGCCGAAGTGGAGATCTGCTGCTCTGGGCTCTTATTCTGCGCAGAACGCCTTGGGTTAATTGAAGACATATACGCAATTATCCATGCAACGGGTCATGCTCAATCACGTCAACGGTACTCGTACTCCGCAGTTCAATTAAGGCTTGTAATAAGAAATGGGAAAACCATAGAGCAGCAAAAACAAAAATGATTGAATAGACCCACAGCGCCACAAACGACACAAACGGAAATAACACTAAAGCTAGCACCGAAGTAGCCCAAAAGAAGCTAGGCACCACTCCCAGTAAGCCCGCCAAAATACCCATAACTAATAAAGACCAGTGATATTTTTCTAATATGGCATGCCGTTCAGCAGTGCTGGCATGCTTCGCCAAAACATCGTAAGTCATTAAACGCATCGTTAACCAACCCCATAACAAAGGTGGCAAGATTGCAAACAAGGGTGGTATCCACCAAATAGGTAAAGTAAGAAAAACCAAAACCAAGCAAATTAAACTTGACCAAAGGGTATAGACTAGGCCACTAAAAAACCCCCCAAATAAACGGGTGCCAACAGGCAGCGCCAAATTAGCATAAGCTGGCTGCTCGGTCACGCTATTTACAATGGCGGGCACAGTTGTAAAAGCAATCACTAGCAAAAGACTAATCGCCGCAACTGGCATTAAAAGCATGATAAAAAATAACGGTGCTAACCAGGTTTGAGAACCTTCAATGCCAAGCCAAGCAAGGGCATGCTCGATCCAACTAGTAAAAATCGAAGCGCTTAAAAAAATTCGTAAATAATCGAGCGCAGGCGACCAAGCGAACCAGAGCAAAACACCCCAAAAAACTGCCGCCATTAAAAATGGTCTAAAGCTTAGCCATAACATACGTGGATGCATTGAACCTACCAAGGCCAAACCCAAAGCACGAATGACGCTACTAAAACCAACCATCTAAACTCCCTTTAAAGTTACTTCTAGACCTTTAACGCGAATGAGGGCGTTTAAAAAAAGTCTGCCAAGCCAATTTTAAGCTCTGCCATTGATGCTTTAGTACGCCATTAGCAAGTTGCAAATGCTCTACGCCAGTGGGGTGAACTTGCTGATCAAAATTAGCCGTTTTAAAAATCATATCCCACCACGGGAATAAAACACCAAAATTACACCCGCCCAATACTCCAGGTTGATTGCTGGCTTCATAGCCCAGACGAATAGCATGATGGCGCCGATGGAAAATAGGCGATACCAATAAATACTTAGCCCAGCCTAAATGCACTTTTACATTTGCATGCTGCCAACTTTGAATAAATTGACTGACGACCACCAGCAAAATAAATTGACCTGGGCTGACTCCAATAACTAAAGCGCAAAACGCAAAAACCAAGGCGCGCATCACATCATCTAAAAAATGATTGCGATTATCCGACCATGCTGTCATGGTAGTTTGGCTATGATGTAAAGCATGTAACTGCCACCACCACCGAAAGTAATGGGTAGCACGGTGATAACAATAATCAACAAAATCTAAGATGATTAAATAAATCAAAAAGCTAACCCAAGGAATTGAGGTCATGCCAGGCCACCAACTTTCGACATTAAAACGCTCAAAACGCCAGTCGTGTAATTGCCCTTCAAATTGGAAAAAGAGATCGGCAAAAACAATGAAAATGATTGCGTGAAATAAACCCAAGCGATGAAAAAAAGTGTAAAACACATCAGCCGACATGCCCTTGGCCTGACGTACTTGCAATTCAGCGGGATTCAATTTCTCCCACAGGCGCAATCCAAAAGCAATAAGAAAAATTTGTAGTAAGCCTAATAAAAGCCATTCACTGCCATCAAAAGCATCCTCTGCCCAATGCATTAAGCCAAATTGATACAGCACTGGCTCAAGCAAATAATGATACAAAGCCTCTTGCGCTTGGCTATATTGCTGGGATAAAAAATCGAGCATCGTCGTACTTCAGCCTTATGGTTTAAGAGGCAGGGATTTAGCAGTCATTACAGGTAAAGTAGCAAAACAAAATCCCCGCTGTTTCAAATTATCAATCAAGGGCTCTAAAACTGCTGGCGCCCAGGCCTCTTTACGTGACCAAATACCTAAGTGAGCCATGGCAATATCCCCATCTTGAATATTTCTACTAGCTTGCTCAAGTAAGACGGCATTAGGGAAGCGCGCCGAGTCAAGCTCATCGCCTAAAAACCCTGCTCTGGACCAAGCTATATGTTGAAATCCACACTGCTCAGCAAGTGCAATTAACCGAGCTGAAGTTCGACCGCCTGGAGCGCGCCAGATGGGCTCTAAATGCCGCCCCGTTAAATCATGAAAGCGCCCATCAACCCGCTTTAACTCCGCACATAATGCGGGGGCGTCATACCATTTGCCAATGCCTGCATCGGCACCAAATTGTGGCTTAAGACGAACAAACCCAGCTTTGCCATCGCCTTGAAAATACAGATGATCATAAGTATGACTGCCAAAATGATGGCCTGCTTGCGCTAATTTTTGCCAATAAGAGCGCCAGCTATCGTCTAAAGAAAAATCTCCGCGGCTGGTTTTTTCGTTGGCCACAAAAAAAGTAGCCTGTACTTGCTGGCGCTGCAGAATAGCTGCAATTGTTTCAGCCATTGCCATATTGCCAGTATCAAAAGTGAGGTACACCGTTTTATTGCAAACTGACGTAGGCATAGTTTGTGCCCACCCCAAACTGGTCAAACAAAATAAAATCAGCAGCGAGTTAAAGAGCCTACGCAAAATCTACTCCCAGGCAGCTCGCGGATAAAAGAAAACGCCATGCGGTGATTTACCTACTGGAATAATTGAGCTTACTTTCATACTCGTAATATCAATCACCGCCACTTTTTTAGCAAACCGCAAGGTGACCCATAAACTTTTTCCATCAGGAGTAATTTCCATGTCGTCTGGGCCCGCTGGTAAACCAGTAATATCACCCACTTTAGTTAAGGTCTGCATATCAATTAAGCTAATCGTTGAAGCTACGCGATTACTCACAAAGACATGCTTTCGATCGCCTTGAGGTCTAAAGTTATGCGCGCCCTTGCCGGTCGCAATGCGCTTAATGGATTGGCGCGTTCGCCAATCAATCACTTCCACATAATCAGCACCAGTAATACCCACCAATAAATATTGATCTCCTGGGGTCAGCCATAAACCGGCAGGCGTTGGTCCCGTGGGCATTCTCCACAATACCGTCTGACTAGCTAAATCAATCGCCACTAACTCAGAAGAGTCTTGCAACGTAATAAAAGCAATTTTGCTATCGGCAGTAAAGGCAATGTGGCTTGGAGTTTTAGCCAAAGTAAGTGACTTCGCTAAAGTAAAGTCATTGCCTTGCACAGCATAAATATCTACTCGATTCAAGCGATTCCCATTCACTACAAACCATTGACTATTTGGTGAGTAGCCAATTTGGTAGGGGTCAATGATTTTGGGAATACGCCCTTTTACCTCGCCAGTGTTAGCGTTTAAAACCGCAATATCATTGCCTACCGCATTGGCCACTAATAGGGTTTTTTGATCAGGCGCCATCATTAAATGATGCGGCTCTTTCCCGATGGGTACAGTTTTAATAACTTCACGTAATTGCATATCGACTAGGCTAATACTGGCATCACCTGAATTTAATACGATGGCAACCTTTGGCTCGCCTTGCCTCGCTAGGGGTGGGGTAACAGTTTGCGCAAGACCAGAATGCGGAAAGAGCAAATATGTGACAAAAAAAACAGTAACGCTGGAAAGAAATTTCATTAGCCCATTGTAAATCCCCTCTCTACAACAGGCTTTGATACGAATCAAGACTTAGCTATATTTACCTATAAAGGCTTTGCAGCACCTTTTCGAGGCGTTTAACTGACATTGGCATAGGAGTTTTTAATTCTTGAGCAAACAGGGCTACCCTGAGCTCTTCTAATTGCCAACGAAAATCTTGTAAACGCGCGTCTTCATCTAAAACATAAGATGCGCCCCCTTTCTGGCCTTGAAGTAATTTTTGCCAAGGCCTCGCTAAGGCCTCCCACTCTCGCTGAGCCTGGGCATCGCGCACCGGATTAGCGCGTAATTTATCAAGACGTAAAATAATGGCTTTTAAATAGCGGGGTAAGTGCACTAATTGCGTATAGGGCACGTCATCAATGCATCGCGGAAAAATCAAACCCTGAATTTGCTGGGTAATATCAGCATGAGCGCTAGCAGAAAGGGCTTTTGCTTGCGCTAATTTTTTCTGTACATCGGCGTGGGCTTCCAAGGCGACTAAGAGATGGCGGGCAATTTCTTGGGCAATTAAAGTTAGCCGTGGCTTGCCTGCTTGCAAACGCGCTTGAAATTGCTCATGATTATTCGGCAACAGTTCTGCCATGAATGCTCGTTCAAGTGCTAAATTCAGAATCTGCTCCATGATGCTCTCTACCGTACCAATTTGCATAAATAACAAGCCAATTTCACGCGCATGGGGTAATTGTTTTTGCAGGGCTTTTAGGGTATCGCGTTGACTCAGCGCAAATAAACGGCGTAAACCGAGCCAATGGAATTTACGTGCCTCAACTACATCATCAAATACCGCTAATTCACAAGATTCCCCGCCATCGACTAAGGCAGGATAACCAAACAGGGTTTTGCCTCCTTTTTGAATTTCTAAGGTCTCTGCCAGTTCGCCAAAGTCCCACTGGGTATAAGTGCCAGAGCTAAGGGCTGTACGAGAAAGGGCTGATGGCGCCAGCGCAACGGCCTGAAAAGCAAGACGGGCGCTATTACCAAACTCAGCTTTTAAACGCGGCAAGTTACGCTCTAATTCTAATTGCCGACCGTGCTCATCCAGTAAACGAAAATTCATCAGCAAATGCGGCGCTAACGCTTCAAGACGAAAATCGCTACGCTTTACCTCTAAAGACTTCACTTGACGTAAATCCAAGATCAAGCTATCGAGATAATCGCCCTTACCAAATTCATCCGCTGCTATCCTACGCTCCAAAAAATCCTTAGCGTAGTCAGCAATTGGTACGCAATGACGCCGCAACTTTTGCGGGAGCGACTTGACTAGTATTTGCGTTTTCTCTTCGCACATCCCAGGTACTAACCACTCACAACGACGACTATCTACTTGATTCAATAGCGTTAAAGGCAAAATTAAGGTCACCCCATCTTTTGGGCTAGCTGGCTCAAAGTGATATGACAAAGTAAATTCAGTGCCCCCCATGACTAATTGCTGAGGATATCGATCGACCGTTATTCCTGCAGCTTCATGACGCATTAAGTCGGCTTTATCTAAACGTAAACTCGCTTCAGCAGTAGCCGTTTTTTGTAGCCAAGCTTGTAAACCAGGGCGACTATAAATTTCCGTCGGTATACGTGCCGCATAAAAAGCAAACAATAGTTCATCGTCAACTAGTACATCTGGGCGACGCGAGCGATGCTCGAGCGCCTCAATTTCCCGCACTAAACGGCGGTTATGCCAGAAAAACGCATAGTTATGAGGATAGCGCTTTTGCGCCTCTATTTCGGTTTCTTTCGCCAGTGCCGGGGTATCTACCCGCCCAAACATCTCCCCTTCAACCAAGGCTTTTTGAATAAATAATTGACGGGCTTCAGCTTGATCATGGGGAGCAAAAGTGACTTTGCGGCCATGGTAAATCGACAGCCCATACAAGGTACCGCGTTCATGCGCCATGACTTCACCTTGACGACTATCCCAGAAAGGGTCACTTAAAGATTTGACCAAACGGTGTGCGCCCACTTGTTCGACCCAGTGTGGCTCAATTTTGGCAAGCGTGCGGGCATACATCCGTGTGGTTTCTTGTAATTCACCTGCCAAAATCCATGCCCCGGCCTTTTTTCCCAAGCTTGAACCGGGCCAAATAAAAAGTCGAATTCCGCGTGCGCCCAAATAGGAGCCTACTTTAGTATTTGGCGTGGTGGTCTTATCACTCTCTTCTTTTTTAGCTACATGCCCCAATAAGCCGGTTAATAAAGCTAAATGAATTTGCTCATAAGTCGCCGGTATCGTATTTTCACGCCAACCCTTTTCGCCTAACATAGTATGTAGCTGGCCATAAACATCTCGCCATTCACGTAATCGGCGGGGGGATAAAAATTGACTTCGACATAAATTTTCTAACTGTCGATTAGAGTGCTTATGATGTAAGGCATCTTGATACCAATTCCAAATTTTTAAATAATTCAAAAATTCAGATTTAGGGTCAGCGAAACGTTGGTGCGCTGCATCGGCAGCAGCTGCCTGCTCCAACGGTCGATCGCGTGGATCTTGGGTCGCTAAAGCAGAAACAATAATAGTAACTTCTTTTAAGGCCTGATGATCTCGCGCCGCCAGTAGCATGCGCCCAACTTTTGGATCTAACGGTAATTCTGTTAATTCACGCCCTAAGGCAGTAAGCTTAATTTCACCTGCTTGAGTACCATCTTCAGCGCTCGTTTCAATCGCGCCTAATTCATCTAGCAATTGCATGCCATCGGCTACTGCTCTGCCCAATGGGCGATCTAAAAAAGGAAAATCATGAATACGCGGTAAATGTAAGGCGCTCATGCGTAATAAAACTGCTGCTAGCGAGCTACGCAAAATTTCCGGATCAGTAAATTTTTGCCGCCCCAGAAAATCTTCTTCACTATACAGGCGCACACAAATACCATCTGCAACCCGACCACAGCGGCCTGCACGTTGGTTGGCAGCGGCTTGTGAAATGGGCTCAATTTGTAATTGCTCCACTTTATTACGATAGGAATAGCGTTTCACTCGCGCTAAACCGCTATCAATCACATAGCGAATATTGGGCACCGTTAAAGATGTTTCAGCAACATTGGTAGTTAGAATAATGCGGCGTCCATGCCCTGTTTGAAATACCCGCTCTTGCTCTGCCACCGATTGACGCGCAAATAAGGTTAAGACCTCGGGATGAAAACGCTGTTGCAAATGGGGATCTTTGCGTAACACTTCAGCACATTCGCGAATCTCCCGTTCGCCTGGTAAAAATACTAACGCGTCCCCAGCACCTAAAGCACCCTCACGCCATAAATCATGAATCGCCTCTGCTACACCCTCGCTCAAATCCTTTGTTTCCTTTTTGCCTGCGCCCTCTAAAGGAAAATACCGTTGCTCTACTGGAAATAAACGGCCGCTCACTTCTATAACTGGAGCGGGCATTTCATTAATAGCGAAGTGTTGCGCAAAACGATTCGCATCAATTGTGGCCGAAGTAATGATCACTTTGAGATCTTTACGTTTGGGCAAAAGTTGCCGCAAATATCCCAATAAAAAATCAATATTTAAACTGCGCTCATGGGCCTCATCAATAATAATGGTGTCATAAGCCTTTAAGAGTGGATCGCGCTGCGTCTCAGCCAATAAAATGCCATCCGTCATTAATTTGATTGAAGCGGTAGAGCTAGTCTTATCGGCAAAACGTACTTGATAACCCACATCCTGACCCAATGGGGAATGTAATTCATGCGCAATGCGTTTGGCGGTTGCTGTGGCAGCAATACGGCGGGGCTGCGTATGGCCAATTAAACGCCCTCCATTAGCACGTCCCCGACCAAGCGCAAGACAAATTTTGGGCAGCTGAGTCGTTTTTCCTGAGCCAGTCTCGCCGCAAACAATCACCAATTGGTGTTCTCGCAAAGCTGCCATAATCCGCTCACGCTCACCTGAAACTGGCAATTCTTCGGGAAACTCAATCGCAAGAAGGCAAGCTTTGGCCTCCTCAGAAGTGTTGGAAGTGGACACAGGTAGAGACTCTGGGTTGAATTTTGTTTGGTTTATCGGCTTCTGCACCCTATAATTTTCTCACTATGAACGCGAATCCACCTAAGCTCGACCAAAACCGGCGCGACTTAGCCGCCACTACCCAGCAAACTTCGTCATTAAACCTGGCTGCAATCCCTGCGGGCACTGATTTCCCCTTTGTTGCTTGGCTCCGCGATGTTGCGCCGTATATCCATAGTTTTCGTGGAAAAACCTTTGTCATTGCTTTTGCTGGCGAATTGGCCCAAGAAATTGGCTTAGAGAGCCTAATCGAAGATATTGCTATGCTGCACGCCATGGGCATGCGGATTGTCTTGGTCCACGGCATTCGCCCGCAAATTGAAGAGCAGCTTAAGTTGCGCAAAATTAAAAGTAAATACGGCAAAGCCACCATGAGCGCATACCGCATTACTGATGCTGCGGCCTTAGAGTGTGTAAAAGAAGCAGCTGGTGAATTACGGCTAGATATTGAGGCCGCTTTTAGCCGCGGCTTGCCCAACACCCCCATGGCAGGTTCACGCATCTCAGTTATTTCTGGAAACTTTATAACTGCTATGCCTTTTGGCGTAGTTGACGGAACCGACTTTATTCATACCGGCTTAGTCCGCAAAGTCGATGCTGAATCCATCAATCTCTCGCTTGATAGCAATAAAATAGTTTTGCTCTCGCCGCTTGGTTTTTCGCCCACTGGCCAAGCATTTAATTTATCGTATGAAGATGTCGCTGCAGCGACTGCTGCAGCCTTAAAGGCTGACAAAATTTTATTTCTAACGCCCTATCCCGCTCTGCGCGATGAGCAGCACGAACCCATAACTGAATTGTCGCTGGAGCAATTAAACACTTATGTGAATAGCCATGCCGAATTACTCCCCGGTTTTCGTAGCTTACTGAATTTAGCCGCACAAGCTGTTAAAGCTGGCGTCAACCGCGTACATTTTTTACCTGCCAATCGCGATGGCGCGCTTTTGGAAGAGTTATTTACTCACGATGGTATTGGCATGATGCTAGCCTCCTCCAACATTGAAAATTTACGCGAAGCCAACCAAGATGATGTTAGCGGTATTTTGCAGCTCACCATGCCGCTTGAAGAAGAAGGTATTTTGGCGCCCCGCGGTCAAGATGTGATTGAGCGCGATATCGCGCGGTTTTCGGTTATCGAGCATGATCGGGTGTTATTTGGTTGCGCTGCGCTCTTCCCTTTTCCGAATCAGGTTGGCGAGCTCGCTTGTTTAGCCGTTGATAGCGAAGTACAAGGCTCGGGTGATGGAGAGCGCCTCCTCAAGCATATTGAAATGAGAGCAAAAAATGAGGGTATCACCAAGCTTTTTGTCCTCACAACCCGTACCGAACATTGGTTTTTAAAGCGGGGCTTTGTGCGCGCCACAGTCGATGATTTACCCATCGAGCGTAAAGAAATTTATAACTGGGATCGTAAATCAATGGTTTTGATTAAGAACGTCTAAAATTGATTTTCTCTCGATATTGGTATTAAAAGAAAGGTTTTTTCATGGTACGCATGGTTCAATGCATCAAACTCAATAAAGAAGCTGAAGGTCTTGATTTTGCTCCTTTACCGGGCGAATTAGGGAAGCGCATTTGGCAACAAGTGTCAAAAGAAGCTTGGGCTGGCTGGCTTAAACACCAAACAATGCTGATTAATGAAAATCGCCTGAATATGGTCGATGCCCGCGCACGCCAATACCTCTTAAAGCAAGCTGAAAAACATTTCTTTGAGGATGGCGCTGATATGGCTACTGGCTATGTGCCACCGCCGCCACCCCAGTAGCGCTCCCGACTAAGAGTAAATCAGCTTTACGTTGGGCAAAGAGCCCAACACTAACGACTCCAGGTATTTGATTAATCTGCAGCTCTAATTGCACGGGCTGATTAATTGATAAACCGTGCACATCCACAATCCAGCCACCGTTATCAGTCATAAAAGGTTGACCTGTTGTGCCAACCATGCGCAAATGGCCGTCACCACCTAAAGCAGCGATCGTACGTCTAATAGAAGGCTCTGCCATGGGAATAATTTCCAGCGGCAAGGGAAAGCGGCCTAATACAGCAACTTGTTTTGAGGCATCACAAATACAGATAAAGCGCTTGGCCATTGCCGCAATAATTTTTTCACGCGTTAAAGCGCCGCCACCCCCTTTAATCATGTGGCCCTGAGGATTAATTTCATCGGCCCCATCGACGTAGACTGGTAAATCAGCTACTTGATTGGTATCAAAAACATAAAAACCTTGCTGAATAAGGCGCTGCGTACTGGCTATCGAACTTGAAACAACGCCAGCGAAGTGGTTGCGATGCGGTGCTAACAAATCAATAAACCAATTGGCAGTCGAGCCTGTGCCAATACCCAAACACTGTCCAGCGGGCAGCTTTAAGACTTCGTCACAAGCGGCTTGAGCCACTAAGCGTTTTAATTCTTCTGGATTCACGTCCGCCTCCCCTCTGAATTCATTATGATATGTCAAAAGAAGATAAATACCGATGAATAGCCTCGATCAACTTAAACAGTACACCACCGTTGTAGCCGATACCGGCGATTTTGCACGGATGCGCCAATTTCAGCCGCAAGATGCCACTACCAACCCCTCTTTAATCCTGAAAGCCGTGCAACAAAGTGCTTATGCAGATTTGGTTAAAGGAGTTCAGCAAGCGCATCCACAGGCAAGCGCCACCGAGCTCATGGACCATGTTTTAGTTGCTTTTGGCTTAGAAATCCTCCAAATTGTGCCAGGTCGGGTCTCAACAGAAGTTGACGCCCGACTATCATTTGATACCTCCGCAACCATCGCCAAAGCACGTCATCTCATTGCCCTGTATGCAAAACAAGGTATTGATCAAGAGCGCGTATTAATCAAATTAGCTGCTACTTGGGAAGGCATTCAGGCCGCTAAACAACTGGAGGCTGAAGGTATTCATTGCAATATGACCTTATTGTTTTCCTTAATTCAAGCAGCGGCTTGTGGCCAAGCCAAGGCAACCCTTATTTCTCCATTTGTGGGGCGCATAACCGATTGGCATAAAACCCGCTTAGGAACGAATTGGGTGGATGCTACTCATGGCGGCGCCAGTGATCCTGGCGTCAATTCTGTTAAACGTATTTACCGCTATTACAAACAATTTGGTATTCAGACAGAGGTGATGGGAGCGAGCTTTCGCAACATAGGGCAAATCATTGAGCTAGCCGGCTGTGATCTGTTAACCATTAGCCCAGAATTACTGTCTAACCTACAAGATAGTGCCATACCCGTCGTACGCCAGTTACATGCAGAAGCCCTGAATGACTTATCGGCTACTGAACTCAACACGAAGGAAGCCGCATTTCGTTTACAACTCAATAATGATGCCATGGCGACTGAAAAACTCGCCGAAGGCATTCGCAGCTTCTGTGCTGATATTGAAAAATTAGAACAATTACTTAAATAAGAGCTAAGCGTTGTCTTACTGCCTCAAATAAACAAACCCCACTGGCAACGGAAACATTTAAGCTTTCGACCACGCCCTGCATCGGAATACGCACCAACTGGTCACAGTTTTCGCGCGTCAATCGCCGCATACCATCACCTTCAGCGCCCATCACAATGCCAATTGAGCCAGTTAAATCAAGATCATAAATTGATAACTCGGCCTCTTCATCGGTACCAATTAAGGTAATACCCATTTCCTTTAACTCTTTCATACTGCGCGCTAAATTTGTTACTGGAATTAAAGGTACTACCTCTGCTGCACCGCTGGCAACTTTAGTAACCGTCGCATTTACGTGCGCCGAACGGTCTTTGGGTACCACAACCCCGTGTACCCCTGCGCCATCCGCCACTCGCAAACAGGCGCCTAAATTATGCGGATCGGTAACGCCATCTAGAACTAACAGCAAAGCTGGTCCCTCGATACCATCTACTAATTCAGGTAATGTTCTCGCCACAGTCATTTTGTCTGCTAGCGCCACAAGGCCTTGGTGCCGATCATGCCCTGCCAAGCTATGTAAACGCTCAGAATTGGCAGAATGCAAGCGATCGCCTAATAATGGTGTTGCTTGTTTTAAAAAATCACCCATACGGCGATCACGGCGCGCAGGATCGTAATAGACTGCAAGTAAACTTTGGGCGTCTAAACGTAAGCGGGTTTGAATTGCATGAAAACCCAAAATGATATTTTTCACTTACGCTTACCTTTACGCACTGGCGGCTTATTACCAGCGGGTTTATGGGCTCCGCGGCCTTTTGCTTTATGCTTGCCGCTCTTGGTAGCAGCCTTACGATTGGCTCCATTCGCGCTACCAGTCGCCGCGCTAATCGCGCTTCCTTGTGAGCCTTTAACAGGCGCTTTACTATCGGGACGGGTTTTTTTTGAAGCTGCTTTTTTATGAGGGCGCCCAGTATCCGCAGCCAACATTAAATTACGGGTCCGCGAGCCACCGCCCTCTGCGCCAACCGACTTGACTAAACTAAACTCAATTTTGCGTGCGTCCAAATCAACTCGACTTACTAATACATGTAGTCGATCACCAAGACGATGACGAATACCTGTGCGCTCGCCGCGTAATTCTTGGCGAGCCTCATCGTATTGAAAATAATCACCGCCCAATTCTGTCACATGAACCATGCCTTCAACAAAAAGATTCTCAAGTTGAATAAATAAACCAAAATTAGCTACCCCGGTAATCGTGCCAGCATATTCTTGCCCTAAATGATCGCGCATGTAATAACATTTCAGCCAAGCCTCAACATCACGTGAAGCCTCATCTGCACGGCGCTCATTAGCTGAGCAATGGACCCCTAACTGACCCCAAACAGGCAAACTCAAGTGCTGTCCCTTTGCACCCTTATCACCTTGTGCACCCTTAGGCCCTTTGATTCCTTTGGACTCTAAGCGAGATTGCACTGCCTCACCATGCGATTTTTTAGCGGCTACGGCATTCGCACGAGCAGTGCCTTTGCGAGGTAAGGTGAGATTCAGGGGCACCCGCTCTGGCAGAGTTGGGTGATAGGTTTTTTTCTGCAAAATGGCTTTGATCGCCCGATGCGTCAATAAATCAGGATACCGCCGAATCGGGCTGGTGAAGTGGGCGTAAGCAGGATAAGACAAACCAAAATGCCCAGCATTTTCAGGCTGATAAACTGCTTGTTGCATGGAGCGCAAAACCGATGATTGCAGCATCATTGAGTCGGGCCGCGGTTTAATTTCCTTAATTAAGCGCGCAAAGTCTTTGGGCTGTGGTTTATCACCCCCCGCTAAGCTAAGGGCTGAGGTACGCAAAGCTTGCCTTAAGGTGGCTAGTTTTTCTGCAGAAGGCTCTTCATGCACGCGGTACAAGCTATAGTGATTATTTTGTGCCAATAAATCAGCAGCGCACACATTAGCTACCAACATACATTCTTCAATCACTTTATGGGCTTCATTGCGGATGCGTGGCTCAATCCGTAAAATCTTGCCTAATTCATTACTAATAATTTGGGTTTCAGTGGTCTCAAAATTAATCGCCCCGCGCCGTTCACGCGCTGCATCAAGAATCTTATATAGTTGATATAAATTACTTAATTCAGTACGAAATGCTGCGAAACGAGCTGCTTCTGGCCCCTTCGAATTACTTAAAATTTCCCACACGGTGTCGTAAGTAAACCGCTGTGCTGAATGCATAACTGCTGGATAAAACTGATACGCCAAAACAATGCCCTGTAAATCGACTACCGCATCACACACCATACATAAACGATCGACTCCAGGATTTAATGAACACAAGCCATTGGAGATTTTCTCTGGCAACATCGGAATCACGCGCCGCGGAAAGTATACCGAGGTCGCTCGTAATAAGGCTTCATCGTCCAGAGCACGATCAGGTTTGACATAATGCGAAACATCAGCAATAGCCACAATTAAGCGCCAGGCTTTCGACTTTCCAAACAGGGTCGGCTCGCAATACACCGCGTCATCAAAATCGCGCGCATCAGCACCATCAATTGTCACTAAAGGTATGTCGCGCAAATCAACTCGACCCTCTAAATCAGCTTGCAGAACACCGTCAGGTAATGCGGCGGCTTCTTTAATAACAGCAGCTGAAAATTCATGAGGCACCCCGTACTTACGTACCGCAATTTCAATTTCCATCCCAGGGTCATCAATTTCACCCAACACCTCTACCACCCGCCCTACTGCCTGCCGATAACTATCGGGGTAGTCAATAATTTCTACGCTGACCACTTGGCCTAACTTAGCATTTCCTTGGCCCTTTGGGGGAATCAAAATATCGTGGCCAATCCGCATATCTTCAGGGGCCACAATCAATACTCCGTTTTCATTCAGCAAACGCCCAATGACGAGGCGGTTAGCATGCACCAGCACTTCGACAATTTGCCCCTCAGGTCGACCCCGACGATCGACTCCAAGCACTTTTACATTTACGCGATCGCCATGCATCACCCGTGACATTTCGCGTTCCGATAAAAAAATATCTTCGCCACCATCATCCGGTATCACAAAGCCAAAACCATCACGATGACCTTGTACTGTGCCAATCCGATCGGCCTCGCGTTGCACTGAAGCTTCAGTCTTACGCTTGCTTACTTTCAACATGCATTTCTTTCAAATCAAGATTAGAGTAAAAAATAACCAGATACCCCCTATAATAGAGCCCATTGCCCAGATGGCGAAATTGGTAGACGCACCAGCTTCAGGTGCTGGCGATCGAAAGGTTGTGGAGGTTCGAGTCCTCTTCTGGGCACCACCGAATTTCCGATTTTTAATAAACTAAATTTGACGTGCTGCGTCAACAAAGCTCAACATCGAAATCTGCTGAAGTGCCTCGTTGATTTCTTCCTGATATCTTACTAATTTTTCTGGCGTAGCTGTGGCATCAACTACTTTACTGGCTTGATGCAGGGCCTGTAACTTGAGATTCCAGGCAGCCAATGCTAAGGCTGGCTCCCATTCGGCAATCTTGCGTGTTTGGCACTCTTGAATTAATGGCGCTAAAAATGGCACTAAATCGGCTTCTTTCTTCACCCCTAAGACCATCTCAAGCAGCTCAAGACGCGCTCTAAATTGATCGCGTGCACTCCGAGTATTATCAATATAGGCTTGAAAAATGCCTATGGCTGCTTCCACTTGACCAGCGCCTAAACTCTGGCTTGCTGCTTTCTTCGAAACTGCAAGGCTATCTGAACCGCCTCCGCCGCTACGTTGATTAATACAATCGGTTAGCCAACTTTGGGTAGCAGCGTCTGCAAAAGGCGTCTTTTGGCCACCGAATGTGAGTGATTCAATGCCAGGTAATCGTTTCACAAAGGCTAATACTTCATCAATTACTGCCTCCTGCATCGCTACAGCCGGAGTACCGAGAGCGCTATAGGCCTGAGCAGACTGGTGGTCTAGATCTAACCAAAAGGGGTATTGGGTAATACGGGCCTCACAAAATTCAATTGTCGCCTGGGGATTTGTACCGGCGCTTACTGATTGCAGCATTTCAATTTCAGATGGAGGTGGCTCAGGAATTAATGTCGCCCCAGCGGTAGCGGGGGGCAAAGCTAAGATGGCACCACGCGCAGCAAAGCGAATTAAGCGCACAGATAAGGGGTTATAGGGATCGAGCTTAGTCAATACCTGAGCAACATCACCAATATAAGGCTGCACAGAAGATAGGGCATTCTCAACATCATCTAACGTATTAAGTGTTGCGGCACCTTTTAAATTTGCTGGCGCACTGGCTAATGATGCACCAGAAGTATTCGCAGTATTTTCGTTGGAGTTAGGCGCAGAATCTGCATTGGAAGATGGATCTGCGCTTACCACTGGATCGGCAGCAGGTGACGGTTGCGAAATCACCGTTAAGCTATTTAGTGCCCGAATAAAGTCGCCTAAACTAGGTGCATCAGGATCCTTGTCTGCCAGATTTTTATCAAGTGCATTTGCCCCTTGATTCAAGCCATCAAATAATTCTTGGGTGATGGGTGAAAGTGTTCCGCTGGACAAAAATAAATTAGCTCGATCATTCCACCAAATAATGGCATTTCGCCTACCCCGAATACGATTCAGCGGCGGAAAAGATGTATCCCAAAACTTGTCAAATAAGCCATTAAACAAGCTCAAACCAGCTAAAAGGCCATCTAAACCTTGTTTTTCAAGCCAGGCAGAAGCTAGCCACCCTGCTACTAAAAAATCTTTGGCTTGTTGCGTGAGCACCTCGGTCGAAAGGGTTTCAATTTTTCCCCAATCGGGTGCACCTACATCCTTGGCACGCGTTAATTTATCAACCTCTGTAGCAATAGAGGTGTAATCTGCACCCATACGACAATCTTCACCGGCAGGATGCTCGGCGGAAATGGGTTGTAATAAAGCTTGAAAATCAATTGGCATAATTAATAAGGGCAGTTAGCAACTTTATCTGGAATGACTGGCTTGGATTTGCTGTTCATTAAAGCAGCAAGCTCGGTAGCAAGCTTTTTCACCTGTCGATCTGCCACAGCTTTTTCTAATTTTGCCTTCTCGGCTTTAATTTTTGCTAGTTCAGTAGTTTCTTCTTGATATTGTTTAGCTGCTGCAACAAATGCAGAGGCTCCCGATAACTTAAAAAATACATCAATTTGTTTAATTCCAAGTTGATCCAAAGCCACAGCTTGCTCAGGGAATTTCTTTGTTAAAAAAGTTTTCTTACCAGTTTTAAATTCATTTAAAAATTGACTAAACCCAAATTCGCCTGACCAAACTTTCGTCAAAGTTTGGTCACCAACAAAAATCTGTAATTCGGTATCGCCACAAGTATTAGCCTTCCAAAGAAAGCTTTGTGAAATAGAAAAATTCAGTTGAGTGAGCCGTTGTTGTGAGCTTCCGCAACTTAAGGTTATAGCAGCACCGAAGGGCAGGCTTTTCGCCATCGTATTTGCCTGTACCGGCAAAGAATCAATTTTAATAGTGAAGTTAGTCTGGTTAAACTTGGTTTGATTTTTATCAATATCCTGAATGCGCCCATCAATTTCTTTAATTTTTACGTCATCTCTGGTATTGGCCAGCTTATCCTCTAATTCGGCCTTTTTAATCGCGGCGTCGCGCGCTCGCTTGTCACTTGCTGCATTATTTAAAAAAGGAATAAAGTTTGCGTCCCAATCTAGAGACCAACCATCTACTGAGGTGTTAATAAAATCAGCACCGCTGATGGTTAAAAATGGCTTAGCAGTTTTATCAATGAAGGTCCAAAGTGTCCCCTGCTCGCCGAAGGTTTTTTGAAACATTTCAGCCTCAGTGGTAGCTAATTTAGTGGGATATATGATGTTGCTATTCCAAGCAGACTGCATAGTACAAGACGCCTGGTTATAAGCATAGGCAATAGTTGTCTTTAATGCTCCTTCCAACAAAACCCAACCGGGCTCGTTCCAGGGCTGATTTTTTACGCCCACCTTATCTTCAAGCCGTTGCAAAGCCTCTGTAGCATCCCGCAATATTGAGGTTTTAATCATTGGATCAACCCCGAAGCCACTGAAATTAATCGCCAATCCTCCAGCATTGCCTGGCGATGAAATTGCAGCAGTTAGAACTTTATTAAAAGCATCTGCATAGGTTTTAAATAGAGTTCTACTTTCTGAGATGTCTTTTTCCTGAGTACCTTGGTTGGAATTATTTAACTTTGAAATAGCGGCTAGTACCTTTAATTTACTAGTAATATCGCCAAAATAGGATTCGGTTAATGCTGATTCCTGCAAGGTTTGAATGAACTCAATGCTCGATACCCAGCCAGGTCGATTTCTAATGGACCCAGAATTAGGGTATTCAAGCAGAATGTGATTTGATAGACGCGCATAAGGGCTCTTTGGCCCCCCAAGAGTACTTAGTATTTCTTGCCAGGCGGCATTTGTTACCAAAAAATCTTTGCCGGCATCAAAACCCAGTAAAAATTTACGCCATTCAGCCTCTCTTTGAATTTGATAGGCCTTCTCAAAACGACTAATTTCTTCGCCGTAAATTTTATTTAATATGGGCTCGGCATTCATTCGAGCAAAGAACTGCTGAATCGCCGTCCACCCTTGAATTGTATATGGTCCAAATATTTTTTCGCCCTGAGGCTTGCTAGTCGGAACCCAATAGTCGCTTAGCCAAATATCAACTACGCTAGGTTGTAAAGCGGCCCAAGGCATAACCCACATTAGCGATTTATCACTTAAAGCAACTTTTTCTAAAAATTTCCTTACATTACTTAACTGCTCGTTGAGATTGCCCTCCTGAGCCAACCAATAAATATAATAATAAAATAAATTATTAACGACATTAACTTGTTGTAATGAAATATCAGGATAAAGAAAGGTGATTGGTTTTGCACTTGGTATAGGAAGCAATAAAATTTTCTGCAGAGAATCCCCGTCCATCGCGGCCTCAAGAATTTTAATGCGCCCCAAAAGAGAATCGAGAGTGATCCCAATTAAAGCGGTATTGATAGCTGGGGTATCTTCATATAAGCCTAGAAATTTCTTACCCAATATATCGCGCTCAAAGATTTTATAGGTTTGCACAAAACGGGTTTTTATATTTTCTTCAATGCCGCTAGTTGTTCCCGAAAAAGGTAAGAAAATATTCCAGCCACTGATTTCTCGATTTAAATTCCATTCAACAAATGGTTCCATCCCAATAATTGTATTTATAAACGTGTTTGCCGAGTCGGTTGCTTTAATGGGGGGCGGTAATTTCATCAGCTTAAGGTGATGCATACTTTCTGCTTGGTAAGAATATCCTACCAATAGCCAAACTACTAAGGCTGAGACACCTGAATAATAACTAAACCACATTAATTTATGGCGCTGTTTAATGGATCGCTCATATGAAGTTAAGGGTTGAAATATTCGATCCCTTAAAAGAACATCATTTAATACCCCAGAGCCAAATGCTAAACGTGGTGCATCTGATTGCTTATCAATACTAATACCTGCTTTTTCTAAATCAGCCGATAAAAATAAGCCTCGATAAATTGGCGCCTCTAAATAATTCGAGGCGCTAAATAAGCCTAAAATAACGCTATCAAGTGCTTCTTGTAAATTCAGCAGATCATGAGAGGCCATAAGGGCACTATTGCCTGGTTCAAAACCATCGGCAGCACTTCGCATAGCTAGCCAAGGCAAATAACGCGTAATTTCTAAAACTGACTCTTGTGAAGAAGTATTGGTGATAGCCAATTGATCAATGGGCAATAATGCCCCAGCCGGCTGTGCCAAAAGACTTTCAGGTAGAACATTAATTAAAGGGGCGAAGCCAATCAAATCTACTTGGGTTAATACCATATATACTGGCAAGCGCTTTCCAGATAACCCCATTAAATCCGCAATACGACGTCGAATAATTTGAATGCCTTGATAAGTATTGCCTGCTTGAGGTCCAGACAATTCATCAGGCGAAACACAAACAACCACCGAGGCAATTTGATGTGTATTCACATCAGCAGTGATGCTAGCTAATAAACTATTCCATCCGGCATCGCATGACTCAGTATTAATATCAGGGTCAACATGCTTGCCTGAAACCTCAATCATGATTCCAGCCTCTAAAAATGCAAGGCGGCAAGATTGCGTTGGGGTAATTACTACATCAGGATTAGTTTCGCCCACATGCGATCCAAAGCTGCTCCGTTGCAGTAACGTACTCTTTCCCGAGCCCGTCATCCCAAAGATAAAATGAATTTTGTGCGGGCCTAAAACGGCCTGCTGAGGTACTTTTTTACCAAATAAATAGGTAATACCCGGAATTACCGATAAAAACTCAATGCGATTTCTTTCCAGCGTATCAACTAAATTCTGATGAAGTCTCGCTAGAATCTTTTGAGTCCAATCAAAATCGAGGAAAAAACGCAAACGATTGCCATTAAGAATTTCAACTATATAGTTATCTAACCAAACAATAAATGCTTGAACATGTGGCAAATCATTGTTTAGCGTCAGCTCTTCTTCGTAATGAAAATTTTTGTCTTGATTATGTTGTGCTGTTAATAATTGCTGAACGCCAGCCGCCCAGTCTGGATCAGCACTAACCAATTCGGCAATAGGTAATTGCGTTCTAAGTCGCTCAGCTGCACGAAATTTAACCCATGCTTTGCGCGCAAGGAAAAAGGTTCCCCATCCGAATAAAGTAACTATGGGCCATAAATACATGCTGCCTGGGGGCCAATCTAAAAAGACTTGAAAAACCCATCCCAAAGCAAGCAAGACTAAAACTAGCAGCAAAATAAGAAAAATATGAAAAATTTTCTTTAGCATAATTAATTAAACATTTTTAATACAGCTGTAGCTTGATTTTGTAAAAATAAATACAAAAATAAACTGAGTGCAATAAGAACAATAACTGTGTAGGCAATTGGCTTAAGCACCTTAGCATCTAAAGCGATCAGCTCAGGCTCTTTAGCAAAATGGCTAATAGTAGCGAAAGTTTCAGCTTTGGGATTTTGTAGGCCTGTATACACTAACGATACTTCAATCGCTTTCTTCCTCTTGATCTCAAGCTCTTGTATTTCTAAATTAAAGACATACTTACCCTTAAAGCCTTGCGCCAAACACAGTGCATAGACATCATGCGCAATCATCGTGTCGCCAAATAGGGTATCTAACTTTTCATAAAATAGTTCGCCACCTAAATTGGTGTTAAAAAACTCTTTTTGTAACAAAGTATTAGACCAAATCTCAGAAACACCCTCCCATTCCGCATTCATAATTTGCTCGTCAGCCCAAACACAAACTGCAAACAAAGCTGCACTAACCGCATCTTTTTCAGTGCCAAGATGACTAGCGCTAGCTTGAGCATTTTTAACGCCCTCGCTTAATTCAATAAATAATTGCTCAACTGTTAACGTTTTAGACTCTATTGCAACAGTAACTTCCACCATAAAAAGTGAAAAAGGCTGCGCAAAAATAGCATGTTGTTCATATTTTGATGGGTAGCGCGTCATAAACCCATCACCTTACTGGGCTGAGAATTACTAGGCGGTTGCGCTCCATTAAGCGTTGGGTTATCTTTGTTTGGAGACTCAGCCTCATCATCATCAGTATTCGATTTGATTATGGATAAATCGACGATGGACGTTTCACCTAAATTCATCGAAAGGTTTAGAGGCAAGGCGCTACCCGAATAGGTATGCTCAAACCAACCTTTCGAGCTTATCTTCACAGGTATTTCATACATCCGCACGCGTTTATCTAACAAAGCGTTAAAGTAACCAGCATAAATAACAATGACTTGCGCGTCTTTTACGCGCCCAATCGTGAGCGTATCTGCTGCACTGGGTTGAATCACATAGCGATCTACCGACAGTACTGCATTATCAGTTGGTGGAATTCCTGATAATAATTTATCTAAATCAGGACTACTTTTTGATAAGGCTAAAGCTGCTTTAGAGGAATTTAGTTGCACCACAGCAAGCGCTAAAGTATGCGGCAGATTGGATACTAAATTGAGCCTAGCTGGCGCCACCAACTTAAGACTGATCCCATTGCGATCACTAGTGTAGTCAGCATTTTTTAATGCATCTTTTTTCGAATTTGAAGCACACGATGAAAATAATAAGGCGAAGCAAAAAAGCAAACTTATTTTGAATAGAGGCGTCAAAACAGCGATTTCTCGAATTAAGCTGTTTTGGCGGCCTAAGGTCATTGGGCTGTCTTTATAAAGGTATATTGATCGGCACGCAGACTTATTATGCTCTAAAGTAAACAATAAGCGCTCGCGCGTGCTTCGGTAAATCAAGCCAATTCAAACAGATAATGCCTGCAGTATTTGCCTCTTGCCACAATGGATCTTTATTATCAATCGCCCATACATAAGCGCCCATCCCTTCTGCTAAACCATAAGGAATGCGGTTTAGACGCTCCAAGAAAACGCCCGGGAGTGCACGACTGACGATGGTTTCAATGCGAGACAAAGGCGCCAACTTCGGTGGGCCAGCTTGCAATAATTCTGTTTCTGATACTTCCTGCAAAACCAAGTAAGCAAAATGTTGGCCAACTCTTGCTGCGCTTGGAACCTGGGCCTCAAACCAACCACCCCGGTGATGAAAGACTGCGGTGCTATCTGGTCCAGCACGTAATTGCTCCAATAGACCCGTCAAAATATCTTGAATCCGCTTAAATGAGCGGCAAGGGTCTTCAATTTCCCAAGCAGGCATGTCAGGAAAACTCAAGCCACCTGAAGAGCAAAGACGGGCAGCAAGTACCAAAGTTACCTCATACAAAATAGCAGGCTCAATATTTAATAAAATGCGATGTTGCATTTCTGTGATGGCTTGGGCTAAATCAGCCTGTACAAGGCGATCTCGCAGAAAGCCGGGCTCAATTGAATCACTCGCCAATCGCCAAGGATGCGCAAGTTTGGATAGTTGCGCTAAGTTGACTTTTAAAATATCGACCAAGTCATTTACTTGATTCTTAAGAATGTCATATCCCCCTATTTGCAGGCAAGGCGGGGCATAATTCGGGTCCAAACTAACGGTATTATTCTCAACCACTAGATACCCAATGGTTAAGAACGACATATCTTTGGCGGTCTCGATCTCATCACCAATCAGATAGCGACCACGAAACCAAAGGCGGTCAATCGCTAAATCTGGGCTATCGTCAAATAAATCAGGCAATACCTCAGGGTATCCGGGCGTCTCAAAACGGCCATCGTGCGCTGCCGTGGCTACAGCCGGCAAACCAGGCGTAATTTTTGGCAGTGCAAACACAACCCGATAACTACCCTCTTTACTGACTAAAGATCGAATATCCCGATCAGGCAAACGTGAATTTTGCCTAATATCAATCCATATACCCTCAGGCATTACGGCTTGCAAAATAGAACAGGATAAAAACCCCGCACTTAAGCGCTCTTTGGAAATTGTTAAGGCAGAAATCCCATAAGGCTGGCTTCGAGATAAGCCAAAAAGCCTTGCATATGAAGTGCCGTGATATTGGTCGCTATATTGAAAATGCTGCGGCTGGAGAAATATCCCCTGATGCCAATAAATTGGGTGTGAAAAGTTCATTTAGCGTATTCAGTGGCAATAAATTTTTGAATTAAATGGTGCAAAATAAGAAATTCTCCATATGATATATGCATTTATGCCCTTTTCATATAACTTAAAACAACGCATCTACCCTCAAAAAAGCTGTGGACAAAGTAATTTTGCATTATTTTGGTGCAAAATATAATTATCCTCATAATTTAACTAAAAATTGCCTTAAATTCGCCTTGCGGGTCGATTTCTAGGCTAACTAAGGATGGCTGCACATCATCAGCCATGCCTAACAATAGGGTGTTTGACAATAAAGGCAAAATTGCGCCTTTTAATATGAAGTCAATATTGCGAGCCCCGGTTTCAACCTCGGTGCAGCGTCGAGTAATTGCTTCGATAACCCCCGCACCAAGCTCTAGCGTAATGCCATTATTTTGATGCAAACGCTCAGCCAATTTAGCTAACTTTAGGCTCACAATAGAACGCAAGACCTCTTCAGGCAGGGTCAAAAATGGGACTACCGTCATCCGCGCCAGTAATGCCGGCTTAAAGTGCTGAGACAAAATAGGACGAATAGCTGTTAAAACTTTCTCGGTACTTGGCGGATATTGATGCGCACATAGCTCAGTAATTTGCTCTAAGCCCAAATTACTAGTTAAGAAAATAACGGTATTGCGAAAATTAATTTCGCGTCCCTCTCCGTCAGATAAAACGCCCTTATCAAACACTTGGTAAAATAAATTCACCACATCAAGATGGGCTTTCTCAACCTCATCTAGCAAAACAACAGAATAAGGCCGTTGACGCACTGCTTCAGTCAAAACGCCGCCCTCTCCATAGCCAATATATCCAGGAGGTGAGCCTACCAGACGACTAACAGAATGTTTTTCTTGGAACTCACTCATATTTACCGAGATTAAGGCCTGTTCACCACCAAACATCAGCTCGGCAATCGACAAGGCAGTTTCAGTCTTGCCTACGCCCGATGGACCAACAAGCAAAAAAATCCCCATTGGTTGGTTGGGGTCACGCAAACCAGAACGTGCTGACTTGAGCGTTTCCGCTATAAGCGTTAATGCAGCAGATTGGCCTTTGATACGCTCATTTAAATCTTGCTCAAGCTGTAATGCATTGGCAGCTTGATCGCGCATCATTTTTCCTAGTGGAATTCCAGTGCGATCAGATACGACTTTAGCAACGGTATCAGGCCCCACCTCAATGTGCACCAGCTTTTCTGTCTCTTGTAATTGAGCTAAAACTTTTTCTGCTTGTTCAAGTTGAGAAGTTAGATCAGCCAGTTTTACAGAATCAACGGGTAAAGCAAGCTTTATAACGCCAACTTCTTGACGCAAAGAAATAAGCATTTGTGCCGCTGCCATTTCATTTGAAAAGAGGTCGCAAAATTTTTCTAGTTCACTTTGAATAGAAATTTTTTCAGAGCTAATTTCAGCCAGTCGGCCCTTCTTAATAGGTAGGCGATTATCCTGATCTCGCTCTATTCCCTTTTGCTCGAGCTCAAGCATTTGCAGGGTGCGCTCACGATCTTCAATCATCGCGGGCTTAGAAGATAAATTGACTTTAATTCGAGCGCACGCAGTATCAAATAAGTCAATTGCCTTATCGGGCAATTGTCTACCAGTGATATAGCGATGAGACAATTCCGCGGCTGCTACTAAAGCGTCTTCGCGCACAATAACCTGATGCATCGCTTCATAGTGAGGTTTTAAGCCGCGTAATATTTGTACGGTCATCGCAACAGTGGGCTCATCTAATTTGACCAACTCAAAGCGCCGAGCTAAAGCAGGGTCTTTCTCAAAATACTTCTTATATTCCCCCCAGGTGGTAGCAGCAATAGTGCGTAGCTCACCACGCGCTAATGCTGGCTTCAATAAGTTGGCAGCATCATTAGTTCCTGCAGCACCCCCTGCGCCAATTAAGGTATGAGCCTCATCAATAAATAAGAGTACTGGACTTGTAAAGGCTTTAATCTCATTGATGACGTTACGCAAGCGATTCTCAAACTCTCCTTTTACTCCGGCACCAGCTTCAAGAGCACCCATATCAAGGCCTAAAATTGTTGCGCCCTGTAGCATATCGGGAACATCCCCCTCGACGATGCGTAAAGCAAGTCCTTCAATGACTGCGGTTTTCCCTACTCCGGGGTCGCCAACGCAAATCGGATTATTTTTACGACGCCGAGCTAAGATGTCTACAATTTGCCGAATTTCATCATCCCGTCCAAACACAGGATCAATCTTGCCTGCCTTTGCCTTTGCTGTGAAGTCATCACAAAAGCGATTAATTGCCTCACGACCTGGACTAGTCAATTGAGTTTTGTCATTAGCAGACGAACCATGCAACGCTTTTGATCCACTACTTTCGATAGAATTGGGCGCAACCTGGCGTAATAATTCAATGATTTTTTCCTGACTTAAGCCGCGGAAAAGAGCAAAGTATTTATTATTTCCAATTAGGTGATTACGGGCAATAAAAGCCGCCAATAATGCGCCTGAGCGAATTTTGTCGTCATTCAATTCAACCGAAGTAATAAGCCATGCATCTGCAAAAAATTCAGGTAACAATGGTGAAAATTGGGGTTTGCCCCCATTACCAATTTTCATTACTTCAATTTCACTCTCAAGCTGACGAATAAATTCATTGCCATCTAAATTTGCTTGTTTAAATATTAAACGCATGTCGCAGTATTGTTCATCCATCAAGCGCAGCATAAAATGTTCAGGTGTAATCTCATAATGAGTACGATTTAAGCAATTTACAGCGGCAGCTTCGAGAGAACTGCGGCAAGCAGAATTCAAGCGCTCTACTAATGATTTCAGATCAACTACTTGCATTCTGCATCCAGGGTATAAGTTTTAGGTAATGTAAAACGCTAAATTTTGGCTGCGCACTTGATTGCCTAAACTAGCGCCATAACCTAACGCCGTTTCAGAGAATCTGCTTGCTAACGTATTGGTCCTTACCTTAAGACAAAGTCTTAAGTAATTAGGGACATACAACGTTAAAGCCTGTTTTAATAATTGATATTTAGAGCCTCCTGGAAAAAAGGCCAAGGCATCATCATGTGATTGATCCTCTAGCTCAATATCCACATAATTATTATTTGGGGCAATTAAAGTACACCCTAAAACCGCTTGAGTACCCAATTCATTCCCCTGGATACCGAGTCGCAAAGCGAACTGATTTGGAATTACTTCACGCACAACAGGGCAAGAAGTTATTTTTACTGTACCTGATCCGACTAGCGTATTGATGAGCGCCTCCAACCCAGAAACAGAACAGTAAGCCGTGGATAAGATGGAAGCAATTTTTAACATTTCTGGCCACTCATTAAATCGCTCTGCAATTTTTGGGGTCGATATACCAAGCCAACTAGCCCGCCTCATTTTTTGCCTAGTGTTATCACCCTCTTGAAGGCCAGTTGAAACCCTAAAGTGCGTCATAGCAGAAAGTAATAATGGGTAAAGTGCATAATGAAAGAGGTCAAAAAAGCGCCGATTAAAGCTGCGACCATCATGCTCTAAAGCCAATAGATCTTCACAATAAAAATTTGGCAATGGAGAAGTCACTCCATAAAGCCCAAAAAAAGTAGTTTCTACTAAGATCTTATGATCCTTTAGAACTTCTATGGAATTAATACTATGACTAGGAAAGCTAATTGAGAGACTTGGGCGTATGCGGATAAGCTGCTCAAATGATTCCTCCCAATTTTGCTCAGGAAAAACTTTTTTTAAACAATGCGCCAGCAGTCGCATCAATTGAAAAAATTCAATTTGATGTTGATTGCGAGTGATATAGCCTATTAGATCGTTTGCTTGGACGACAGGAGGTAAGACCATTCGTATAGTTCTCCATTAGTAACGTCCAGTACCCGAAGGGTCACATAAGTATTAAGCTCTACAAATCCAGCTAAAACATATGCAAGTACATTGGCAAACAAATATAAATCACCAGTACAGGGATAAAAACTATGATTCAGTTGTATCGTTACAACTGAGCCACGGTATAAATTTCCTTTGACTAACCGTGTATCGTTAGTTAGAGAAATGTTCTCAATTCCTTCGACGCGCCTGCGCTGAGCGACGACTCGACCAACATCTTCCCCGCCTTCTGGAAGATATAAAGTTAGGAGCTCTTTAAGCGTTTTAGTATCAGCCGCTGCCCCTAAATTTAAACGCGCATGCGCAGCGACTTTCCACATGCCATCACGCCCAATAGCAGGCCTTGTCGCCCCAATAGGAACAGTAATATTGGTAACGGTGACCTTCTCAGGCGATTGCGGAGTACGTAGATTAATTTCACCCAGTCGAATGCGTTCAGCCAAGGCGCCATTAGTGCAGCGGACAAATAATGAGAGGGTTTCACGCTTTGGATTAGCGCCAATAAATGAGCCTATGCTGGAATCATTAAAAGGTAAGCGGAGAAAATGGTTGATTTGACCCTGCCGAACACCCTCTTGCGCAATCACTTGATAAGAATGACCATTAGCGCCGACAAAAACAGAGGAGGTTGGGTAGTATTCATGCTCAATTGAGTTTCCCTCTTCGCGCCCAGTTACCTTTTGAACATCAAAAATTTGTACTTTATCGCTATCAAAACCTAATGGGGCAATTAAATAATTTTCCTGCAAACCTGTCCTTTGGATTGGAATGGCGGTCGTATCAAAGATGTTACAAGCAGGCACTGCATTTAGCGTAAAGTGTGCGTTGCTGATTTTATTAACGTGCTGACCTTTGTAAATAAAATCAAAATCAATACTAAATTCTGTTGCACCTGGCGGTTTCGGTGCAGCATTAAATCCAGAAAGTTCAATAAAAAAACCTCTCTCTGGAAAGGCCTGCGACTGTCTTGCCCAACGTAAATGTTTTGCAATTACAGCCTTGACAGGGAATAACGATTTATCAGGGTCCAAACCAGGAAACTGAACTGTTAAGGGATAGCTCTGCGCATCCTTATCGGCACCAAAGCGAACTGAAACTTTTTTTAGCTTGTGTAATACGGTGTAAGCCATATTTGCGGCTTCAGGATAAGGGCCTGAAAAATAGATCGATAACTTGTCTCCTGCCCATTGCGCTAAGAGTAAATTTTGTAATTCCAAATGCAAACTAATGCGGCCGTTATTACCAACTGTTTCTGTTGCACAAGAAATTAAATGGACTGGCTGAATGGTGAAAGGCCAAGAGGTTGAAAAAATACAAGAGGTTCCATCTACGGGCTGGGAAGCAAATTCTGAGCCTGCCTTAATTTCAACACCCTTTGGATTTTTACCGATGCCCTCTATTTGTAATACGGTCATCGCAGGCAAAGGGCCCACAATATCAGTTCCAACTAGCGATACTACGTCGCTAATAAACTCTGGCACTTCGTCGTCTAATTTTTTGCGAACCAAGGCCGTTAAAAATGCGACTCCTTGCAACAGGCGCTCCACATCGGGGTCACCACTTTCGCCTCCTAAATAAGAAGCCACCATAGGCTGCTCTTGCGCAAACTCTTGGCCCAAAGTTCGTAAGCGCGATAATTCTTGAAGATAAACCCCCTCAAAATCCACGGTTTTCCTCTAGAGTAATACGGCCACCAGAGTTTAATTTCAGATCCACGATAAATTCCCGCTTTACATCCCCAATTTCAGAGATGTCAATCATCCCTCGCAACTCATAGCGAAAGGCGGTAGTATTCTTTTCGTCAATAACTTGAGTAATAGAGGGCTCAATATAGCGCTTTTCATAGATTTGAATTTGCTCCACAATGTCTTGCTCCAATTGCTCATTGGACTCTAAATGAAGAGTGCCAGCAATGTTGGCCATATCCGGCAACCCATAATAGGGATCAATAGCTGGATCGCCTCTCCGGGTATTGAGTAGTCGTTCGAGATAACTTATGATAGAACGTTTAATCGCAACCTCATGGGGCACTACCACACCGGTTGGATTGGATACTTCTAAATTAGCTATGCGCTCAAGTAATCTTGTACGCATAGCTATTCTAAGGACTCAATTACAGCGGACAAAGGCTGTAATAATTACTTGCTGCCTGTCCAGCTATAAGTAAACTCTTTCGACTTCAACTCATCGGTTCCCGTAATGCTTTCGGTAGTCATGGATATCGTTTCCATAAAACCTAAAGGGCCATTCTCAGACAATAAAGTCATTGGATTATCGTAATCGATCGCAGTCACGATGGCATTTTTAAGTTCAATAGTGTAGTAATTTTGTGGCTTACCATCTTTAGAAATATTCATAAACATGACTTTTACATCTGTTAGCACTTCACCAGTTGTAAGCGCTTGAGCCAATAAAGGAGAGGCTTCATCTACCTCCTTAGTAACCCGAATTGGTGCAATATGCACAGAACCGGTGGGCTGACCTGTTTGGGTATTTGTTGGAATTTCAAGTGTATTTTCATACCGATATACGATCATTTGATTCGTATGCCCTTGAATTTGGCAACTTCCTTGAATGGCGCCTTGTTTGGAGCCTGTAGCAGTCATATATGCATTTGTTGACATCGAAAAACCTCAAATAAAAATTGTTAAATAATTGTAATTTCTATAACCTCATGTAGAAGTTATTTCTTTTCCAATTTACCTGTAAGTGAAAGCGTAAAATATGCGCCCATGTATTTAAAGTGCGGTCTTACTGTCATATTGCAACGGTACCAACCTGGATCTCCATCCACATCTTCCACGGTAATATTAGCTTGACGCAAAGGCCGCTGGCTACGTACTGCAGCAGTAGGCGCCTCCATATCTGCAACGTATTGACTAATCCACTTATTCAGTTCATCTTGAATATCAGATTTCTCTTTCCAAGTACCAATATTTTCACGTTGCAAGACCTTAAGGTAGTGAGCAAGGCGGTCAACAATAAACATATAGGGCAATTGAGTGCCTAATTTATAATTGGTCTCCGCAATTTTGCCTTCAGGAGTATTGCCGTAAAACTTGGGTTTTTGTGCTGAATTGGCCGAGAAAAACGAGGCATTATTGGTATCTTTACGCATCGTTAAAGCAATAAAGCCTTGTTCCGATAATTCAAACTCACGACGCTCAGAGATCAGTACTTCGGTCGGAATCTTAGCTTGTAAAGTTCCCATTGCTTCGTAGGTATAAATAGGCAAGCCATCCACTTCACCGCCACCCTGTGGTCCAATAATATTGGCGCACCAACGGTAATCAGCAAAGCTAGCAGTTAAACGCGTAGCAAAGGCAAAGGAAGCATTACCCCAAAGAAAATTAGAATTACCGCCACTTACATCTTCGTTATAAACAAACTTCTTGGAGGGTATGGTGTTATCGCCATAAGGGGTGCGCAATAAGAAATGAGGCATAACTAAACCAACATTGCGCGAGTCATCGTTATCGCGAAAACCATTCCACATTTCATACTGAGGCATTTCAAAAATAGACGATAGATCCTTTAAATCTGGCAACTTCGCATAATCTTGTAAGCCAAAAAAGGATGCGCCAGCAGAACCAATGAAGGGGGCATGCGCCATAGCAGCAATACTAGCCACTGAAGTTAACAAGGCTACGTCTTCTTGGCCTGGACCAAAATCAAAGTTGGAGATCATCGCACCCCATGGTTGGCCACCAAACTGACCATACTCAGAGGTATAAGCTATTTTATAAAGACCAGACTTGGTAATATCTGGAGAGTCTTGAAAGTCACTTAATAAATCATCTTTCGTGGCGTTCATAAAGCCAATTTTAATATTCTCACGAAAATTGGTATTTTTGACTAAATACATCATTCCGCGCCATGCTGATTCCAGTTTTTGAAACTCAGGATTATGCAAAATCTGATCAACCTGCATGCCTAACTTTTGGTCAAGGTCAGCAATCATCTCATCCGCTAAGGCTGCAGTAACGCGATCCGTTGCATAAGCCGGCTCAAGAAGAGAGGCGACAAATGATTGCAAGCCCTCTTTAGTAACAGCATAGGCTGCATCGCCCGGCTTTACATTCGATGTTGCTAAAAGTTGATCAATTAAAGAAGGTCCAGCGGCTGATGGGGCTGCACCAGCTGCTGGTGTTGAATTAGTTTGTTCGTCTGCCATAGTAGTTCCTAAAATAAATGTATTTAATAATTATTATTTGTTTAGACCAAGTTCAGTCAAGAGTTTTGCGCGAGTTGCTGGATCTGTAACCAAACTTTGTAATTTGTTCCGAAAATCTGGCACATTACCTAGGGGACCCTTCAGGGCTTTTAATGCTCCGCGCAACTCTAACAACTTAGTCAACTCTGGAACATTGCTAACAATATTATCGGGAGTGAAATCATCCAACGAATTAAATTTCAAATTAACAGCTAACATTCCATTGGGATTGGCAGGATCTAATTTATTAGGGACTGTCATGCTTAAAGCCAAATTTTGCGCTTTCATAACGTCAAAGAAAGTATCTGCATCGATATCAATAGGGGCACGGTCTTCAATTGGCCGTGCATCAGGGCGCTGCGTAAAATCTCCCACAACCAATAGTTTTAACGGTAATTCAATTTGCTCTTCAGCGCCGCCTGTAGCGGGCTTAAAGGTGATATTAATGCGCTCCTTTGGTGCTACAGAACCTTCTGTGGACATACTCGCACTCCTTCAAATTAACAATGTTTGTTACTAAAAATTGATCACGGAAAAGTGATATTACTATTGAATTAAGTTAAGTCAAAGACAAAAAACGTAATAAATAATAAATAATTTTTTACGTATCAGGGTTACTACTAACATTAGTTATTTTCTAGTATTTCATTACCAAAAAATCATCAATATTTTAGCAAGTTAGATTTGCAGCAAAATAGCTAATTGCACCAAAATTAAGCACAATAATTATAAGAAATAAACTAGGCTTGATCACAAGCTGTAGTGATTTTTTATCAAAAAATACTACCTATAGGGTTTTATCAAAAAATTAATTACTAAGGACTTAACACCAGTAAAGTAACTTGACCAGGGGTCATATGCATACCTTCGCAATTACTGAGGTTTTGGATGGTTGTATCAAAAGTTGTTGTCGTAGGACCAGCATCCATAAGTACAGTAAAAGAACCCAGATCAGAAAAGGTTGGTCCCATGCACATACCACTTGCGAGGCCCAGTCCCACATCACCCTCCGAGAAAAGTACATCACAAAGCATGGTTTGAATTGGAGTGCCTTCTACCAAAATATTTGGGGCCATAGGCAAGGCCATTGCCGTTTCCGATAAATTAACAAAAGGAATTACAACAGGACCATCATCACAAACGTCTGGCAAGCCCATATTGAGCACTAACATGTTATTTGCAAAGCCTGGCATATTTAGATCATCCTATCTCTTAAACGGCGATTGAGGTAATAATGCCCTACTTAAGTTGGCATTGATAAAAGTGGTTGATTCTGTAGTTTTGGCTCTAGAAAAATCTGCGTGAGTCAAATCACAGTCGTCAAAACATGTTCCCGTTAAATTACTATTTCGAAAAGCAGCGCCAATCATTTTTGAGGAAAGAAAAGTAACATTAGTGAGATTGGCGCGCTCAAAATGACATCCAGCAGCGGATATTTGAATTGCGCTGGAATTGGTCATATTGGCCAATGAAAAATTACTTTTATCTAATTTTGCTAAATGAAAATTGGATTGACTAATATTGGCTCCCCGAAAAAAACTTGCGGTAATAGTTGCGCCCTGAAAATTAGATTTACTCATAGTGGTGCCCAAAACAACATTCGTACTAATAAATTGCGCACCAGAAAAATCAGCCGAATTGAAATAACAGCGTTGCAAACTCGCCCTAGCTAAATTTACTTTTTGCATCTGAATACCATCTTTAGCGTGACATCCCAACATAAATGCAAATGACAAATCAGCCTCGGTAAAGTCTATCGCCCCAATCTGCATCGCGTCAATAGCGTCGTCAATATGAGGAGCGTGGGTATTACTAAATTTCTCTAAATCAGGATTAAGGTGTATACCCAGCCATTTAGATTTAGTCAAATTTGCCTTACTGAAATTACCTTTTATAAATTGCGTAGCAATAAAAGAGGTCTCTTCCATATCAGCGCCCTGCATATCAGCGCCGTCAATAATGGCCTTATCGAAAATTGCACCTTTCAAATTAGCACCAGTCATTTTGGTATTACGTAAAGTGGCTCCTCCAAAATTGACTCCACTAAGATTGGCATTTGATAAATCAGCATTGGTTAAATTTGCTTCAGCTAAAGTTGAGTCATGCAAGTCGATGCCAATTAAAGATGCTGCAGTTAAATTAGCTCCATCTAAAAAAACTCCAACCAACTCTACCCCGTCTAAATTGCGATTCGATAAATCGGCGCCCAATAAATCCGTAAACATTGTGCCTTCAGGTGGATGGGGTATCTTTGCATAGCGCTCAATATGGTCACCAATTAAACGTGGGTCTGCCAGTGGCGCACCAATCACTGACATATGCACTGTCGACCGATACCGTACAGAAGCCATCCGCATCACATCAGCTAAATCTTTTTGCGACTGCTGTAATTTAGTTAACTCTTCTCCAGAGAGTCTATGCTCCGCATCCTTTAGTGAGTTAAGGGTAATGGCAAATCGCCTACTCGGAGGTCCGTCTAATTGAGTGACTGCTGGATGGTGAGGATGATCTTTGGTTTTCTTTCTAATTTCTTTAAAAACATCTTTGCGATGTTTATCGCCGATCTCTTTAAGTCGTTTGACCAAGTGGCTTAAACGTACTACATCGGGCTTAGGAGAAACTAGTATCTCTCCCATTTCCATACCCAAGGCTGCAGCCTCAGCCGCCTCTGCCTGAGTTTGCTCTTGTACTTTTTGATCAGGTTTTATCTCATTCATTGCAGCACCTCATTGAGGCTTAGATGAAAACAAAGGCGTACCATGATCATGTCCTGCTTTTTGAGCATCTATTGCATGTTGCATGGCCTTATTAATACGGTCCTTTGCATTTTGTGGAATCTCCGGCAGAATTAGGCCATTCTGTCCTTTAGGCAATAAACCAGAGTCATCAAGCATCATTAGTGCTGTAGTTTGTTCTTTTTCACCTGAACGTATATCAATTTGTAATGCGTAGTCACTTTCAGTGCGCGGGCTATCGGCGTCCTCTAATGCCCCAAACAATAAATCAACATCGTAAGCGTCCGTCTCTTGGATGGGAATGGTGCCTCGCCACATCATCCCAAGTAAATTCACGTGCGGGATAAGCCAGAGCGTATCCATTTGCATCTTAATGGGATACAACTGCTTCCCGCTATCTTTCAATGTGATGTAGCAACGTGCCTGCCAATCCGGCAAAACCCATCTCACAACCTCTCCTTTTGGGTGCATACCAGAGCACGTAATAATGTCTCCTGGCAAAAAGGCTTCATCCATTTGCTGATCAGGTGCTGACATCATAAATTGCTCAGGCGGTGTATCACTTGGAAAACCAGGATACTCCTCCTTACGCCAGCGCTCGTTATAAGTACCCTTGGGTTTAAAACGGCCTGAAGCTTCAATAGGTAGCGGACCAAAACCTGCTGGAAAAGAATTTTCGCTAGGCGATGCAAGTGGATTGTTTTTATATTCAATTTGCGGCATCAGTTTGCCTACCCAATCACTGTCGTATTGCCCAATACCATTTGGATTAATGGGGTTAGATTTGCTACCAAAAGCAAGTTGCCAATCTAATAACAGGGGAGCTGATAAATTTCCAGGCTTACCAGGCATAGCAATTCCTGCATAACTAGTCCATTTACGAGGACCAGTAACGTAAAGTATTTTTTCTGAAATTATTTCTTTATTACGAGTAATAGAAATTGCCAACTCTACTTCCTTAGCTGAAGAATTAGTCGGAAATGCTTTACCAAAAGCCAGCCACTCACTACGAAACTTAGGCATCATTAAATCGGGAGCAGTTTTTGGTGGCAGCACATCTTTTAATGCCTTCCAAATCTTCTGATCACTCGTTAAAACTGGAAAAGTGCCGCTCATTTCAAAGCCAGTCATACTGGTAACCATAAGCTCTGTGTTATTTCCAGTAACCATAGGTCGCCCACCCAAGGTGATGGCTTGAGGTTTGATCAGGCGCATTAAGGTTTTAGGGTTAGGATAATTTCAGAGTTTTCAGTAAGCAACTCAATTAACTGATCACGTGACATATTAAACTCTGGGTATTCGTCCCTGATTTCTTTGCTAGAAAGAACTATATCAGCATTTATAGCAATGTACCGCTTTCGCTGAGTTGGATTTAAGCTATGCCAAAAAGAAATAAAGTTTTCTTCTGGAGCTATATATACGCCACTATTTGTTGGGCTTAAAGGTTCATTTTTAATAGGCATATTAACTATTTTAGTTTGTTAAGTTTTATCCATTAAACGCTAATAAATTAATTAAAAACTTTTTGCCACCAAGGTTTATCACTGCTTGTACCACTGCCAGAAGAACTGTCATCCGAAGAAGAGCTAGAGCCACTACTTGATGAGCTACCTGAAGAACTTGAACTATCAGAGGAGCTGGAGCTACTTTTATCCGAAGAAGAGCTAGAGCCACTACTTGATGAGCTACCTGAAGAACTTGAACTATCAGAGGAGCTGGAGCTACTTTTATCCGAAGAAGAGCTAGAGCCACTACTTGATGAGCTACCTGAAGAACTTGAACTATCAGAGGAGCTAGAGCTACTTTTATCCGAAGAAGAGCTAGAGCCACTACTTGATGAGCTACCTGAAGAACTTGAACTATCAGAGGAGCTGGAGCTACTTTTATCCGAAGAAGAGCTAGAGCCACTACTTGATGAGCTACCTGAAGAACTTGAACTATCAGAGGAGCTAGAGCTGCTTTTATCTGAAGAAGAGCTAGAGCTGCTTTTATCTGAAGAAGAGCTAGAGCCACTACTTGATGAGCTACCTGAAGAACTTGAACTATCAGAGGAGCTAGAGCTACTCTTATCAGAGGAAGAGCTTGAGCCACTACTAGAGGAGCTATCAGAAGAGCTAGATGAACTATCAGAGGAGCTAGAGCTGCTTTTATCTGAAGAAGAGCTAGAGCTGCTTTTATCTGAAGAAGAGCTAGAGCCACTACTTGATGAGCTACCTGAAGAACTTGAACTATCAGAGGAGCTAGAGCTACTCTTATCAGAGGAAGAGCTTGAGCCACTACTAGAGGAGCTATCAGAAGAGCTAGATGAACTATCAGAGGAGCTAGAGCTGCTTTTATCTGAAGAAGAGCTAGAGCTGCTTTTATCTGAAGAAGAGCTAGAGCCACTACTTGATGAGCTACCTGAAGAACTTGAACTATCAGAGGAGCTAGAGCTACTCTTATCAGAGGAAGAGCTTGAGCCACTACTAGAGGAGCTATCAGAAGAGCTAGATGAACTATCAGAGGTAGAGCTTGATGAACCATCAGAAGAGCTAGAGCTACTCTCATCAGAGCTACCACTCTTACCTTGGTCCATATCGGTAATGGCATCTTGATCCGTGCCAATTGCAGCTGCTGTAGCACCTGCGCTCGCACCAGCAAAAATAGCTCTAGCTACCCCATTAATAGTCAAGATAGTATCTGGTGCCATTTTAGTGAAGCCCAATAAGCCATATTTTGAAAAAGTAGTGACCATATCATTGGTGCTTGCTGCCAGTTTTTGTGCACTTGATGCAGTTTTATAAGATGTATTTGCTTCATCCGCAAGCCTTGCAGTATCTTCAGCGGCCTCATCAGATTCCATAGACGCTTCAAGTGCAATATCAGCTGATTCTTCTGCGCCTTTTTCAGATATATTCGCGGCTAACTCCATAACTGCCTTTGAAATACTTGCTGCCGTTTTAGCTTCGGCAGCCGTATCAGCTGCCGTAGCAGCAACTGCACCACTAGCCGCTCCGGGGCTCACCGTCATTAGGCCAGTCATTTTAATGTTGGTTGTGTGAGAAGCCCAGTCGACTATCACCAATTTTTGCTCAATCATTTTCATTTCCATGATCAAGGTAGTTAATGGCATAGAAGCACCAACAATAGTATCCGCCTTCAAACCTATAATCGTTCCACTCGACATCCCTAATGTCGTCGCACTTCCCATCCCCTCTGTGGTGTTATTAGTTCCACCCATATAAGAGCTGTTGTAAACATTTTGGTAAAAATTAAACTGGCCACCATAGGTTTGATTTGATGCGCTGCCTTGATTAACCGTAAATTCAACGAATGGAGGCATGTTATCTGCACCAGAATTGGCAATAATCTCTGCTAGGGCTGGTATGAATGCTGCGCCACTACTTGCGCCCAAAGTAAATGCTACATTTAAAGTGGAAGAAGCCCATTCCCCACCAGTAGTTGGAGGAGGTGTATCAAAATCCTGACTTGAACTACTGGAGGAAGAGCCTTCGCCCATAGCTGAAATTTGATTAAAAGCTTGTGGTATTACTATCTGCACATATGACGAAGATGAAGAAGAACTAGAAGAACTTGAACTTGAATAAGTGGGTCCGGGGCCTGCAGAACCATATGTATGAATTGTTACGCCATTGACAGCAAAAGTGTGATTATTTGAAACATAAATGTTTTGACTGCCCATGACGGTTTGGCTATGGGTGTAACTACTAGTACTCGAAGTACCATAGTTTTCTGTTAAGGTTGCAGCAGTCAATACATCATTAGCATCAACATAAACATTACGCGAACCATAAATCGCCTGCTGAAATGCATAAGGGGAGCTGGAGCTGGAGCCTGAACTAGAACTTGAGGCTAAACTATTAGTGCCAACGATTGAATAAACTGTTCCCCCGATTGCTTCCCAATCATCACCAGATTGTTGCTTAACACTTTGCCCCAATATATTGACGTAGCTGGCAGCATAAGCTTCACGCTGAGCGGACGTTAAGCCCTCGCCTATAACATGTTGAAATACCTGGCCAGTATTTTGAAAATGAGCCCCGGTAGTCGCTTGCAGCCGATTGCCCCCTGCTGCATCCCAGCGGTGAGAGCCCGATACCTGATATGCCATACCGGGGGTGACCATTCCCATATGGTGATTTGATGAAACACCCGAACCCCCTGATGAGCTTGACGAACTATTTTGCGCCATCCAATTGAGTGCGGCCTCTACTAAGGATGGTAATGTAGCAGCAATAAACTCTTGGGTTTGTGCTGGCATGGTATCAAAATTTGGGATAACATATGACCAGGCCTTCTGAAGCGCGGGAGGCAATGATTCTTGCGTAGAACTAGAACTGCTATTGGAATTACTACTAGAGCTTGAACTGGACGAACTACTACTAGGCGCAAAGACGGCTGCCGCACTTTTTTTAATCTTATCTGTCTTCGATCGATCCATAACTGTTTTTAGGGGAAACTAAGTTTAAAAAATAAGACTGACTTAAGCGATAGATACATTATCGATCAAACCTACAAATTATTTTCAAAAAAATATTAGAAAAGATAAAGAAATAGGGCCGCCTTAACCACTCCATTGGATACCTTTAAGTCTAATAGCTTTTATTTAAGCTTGCTTTTGCCTCAGGCCATGGCGTAAAGGAAACTGAGTCAATTTTCTGACCTAAAATAGCCCTACCCTTGTCAATCAAAGCCACCTTTGACCTCATGGCATGCACAATTGCAGGGTTAACTATCGACCTTTCTCTTGTCATATATTCTTCAAACTCCCAGTTACTTCCATCTGGTAGATTACCGCCCAAAGCATTAGTCCACTCGCTTGCCCAGTGATCAATGTGCCTTGAGTGAAGATGTTTGCAGTAATCCAGGCTAAATAAATGGGTTAATACCGCGTCAGTCACTTCTTCGGGCAAACTAAGTCCATAAGCGTTCTGGTGCTCATCAAATAGTATAGAAGTAGCAAGAATTTGCTCGATCATATTTTTTTTGCAAATAAAAAACCCGCCATTAGTGTTGTATAAAATTTTTTGCTTAACTCCAAAACTGCGCCATAAGTCAACCATCATACTATTTGGCATACTCCACCAATCAGGCCTTTTAGTGGAGGGCGAATTAATGGGAGACTCTAAAAAAGTATGCCAAGAATCTCCCGCTAATAAATCGGGTAAGGCTATAGTTGGTTTTCTTACGAAATAATGGTCGCTATCAATAAATATAAAATTGTCGTAATCTAATTCACGCAATTTATACAGATAATGAAATTTCCACTTTTGATGAAAATCTAAATTAATTTCAGAATCTAATGGACAGGAAATAGCACGGGCAATCGGCTCATCGGAAAATGTTAAAAAATCATAGTTGAGCCCAACGCCCTTAACCGACGCAACTAGCGATTGCAACATATAGCGATAATCACCCCAGGCTACCGACCAAATTAAAGTCTTAATTTAAATCCCTTTAAAAATATATTTATATGTTAACTATATGAATTATCTTAAACCAATTTTCTTTGGCTACTTTTACATTGCACCAAAGATCACGTGTAAATTCAGAAGCCAATAATCCCTTTTGCTTTCTTAAATCATGGTTCATCAATATCGATAAAACTTCTTGAGCATCCTCTAGGGTATCCCATAAATACCCAGTTCTTTGATTCCAAACCATATTGGGGAAATTCCATTGATTCGGAGCAACAATTGGGCACCCAGTTAGTTGCGCCTCTATTAAGCTCCGAGATTGATTTTCTATAAATTTATGGTTGCAATTGTATAAATAAATATCAATCGTTTCTAACCATTTTTGGGTATTCATACCATTCTCAGGTAAAAATTCCCAGGAGTTTGAAAAATTAAACCAAGCATATTTTTTTTGAAGTGAATCATTCCAGCCCATGATTTTAAAATCTACGGGTAAATTACGAGTGGCTGATTCATAAAAAATTGGAAAGTCTTCTGAATATTTCATTGTGTCTGCACGACTAATTTTTCCACAAGTGACCGAGGTTTTTTGAGGGCGGTCAAAGTAAATCCAAGAATCAGAGTCAAAATAGTTTTCTAATACTGCAATTGCTTGACTTGGGTTGGCGTCTAAAACACTAGGAGCCATGAGCGACTTATGAAATGGCGAGGTAAAAAGTATGCAATTAATTTGACCTAAGGCAACAGCTTTAAGCTCATCAGGGGTATGCCACATCATATCGTTTGACCAAATAAATTTCAGGCCAGACTCCTGGATGAATTGAATACGATGCTTTTCCTCAAATATTCTAAAATTACAGTTTGCATACGCATAACCATTTAATCTTGGGCTTAGATTTGAAAATGAGGTGTATTTAATACCATTTTTATCCAAAAAATCAGTATTGTGCTTTTCCTTTAGGCGGAAATCATCATTGGGGATACAAGTAATATCAAAATCATTTTTTAGAAGTAGAAGTAAATCTTTTAAGCGTGTGTCTGCTCCACCGAGATCTGAAATCCACTGAAAAACATACAAAGAAGGTTTGAGCATTTAAGACGAACAGAGAACGATGGCTTATAAAAAACTAACAGTCGCCTATTCTCCCTCCCCATCGCTACCGGCTCCAAACTTACCCCCAAAAGCACCCAAAAACATCATAGATCCTTGGTTGGAGAGAAAGCGAACGCCACTGGTATTGGCCGTATCATCCAACTGGAATTGATTATTTGCATGAGAAATCATCTGGTTGACAGACGGATTTTGATTGTTAACCACATTTGGCGTAATGGAGTTAGCTAAAGCACCTGCAATTTCTGGCAGGTCAGGATCACCATTATTGAAAGTGAGCATAACTTCAGTACCAATTAACAGGGGAAATGAGAGTCCAGAATTACCCTGCTCGCCACCCCCGCCATAGGGAGTTGCCATCCGAATCCACGTCGATGCCTTACCCGCTGAATAAGAGTTAGCCGCAAAAGGAAATTTAACTTTATAGCGCCCTTGACTATCCAACTGAGGAATAGAAGAATCGCCATCGCCATCAATAATGCCTGGCAAAAAACCAGCGATCTTAGGCCACGGGGTTGTTTGTGACAGACGAAATTGAACGTCAGATGGAATAACTTCCAGGTCCGCGGTATAAAAATTCGCGCCCTCTCCATCAGCAGTATCTTGCGGGGCAGCATTTAAGCCAAAACCTGATTGGCTACCACGGTGATGCACCGCCACAACTCTAAACTTCGCATTTAGGGAATTCACTGGGTGGTTGCTAACAGATATAAGTGTGCCCGGTGCTATTCCTGTCACAAAGGTTTTACCGCGAACAACCATTCCAAAGGTGGAGCCCGCCTCAATACGTAACTCAGCATATTTTTTGGCATTACTATTCTTCAATAAATTACCACCAAAAATAAAATGCTGTCCCCATAGAGCCTTATTATTTTGCTTCTTTCCGTCGACTATATCCTGGGCATGCTGATAGTTATAGTCTTGCAATTGCACCGTATTCATATTTAAGCTTTGTACGGCATTAAAACTCATCAAAGCTTCACTAGACTGAGTTTTATTCATGGTGCCTTGCTGAATATATTTTAAGTTCACTATAGATGCAGGAAAACTCATATTGTCATCAATGATGACCATTTCCTCACATGAACTTCCCTGTTTAAAGTAATAAAAAGCCCCTTCATATTCCAGCCACCGCTGCATGAAATCGAAATCACTCTCCTGAAATTGCATAATAAATTGCCGCGTCATAATTGGCGGATTCAGGGTAAATTGATAATTAGTTCCAGACTGAAAAGAGTAACGATTAAAAACAGTGGTTAAGAGACTTGTTAAGTTATAGCCCTGGGTTGTATTGGTATAAACATAATTTAATATCGTTTGCCTCAATTGAGTAATCGAAGGCTCAATACGCAAACGAAAATGCATGTATTTATCTAGGGTCGTGCTAAAACTTTCAGCGCGGGTAACAATGCCATGATAAGAATTAGACTTTCCATTCCAAGGGGGGGATATAGTCAACATTGCCGGCTTACCCATCAACTCTTCCAAGTTCAGTCCCACTACTTTTGAAACAACATCAATATCAAAATAATAAGGTTGGCCTAATCTCTCCTGCCCATCGATGGCTGATACCTGAAAGTTCGGATTCTGACTTGATGAAACCTGAAATTGATAAGAGCCGAAGTTACTATTAGCCATGCTGCTAACCCATATGAATTTGTTTACTTTGCATCTTAATTAATTCCTCACCAGATATAGCAGTGACAGCGCCATTCATTTCTAATAAGGTAGGGCTTTCGAGTTTTAGATGCCCTGCGCGTGTTTCGTCCAATTCCTCTACCCTCTTAATGCTTCTTTTTGCTAGCATAAAAAATGTACCGAAACTAACTAAACAGTTCTCTACAAAGTCCTCTACCGAGTCAACAACCCGTTTCAATTTGCCAATATGGCACTCTACCTTTTCCGAGAACACCGCCATCTCGATACTTTTGATACTCAAGGAAGGGGTAATTATTTCTAACGGCGCACTAAAATGCAAAACGGATTCCTTATTAGGCTCTAATCGCTCTACGATTGATAAGATATAAGCATGGCCATCTCCTGCAAGAGCGCAAATAACCATATCGCCAACTCTTGGCTCTACCAAACAACTGGCAGAGAGTAGAGCGGGAGCATTATTTTTAATGCGTAAGGGATCAACCGAAATAATAGCGGTTTTAACTAACCGTACTTCACTATCAACGGCGACTAAATGATCAGTTTTTGGAAAGTCCATTATTCATTTTCCCATATTAAGAGTTAGCCATCACAAAAGCTGCGTAATTTTTATCTGGCGGTCTGGTGGTGGCAAATGCTGAAAAATCAAATTTTGTCCCAGTTTGATTAGTCAAATCTAAACGTGTCTCATATAAAGAACTACCCGCAAAATTAGCATCGGTTAAATTTGAGCCAATTAAATCAGCTTGATTAAAAACAGCTTTTCTACAATCGGCTGCCTGCAAATCTGCATGATGCCAAACTGACCTGGAGGCTTCAAGCCCAACTAAAGAAGCCTTAACAAAAGTACTTCGTGTTGACTGAGCATTATTAAAAATAGACTGATCTAATTTAGCGCCATTTAAATTACAACGCATAAAGGTCGTATTAACCATATTACAATGATTTAATTGAGCACCACTTAAGATCGAATCAGTAAAACAAGCACCCATTAATTGGCTCCCACTGAAGTTAGTATTTTTTAATTGACTTTTACTAAACTGGGCGTGCGTTAAATTCATATTAGAAAAATTCATCCCATCAATTATTGAGCTAGAAAACACTGTAAACGAGGCATTCGCTCCTAAAAAAATACAGGTGCGTAAATCAATATTAAATAAAATCGTTTGCTTTAAATAAGCCCCAGTAAAATTTGTTCTCGTTTGAGCTGATAGTGGCATTCCTGCATTATCAAGATTTGCTCTAGTTAAATTAACATCTTTCATGGGGCTTTGTATAAATTTTGCCTCTGGTAAAACCGCATCGGTAGCATCTAAATTATTAACAGCACTTTGTAAAACCGACCACCGATAACCCCTTGCTTTGACGGCAGTGCAGTCAGTCATGGGTGTTTTGAAGAAAGTAGCATTTTGAAGATTTGCGTCATTAAAGCTACAGCGAGTGAACTTACAGTCCGAGAACATAGTGTCCTCTAAATTACATCCTTCAAATTGAATGTCTTCAAACTCACATTCCATAATCATTAATGCTTTAAAAGAAAGCCCACTACAATTAGCCCTACGAAAGTAAAGACGCATATCTGGCTTTCCACTATGAGTAATGGCAAGCAGCTTTTTTTGAGCTTCCTCGCCTTCAAGCCAATTCATTGTCTATTTATACCCTGATAATTGTTTACACTAATATGGCATGTTCAATTTAATTTACTCTAAATTTTAACCAATCATGTCACTGGCTCAAACCTGGATGATGCGCGGCTTAGAGCTTAAAAGGCGGGGCCATTTTGAAGAAGCGCTCCAAGCCTATGATTTATCTCTAAAAGCCGAACCAACGTATTACCCAGCTATTTATAATAAAGGGAATCTCCTTTTTTATCTTAAAAATTATATAGGGGCGCTGGCAGCCTATGAGTTGACCATTACCCTGAAGCCAGATTACCCAGAAGCTTGGTTTAATAAGGGCCTAACCTTCTATCATTTGCAGAAGTTAGCCCCTTCCTTAGCCGCCTACGATCAAGTGCTGGCGCTCAACCCAAAGGACCATGAGGCTTGGACAAACCGTGGGGTTATCCTTGGTAAGCTGCATCAATTCAAATTAGCCCTTACTTCTCATCAGCAAGCGATTAATTTAAAAGCTGATTTTGCAGTGGCTTACTTTAACCAAGCAATGGCTTTTTATGAATTAAAAGAATACCAAGAAGCCTTTCATGCGCTAAAACAAGCAGTCTCGATAGATGAGCATCTGGACTATCCCAGCGGATTTCTTGTTTATCTTCAATTACTAATTTGCGAATGGGATAACTTGGACAATCTTTTATCTCTAATTAAAGTAAAAATTCAAAATAATGAATGTGTTGGTAGCCCATTTTGGTTGCTGGCTATTGTAGATGACCCTTCTCTACTCCATCAGGCCAGTAAAAGCTGGAATAAAAATCAATTAAATACTATTTATGCAGAAAACGATCATCAACAGATCCCTTTTTTTAGTAGACCCCAAAAGAGAAAAATTCGTATAGGCTATTTTTCGACTGATTTTTATGAGCACGCAGTGATGAGTCTTATGGTTGGTGTATTTGAATTGCATGATGAAAATCAATTTGAGATATACGCCTTTATCCTAGCTCCCCCGGTAAACGACGCAATGAATCATCGTTTGCAGATGACCTTTAAGCAATTTATCGATGTGAATGATAAGTCGGATGAAGAAATTATTGGGCTATCAAGAAGCTTAGGCATCGATATAGCGGTTGATTTAACAGGTAACACCCGCTCAAATAGGGCTAATATTTTTGCCCAGCGATTGGCGCCTATACAAGTGAACTACTTAGGGTACCCTGGAACTATGGGCTCACATTTTTACGATTACTTAATTGCAGATCCAATTTTAATTCCATTGGAAAGCTTTATTCATTATTCTGAAAATATTGTTTATTTACCTAACTCATACCAACCCAATGATCACAAAAGAACAATTCCAGAAAATAAGCTGACAAGACATCAATATGGGCTAAGAGATGATCAGTTTGTGTTTTGCTGTTTTAATAATAATTTCAAAATTAATCCGGCAATTTTTACCTCCTGGATCAAAATTCTTCAGGCTGTCCCGAACGGGGTTTTGTGGCTTCTTGAGGATACTAAGGAAGCAAAGCAAAACCTTCAGAAACATTTCGCTAACCATAATATAGCTGGCGATAGGCTCATTTTTGCAAAACGAATTCCCCAGACTGAGCATATTGAGCGATATCAATTGGCGGATCTCTTTCTAGATACCTTTCCCTACAACGCCCATACCACAGCAAGCGATGCCCTTTGGGCTGGCCTACCATTAATTACTATCATGGGCAAGTCATTTGCCAGTCGCGTTGCTAGCAGCCTCTTGACGGCAATAAATCTTCCGGAATTAATTACGAACTCAAGAGCGGAATACGAATTATTAGCTATTGAATTAGCCACAAATAAAGATAAATTAAGTGCAGTAAAGCATCGGCTAAGGAATCATCGCTTTACCACCCCTCTTTTTGATACTAAAGCTATAACTACTAATCTTGAAAATTTATACAAAAAAATGAATCAAGTACATCAGAATTATGGCTCACCAAAGCATGTTTAAATTTAAAACAATATAATTTAAATTTTCATTCAAGATTAAGAAATTTTAATTGACAATCATCATAGATAACCCATTTGGCTTGGGTAACCAACTAAAAAATATCGTATCTGGGCTTAAATTGGCAGACCAAATTGAGGATTTTGTTATGCTAATAAATCCTCATAGTCATATTTTTTCAATTAATAATACTTTTAGCCCTAAAAATAAAGATACTCATTTAAGCACGTGGATTTTAGCTGCCCACGAACCAGCGGATAAATTTAATAAACTTAAAATTTACCGGGAATTTTTGAATGCCGATAATGGTAATTTTTGGTATCTAAGCAGTAACATAGATTACCAATTTGAAAATATTAAGGATGAGGTAATTTTTCAATTTAAAAAATACTTCAAAAAAATTATATTTAATCCAACAATTTTAGAGTTAGTAAATCAATTCATAAAAAATCATCCAAAATTTATTGGCGTTCATATTAGAACTTGGCATGATAATACATGGCGAAACCAGCATTTTCATGATTTAAATTTGTTCAAAAAAATCATGGATAAGTTTCCTGGCCATCATTTTTACGTCTCTAGTGATGATATTTCGGTCGTGAATGCCCTCAGCTTATCCTATCCTGGAAGGATACTATCTGCCCCAAAATATCACACCAAAACCCACACATCAAGTACAACTAGTGTTCGAGTAGGTATTGAAGCTGCAGTCGATTTATTAATCCTGTCTAAGTCCCAAGAGATTATCGGCTCTTACGAGAGTACTTTTACAGAATGTGCCTGGTGGCTCGCAGATGTAATTCCTTCTACACCTTGGTGGCACGGCATGGGAAGGCCACCACCTATCCATATCCCCGTACCTCCTGTGATTATTAATCATTCCGATCCACGGCCCTTAATTAAAAATGATGCTAGATCTGTTCGGCTAGAGGCTGGCGGGCTAAACGGATCTAGAGTTTTTAATTTACTAAAAAAAGATAACCCCATAATTATCGAGATTGGCTCAAATAATGGTGAAACTACAGAAAATTTTCTTAGATTTATGCCTAATGCGAAAATCTTTTGTTTTGAACCTGATCCAAGGGCAATTAAAAAATTTAAGGAAAGAATTAATCATCCAAACGTTAAATTATTCGAATGTGCCATCGGCAGAGTCAATGGACCAATAACTTTCTACCAGTCTTCAGGATATGATGAAAATGCAGATTGGGACCAATCAGGGTCAATCAGAATACCAAAAGCCCATTTACAAATTTATCCTTGGGTTAAGTTTGATTCTCAAATAAAAGTTCAAATGGTTCGTTTGGACGATTGGCTCACTGAATATAATATTGAATATATTGATTTAATTTGGGCAGACATTCAAGGCGCGGAATCAGATATGATTATAAGTGGTCCTGAGGCCTTAAAAAGAACACATTTTCTTTACACTGAATATAGTAACCACGAGTGTTATGAGGGGCAGGCATCTCTTAAAGAAATTGACGAACTGCTTCCAGAATTTATGACATCTAGATTATTTAATGACGATGTTCTTTTTGAAAATCTCAATTTTGTAAATAAAGAGTATTCAAAGTTTTAAACCCCTTTTACTTTCCTACGCCACGCATGCAGCAGAGGCTCAGTGTAACCATTAGGCTGCTCGAGTCCTTTAAAGATCAAGTCACTTGCTGCCTGAAAAGCGAATGAGTCTTTGTAATTGGGCATCATTGGTTTGTAGAGGGGATCACCTGCATTTTGCATATCAACAATGCTAGCCATCCGTTGCAAAGCTTCATTAACATCATTTATAGTCACAATTTTGTGCAGCAGCCAATTGGCAATATGTTGACTAGAGATACGTAATGTAGCGCGATCCTCCATCAATCCAACGTTGTAAATATCAGGCACCTTGGAACAGCCAACACCTTGATCAATCCAACGAACAACATAACCTAAAATACCTTGGCAATTATTATTAAGCGCCTCGCGAATCTCTTCTTTAGTCCAATCTGGATAGAGCGCAATTGGCACAGTCAATAAATCATCCATTAACGATTCATACTCGGCTGCAGTATCTTTTTTCTCCATGTCTTCTTGAATTTTCGCCACGTTGACTTGGTGATAGTGCATGGCATGCAAGGTCGCAGCTGTAGGTGATGGCACCCAGGCCGTATTGGCGCCCGATTGAGGGTGGGCGATTTTTTGCTCCACCATTTCTCGCATGAGATCTGGTGCAGGCCACATGCCTTTACCAATCTGTGCGCGACCCCGTAAACCACAATCTAAGCCGGCCAATACATTGCGGCGCTCATACGCATTGAACCATTTGCCGACCTTCATCTTGCCTTTACGGACCATGGCACCGCCATACATACCAGTATGAATTTCATCGCCAGTACGATCTAAAAAGCCAGTGTTAATAAAAGCAACGCGTGCACCAGCTGCCGCAATGGCAGCTTTAATATTGACGCTCATGCGCCGCTCTTCATCCATGATGCCTAATTTGACGGTGTTCTCTGGCAAGCCAAGCAATTTCTCAACACGGCTAAAGAGCTCGCTAGCAAATGCAACTTCTTCAGGACTGTGCATTTTAGGCTTAACAATGTATACAGAACCTTTACGGGTATTGCCAATCGCTTGTGCTGCTGGGCGATTAATATCATATAAAGCAATTAATACGGTCACGACTGCATCTAAGATGCCTTCGTAAACTTCCTTACCTTCACTAGTAATGATGGCAGGATTTGTCATCAGGTGACCAACGTTACGCAGGAATAATAGTGATCGGCCATGTAAGGTCACCAAGCCATCTTTTGCATTTACTGCGCCAATACCGGCTTTGTATTGACGATCTGGATTGAGGCGGCGGGTAAAAGTTTTGCCACCCTTACTCACCTCTTCAACTAAGGTCCCTTTGAGAATACCTAACCAGTTCTCATAAGCGAGTACTTTGTCATCGGCGTCAACAACCGCTACTGAATCTTCCAAATCCAGAATGGTAGAGAGCGCAGCTTCTAGTACGACATCATTTACACCAGCTAAATCACTAGCACCGATGGTTTTCGTCTTATCAATTTCAATATCAATATGAATACCATTATTGCGTAGTAAAACAGATGAAGGTGCGGCAGGATCACCTTGGTAGCCCACAAACTGTTTTTCATCAAGCAAGCCAGTAGTGCTACCATCTTTTAACTTTACCGCCAGTTTATTGGCTACCACGGTATAAGCCACCACATCGCTATATGAAGCTTTAAGCAAAGGTGCAGCCTGATCTAAAAACTGCCGCGCATAGGCTACAACCTTAGCGCCACGAATTGGATTGAACGCTCCGCCTTTGGTAGCACCATCCTCTTCAGACAAAACATCTGTACCGTAGAGCGCGTCATACAAAGAGCCCCAACGAGCATTAGCTGCATTTAAAGCATAGCGCGCATTGAGCACAGGAACAACCAACTGGGGGCCCGCTTGGAGAGCAAGCTCATCATCGACGTTCTGGGTAGAAGCCACTACATTGGCTGGTATCTCATCTATATAGCCAATTTCTTTTAGATACTGGCGATACGCAGGCATATCTTTGATTGGGCCTGGATGAGTTTGGTGCCATTTATCTAAATCACGCTGGATTCGATCACGCTTGGCTAGCAATGCGTCATTAATTGGGGTTAAGTCTTTAACAATTGCGGCAAAGCCCTTCCAGAAGTCAGCACTTTTAATCTGCAGACCTGGTAACACTTTATCCTCAATAAAACGGTAAAGCGAATCGGCAACCTGCAAGCCAAAACAGTTAATACGTACAGTCATGATAAAAACCTTTAAATAAATCTCACAATAAAAATAGCCTATAAATTACACATTACCGCTTAATGCGTCGCTTCAAAAGGATGGTGCACCAAAATGGTTTCATCGCGCTCTGGCCCAGTCGACACCATGGCAATGGGTTTGCCAACGACCTCTTCAATACGACGCAAAAAGTGTTGTGCCTGAATTGGTAGGCGGTCCCAATTTTGAATACCAACAGTACTATCTTGCCAACCTGGAAAATCTTCATAAATCGGTTCACATAAAGCTACTGCCTCTGCACCCCGCGGCAATACATCGAGCTCTTTGCCCTCCAAACGATAACCCACACATAAGCGGACCTGCTCAAGGCCATCGAGCACATCTAATTTAGTGATACATAGTCCAGTTAGCCCATTAATCTGAATTGAGCGCTTTAATGCGGCCGCATCAAGCCAACCCGTGCGACGCGGACGGCCTGTTACTGAGCCAAACTCTTTGCCCACTTCAGCTAAGCGGATGCCAACTGGGTCTTGCTTCGCAGGATTATCGAAATCATAAAGCTCACTAGGAAATGGGCCAGCGCCCACTCGGGTGCAATAGGCTTTGGTAATACCCAAGATATATTGCAAAGAATCGGGGCCTACTCCAGAACCCGCGGCTGCATTCCCCGCCACACAGTTACTCGAAGTTACATAAGGGTAGGTTCCGTGGTCAATATCGAGCAGCGTACCCTGAGCACCCTCAAATAATAAATTTTGCCCAGCTTGTTCGACTGCATATAAAGCACTAGAAACGTCGGTAACCATCGGCTTAAGGCGCGCTGCATAACTCATGGCCTCAGCTAAAGTAGCTTCATAATCAACGGGGCTCGCTCCGTAGTAATTGGTTAAAACAAAATTGTGATATTCCAAATTTTCACGCAATTGCGCGGCAAATTTTTCGGGATAAAACAAATCTTGCACACGCAAAGCACGGCGGGCTACTTTATCTTCATATGCGGGGCCAATGCCACGTCCGGTAGTGCCAATTTTCGCTGCCCCCCGTTTTTTCTCGCGGGCGTTATCAATTGCGACGTGATACGGCAAAATTAACGTCGCTGCTTCAGAAATACGCAGGCGATCGCAGACATTTAATCCGGCGGCTTCGAGCTCACCAATTTCTTTAAAGAGTGCTTCAGGCGATAGCACAACACCATTACCGATATAACAAATGACCTGCGGATGCATGATTCCCGAAGGAATTAAACGCAAAATGGTTTTTTTATTACCGATAATTAAAGTATGTCCCGCATTATGGCCACCTTGAAAGCGCACGACGCCAGCAGCATGATCAGTTAACCAATCGACTACCTTGCCTTTGCCTTCATCACCCCATTGAGTGCCTATTACCACCACATTTCGGCCGCGTTTGGCTGACCTGGGTTGGCCAGGGTTTTGCTTACTTTGCTGCTGAGACATATTCAATCCAAATTTGATCAAGACGGGCTATTTTACCGACCTTAATGGGCTTACCACCCAGTTTTTACCTTGCTGAACCAATTCTCGATCACACTGGAATTGGGAACTTAAAAATTCCTCCCCCACCTTGATCTGAATCACCACTTCGCCAGCCTCCCGTAATTGGGAAATTTGGGCCAATAAAGCCGCATCAGAAAGCCAGGGTGCACGTATTGCCGGCCGCAGAGCGGATGCCTTAGAAAGATTTGCTAAGGTCAACAAATCGAGTGAAAACCCAGTTGCGGGGCGCGCGCGCCCAAAAGCAGCTCCAACCTGATCATAGCGACCACCCCGCGCAATGGGCTGAGCTAAGTCAGCAATATAAGCCGCAAACGTCACCCCAGTGTGGTATTGATAACCGCGTAAATCTGCTAAATCAATACTCATTTCGGTAGTAGGCGCGAGCTCAGTCATTGACGCGAGCAACGCTTCTAATTGCAATAAAGATTCCTGTACTTGAAGATTATTTGGCAAAGCAAATTCACCTTTGCGGGCCTTTTTTAAAACCTCGCTACTCGGTCCATTTAAATGCGTTAGTGCTAGCAAGGCTTTAGCACAATCGGTGGGCACGGCTTGCGACCAGGCCACCAAACTGGGGCGATCTTTACTTTGCAATAAGCCATATACAGTTTGCATATCTGCAGGCGTTAGCGTTACGCCCTCTAACACGCCAGCCAATACTCCGGCATGCGATAAATCGAGATAGACCTGCTCTTGCCCAGCCAAACGCAGGGTTTGCAATAAAAGTGAAATCGCTTCAGAATCCGCATCCAAACTAGCGCAACCATAAATTTCCGCGCCCAATTGCACCTCTTCGCGCGACGCACTAGTAATGCTGGCGCGGGCATGGACAACCGAGCCCGCATAACATAGGCGGGTTACGCCATCTCGATTTAATAAATGCGCATCGATCCGAGCAACTTGGGGTGTCATATCAGCCCGCAAGCCTAAGGTACGCCCTGAGAGCTGATCAACTAACTTAAAGGTTTGTAAATTAAGGTCCGCACCAGTACCCGTTAACAAAGAATCGAGAAACTCGATTAAGGGTGGGGTCACCAACTCATAGCCATAAGATTGATATAAATCGAGCAAGCGGCGACGCAAAGCCTCTACTTTGGCAGCCTCAGCTGGCAAAATATCAGCAATATCTTCAGGTAATAACCAACGGTTCATGCCTAATATTATGGCTCAACTATGCTTGACGATGGGCGATGCTGGGGAATCTCGCAGAACTCTGAGTCTGCGGCCTTTTAGGCCCCAAAGAGCGGGTCGTCTTATTGGCTCTTTTTATGCAAAAACTTGAAGAACTCACCACTGGGTTCAACCACCATCAAGTCTTTCTTATCTTTGAAAGAGCTGCGGTATGCCTCCAAACTGCGATAAAACTGAGCAAATTGGGAATCCCGCCCAAACGCTTCGGCATATAAGGCGGTCGCCTTCGCATCGCCAGCGCCTTTAATTTTTTGCGCATCCCGATACGACTCAGCCAAAATAACATCGCGCTGGCGCTCGGCATCGGCACGAATTTTATCCGACTCAGCTGCGCCCGTAGAGCGCAATTCATTAGCTACGCGTTTGCGTTCTGCTTCCATGCGTCGATACACTGAATCGCTAATTTCAGCCAATAAGTCGACGCGCTTTAAACGCACATCAACAATTTCAACACCAATATCGGCAGAATCATCGGCTACTTTCTTACGAATTCCCTGCATCACTTGTTCGCGCTGCTCAGAAATAAGTTCACGTACGGTACGTTTCGTAAACTCTTCATTCAAAGCTGAACGAACTAGCTGATTTAATCGATCGACCGCTAAACTTTCATCACCTCTAAAACTCACAAAAAACTTACGCGGATCAACAATGCGCCACTTCACATAAGAATCAACCAAGAGATTTTTCTTTTCGGAGGTAATGAAACGCTCAGCTTCAGGATTATCGATCGTTAAAATGCGGCGATCGAAAAAGCGCACATTCTCAAATGGGGCAGGAAACTTAAATTGCAAACCAGGGTCTTGAATTACCCGCACAATTTGACCAAAGGAAAATACCACTGCAAACTGCCGTTGGTCAACAATAAAAATACTGGAAGCCAATAAATAAATAATGGCAATGAGTCCAATTAAAGCAGCAAGTACGCGATTCATATTCATTAGCGGGCATCCCGATCGCGGCTGCGTAAGCCATCGCGTTTATCAACCGAACTATTACTGCCGCCCGTTGCCGCAGAGCCAGACGCAGGCTGTGCTGGTGAAACCGTGACCGAGCCCGTAGCTGGCAAACTAGGTACTCCAGTAGAGCTACCAACCGAACCCGAACCCATGCTGCTATTGGGTGCTGCCGCAGCCGCTTGGGCACTTTCAGCACTCACTTGCGCGGCAATTTTATCGAGGGGCAAATACAAGAGGCTATTACTCTTAGTGGTATCGACCAAAATTTTGGTTACATTGCTATAGACTTCCTTCATCGTGTCGATATACATCCGATCACGCGTGACTTGAGGTGCTTTTGCATATTCCGTCAAAATTTGTTTAAAGCGGGTGGCATCACCATCAGCAGTTGCAATGACTCGTGCTTTATAGCCTTCAGCCTCTTGCAGTAAACGTGCGCCAGTACCTTTAGCGCGCGGAATAATATCGTTTGCGTATGCTTGACCTTCGCTCTTCAAACGCTCAGCATCTTGACTGGCTTTGACGGCATCATCAAATGCGGCCTGAACTTGTTCGGGGGGTTGCACATTTTGCACTGTCACGCTCGTAATATAAATACCGGTTTTATAACTATCTAAGATTTTTTGAATTGAGATAGCTAAGTCAATGGCAATTTTTTCACGCCCCTCATAAAGCACGGTATCCATTTTGCTGCGGCCCACAATTTCCCGAATTGCCGTCTCAGCAGCCTGTGTTACCGCAATATCCGGATTACGATTATTAAATAAATAATCTGTCGGATTTTTTAAACGATATTGCACGGCGAATTTCACATCAATAATGTTTTCATCTTCGGTCAACATCGATGCATCTTTTAAGTTAGTTGACTTAATTAAGACTGGACGCCCTACTTCAACCGAACGAACGCCCGATAAATTTACAATTTCTTGCGCCTGAATGGGCCAAGGCATACGCCAGTTAATGCCAGGCCCAGCGGTGTAACTGTATTTACCAAAGGTGAGAATCACACCCGCCTGACCTTCTTGAATAATAAAGAAACCACTTAATAACCAAAACAAGACCGCACCAGCTGCAATAAAGCCAAAGCTTGCCTTACTGGAAAAGGGATTCGTAAAATTAAAATTAAATGGTGCTTGGTTTTTACCGCCACCGCCATTATTCGAGGGCTTATTAAATGGCGCTTTATTTGGCGATGAATTGCCAGAATTATTTGTAGTACTTTTGGGGCCTTTTTTACCGCCAAAAAAATTATTCAGGCGATTATTGAAATCGCGCCAGAGCTCATCCAGATCGGGCGGCCCATCGGTGGGTCGCTCAGGTGGCTTGGATGGTGGTTGTGGGCTGACTGTGGGTATATTTTCTGGGCTATTTCCTGGAGCTCCCTCAACGACTGGCGGCTTAGTTTCGCCTGCAGGCGTACCTTCGCCATTGCCAGAGTCTTTAGCATCATTACTGTTGCTACTATTGCCCCAGCCTGGGTCTTTTACTGAAAAAAGTGCAAGCAGTTTATGCATTATGTGGCGAATAGCTACGGGAAGGGAGGGGATTAAATTCGGCAGAGTCAGGTCGATCGGTTAAGGGAGCTAATAAATCAGTGGCGTTAGTGTGATTTTTGGCTCGGTCATCTTGAGCCCTAATTCTATCAGCCAATTGGGCATGTTCGCCTAAAGCACTACGGAGTAAGTCAAGGCCCAAGCCAGCCTGCGCTGAAAGGAAAATTTGGTTGGGTAAGCCATTATTATCCCTCTTGACAATAGGCCCATGGGCAAAGGTTTCAGGCATTAAATCAATTTTATTCATGATTTCTAGGCGCGGAATGTCAGTAGCCCCAATATCTTGCAAAACCCGCTCAACTTCAGCCCGTTGTTCGCGTGAAACTAAGCTAGCTGCATCAATCACATGCAAAATTAAATCGGCATGAATCGTTTCATCTAGGGTTGCTTGAAAAGCTTCTACCAATTGATGGGGCAAGTCGCGAATAAACCCCACCGTATCGGACACTACAATCGACCCCGTCTCAGGCAGATGCACTTTGCGTGAAGTGGTATCGAGGGTGGCAAACAATTGATCGGCCGCATAGGCACCAGCCTTTGTTAAAGCATTAAAGAGCGTTGATTTACCCGCATTGGTATAGCCCACCAACGACACTGAGAAAACTTCTTTGCGACTGCGTGAGCGGCGTTGAGTTCGTTGTTGCCGCTGTAACTTCGCCAATTCAAGCTCAAGTCGCTTAGCGCGTGTAGCCAACATGCGCCGATCTAACTCCATTTGGGTTTCACCTGGACCGCCCCGTAAGCCAATACCACCCTTTTGCCGCTCTAAGTGACTCCAAGCCCGCACTAAACACGACATGCGATAACGCACATGGGCTAACTCAACTTGGGTTTTACCCACATGACTTTGCACCCGTTGGGCAAAGATATCTAAAATTAACCCGGTTCGATCGAGCACATGGCGCCCCAAGTGGCGCTCTAAATTGCGTTGCTGACTAGGCGATAAAGGATGATTAAAAATCGCCAACTCCGCTTCTTGCTCTTCAAGAATGTGCTTCAGTTCGTTAGCTTTACCAGACCCAATAAATAAAGCAGGATCAGTTTTGCCGCGGCGCCCAATGACATTAGCCACTGGCAATGTTCCTGCGCTTTCCACCAATAAAGCAAGTTCTGCCATGCTTTCGGGAAAATCAGCTAAGCCAGTATCAACGCCGACTAGCACCGCTCGCACAGCGTCAATACTAGTTTTATGCAGAGGGCTCTTCCTCATCTAGGCGAAAAGTCACTGCGCGGGCAGGAACGATAGTAGAAACAGCATGTTTGTACACCATTTGCGTCACCGTATTGCGCAGCAAAATCACATACTGATCAAATGAATCAATATTGCCTTGCAATTTAATGCCATTCACGAGATAAATCGAAACAGGCACATGCTCTTTACGCAAAGCATTGAGAAAAGGGTCTTGCAACATCTGACTTTTATTATTATTCATACCGCTCCTTTAAGCACTAATGGGAGTCTTGATTTTTTCAAACTCAAAACAGAATCTTATTATCGCTTCTTCTTTTTGTCATCATCAACGTAAGGGTTACGATTGGTGCGTAATTCAATACGCATCGGTGTCCCACGGAGACCAAAAACCGCCCTAAACCGCCCTTCTAGAAAGCGTTTATAGCTATCTGTAACGCCAGAAAGGCCAGTGCCATGAATAATCACAATTGGCGGATTCATGCCCCCTTGGTGTGCATAACGCATTTTCGGACGCCCCATCCCCACCCGTTTGGGCTGCTGATGTTCAATAGCCTCAATCAAAATTCGCGTTAAACGCGGGGTGGGCATCTTCGTCGTGGCCGCTTTATACGCAGCATCAACATCTTTGAACAGTTCTTTTAGACCAAAGCCCTTGCGCGCTGAAATCGTATGAACATTGGCAAAATCGAGAAAGCGCAGTTTTTGCGCAATCTCTAAACGGCAACGCTCTTTCACATAAGCGTCGACGCCATCCCATTTGTTTACTGCCACCACTAAGGCTCGCCCGGCTTCAACAATAAACCCAGCAATATGGGCATCTTGCTCAGAAATATCTTGTTGAGCATCCAGCATCAAAATCACCACATTGGCGTCGGCAATGGCTTGCAAGGTTTTCACGACTGAAAATTTTTCAATCGCTTCAAACACTTTACCGCGACGCCGCAAGCCAGCGGTGTCAATCAAAATATAGGGGCGACCAGCACGTTCAAAGGGTACTTCAATGGCATCGCGGGTTGTGCCAGGTTGATCAAAAGCAATCACCCGCTCTTCGCCAATCAGTTTATTTATTAATGTCGACTTACCTACATTAGGACGACCCACCACAGCAATCTTGAGCGGTTTATCTGCACCCAGCACCTCAGCCTCATCATCCTCTTCAGGCACACCCAAGTCATCCAACGCATCCTCAATTAAGCTGCGCACGCCTTCACCATGAGCTGAGGAAATCGGCATGGGATCACCCAGACCTAACTCATGGAAGTCAGCGGTAACAACGCCCGCTGACATACCCTCGGTTTTATTTACTGCCAAAACAATCGGCCGTCCTGTTTTACGTAAGAAATCGGCAATGACACGATCTTGGGGGGCCAAACCTAAGCGCCCATCAACCAAGAAAATCACCACATCCGATTCCGCTACTGCTTGTTTAGTTTGCTTGGCCATTTCCGCGACGATGCCAGTTTTCGCTACAGGCTCAAAGCCACCGGTATCAATGCAAATGAAACCGCGACTACCTAGGCGTCCATTGCCATAATGTCGATCACGGGTTAAGCCAGAAAAATCAGCCACAATTGCATCGCGTGAGCGCGTTAAGCGGTTAAACAAAGTCGATTTACCTACATTAGGCCGACCAACAATTGCAATGACAGGTTTCATGGGACAAGTTTCATAAAGTAAACTTTATTTAGGTTGATAGGCAACTAATTTACCGCCTTGAGACTGCACTAGAACTAGGCCACCGGCGACCACCGGGGCCGACGCAATGGGTGAGGTATCGTGCCGAATGCGCGCCACAATCTCGCCATTCGCCTGTGAGATAGCGTGTAAATAACCTTCAGCGTCACCAAATAACAGCACTCGCCCGATGGCGGTAGGCTCACCTAAGTCACGCCAATTGAGCTTGCTCGTTTCCCAAACCTGCGTTCCGTCTGCGCTCTTAAAAGCCGCTACTTGCGATTTTTCATTGCTTGCAAAAACCAGTTCAGGGCCCTGCGCAGTACCGGTGTAACTCGAAAAATCCTTAGACCAAATTAAATTTCCCGTGCGTACCATGCTACAACCGATCTTGCCTTGATACGATACGGCGCATAATTTATCACCTTCCAAGCTTGGCTTGGCGGATACATCATTTAAACGCTCAATTTCAGAAAATCCTTTTGGAAAAGAAACCGATGTTTCCCAAATCAGGGCCCCATTATTTACCCCAATCATGCCGAAGCGGCCACTCGATAGGCCTGTCACAATTACTTCATTATTAACAAGCAGCATGCCATAACCTACACGCAATGACAGTACCGACTGTTGGCGCTGATAAAACCAACGGCGCTTCCCTGTGAGTACGTCTAAGCCCATAAAACGATTATCGAGCGTGCGAATCACTACGGTGCCAGCGGCCACTATGGGCTCAGTTAATACTTCACTGCCAACTGAAACTGACCACATATTTTTTCCGGCTTCATCAAAGGCATAAACCATCCCCTTAGCTGAAACCGCCACTGTCGTTTTGCCATCCGACCCTGGGCCTACAGCTAGCCTATCGGGCACGCTCACTTCCCAAATCGTTTTACCAGTTTGTAAATCTAGTCTTACTAATTTGCCACTAGCAGAAGCAGCATAGACTGAATTGCCAGCTACCATCGGATCAAAATAATAGGGTTCGGACGAGCCAACATTCGCTGCCCAAATTTCTTTCATTTCAAATTGATTAGTCACTGCCGTCAGATCGTTAGGCTTGCGAGTTCGCGAAGAGCCCGAGCATGCCAGCATTGAACATACTAGCAAAGCGAGTAAAGCAAATAAAGCCCTACGCATTAACCACCACCTACAGCATCCAGTTTTACCTTTAATAAGCGGCGGCTTTCATCGGGCAATTCTTTTGCTTGCAGCATCATTTTCCACGCGGTTTGATAATTCGTGCGCGCCTCAGCTATTTTTTGTTGTGATAAATACCAATCGCCACGCCGCTCTATCCATAAAGCCTCAAAGCCACTAACTGGTTTTTCTTTTAATAGTTGGTCGGCTTCAATTATCGCCGCATCACCGCCCTGTTCAATTAATTGGGCTACCAAGCGCATTTTGGCTACCCCTGCATATGCAGAATCGGTTGCTTTAGTACTTGTCCAGCGTAAATAGCTTAGCGCCTTTGCCGTATCGCCTGCATCTGCAGCAACTTTTGCGCCAACTAAACCCGACATGGCCGCATAACTTGTACGTCCAAATTGATTTTGTAAATCGTCTACTGCGCGAAAGATTTGTTCTTTATCACCTTTGGCCACCGCACTCAACATGGTGCCGTACAGTTTTGAGGCCTCCATTGCTTGATTATTTTTCCACCATTGCCAACCACTATAGCCCGCATAAGCTAATAAAATAGCAGTTAATAAGCCAGTCAATAACTTGCCATACTTTTTCCAAAAGTCTTTAAAGTTATCTAAATGTTCTTGTTCTTCTAGGTCCAGTGGCATAACAATCCGTAAGGTAAACGTAAATTAAATAAATGAGTAAAGTGGGATCAAGGGCAGGCTATTTTATTCCGAAGCGGAAACTAAGGCTTCAATCATGGCATCCAAGACCTGATTTAGCGGAACTGCATATTGTTTACCCAACCCGCGTAAGTCTTTAATTTGGGCTTCACCGCGCGCCAATTCATCAGGGCCAATAATTACAGCAAAGGCGGCACCACTCGCATCGGCTTTTTTCATTTGGGATTTAAAGCTTGCCGCTTGGCCATCGGGGGCACAAAATAAAACAACATCCATGCCAGCACTGCGCAATTGTTCAGCAGCAATAAAAGCGGCCGTTAAGGTTTCACCACCCTGATGTAAAACATACACATCACACACTGCCTCGGCTTCGGGGACTGATCCTGAGATGGCCATTAGTTCAAGCACGCGCTCAATGCCCATCGCCCAACCACAAGCGGGTGCCGCTTTACCCCCCATTCGTTCAACCAAAGGATCGTAACGCCCACCCCCAGCAATAGTGCCTTGCGCCCCAAGTTCAGTAGTGACCCATTCAAACACGGTGAGGTTGTAATAATCTAAGCCGCGTACTAACCGCGGATTAATTTTGCAGGGAATATTCTGGGCTTTTAATAAAGCCTGTACCGCAGCAAAGTGTTGTAGCGATTCTGCGCCAAGAAAATCGAGTAAACGTGGCGCTTGTTCAAGCAGTTCTTGCATTGCTGGATTTTTAGAGTCTAAAATTCGCAGGGGATTAGTCAGTAAACGACGCTGCGAATCTGCGTCTAAGGCTGCAGCATTTGCCGTGAAATACTCGACTAAAGCTTCACGGTGTGCAGCGCGCTCAGCAGCTTGGCCCAAAGAATTTATTTCAAGATGTACGCCCCGTAAACCTAACTCATCCCAGAGTCGTTGCCCCATGACGATAATTTCAACATCGATGTCAGGACCCGCAAAACCTAAGGCTTCAACCCCAAATTGATGAAACTGTCGATAGCGCCCACGCTGCGGACGCTCGTGGCGAAACATGGGTCCCATATAGCATAGGCGTTTAGGTCCGTCGTACAGTAAATTATGTTCAATGACCGCACGCACAACTGCGGCGGTTCCTTCAGGTCGCAAAGTGAGTTGCTCTCCATTCAGGCGATCTTCAAAGGAATACATCTCTTTTTCTACAATGTCGGTAACCACGCCAATACCGCGCTGAAAAACTTCAGTAGCCTCAACAATCGGGGTGTTTATTAACTCATAACCGTAAGCGCGGGTTAAATCGTGCAATATTTTTTCTAAATGTAGCCACTGCTTTGCCTCAGTAGGCAAACGGTCATTCATACCCCGCACGCCCGCTAGTTTTTGAATTTTTTGCGCACTCATTTTACGTATTTAGCTTGCCGAGCTACCATAGTGTGACTTCACATAGTCTTCTACAATCACCTGAAACTCTTCGGCAATACCGGTACCACGTAAGGTTTTCACTTTGACACCATCAACAAATACTGGTGCCGCAGGGGCTTCCCCAGTGCCAGGCAACGAAATACCGATATTGGCATGCTTGCTTTCACCGGGCCCATTCACAATACAACCCATCACCGCCACATTCATATTTTCAACTCCTGGATGCGATTTTTTCCAGACTGGCATTTGTTGGCGCAAGTAAGATTGAATTTGGGCTGCTAATTCTTGAAAAGTCGTACTGGTCGTACGCCCACAACCAGGACAGGCAATGACCATAGGCGTGAAATTCCGTAAGCCCATGGTTTGTAAAATTTCCTGAGCCACGATCACTTCATTTTCGCGCGGTGCACCAGGGTCAGGTGTCAGTGAAACCCGAATGGTATCGCCAATCCCTTCTTGCAACAAAATGCCTAAAGCCGCGGTCGAAGCCACAATCCCTTTACTACCCATGCCTGCCTCGGTTAAACCTAAATGCAAAGGATAATTGCAGCGGCGGGCTAAATCGCGATACACCGCAACTAAATCTTGTACACCACTCACCTTGCACGACAACATAATTTGATTTGGGCTCATACCTAATTCCACTGCCTTAGTGGCCGATTGCAAGGCTGACTGAATTAAAGCTTCAATCATCACTGCTTGCGCTGTTTTAGGCTCAGCAAGCATTGCATTTTCATCCATGATCTGGGCTAACAGCGCTTGATCTAAGCTACCCCAATTCACGCCAATCCGAATTGGCTTGTGATAACGGCAAGCGACTTCAATCATTTGGGCAAATTGCGGATCGCGTTTAGCACCCTTACCCACATTACCCGGATTAATGCGGTACTTTGATAACGCCTCTGCACAGGCTGGAAAATCGTTTAGCAAAGTGTGGCCGTTGTAGTGAAAATCACCAATCAGCGGGGTAAAAATACCCATCGCATCTAATTTTTCGCGCACGTAAGGCACGGCTGCGGCAGCCTCAGGCGTATTGACCGTAATACGCACTAATTCAGAACCGGCACGCGCCAATTCTTTTACTTGAATCGCGGTACCAAGTGCATCAACCGTATCGGTATTGGTCATTGACTGCACGCGCACTGGTGCATCTCCGCCCACGGTAACATGTACATCTTGCCAAGATACGGTTGCCTGCAAAGAACTGCGCCGCGGCGCAGGGCCGAGGGGCAGACAAGCAGAATCAGGAGTAGTACGCATATCCATCCTGTTAATAATTAACGTTCCAACCATTGCACAGTTTGCTCGCCCAGTGCTGCATCAACCGTGCGCTCACGAACTTTAGTGCGGTCAATAATATCGCCTGCGAGCTGTCCGCAAGCTGCTGCAATGTCATCACCACGGGTTTTGCGCACCGTCGCAATCATGCCCGCTTCTTGCAAGATATTACTAAAGGCAAAAATCCGTTGCGGCGAAGAGCGAGTTAAGCCCGACTCAGGAAAAGGATTAAACGGAATTAAATTGATTTTGCAACGAATGCCTTTTAGTAATTGCACCAACTCTCGTGCCTGCGCATCTTGATCATTGACTTCATTAAGCATGCAATATTCGAAGGTAATAAAGTCGCGCGGTGCATAAGGTAAATAGCGCTCACAAGCGGCTAGCAATTCTTTCAGGGGATATTTTTTATTCAGCGGCACTAGCTGATCGCGTAAGGCATCATTCGGCGCATGCAAAGACACGGCTAAAGCCACTGGGCAATCCTGTGCCAAGCGATCCATCATTGGCACTACCCCCGAAGTTGAGAGGGTCACTCGACGGCGCGATAAACCATATGCGTGATCATCTAACATTAAACGTAAGGCCGGCAAGACGTTATCGTAATTGAGGAGGGGCTCACCCATACCCATGAAGACTACGTTTGATACCACTCTACCCTCGTGAACATAACCTGGAGTGGGATATTCTTCAATGCGTTTAATGGCGTTAGGGTCGGCGCGCAAATGATGCTCAGCAAACCAAAGCTGGCCAATCATTTCACCCGTGGTTAAATTCCGCGAAAAACCTTGATATCCAGTTGCACAAAAAGAACAATTCACCGCGCAACCTGCCTGCGAAGAAATACATAAGGTACCGCGATCATCCTCAGGAATAAACACCATTTCTACGGCATTACTGCCGCCCACATCTAGCAACCATTTACGGGTGCCATCCGTCGCTAGCGCTTCATTTAAAACAGGTAGCGCACAAACTTCGGCCTGCTCGCTTAGAGTCTGGCGAAACCCCTTGGCTAAATCGCTCATGAGAGCAATATTGCCAACGCCGCGTTGATGCACCCAATTCAGCAATTGTTTTGCCCGAAATGGCTTTTCATGCAGACCCACAATGTACGCCTTCATTGCCTCGGCGTCTAAATCTAAGAGATTGATGCGGGGTGAATTCACATTAACGATTAAAAATAGTCATGCCAGGAAAAAAGAAGGCAATTTCTACCGCAGCAGTTTCAGGGGCATCAGAGCCATGTACTGAATTAGCATCAATACTGTCAGCAAAGTCGGCGCGAATCGTACCCTTATCAGCTTTCTTTGGATCAGTCGCGCCCATTAACTCACGATTCTTTGCAATGGCGTTTTCACCTTGCAATACTTGAATCATCACCGGACCAGAAATCATGAACTTGACTAAGTCGTTAAAGAAAGGCCGCTCTTTATGCACAGCATAAAACTGCTCAGCTTCCGATTGCGATAAGTGCGCCATTTTCGAGGCCACTATTTTGAGCTTAGCCGCTTCAAAACGCGCGTAGATTTGCCCGATGACGTTTTTAGCTACTGCGTCGGGTTTAATAATAGATAAAGTGCGTTCCATTGCCATGCATAACTCCAGTACTGAATCAAAGATCGTAAAAAGCAGTGTTAGAGCCCCAAAAAGGGCATCCTTGCTGCAGATGCTGAAAGCTGCGTCGCTTAGCAACGCCCACAGAATTATACATCCCTAGACCATCTTACCTTTAAGGGTAAATTAGCTAAGTGATTGAATTTACAGGGGATAACCCCTTTAGCAGTACTATCTTTACGAAAGCCCTTGAAATTAACCTATTTTGTCTATACTTAATACACAAGCCAATTTTTGGCTTAGTTAATTTAACAATGAAGGGGTCTCAATGAGCGATTTAAACTCTTTTGGCTTTGGACAGTCTGGTTCTGTAACAAGTCTGCAAATCCGTAACCGGGTTTTGCGCAATACCTATGCTTTGCTTGCTCTCTCGATGGTGCCTACCGTCATTGGCGCTTGGTTGGGAGTTGCAATGGGGTTTGTACCTTTTGCTGGTAGTCCTTTCTTAGGTTTCATCGTCTTTATGGCAGTTGCCTTTGGCTTCTTCTGGGCAATCAATAAAAACAAAGAAACCGGCATCGGTGTTTTGCTACTGCTAGGCTTTACCTTCTTTATGGGTCTCATGCTGTCAGGCCTAATTGGCTTTACCCTCAGCAGCTATAGCAATGGCGCTACCTTAATCATGCTTGCCTTTGGCGGCACTTCCTTAATTTTTGCCACCATGGCAACTATTGCAACTGTTAGCAAAAGTGATTTCCAAGGTATGGGCAAATGGCTCATGGTTGGCGTATTGCTCCTCATCGTGGCTTCCTTGGCCAATATCTGGTTGCAATTACCTGCACTCATGCTGACGGTGATGATTCTAGCAATTGCCATTTTCTCAGCCTTTATTTTGGTTGATGTGCAACGCGTTATTAATGGCGGCGAAACCAACTATGTAATGGCTACTCTAGCCATCTACCTTGATGTCTATAACGTCTTCACCAACTTGCTGGCTTTATTTGGCATTATGGGTGGGCAGCGCGATTAGACTCAATTAGCGACTGCTTACGCTAGCAACTAAAAAGCACCTTTCGAGGTGCTTTTTTTATGCGCTTATTTTTTCTCAAACACCGCAATCGATTCAATATGTGAAGTGTGAGGAAACATATTCACGATGCCAGCCTTAGTCAACTCGTAGCCAGCTTCGCCCAAGAGGATTGCAGTATCGCGCGCTAGCGTCTTCGGATTGCAAGAGACGTAAACAATACGTTTGGGTAGAAAGGATAAGGCGGTAGCATCGCCGGCGAGGCAATTCTTTTGTAGCTCTCCTAAGGCTTGGCACAGGGCCATCGCCCCCTCTCTAGGGGGATCAATTAACCAGCGGTCTGCTGGCCCCCATGAACGCACCATCGCTGCATCAGCTGTAAATAAATTGGCCAATTGAAACTGAGCCATATCAGCCAACCCATTATGTTTTGCATTACTATGCGCTCGCAGAGTTAAGGCGTTGTTACCCTCAATCCCCAAAACTGCTTTGGCTAAACGCGCTAAGGGTAAAGTGAAATTACCGATGCCACAAAATAAGTCCAGTATTCGTTCATGGGCTTGTGGTGCCAACAAGCGCATTGCCAGGCCTACTAAAGCACGATTCATCGCATGATTCACTTGGGTGAAGTCAGTGGGTAAGAAAGGCATTTCAAGCCCAAATTCGGGTAGTCGATAACTTAAGCTACCCTCAGTAGGATGAAATGGTTTGGCAGTATCGATGCCGCCAGCTTGTAACCACATCCATACAGAGTGCATCTCAGCAAAGTTACGTACCAGATCAAGATCAGCAGAACTCAGTGGCGCCATGTGGCGCATCACCAAAACTGTTACCGGCTGAAATGCATTGGTGGTATTACCCTCACCTACTGCTAATTCAAATTGCGCAATTTCATCGGGAATCGAGAGTGCGTTCACCAAATCCCGCAAAGGAAGTAATAAAGCCGAAACCGGCGGGGGCAATATTTCACAAGCTAGCATGTCGGCCACATACCCGCTATTGAATTCATGAAAGCCCACTAGGGCAGTACCTTTTTTAATCGAGCGATTCACTACACTTAAACGCGCCCGTTGCCGGTAAGCCCAATTTGGTCCATTTAAGGGGCGAAGTATTTCTGCTGGTTTAGCACGGGCAAGATGCCAGAGATCATCCTCTAAAACTCTTTGCTTCATCGCAATTTGTGCAGCCATATCAAGGTGCTGCATGCTACAGCCCCCGCAAATTCCAAAGGCTGCGCAACGCGGCTGAGTCCGAAATACCGCGGGCTTGAGGATGTGGATGACTTTGGCCTTGGCAAAGCGGGCTTTATCACGGGTAATTTGATAGCTAACCAATTCGGTTGGCAATGCGCCACGAATAAATAGCACCTTGCCAGCTTCGCCAGCAGGCGCATCTAGGGCGGGTGGCAGCCTGGCAATGCCCTGCGCTTCTAAATCAAGTGACTCAATCCAAATTGGCTCACTCACTAGCTCAGACATGCCGCAAGTACTTAAGCGGCATCCGCAAAACCAGCAAGGTATTCCTGCCAAGCTGCGCCGTGTGGCTGCTTCGATTCCTCTTGTAGATAGGCGCGCACAAACCGTAATTCTTCGGCATATTCTGCGGGAGAAAAACCGCCTCGCATTAATTGAAAGCGGCAATACATTAAATACGTGTTCACGACGTCGGTTTCGCAATAGCTGCGAATCTCAGGTAAGCGACCCTCTTGATAAGCGCCCCAAACTTGGCTACCATCCATGCCCATTTTTCCAGGAAAACCACAGAGTTTTGCTAAGCTGTCTAACGGTGCATTGGCGCGCGGATTAAATTTAGCCAAAATATCCATCATGTCAAGATGCCGTAAGTGATACCGCGAAATATAGTTATTCCATTTAAAGTCGCGGCTATCGCTGTCTTGGCTTTCGCCCATCTCCCAGTAACGTGCGGCTTGCACTTCCTGAACCATGGCGCGGTAATGCAAAACCGGCAAATCAAAGCCGCTACCATTCCATGAAACTAATTGCGGCGTATATTTTTCAATTAAATCGTAAAACGCCTGAATTAAAGTTTTCTCATCGTCACCCACTTCGCCTAAAGATCCCACTTTAAATTGCGGTAAACCTTCTTTAGTGGTACGACGAATCACGCATGAAATCGCCACAATTCGTTGTAAGTAGAGCGGTAGAAAATCACTTCCCGTTTTCACAGTTCGTGCTGCCATCGCTAACTGTGCTACCTCGGCATCAGCAATGGTAGTTGGGTAATCTTCTAAACGGCGTAAACCAGCCACATCGGGAATAGTCTCAATATCAAAGACCAAAACGGTTGCACCGACACGCATGAAAATAGCTAGTTATTGTAAAAATTGCATTGGATTAACCGGCTTACCATTCACGCGTACTTCAAAATGCAACTTCACTGCATTGGTATCCGTATCACCCATTTCAGCAATTTTTTGCCCTTTGCGTACGCTATCGCCCTCTTTCACTAACAAGCTCTTGTTATACGCATAGGCCGTTAAATAGGTATTGTCATGCTTCACAATGACCAAATTACCATAACCTCGCAGACTATTGCCGGCATACACTACCTTACCATCTGCAGCCGATTGAACTGGCTCGCCTAACTTGCCGGCAATATCTATCCCTTTATTTTTGCCTTCACTAAATTCTTCTACTACCTTACCTTGCGCTGGCCAAGATAAGCGAATACCTGGCTCGGCAACTGGAGAACTACTGGCATCACTCTTCAGGGGGTCAGTTTTTATGGTCTCAGTCTTGGTAGTATCGGGTTTTAAAGCAGCAGCCTTAGCGGCACCAGTGCCTCCAACTACACTTTCACCAGCAGGTAATTTTTTACTAGCTGCACTCGCTGCACTAGCTGATTTACTAGCAGTAGGTGATTTAATTAATAAAAGTTGATCCACTTCAATTTGATTCGGGTCGCTTAAATTATTCCAAAGCGCAATATCTTTATACGATTGACCATGATCTAAAGAAATGCGCAACAGGGTATCGCCTCGCTTCACCCGATAATAACCAGGAGGGGTTGGTTCATTAGCCATTGCAGAGGAAATGCTCGCATTACGATCGTTAATGGGCGCAGGCTTTGTACGTGGCGTAGAACAGCCAGCTAAAGCCAAACCCACTGCCAAAGTAATTGCTAGCGGTGCAGTTGAGGCTAAAGCGCGCTTTAAATCTACAGAAAATAATGGTTTAACAATCAATCGTTTCATATCACCCCCGATTGTAAAGGGACAAAAAAGACCTCGTCAAAGGCGGTTCTTTGATAGCGTTGCGAGCTAACTCGTTCAATCAGTAATAACTGCTGCAGATTGGCATTGCGGGCTACTGGGGCAATTAAGCGCCCGCCAATCGCCAATTGATCTAATAAAGCATCGGGAATACCGAGCCCTGCGGCTGCCAAAATAATGGCATCAAAGGGTGCAGCTTGGGGCAGGCCCAAAATGCCATCGCCGTATATGAGGCGTAAATTATTAATCCGAAAGGGTCGTAACTTCGCCCGAGCTAAATCATGCAAAGGTCGTATCCGTTCAATTGAATACACTTCTGTAGCTAACAAACTCAAGATCGCAGCTTGATAACCACAACCCGTGCCAATTTCTAGTACCTTGCCTAGGGGATGCTTGTTTTTATGTAAAAGCTCAATCATGCGTGCCACCACTGATGGCTTAGAAATGGTTTGCTGATGACCAATGGGTATGGCGGAATCTTCATACGCTTGCGCATGTAGACCCGCATCCATAAAGGCATGTCGTGGCACAGTAGCAATAGCTTCAAGGGTTTTCAGGTGCTTTACCCCACTAGCGGCAACTTTATCGGCAAGTGCTTGTCGGTGACCAGCATGCCGTGAAGTCGCCTTCAACCCCGATCCCAGCCGTTGGCACGCATCGCTGCTAAGCGGGCGTGGTGAGTTAAATCAAGCTGCATCGGTGTTAGTGAAACACAGCCATCAGCAATTGCACTAAAGTCAGTACCTGCCGAGGCATCTTTAGCCACACCGGCTGCCCCAATCCAATAAATGAGTTCTTCACGAGGATTTTTTTGCACTACTACGGGCTCAGAGTGATGACGGTTCCCCAAGCGAGTGACTCGCCAGCGCTGTAAATCGGCATAGCTTTGGTTCGGTAAATTCACATTCAATAAGGTTGCTATCCCTTTTTCAGAGCCAATCGGGTTCGCCAATAAATGCGTAACAATATCTTTAGCAATCGCTGCTGCATCATCAATACGAGCCCAACCACGGTCGATTTGTGAAAATGCCACTCCTGGCACGCCAAACATGACCCCCTCAATTGCTGCTGCCACCGTGCCTGAATAGAGCACGTCTTCACCCATATTTTCGCCCTGATTAATACCCGAAACAACTAAATCGGGGCGCTGATCTAAAAAACCGGTCATAGCAATATGCACACAGTCGGTGGGGGTGCCGTTAATAAATAAGAAACCATCACGCTCACCTCCCGCTACGCGATGAATCGATAAGGGACGCGATAAAGTTAATGAATTCGAGGCGCCACTGTGATTTTGCTCTGGTGCAATCACTGTAATGCGCCCCAGTGGACGCAAAGCATTAACCAGAGCAAGTAAGCCTGGGGCTAAGTAACCATCATCATTGGAAACTAAAATATGTAAATCGGTATCGGTAGGCATTAATATTGAGAATCTAAAATTAGTGCATTAAAAAGTAAAATTGATAGTCGATTCAATCAGGCTAAATGACCGGTGCATTGGGTAATGAACGACCTCTAAACCAACTATAAATCACGGGTAGGACCAATAAAGTCAGAATCGTCGTCGTTACCATGCCACCAACAATAACTAAGGCTAGCGGACGCTGCGCTTCAGAGCCGATTGAATGAGATAAAGCAGCCGGTAACAAACCAAGCCCCGAAAGCATCGCTGTCATTAAAACGGGGCGTACCCGCAATGATGAGCCTTCAACCATGGTGTCTTTCATTGCCGCCAAATCATCCGACATCGATTTATTAATGAAGGAAATTAAGATCACTCCATCTTGAATCGCAATACCAAATAAGGATAAGAAACCAAAGAAAGCTGAAATACTTAAAGTTTCGCCGGCTAGATGCAAGGCTAGAACCCCGCCAATTGCCGCAAAGGGTACATTAATCATCACAATTACTGCGTCGCGGAAGTTACCAAAGGCACTCACCAATAACAGGAAAATACCTAACAAAGCTAATGGCACAATAATCATTAACTTTTTCTGCGCTTGCTTCATTTGGTTAAATTGCCCATCCCAGCCAATCGAATAGTTTGCTGGCAAAGTGATGTTCTTTTGAACCAGCACTTGTGCATCTTCCACCGCACTGCCTAAATCGCGTCCACGCACGCTAAATTTAATCGCGATATAGCGCTTACCAGCTTCACGATAAATAAAGAAAGGGCCATCACTTAAACTCACTTTAGCCACCATCGACAGCGGAATTGCTGCGCCCGTAGGCGAGTCAACTAAAAGTTTCGAGACATCCAACACATCATTACGACTTGCTTCATTTAAGCGCACAGCAATACCAAAAGTTTTTTCATCTTCGAGCAAATTGGTAACTGGCATTCCCCCAATGGCATTAGCCACGATCGTTTGAATATCATTCACATTAATGCCATAGCGCGATGCTTTCTCGCGATCAATTTGAATGTTTAAGGTAGGCTGCCCTAACTCTTTCAAAATACCTTCATCAGCCACCCCAGAAACTTTTTTCAGCTCATCAATAATCTCGCGGGCTTTCAAATCTAAGACCTCTAAATCAGGGCCATAAATTTTTACTGAGTTTTCACCCTTAACACCAGATAAAGCTTCATTGACGTTATCTTGAATGTATTGTGAAAAACTATAATTAATACCAGGAATTTTATTTAATTCTGTTTCTAAATGTTCAATCAGTTTTTTCTTGCTCGAACCTGCTGGCATTTTGTCTGGGGCTTTTAAATAGAGCCCGTATTCCTGATTAAAAACCCCCGTTGAATCAGTGCCATCATCTGGACGACCAATTTGTACGGCTACTTTTTCAATTTCACCTTGCTTCAAAAAGATGCCGCGTAATTCATTAGCAATTTTGATTGAATAACCTAAATCTACTGTATTTGGCAAAGTTACCCGTAGCCAAATATTATTTTCTTCTAGGGTAGGCAAAAAAGCCGTGCCAAGCTTAGTCATACTAAACAAAGTTAAACCCAAAATAAACACTGCAATCGCTACAACGGTGCGGGGACGGTCCATCCAGCGCCGCAATAAAGGCTTATACCCAGCTAACAAACGCGTAATAAAGCGGGGTGGCTTGTGATGTAAGTTTTCCCCAAAAATTAGGGAAATCATCGCGGGTAAAAAAGTCAGGCTTAAAACCATGGCTGCAATCAGCGCAAAGCCCATGGTGAAGGCCATCGGCTTAAAAATAATTCCTTCTACCCCGCCCATGAAGAATAAGGGGGAATAAGCCACAATAATGATGCTGGTGGAATAAATCATGGCGCGTTGTACTTCACTAGTAGCAATGATGATGCTTTGATTTAAGCGCTTACCCCCCTCCTCTAAATGGCGCATGACGTTTTCCGTCAAAATGACTGCTGAGTCAACAATCACCCCGAAGTCGATTGCACCCAAAGAAATTAAGTTGGCTGGCACACTCCAAATATGCATCTGGATAAACGAGACACATAGCGCTAAAGGGATAACAGCTGCCACGACCGCGGCAGCGCGCAAATTTCCTAAAAATAAAAATAGAACCGCCAGTACTAAAGAGATCCCAAAAAATAAAGTGTGCTTAACCGTACCAATCGTAATATCTAGCAACGCCTGTCGATCATAAAATGGTATTACTTGAATACCGGGTGGCAAAATATGTGAATTGATATTTTTGATTTTGTCGCGTACCCGAGCCAACACCTCAGTAGCATTTTCACCGCGGCGCAAAAATACAATGCCTTCAACGGCATCGGCGTTCTCTCCGTATTGAAACATACCTAAACGTGGCGCAAAACCAATCTCCACTGTCGCTACATCACCAATCCGAATAGGTACGCCTTGGTTTACGGCAACCACAACCTGTTTAATGTCTCCTATATTTTTAAACAGGCCAACACCCCTCACCACAAACTGCTGCTCCCCTGCTGGCAATAAACCGCCGCCTGCATTGCTATTGGCGTTACTAAGGGCAGTAATAATTTGCGACACGGTTACCCCTTTTGATTGCAGACTCTCAGGTGTAATAATCACTTGATATTGCCGCACCTTACCGCCAAAAGATGAAACATCAGCTACCCCAGGGGTTTGTTTCAGCTCTTTATAAATCTCGTAATTTTGTAAGGTTTTTAAGCGAGTTGGTGAAGCAAAATCGGATTGCACGTGGTAACGCATAATTTCACCCGTCGCATCTGAGTCGGGGCTAATGCTCGATGAAACGCCAGCGGGAAAAGTTACGTTACCAAGATTAACAATAAACGTTTGACGCGCTTTAAAAGGATCAGTTGTATCGGTAAACTTTAAGGTAACAACCGATAAGCCGAATAAGGAAACCGAACGAAAAGCCTGTACGCCTGGAATACCCGCAAGGGCATTCTCAACCGGAATAGTGACTTGCTGCTCAACTTCGGAGGTACTTCGCCCAGGCCATTGAGAAATTGCCTGAATGGTTAATGGCGCCACTCCAGGGTAGGGCTGAATTGGTAATTGACTCAGGCTAAACATACCCAAGCCCAATAAACCAATTGAAGCCACAATAACGATCACGCGCTTTTCAAGCACGCCTCCCATAAAGGAAGAAAACAGGCTCACTTAGTCCTCTTGCCTAGCAAAACGATCGTTCAGCAGCACAGCACCATCGGTTAATACATTAGCATTAGGCATTAAACCCTCGGTAACTGCATACGTTTTACTATCGATGTCATAGCCCTTCACGGGTACCCGTCTATAGGTATCGCTAGCGATACGCATAATCACATACTTACTTTCACGCACCCGAATAATGGCAGTTTGGGGTAACACATAAGCCTCAGCCATGCCCGTAGTTAGTTTCGCTGAAACATACATGTCTGGTCGCAGCAAGCCCGCCGAGTTATCTACATCGCAACGAATTAAAAGCGCGCGCGTGACTGGGTCAATCGTGGGCGCTATATAGTTTGCATAAGCAATAAATTCTTTATCGGGGTAAGCCTCGGTACGAAGAACTAATTTTTGCCCGCGGCTAATTAAACGCATATCTTGCTCAAATACATTCCCTAAAAACCAGAGCTGCTTAGGGTCGGCCAAGGTTGCAATAACATCGCCTGAATTCACAAAGGCCCCTGGATCGACATTGCGCTTTACCACTACTCCCTGCAAAGGTGAACGCATAATTAAATTCGGCTGACCTTTTTCGGTTTTCTCTAAATTCTGAATATCTTGATCAGAGGCGCCTAAATTGCGCAAGCGATTACTAGCAGCTTGAACCGTAATTTGGGCATCACCCAGAACATCACTTAAGGATTGCTTGCCACTTAATACTTGAGTTGTTTTGGTCGCCAATAAAAACTCTTGCTGAGCCGAAAGAAACTCAGGGCTATAAAGCTCAACAATAGGCGAACCTGCTTGCACGAGTGCGCCCTCAAAGGCATAAATTCGCTCAACCCTACCAGGTATGCGGGCAGAAAGCACTTTCGATTTCTCGGCATTAAATGCTAGCCGTCCAGGCACCTTAATGTCTTCCGATACTTGAGCCTTTTGTACAACTTGGAATTGATAGATAGCTGGGTTTAACTTGAGATCGGGAAGTTTGATTTCAATTGCGCCACTTTTTTCAACCTTCAGCTCCACTTTCTCTGCTTTTTCAAGCCCCACCACTCGATTCACATTGGTAATGCGTCCGACCAAAAAGCCCAAGGCCAAAATAGCAAAAGCAAAGGCCACTAAACGCACCCGCTGGCGATTATCAGGCGTTAAATCCCAATACATGGCAAAAACTTGGTCTTTGAAAGCACGCAGACGACTCATTACGCTCGCGCTAAGTGGCTTGATCAGAGCAAGAGTTTTTTCAAGATAGATGGTCAGTTTTTTTAACATTCGTAATACCTATTCAATTGGGTCTTTACCTGCCGCAGCAAATAAAGTAGCCTGAGCTTGCATTAAATTACTTTCTGCAAGCGCTAGTTGTATTTCAATCGAGCGTAATTGAATTTGTGCAGTCATTAAATCGTTAAACCCTTGACCATTATTAGCATACTGTATCAGTGAAACCTTATATGCGGCTTCGGCCACCGGCAGCTGACGGTCACGTAGAAATTCATACAATTTTTTAATTTGCTCATAAGAAGCATAAGAACTCCCCACGCCCAAAATAATCTCTTGGTGCATTGAGGTATTACTGGCCTCAATGGCCGCTTGGTTTCGTACTGCCTGCTCTACTCCGTACCGCTCCTTCATAAAGAAGTACAAGGGAATGACAATATCGAACTCAATTTGGTAATACGAAGCACTATTATTCGCCGCAAATGGGCTACGGTTCATAAAGTTCGTGCCAATAATCTGAAAATCGGGCAAATACGCTTTCTTTGCGTAAGTAACGCCTTTTTTAGCGGCATCGACTTGCAACAGCGAGCTTTTCAACAAGGGATGGCTCGATTCAGCATAGCTTTCTAACTCGACCAGAGTGGGTACCTTGCGCACTGCTGCACCTGGATCGCCACGCAATACTAATTTTTCACGGGGATCACGCCCGATTAATACATTAATATTTTTATAAGCAACTGCGAGTTGTCGCTCTAAAGTAAAGCGATCCGATTCAGCAGCGCTTTGTGAAACTTGCGCATTCAAGAACTCCACATAAGCAGCAGAGTAATTCGCATAACGTGCTTTCGCAATATTTTTAATCAGCTCAGTACGCACTACAGTTTCACTCAGCACTTTTAATTGTCGTTGCGAGGCGAGCGTACTGTAGTAAAGACTAGCTAATTGTGCGCCATACTGTAAATAAAGATTTTCATTGCGCGCTTGTAAGGCCTCGGCAGAGGTATCGGCAATATCGGCAGCCAAACTGCGCTTACCTGGAAACTGAAAAGGCTGCTGGAAAGAAAACGCATTCTGACTTTGTGGGCTAGTTCCCGCAGTACCAAAGGCGAGTGGCGAGCCTGACCCAGGCATACCAGAAACGACTAGCCCAACTGTGGGGTTGGCAGGCGCATTAATTTGCGGCACGGTCGCCTTGGCAGCAAAATAGGCTTCACGGGCGGCAATCAATTGCGGGTTATTCGCTCTTAACTCATTCCAGAGCTGCCGCAAATCCCAACTGCTACGCGCATTGTTCACCGATTGATTGAGAATTTTAGGTAAGGGTAGCTCGGTAGAATTCAGTTCTGGTGGCGGTAAAAATGACTCAACTTTATTGCTCGGGGCGGCACGATTAAAAGCATCAAACTTATTGGTAGGCTCTACCGTCACCGTTGCCGGTACAGATTGAGCAAATGCACCGTAGCCATAGCCGAGCGTCAACAAAGTAAAGCAGACCACGCTCAGGGTGCGCCGAGGTAATTGCTTCAACAAGTGACCGCAGGGTTGGTTAAATAAGTTCAATTCAATCGAGATAGATTATTAAATTCGGGTTTACCCCCCGAATTATAGGTGACAAAGCCCTATTTTTAGTAAAAATTCGATGTACTATCCCTATGATTTATAAGCAAAAAATAGCTTAACCCAAGGTTCGACGATCGAGCATGGCTCGTGCCAAGGTGCCTGCATCGACATATTCTAGCTCCCCGCCCACCGGTATACCACGGGCGATTCGGGTTACTTTAATGCCTTTGAGTTTTAAAACCTCGCCAATATAGTGGGCGGTGGCCTCGCCTTCGCTAGTGAAATTGGTTGCTAAAACAACCTCTCGCACTGGCACTTCAGTATCGGGATTCTCAATGCGAGCAAGTAAGCGATCAAAGTGAATTTCGCTTGGCCCCATACCATCTAGTGGAGAAATACGCCCCATCAAAACAAAATAATTGCCCTTAAAACTCAGGGTCTGCTCGACCATCACTTGGTCGGCAGGGGTTTCGACAATGCATAACAAACTGGGATCACGCCGCAAATCACTACAGGTAACACATATTTCAGTTTCCGAAAAAGTATTACAGCGTTTGCAATGCCCTACTTTCTCCACCGCCTCACCAAGCGCTTGAGCCAACAACGCCGCACCTGTACGATCGTGTTGTAATAAATAAAAAGCCATGCGTTGTGCCGACTTAGGTCCTACCCCAGGCAGCACTCTTAAGGCATCAATTAAGCGCTGTAAAGCATCTTGCGGCAAATCGTACTTACCGTTCGGCTTCGTTGAATTTCGCGTCATTAAAATGGAAGCTTAAATCCAGGTGGCATCGGCATACCTGCTGTCGCACCCGACATCAGCTTTGAATTTGCTGCCTCGGCTTGCTTAAAGGCATCGGCATAAGCTGTCACAATTAAGTCTTCGAGCATTTCGCGGTCTTCCATCGCGCCAGCATCAATTTGCACGCGCTTGGTTTCATATTTACCCGTAATGGTAATTTTTACTAAGCCACTCGCAGCTTGCCCTGTAATTTCAAGCGCACTTAACTCTTCTTGCGCACGCTTCATATTTTCTTGCATTTGCTGAGCTTGCTTCATCAAGCCTGCCAATTGACCCTTCATCATTTTGCGTCCCTCATCTTTTTACTCAATTCCGTATTACGTATTTGCCAATCCATTCAATCACAGCAACTGCAGTTACAGCGGCCGTACTGATCCACTTACAACCTTTGCGCCGAATTGCTTTTCGAGCTCTTTAATCAAGGGGTCTGTAGCAATTTGCTCTTCGGCATTTAAACGGCGTTCTTGATGAACTTGCGCATCAATTTTAGCCACCGACTGAACAACCGCACCCCCAACTACTTGAAGTCGTACAGGTTTGCCAAAATGGGCAGCAAGCACTTCGCGCAGGCGCTCCACACAATCATCCGTGGCTAATTGGGGCAAGCTGCTTAACGCAGTGATTTTAATTCCCTGAGCTGAGTCAGTCCAATCTTGTAAATCAGTTTGAAAAGCCATTTGCTGCACTAAACCACGCAGCGGTAACTGACGCATTAAATCGTGCCAATTGGGACGCCCCGCTGGCGGTAACGCTTTGCTTACAACTGCCGAAGGCGTAGCGAGGGGTGCCGATGAGGCTACCGGCTTACTGGCGGGTGGTGCCTTTGGCGATAAATCGCCTGATCCCGCTGGACGAAACGCCAGCATCCGCAACAAGGCCATAGCAAAGCCAGTCTGCTCATCAGGTGCCAAGGAAATATCAGCCCTACTGGTAATCGTAATCTGATAAAACAATTGAATTTCTTCACGGGTGAATACCGACACCAAGCGCCGAATTTCACCTGCCTCGGGCCAATCATCTAATACCGACTCGGGAACAACTTGTGCAGCAGCAATTTTTTGCAGCAGGCTCGATAAATCCTGCAAAGCTAAGGAAAACGACATACTACGCACGCCCATTTCCTCCGCAATAGCCAATAAGCTCGCCCCATCATGTGTTGCCAGGGCATCTAACATGCTAATGAGATAAGCATCATCTAGGGTACCCAACATGCCGCGAACTGCAGTTTCGTTTACAGCGCCAGCAGCATACGCAATGGCTTGATCAGTCAGTGAAAGCGCATCGCGCATCGAGCCCTGCGCAGCCTTGGCAAGTACCCGTAAGGCTACAGGCTCATAACTCACTTTTTCAGTGGCTAATACTTTTTCCAGATGCTCGATGATCAGCGCAACCGGCATTTGCTTTAAATTAAATTGTAGGCAACGCGACAAAATTGTTACTGGAATTTTTTGCGGATCGGTCGTTGCCAAAATAAACTTCACATGAGGAGGCGGCTCTTCGAGCATTTTCAACATCGAATTAAACGCTTGGGTACTTAACATATGTACCTCGTCAATCATGTAGACCTTAAAGCGTGCGCTACTTGGTGCATAGGCGGCTTTTTCAAGCAAAGCAGCCATATCATCGACCCCGCGATTACTAGCGGCGTCCATTTCAATGTAATCGACAAAACGGCCTTCATCAATTTCAACGCAGGCGGGGCACTTACCACAGGGCTCTGAAGTCATCTGACCTTTACCATCAGCGCCAGTGCAATTTAAGGCTTTGGCCAAAATACGGGCAATGGTGGTTTTTCCCACACCGCGTGTACCCGTAAATAACCAAGCGTGGTGCAGGCGCCCCTGATCTAGAGCATGTGTCAAGGCTTTGACCACGTGGTCTTGCCCTACCAATTGGGTGAAGGTTTTAGGGCGCCACGAACGGGCTAATGCTAATGCGGTCATCCCTAGATTCTAACAAGGCTTGAATCAATCCCCCACCACCATAAATGGTGCCCAAAAGAGTGGGTGGGCATAGGTGTATTTACTATCCTTATCATCGGGCTTACCTTTATCTAACATAGCAAGGCTAGCCTGCTGAAGCGCTTGGGGTTTAGAGATGGCTTGATCTTTGGCTTGCCGTTGGAATAAATCCACCATCAGTTTACGCGAGGCTTGGCTATCTACTGGCCAACTCGAGACCAATAACGATCTGGCGCCAGCATAGAAAAACGCCCTGCCCAAGCCAGAGAGTGCTTCAGCACCATCGCCTTCACCAGCAGCGGTGTTACAGGCTGATAAAACCACCCAATCGGCATTGAGTTTGAGATTCAATATCTGATCTACTTTTAAAAGACCATCGCCCTTTTCATTCAGAACCGCAGGGTTCGTTAGCGCCAAAGCGGGTTGCGTTAAGCCATTCAACTCCCCCGGCACAAGACCATGGGTTGAGAACATCACCACCTTGCGATTGGACATATCGGTCTTCATCACTTCTTCTAAGGTGGCTCTCTTTTCTAAAAAGATATCGCGATTGGGGTTTACGGTAAAGACTTTAGCGACCTCTAAAATTTCTTCCTTCGTATCTGGTAGCCTGGGTAAAATACTCACTTCCGCAGAACTCACTTGACTGGTATTTGGCACATTACGCAGTTGCAATGGCATACCGCGCGTGGCTAGCTGAGTGTTGGCAGCTTTGTCTTGGGATTTGGCCTGCTCTAAACTAAAAATCGGATCACCAAAACCAATGAAGTCAAAGCGCCCTTCTTTAGGTTTAGGTAAGCTTCTTAAACTATTGAGCGCGGTAGCCGAAGGAATACTCACAAGGGCATATTTTTTAATCAGCCATGGAGCTGCGCGGTAGCTACTAAAGCGCTCTTCTTCTTTGTTCGCTAGAGTAAAAGGTGAAGTGATCAGAACCCCTAAAGGCAGGCTCGCTACATCGCCTTGGGGCACAACTACCAAGGTATTTTTACCTTCTAAACTGGTTTGAACAGGCGTAAATAAACTGTCATAGAGCTGATTAGCAAGCACAAAGTTAAATGCGGGAATTTCATCCACACTAGCGACATTTGGGTCTAGCGCTTTACGCAACTGGGTGACCATTTTTTTTAGCTGCTCTTGGTTTAGTGGTATAGCTTTAAATTGGGCAGGCGTGTCTTTACTTACAGCCCAGACATAACTACTTTTTTTACCAATAAACCAAGTCACTAAGACCTCATTGGGCCGCAAGGTTTTTTGCAAGTTGGCTAGAGAGACGGGTTTGGGGCTAATGAGGTCAGCATATTCAGGGAAGTTTTTCTCAATCTCTTTAAAGGTTTTTTTGGCTTCAAGGCGCAAATTCTGCAGATCTTTTTTAATGTTTGCCTGTACTTGCGGTAATTGCTGATTGGCTGGGGCCATCGATAATTCTTTAACAAAGCGCGATAAGAAAGTAATTTGCTGGTTTAAGTCTTGTTCTTTTCTAGCAAGCTCAGCAAGCTTAGGGTCGGTAATATTGGCTCTAGCAGTACTCGCATTTAGCGCACGCTGCACCCCACTGCTTCTGGCAATATCTCCCAGCTCAAAAGACTGGGCAATTAAGGCAGGATTTGGTGTCTGGCTTTGCGAACGACTCAGTACCGCTAAGAACGATTCAATATAAGCAAATTGATAGGCCTTTTCTTTAGCGCTAGCTCCTTCAGAGTCTTCAGCAATTTCGCGCTCCTGATCAATTAACTCGCTCATGGCGCCAGCAAATAGGGTTTTAGCTTCGCTATCCTTTTTTTGCTCAGCTAAGGTAGTCGCCAGCATCAGTTTGGCGTCCAGCGTTTCTTTCGCTCTAGGGCCAGTTCTAGTCTGCGCAGAAATAAGTAGTTTATTGGCTAACTTTTCTGCCTCTACATAAGAGCCTGTTTGAGTCAAGGCTAAGATGCGCTCTAGGCTGTTGGTGTCGATAAAGCGGCCTGTTTCTGGATAAGTAGCTATTGTTTTGTCTAGCTCAACAAAGATTTTTAAGGCTTCAGCATACTTTTGGTCGGCAATCAACGCAGAGGCAAGTGATTTTTTGGTCTGAGCCAATTGAATAGATTCATTAGTAGCGCCTGCGTTGGTATATCCATCAATCGCTTGATTCAGCAAATAGATTGCATCTTTATTACGATCACGGGCAAGCATCACATTTGCCAATTGTCGAAGAGCAGCAGAGGTAGGGATGGATGATTTTCCGGTGCGCTCTAAAGCCATCAATAATGATTTTCTGGCATAAAACTCTGCTTCATTGATTTTACGCAGCCTTAATAAAACACTCGATTCATTGCGATAAATTGCTTCAAGCCCATTTTTAAAGGCACTTGGCGGGGATAAGTCTGAATCGCGACCCACTCCCGGAACTCCACCCATCGAAGCGAACATATCTTCAACCGAAGCAATACCAGACTCTGTAAAGTCAATCGATTTTTTATAAGCAATATCAGCATCATCAAAACGGCCTTGATACTGAGCATAAGAACCTAAGGAACGATAATATTGTGAGTTCCACATCCAGCCGTATTTTGGATAACTACGATTAGAGCGCAAAGAAATGAGGATGGATTCGGCGCTATCAAGATATTTTTTTGCATTTGGAAAATCACCAGCAGTTGCATAAATTCTTGCTACATAATTACTTTGACTACTTTGGCGAGCTTTATTCGAGTTTGGAATACGCTCTAATAAACTCACCATCCTCTCGATAGCCGATTTGGAGTTTCCAACGGCCAGCTCAGCAAAAGCCAAATCTTGGTTAATCACGACATCTTGCGGACTGCCGGGCACCACAACTTCAGTAGCTTTTTTTAAAATAGCAATTTTCTTATCTGTGCGCCCCATGCGCTCTGCTGCCTCAACCTGTGTAAATAAGAAAGTGTACAAATCAGCCTGTGATAAGCCAGGTGCTGGGCTCTCAAGAATTAATTTCTCATCAGCCGCCTTAAGGGCTGTATCCGATTTTGCATCTTTAAGTAGCTGAACAATATCGCTGATACTTTTCGGAGCAACTTCACTAGCGGAAGTGAAGCTTTCGTTTAGATTTTTAGCTGGAGCCGACATGCTTAAGCTCGTATACAAGCCAGCACTGCACATCATCATGCAAGTAAGTAGCCGCAGCATCAAACGCATAACGTAAATCCTTATGTTTGCATCAACTTAATTAACTTACCGAATATTACGCTCTTTCATTACCTGCAACACCAAAGGCAGCATATTTTCCGCCCACAAATAGCAGCCTTGGGCGGTTAAAAACTCCTTATTTTTTTCATAATTACCTGTGATTGCATCATTACCTGCTTTAGCTAAATTTTGCCGAATCATTAAAATCGTATCGCGGTATACCCAGTTTTCAGCAGTATCAGGAATATTTTTTGCATAACTACCATAGTCATAACCATTATATTTTTTGGTTAAGGCCTCGGTTTTTTTCAGAAAACTACCATTAGATTTAAGTTTTCTAATGGGCAAAGCAATAATAGTGGGTACATCTCTTTTTTGCGTGTATGCCAACACTTTTTCAATATAGTCAAGTTGCATCCACTGAGGATGGTGATAGCCGCCTCCAGGAGAAACATAAATCACTAACTTCACTTCGGGATTCATATCCTGTTTAAAGCGACGGTACAGAAATTCCAAATTGGTTTCTTTACTTGCGCCGCCATTCACTACAGTTACATCAACACCTTTTTCAACTAATAGTTTTTGTAAGTCATCGGTAAACTTTTCAGGGCTGGGAACGTATAGGCAATCTTCTACACCTGTTCCTGTGGCATAAATTTGAAAGGCGGATGAGTCAATAGGCAATAAAAGTAGCATGCCAGACAATAGCCATATTTTCATTTTTTTCCTAGGATCAATTCCATCTTAATCTCCCGCTGCAGGCCTAAAACTAATGAAGCAATCAGCTAATCTCTAGCTTAAATTTACTTCTATTCTTATTAGGCGTAAATTAGTTGTCTAAATGAAATATAGCATGTCTTTATCTAACTTATTCGAGGCAAATTTCATAATGCTTAAAGTAATACTTAAAACACCGTTCATTTTTTTATTCCTTGGTTTTTCGGGCATTTTGCAAGCTGGAACTATGTATGAAGGTAAATTCATACTTTCAAATAATGGTATAGATACGAGCTATCATTTAAAATATGATTTAGATCTCTCTGACCCAACTGATATTAAGGGTTTTGTGAATATGACAATTCACCCAACCTTTCGACATCGTGACTGCGGCGGTGATACCAAAGTGAATGGCTACATTAAAGCCTCCAGAATTGAACTCAGTAGTGAAAAAATGGCAAGCATGTTTTGCGGCCCCTTTATTGATTTTAAAGGTCGGGTTGAAGCAGAAAATTTTGTTGGCACAATTCCGTGGAATGGCAAAGCACGAGAAGTCACCTTAGAAAAGAAAAATTGAGCTCACTCTATCTTGATAAGATGAAGCGAATCAGCGCCTTAAAAATATTATTTTGTCTGCCGGCTTTTATATTGGCATGTCAGCCTTCTTTTGCAATGGATATTTCTTATTCAGGCTCGACAGTACAAATGTCTGGTCCAGTGGTTAAAGGTGACTGCGATAGACTGAAAGCAATTATTAGTGCAAATAAAATTGAACGGCTTATTTTGACTGATTCCTTGGGCGGAGATGCCAATACCGGTTTTTGTGTTGGTGAAACGATTCGCGCTAATAATATTTCTACGGTAATTAAAGGATATTGTGAGTCGTCCTGTTCGCGTATGTGGCTAGGTGGAGTGACCCGTAAATTAGATGGCGATGACTCCACGGTGGGTCTGCACGGTAACTACGACTTTAGAGGCCACCTTATTGATGAGAGTACTGTGCGCTTACGCGAATGGATTCCGCGTTTTGCACCCAAAGTTGATGTTGAACTAATGAACCGTTGGACTTCTCTGTATTACAACCATTACATGATGTTTTTTTATAACGATCGAGCGCAGCTTTGCCTTAATGGCTCAAAAGAGTGTGAAAACATAGCTGGGCGTAATGTATTTAATGCCGGACTTGAGTCGCAATAAATGGCGGTCATCTGAAGCCCCATTTTTAGACTAGCCCCAATCAATCCCCCACCACCATAAATGGTGCCCAAAAGAGTGGGTGGGCATAACTGTATTTCACCGTACTGCCCTCTTTCACTCCTCCCTGATCGATTTGTGCGAGCATTGCTTGTCTTAGGGCTTCGGGTTTGGCTAAGGTCTTATTGTCTTGTTGACGCTTAAAAAGGTCAGTCATGAGTTGCCTTGAAGCGACGGAGTCGACTGGCCAGTTTGAGACTAAGAGTGCTTTGGTTCCGGCGAAGAAGAAGGCTCTACCAAGACCAGAGACTGCTTCTGAGGCAGCGCCTTCGCCAGCGGCCGTATTACAAGCCGATAGAACTACCCAATCGGCATTCAGTTTTAAACCAATGACTTTATCCATGGTAAGTAGTCCATCATCCTTATCTCCCGTGACATCGGGTGACGATAAAGCGAGCGCTGGTTGGGTTAAACCATTAAGCTCTCCCGGAACTAAACCGTGGGTAGAGAACATCACCACCTTACGGTTAGACAGGTCCATTGACATGACTTGCTTCACACTGGCCTGCTTATGTAAAAAGATATCGTCTGGCCCTGCTCCTACCACTTTGGCAATATCCTCAATCTCAAGACTCGTATCCGGTAGTCTTGGCAGTAGAGCTAGTTCAGCAGAGCTGACCCCACTCGTTTTAGGAGCGCTCCTAAGCGCTAAGGGAATGCCTCTAGTAGCTAACTGAGTCCCTTTAGCTTTATCGGCTTGTTTTTCTTGAGAAGCGCTAAAGTACGGGTCACCAAAACCGACAAAGCTCTTGCGGTTGGGATCGCCCTCAGGCAGACTTCTTAGGGCTGTGAGTGCAGTAACAGAGGGAATCTGGGCAATGGCAATATCTTTGGTTAAAAAAGGCACAGTCTTGTATCCTGCAAAAGGAGTGCCTGCTTTAGTGGGTTGGGTCGTAGCTTTAGTAACTAAGACCGATAAAGGCAATTGGCCTAGTTCGGCGTGGGGTACCACAATCAAGACCTTTTTACCCTTCAGAGCCGACTCTACGGGCGCGAGTATCTGTTGATAGAGTTGATTAGCGAGCACCACATCAAAAGGCGGAATCTCTTCAACCGAAGAGACCCCAGGATCTAAGGCTTTACGCAGTTGCGCCACTTCTTTTGCGATTTGTACTCTACCAATAGGCAATTGCACAAACTGTACCGGAGCATCTTTACTAATCGCCCAGACATAACCTACCGTATCAGCAAAGTACCAGGAGACTAGCACTTCATCGGGCTTGAGTAACTTCTGCGTGCGCTCAACGGTCGCCGGCTTAGGATCAACTAACTCGGCGTACTCAGGAAACTTCTTCTCAATCTCTTTTTTAATCGGGTCACGCTGGGCTTTAAAGGTATCAATATCGGTTTTAAGTTTAGCTTGTACGCCAGGGAGTTGTTGATTAGCGGGGGCAGATAAGAGGCCTGTTAACAAATCAGATAAGGTATTAATCCGCCGCTGTAAATCTTGTTCTTGACGCGCTAAAGTAGCTAGTTGGGGGTCTTTAATCGAAGCGCGCGCGGCACTCTCGGTTAAGGCGCGTTGTACCCCACTACCGCGTGCCACATCAGCGATTTGGAAAGCTTCGGCAGCAGCATCACCTGCTTGAGAGGGGCTTGCTTTAGCGCTTTGGGCAAGGAGTGCTAAGTAATTACTCAACACAAAATTAAGGCGCTGGGTCTGAGTAAAGCTACCGGTTGAGTTCTCGGCATCATTTTGGGCTTGATTCACTAAAATGGGGATTGCTTGTTTAAATTCGGTAGCTGCGGAACTACTTTTACCATCAGCTTGTAATGCTGAGGCATGAAAAGCGCGGGTCATGGCTAGACTAGGAGAGTTTTTATCCATGCGGCCTACTGCCTGCTTGAGAAGCCCATCGGTCATTTGGGTGGCTTGGGCTGCTTTATTGGTTTTAAGCATGGCTAGCACCCAGCTTAAATTTCTTGGTTGAAACTTAATCAATAATTCAGGGTCTCTCTGTAAATTGCTTAATAAATTTGAATAAACTTTATCTGCTTCAGCATATTTGCCCTCAGCGGCAAGAACTTGGCCGAGAAAATTTTTCTGCCTTATCATCCGAGTCGACAAGTCATCAGAATTACCTAAAGTTAATATTCTTAAAGACTCAAGGGCTAAAATGCGAGCCTCATCAGCCCTCCCCTGAGCCAAAAGAATATTTGCTAACGTGGTTAAACCTGAAGTAATTTCAGGAGCTACCACTCCAAAGGAGCTTATGACTGTGTTAATACTCTCTCTAGCCATTATTTCAGCATCAACAAATTTATGTTGATTTAAAAATGCCATTGCTAGGTTATTCTGAAGTTCAGCTAGTCTGCTTTTGGCATCGATTACTCTAGTACTTTCAGCATTTCGTTCGGAGGAGTTAAGCTCGTTAGTGACACCCTCATAACTAGCTATAGTATCCAGTGTTAATTTAATGGCCTTACGGAATCTCCTTTCCGCATCAATTGGTCGCCCCTCTCTAAGAAAAATTGACCCCCTAACAGTCTCAACCTGACCCTCTAAGCGCACTTTGTCAACAAAACGTACTTTAGGATTAGCTAATAGTTGTTCTAACTGGGTTTCAAGCAAGCCCATAGTCTTTTTTGCAGCTTCTAAGTTGCCAATAGTAAGAAAATATTGAATTAAAATGCGATTATTGGGTATAAAACCCCTTTGATTGCCGATCGAAAAATTTATTGCATATGCTCGCTGCATTAAGTCAATTGCTTTAAGAGGATTGCCATTTCTCATTTCAGCCAATGAATAATAAGTAAGCTCGTCAGCGCCAGCTCCTCCAGTGAGAGGATATTCAGTGATTATTTTTTCATAAATAGCAACGGCAGCTCTATAGTTGCCAAATCTTTCAAATGCCTTAGCTTGTTTATAGTAAAAATTATTTAATATTTTGGGATCATTTGAATCTGGCTTGGGAGATGCCAGAATTTTTTTTGCTTCATCTTGAGCAGCGAAGTCTTGCTTACTAGTATCAAGCACCTGCAAAATATCCTGAATATTTCTAGGTGGGGCTTTTACGTTTTCTAGTTCTATATCGCCTTCTGAACCCGCAGGAGGGTTAACTTGAGCTAAGCAGAAACCAATTCCACTAAGGCCGACCATCATCGACATTAACGCAATTCTGACTAAACTCATATTCATTATTTGCCCCCCTAGGTGTGACCCAATACTAATACTGCCATAGGTATTCGAACAAGGCTAAAATGTGGGTGGACGGGCCTCCTCGCATGGTGGCTTGGTAACCTGGTCAGGTCGGGAACGAAGCAGCCAAACCCAAGTACTGCCAGTGCCGGGGGTTGGGCTCGTCCCCTTCGCTGACGCTTCAATTCAAACATCTTCTAAAGCAAAGCTTGTCCTCTAAAAAATATCCATCAATTTGCTGCAACATTTTGGCAGCAGCACTAGGGCTTATTGCTAATAGCGGCTTATGCCAAACAGCGACTCTGCAGTCCTTTATATCCGCTACGCCAACCGATACTATTCAATTGGGTATTAATATGGATAACTCGCTTGAATTTAGCAGCAAGGGGCTGGCAATTGATTTAGGTCAATATGGTGAATGGATCGCCTCAGCCGCAGTAAGTGCTATTGGCGTCAGCCAAACTAATACATCCCCAGGCTATCCAAGCACCACTGCCGACCTCTCGAATGCACAATTAATTTTGCAAAAAAATACTGGGGTGGCTCAGTTTTATTTTAAAGCAGGTTCGTATAGCTTTCCTACGCTGGGCACAGCATACAAAAGAGCGAATTTTTATACTGCCGATACTTATGGCTACGTTCCACAGGTTTATGCCGCTTATGTTCCCAATAGCAATTGGTCGGCAATGATAGGTAAGCTGCAGGCCATGGGGGGTTATGAGTCTGGCTTCACCTACCAAAACTTAAATATTGCCCGTGGCATCTTATGGGCCCAAACGAATGTCATTACCCGCGGTATTCAAGTCAATCACACTCAAGATAAGATCGATTTGGCTTTTACGCTTAATGATGGCGCGTATTCAGGAAAATATAATTGGCTGGGTGCTTCAGCTAGCTATCGACCTAATCTAAATCATTATCTTGGCATTAGCTATGTCGGCTCTTTCAGCCCCAATAATACGAATACTTTTAATACGCCTTTATTAGAAAACAATTCGCAAATTGCTAATGTCGTTTATAAATTTAGCTCTGATCATTGGCAAGTTGTACCTTATTTACAGTACTCATTGATACCCGCCAACCCTTCGATTGGTATACCTGTTTCGTATACCACTCGGGGTGGCGCGATATTGGTGAACTATAAAATGCGCCCTACTGAGATGGGCGCAGCTAAATTAAAGAATATAAGTTTGCCAGTGCGCGTGGAGTATTTATCCACTAACGGCGGCAATGTAGCTGGGGCGCCAATACTGCTTTACGGCCCCAATAGCTCAGCCTGGACCTTCACCATCACCCCCACCTATCAGTTTGAGCAATACTTCATGCGCCTTGAAGCATCGCTCGTAAAGGCCATAAATGCCACCGCTGGTGCAAGCTTTGGCGCAAATGGCACTAATACCTCTCAAGTAAGGGCTATGGTTGAAGTGGGGATTTTGTATTAATTAAGCAACTACACCCCAAGTCGCTAGCCTTAGTAGGGCTATTTACCACGTTAAAAATATGTCAGCAACACCAGTAAACGCCAAATGACGACGGCTAGGCAGATACCAATCAAAATGTAGTAATTTAGTTCAATGCGAAATAAGCGAACACGTTTATGGGTGTAGTCAATTGCAAGCATGAGATTTCCTTTATTAAGTCAAGCTGGGTTAAAGATGTAAGCGTAAAGCCTGCATTAACCATTACATAGCAGAAAAATCGTATTTTCTTGTAGGAAATTACTGAGAATCAGTATTTCTGCCTTGCGCTACTTTCTTTCTTAAAAAAGCGGGCTCTCCGGTTGTCAAGCCAATCACATCACGACCAATAATAGAGCTTGAAATTGAGACTGCAGATACAACTTAAAAAAATGAAACTAATCTCTAATTTTATTTCTAGCAACTATCATTTTCCAAAGCTCCATATCTTTATTTAAATATTCTTGAAATTCTAATGGAGACATTTTTTGCATAACGATGCCACTTTTATTAGTCAGAACACTAATTAACTCTGGATCAGATAGCGCATTATTAAAACTTTGATTAATGGTCTCAACCGTCTTTTTTGGCATCCCTTTAGGCCCCATTAGACCGTAATAAACTCCAACATTAAAGTCATAGCCTAATTCTTTGAAGGTTGGAATATCTGGGGAGAGTATTGATCGACTCTGTCCAGTTATCGCAAGCGAAGTAATCCGCTCCGACTTAATGTCTCCGAGGAGCGGATTAATCAATATATCAACCTGTCCACCCATCAGAGCCGCCAATGCATCACCCCCGCCTTTATAGGGAATGTGGGTCATTTTGATATTTGCAGTTTGCTCGAACAGCACACTAGCCATGTGTGGTGTTCCTCCCTCTCCAGAGGATCCATAATTCAGTTTTCCAGGATTGGCTTTAGCGTAATTAACCAACTCTTTTATAGAGTTAATTTTTAAGTCATTATTTACTTTTAATATTACTGGTCCTATGCCTAAATAAGCAATTGCCATTAGATCTTTTTTGACATCAAAACTGAGATTTGGATAGATCGCGGGACTAATCGCAATGCTATTGGCAACCACAAGAAGGGTATAGCCATCTGGCTTTGATTTGGCTACTAGTTCAGCCGCAATATTACCGCCAGCCCCTACTTTATTTTCTATAATGACCGGAATTTTTAATGTATTAGTGATCGATTTAGCAAAAGTTCTTGCTACTAGGTCGATACTACTTCCCGGAGAAAATCCTACAACAAGAGTAATTGGCCTATCAGGATAAATAGGCTGAGCTAAAGCAAAACTAACAGCAGCAAAAAAACCTAAGGTAGGTAGTATAAAAAATTTGAAAAAAGGTAAATTATTCATATTGAGTGCTCGATGTAGTATATCCGTGGTGAAAGTCAAAATTTATTAAATTTACATTCCGGTGCTTTTTTATACCATAACCCCCACCACCTGGTGTGCGAAGCAAAACTTCATCTCCTGGCTGCAAAGTATGAGGTTTACGAGAGTCAATTTTTATATCATTAATATATACTTCCCCTAATTTTCCAGATTCACCTCCAGCGATTCCGGGAGCTGCAACGATAAGTCGTTCAGTTAAAAAGACAATAGTTAATGGAAAAGAATGCATATTAATAAAACTAATTTCCTCACCAAGGCCGCCTCGATGTAAGCCGGCTCCACCAGAATCAGGAAGTAGTAATTTTCTTTTAAAAAATAAGGGAAAGTCTCTTTCAGCAATCTCAATTGGCGTTGGAGAAATATTACTTGGCCATGACATAGCAGATGAGCCGTCTTTTAAGGCTGTTGCACCTAATCCCCCATTAAAAAATAAAACACTGGCAAAAGGTTTTCCATCTTCTTTTATCCCATTTAAATTGGCGATCCATACCGGTGATCCGGAGGCGGCCATTACCTTTTTTTCCAGAATAGGCGCAAGTGCACCAAAGATTAGACAGGGCACGTAATGACCCGTACAGGATCTTCCTCCAACTGGAGCAGGTGACTTTGGGTTAAGAATCGACCCCTCAGGAGCAGAGGTAGTAATTGCTTTAAATAAACCATAATTATTAGCCAGATTTGGCAAAAGTAAGGATTTAATCGTATAAATCACCATTGCATTTGTATAGGGAAGAACACAATTGATTGCAAAATTTTGCTGCTGTGGTGAGCCTGAAAAATCACAACTAATATGTAAATCTTTGATTTCAACCTTTACATTAAATTGGAAGCGCTCTTGAAACCCGTCAGTTTCCATTGTGTAATAGTAATTACCCTCTGGCAGAGCTTTAATTGCCCTACGCATAGCTTGGTCGCTAAGCTCAAATAACTCTTTTGCTAATTCTGAGAATGAATTAAGTTTATATTCTATAAGTAATTCTTGGATTCGACTCTGAATTAATTCAACTGCACCTACATGACAAAATATATCGCCAACAGTTTGGTCTGGGGTACGAACATTAGTTTTAATTAATTGAATTAACGTGAGATCTTGCTCTCCATTTCTCATTAATGGCATTATTGGTATATGAAAACCTTCTTCATACAATTCACGAGCATCAACTGAGCGAATCTTTCCCCCAATATCAGGGACGTGTCCAGCTGTAGCTGCAAAGCCAACAATCGTTTCTTGGTAGAAAAGGGGTTTTACTAAACAAATATCATTTAAGTGGCCTGTACCAACCCAGGGATTATTAGTGATATAAACATCACCCTTTAGCATTTTATCTTTGCCGATTTTATTAATAGTAGCTTGAACTGTATTTGGTAAGGTGCCAATAAAAGATGGCAGACTGCCGCTATTTTCAGCGAATGCATGACCATCGTTATCGGTTATGACAACAGCAAAATCATTTGCTTCAGAAGAGAGAGTTGAAAAGGAGGTGCGGATGATTAACTGAGCTGCTTCATCAGCAATTGCTTGTACTCGCGACCAAAAAATTTGCAAGAAAATTGGATCTGAGTTCAAGATCGGTGCATTATTCATTCCTAACCTCATTTTGAATATTGATGATTAGGTTACCATTAGGACTTAACCTGACAAATCCCGATGGTCCCACCACGATCGTCGTACTGGGCTCTTCTATAAGTAAAGGGCCCCAATGTTGGAAGCGCGAGTCTAACTCCTCTCGATTAAAGACGGGAGTATCTATGAAACCATTACTTTCTTGGAAATATACGCGCCGAAATTTTGGCGTTGGAATTATATGCAATTCTTCAACTTGCCTTACTTTTTGTTTTTGAAGTGGAGTTGCGCTTCCAGATATTCGTAGATTTACTAATTCGATTACACCATTAGGGGGTGTACGTCCGAATTTTTCTGCATATGCAGCTAAAAATGCATTTTTAATACTTAGATTATTTAACTTCTTGCCATAAGAAGCGGGTAAATTAAAAAGCAAATTAAATCCTTGCCCTACAAAACGGGCTTCAGCTTGATAATGTATGTGAATGGGCCCATAGCTTTTACTAAGGGCTTGAAGAGATGACTGTATTTCTAATTCAAGAACGTGGATATTCTTATCTAACTCTGCAACGAGATCAAAATCAGGTTTATAGCTTATTGTTTTAGAACGGTCAGTTCTGGCCGAAGCGATTAACAAACCAAATGCAGATGCAGTTCCTGCATCGGGAGGGCAGATAACAGTTGAGATGCCTAATTTTTTAGCTACCATATAGCCATGTAGGGGTCCTCCCCCTCCAGTTGCAAGCAGGGCAAATTTACTAGGGTCACGACCTTTTTCCGCTACATGCAATCGCGCAGCAGTTGCCATATTTTCAGCTACTAGATTATGAATGCCCCATGCAAGTTGAATTTGGCTTAATTTGAAACTAGCACTTAACTCTTTTAAGCACTGTTCTGCTGTGTCCACATATATAGGGATGCTGCCACCAGCAAAAAAAACAGGATTCAAATAGCCTAATAGTAAGTTCGCATCGGTAACAGTTACTTGATTACCACCTAGGCCGAAACAAACAGGCCCAGGTTCAGATCCAACACTTTTTGGACCCACTTGCAAAAGGTTTAATTCATCTTGGCATGCTATACTGCCGCCGCCAGCACCAATTTCAATTAGCTCAACCGTTGTGATATTAATCGGAATACCACTACCCTTCGAAAAACGCTTACGTCTAGCAGCCTCAAAGTTATAGGCAATAGAGGGTTGATTCTCATTGACTAAGCAGAGTTTTGCTGTAGTCCCACCCATATCAAAGGCTAATAAGTTGGCAACGCCTTCTTGTGCACCAAAATAACCTGCAGCAATAACTCCAGCAGCTGGACCAGATTCAAGAAGCTCAATGGGTTTATTTTTGGCTTCACTAAGATGGCTTAGCCCACCATTAGAGAGCATCATTAATACTTCAGATTGAACTCCTAATTGGAAAAGTGCACTTTCTAATTGATTTAGGTATGCTAAAGCGATTGGCTTAATGTATGCATTAGCAATAGTAGTCGATGCTCTTTCAAACTCGCGGATAATTGGGCTAACTTCCGAAGAAATAGTTGCCACCAAATGCGGAAATTTTTCTTTAATCAGTTTAGCTAGCAATTCTTCATGTGTAGAATTGATATAGGAATGAAGAAGGCAAATAGCAACCGACTCAACCCCCAAACTAATTAGTCTTTCAATCTCAAATAAGGCTTGCGACTCATCTATTGCTTCAATTTCAACGCCCTTGGCATTAATTCTTCCAGAGATTTCAGCTCTATGCGATCTTGGTATTAATGTCTCAGGTCGATCAATTGCCAAATCATAAAGATCATATTTACGCTCATTACCAATTTCAATAATATCTCTAAATCCATGATTGGTAATCAGGCCAGTGCAAGAGCCTTTGCGTTCAATGAGTGCATTTGTAAATAAAGTTGTTGCATGCATGATACGAAAAATTTCTTTAGCAATAACTTTTTTTTCTTGAATTAATTTTTTTAATCCAATCGTAATTCCAAGTATTGGATTATTGTGCGTAGTTAGTACCTTTATAGCCTCAGATTTCTGCGTACTTAAGTTAAAAGCAACAATATCAGTAAAAGTTCCGCCAATATCAATACCAATAGACCATACCTCTTTCATTATCTATGATCTCTTTTTTTGTTTTAATAAATTGAGGTAGATTCAAACACGAAGTGCAACACGGTTTAAAGATTGGGTAAAGACTTCACTTGGTGTTTTAAATCCTAATCGCTTTCTCGGTCGGTTATTGAGTTTATTAACACTCATTCTAAACCCCTCATCTGTGACAGTTGATAGCCCCCTTTTCTTGGGGGATGTTTTGCTTAAGCCAATCAAAGAGGTTTTCATTAGATTCCCGTTGCCAGTTAGCAAAAAGAGGCTAAATTTAAACTCCTAAATAAGCTTCTCGCACTCTCGGCTCTTCGGATAAATATGCTGTAGAGCCAGTTAAAGTAACTTTACCAGTCTCAATTACTACGCCATATGATGATAAATCAAACGCCGTCATTACTGAACTGCTGTCAATTTAGGTCTACTACCAAAGAGAGTTTTTCTATAGTAAATCATTGCAGCAAAATGGGTTGATTTTGGATTACTTGGGGTACTTGGGTTTGGGGTGCTGGTGGTCTGTAACCTAAAGCACTATGGGGCCTGACATGGTTGTCCCTAAAGGGATTCCCTTTGGTCATTAGTTTCACCCACTCCCCATCGATTTTCCAAATTTTGATTCTTTTTCCGACCATTACTACTTCTGCGGGCACAGAAACGCCGCCCTGTATTAAACGTGCCATAGTTATTTCTCCAAATTGTTAAAGAACGTGGGCTTAAAACAGAAAAGCCCTCTTAAGAGAGGGCTGGCAGATGAAAACGGTGAACCGTTTAGTTACCCTTTCGGGTCACATCCGCTGTTAGCGTAAGCACCTTGCTCGGTAAGCAGGTTGCTGGGGCACAAGCCCATCTCTTAATGTAAGATTGAATTGTAAATACTATTTTTGATGGGTGTCAAGTTTATTTTTAATATGATGAAAATTATCTTATTGCTGGTGGGCACCCTTAGTGCACCACTTCTTTTTGCTGACTCCTCTAGTTGTTATTCAATTAATGACGGCGATAAAAAGAATTATTGTCTTGGCATTTCTAAAAATGATGCTTCTTATTGCTATTCAATTAGGGAAGAGGACCTTAAAAACCTGTGTCTAGGCCAAGCGAAGCATGATAAATCGTATTGTTACTCTATTCGGTCAAGCGATACCAAGAATCTCTGTTTAGGTTTAATGAAATAAGGATCAAACAATTGGAGTTCAGGGGCCTACTCCGCAGTTATCTTGCCATTCTTCACCACTACCGCCCATTTAGCTATCTCAGCCTTTAAAAAGCGATCGGCTTCTTCAGGTGAGTTACCAATGACTTCTGAGCCCCCATCAATAAGCCGTTGACGAACCTCAGGGGTGTTCAACGCTTTGACTACTTCAACATTCAGCTTATTAATAATCTCTTTTGGAGTGCCAGGGGGTGCCACCATACCGAACCAAGCTACTGCTTCAAAGCCTTTAACGCCAGACTCTGAAAGCGTAGGCACATCAGGTAGCTGCGGATGACGTTTGAGGGTAGTAACTGCTACGGGTCGTAATTTGCCACTCTTAAAGTGAGGCATGAGGGCCACTAAATTATCAAACATCACCTGAATTTGCCCGCCCATCAAATCAAGATGGGCTGGTCCAGATCCTTTATAAGGAACATGGGTCATATTGATGCCAGCATCTAATTTTAATTTCTCGGCGGTTACATGATGAGAAGTACCAACACCTAAAGAGCCAAAATTTACTTTGGTTGGATTGGCTTTAGCGTAATCAATAAATTCACGCACATTTTTTGCTGGAAAAGTAGGATTAACGGCTAAGGCCAACGCAGAATTAGTAAAGACGGTAACAGACACAAATGCGCTAGTGTCATACTTCAGATTGGTATAAGCGCTTGCGCTGATGGGTAAAGCCGCCGTTGAAATTAAGAGCGTATAGCCATCAGGAGGTGCCTTTGCTACATAATCATTCGCAATCGTACCTCCACCACCAGCCCTGTTCTCTACTAAAAATGGTTGGCCCATCGATAGCGTTAAGCGCTCAGCTACTGAGCGCGTCACTGTATCCGATGCTGAGCCTGCAGCAAAAGGCACAATTAACTTTACTGGCTTAGATGGGTAAACATCTGCCCATGAAAGACTTGTGTACATCATTGTCGTAATGACTAGGAAGCAATGCAAGCATCGTTTTTTTAAGATCATCATTAAGCGGTTACCTCCAATGGTATGTAGTCGCGCTCTAGGGTGGTGGTTCTCCGTAAATCGCGACGCACTGAGAGGTCATAGCGACGGCCACGATGCAAGGTTGTGCGGTTATCCCACATTACATAATCACCGGGCTGCCAGTGATGTGAATATACAAACTGTGATTGCGTAGCATGTTCAATTAACTCGGCCACCAACAACCGCCCCTCAGGCACTGTTAAATCGCTAACCTCGGTAATATGGACACTGGGAAATAAAACCTTACGGCCTGAACCCGAGTGTATGTGCACTAAAGGTCGCCTAACAGGCGGAAATTTAGCCAACTGCTCCTCGGTATAGTGCTCATCACCCAAAGCAATACGAGAATGAAAAGCAGAATGCAAACCTGTGCGTCCCTCAACATACTGCTTGGTTTTTTCTGGCAACGCATCCCAAGCGGCGCGTAAATCAGCCCACTCCGATTGACCGCCCTCTTCGGGAACAATGACTGCAGATAGCATCGAATATTTAACTGGGATATTTTGGAAAGTACTATCGCTATGCCACAATTGATTAGCCAAGACGCCCAACAACTTTTTGTTATCTCGCTTAGCGATTGATCCATCTAAAGCTACATTACCTATATCGATGAGCTGCTCATGCTTAAAACGGGTAGGCGCCCCTGTAGCTTTACGTAAGCCTGAATCTAATGGGCCAAATTGTTGTGAATAGTCAATTTGCTCATCTTGCGTTAATGGCTGACCTCGAAAAACGAGGACTGCATATTGATCCATAGCACGATCAATCGCTCGTATGGTTTCCTCATCCTGTGGATTTCTTAAATCAATACCACTAGCAATCCCAACAAAATGAGGTCTTGCTGGATTTTCTGGTTTAATTATCAAACTCATTAGTATTCTCCAATTGAGAAAGGCTAAACATAACAAGGACCATCAATTAATGGATGATCTTTGATGAAGTCTAAATTAATTTTCATGCCAATGCCGATACCATCATAAGGCCTAACAAAACCATCTGCATCTAGTACATAGGCTACCTTATCCATCATCTCATCTCTAAAAGGATTTAGCGAAGTAACATCACCCTCGAAATACCCTGGGTTATCAACCGCGCAGAGATAGTGAATGGTGGTTGCCATATTAATTGCAGTAGCCGAGGTATGTGGATTCACAGTGAGCTTATTAGCACTAGCCATAGCTGCAATCCGCATTGATTCAGTCACGCCACCCGCCTTAGACAAGTCGGGCTGCATAAATTGCACATCCCCATCCTCAATTAAGGTAGCGAACTCATAGCGGGTGAAATGGTTTTCACCCGCAGCAAATGGCACTCTCCCCAAGCTGCGTGCCATCCGATAAGCTTTTCGATCTTGCGGAGGAAATGGCTCTTCAATCCAATTAACGCCAGCCTCATCAAAGGCGGGCATCACTTTACGAACATCTAGTAAGGTGTAATTTGTATTCGCATCTACTAGCAGATCGATCTCGGACCCTACTGCTTTTCTTACTGCTAGCACGCGAGCAATATCTTTTTCAGCGGTATCGCCAACCCGTAATTTCAATGCCCGATAGCCTGTGGCCACATGCTCTAAAGCTTCTCTCGCTAACGAATCGGGCTCTTGCCAGCCCAAAGCAATGCCGCCAGCATAAGCCTTAATTTTTTTAGATGAACCTCCTAATAAGCGATACAAAGGCTGCCCATCTACTTGCGAACGAATATCCCACAAAGCGATGTCAATTCCACTTAGGGCAAGAACGGCAGCTGCCCCCATGCCGTGAGTCGAGATTTGCATCTTATAGACCCGTGCCCAAATGCCATTAATATCTGAAGCGTCTTGATTTAATACCAACTCGCGCATGGTGGTATCAATTAATTTAGCAATGGCGCCAGGCGCTCGCCCATGATGCGCCTCCCCCCACCCCACATGTCCATCTTCGGTCTCAATGCGCACCAATACCGAATCACGTTTAACGCTTCTACCAATACCCAAGCGCACTGATTTATTTTCAGGCACTGGGAATGAAATAGGCACAGCCTCTAATTTAACGATTCGCATGGGATTTTTCATGGTCACAACATTCTAGTTAGTAAATACGGTGGGGTTAACTGTATTGTCGGGGCGATCCCCACGCAATAAAGCTAACATTGTTTTAACAGCACCCTCACTCATGCCACGCATACTACTCGCAGTAATAGAGGCCAGATGAGGCGTTAGAAGTAAGTTGGGGCAATTAAAAACTTCTTCTTGTCCAGTTAAAGGATGCTCATCATGCACATCCATGGCTGCCCCAGCAATTTTTCCTGCCTTAAGAGCTGTAATGATAGCTTTAGTATCGACCACGGGTCCGCGCGCTACATTAATTAAGATGGCATTGGGCTTCATGAGCGCAATGGCACTTGCGTCAACTAAGCCGCGTGTTTGATCATTCAGGGGACAACAAATGGCAATCACATCAGCCTGAGAAAATAAATCGTTCTTGCTCACTGCGCGAATATGTTTAGGTAAATTTTCTGGGCGCCTCGTTAAGGCGACCACTTGCATATTTAAGCTACTGGCAGCTTTTGCTAAAGCGCTGCCAATGGCCCCCACGCCAATAATGCCTAAGGTAGTAGTTTGAATTTCTGTTACATCATCTGCTAATGGGCGAGCAGTTGCCCAACCTTTATCTCTCAGTATTGAGTCAATGACATGCAGACGCCGACGGAAATGAAAGATAACTGCGAGGCAATATTCCACTACCGCATTCGTATTCGATCCGGGCAAATTGGCTACGGCGATATTCTTTTTAGTAGCCGCCTCAACCGGTATGAAATCAAGCCCAACCCCATGCCGTACCACCGCCTTCATCTGTTTTGCATTCTCAAAAATATCGGCTGGCAACTGAGAACGCACTATTAACCCATTGCAATCGCCAATTAAGGCTTTAAGGGTTGCAGGCTTCGTATCTGGGGCTACCACCACCTCACAGTGTTGAGCTAATTCTTCAAAAAAATGAGGATGAATTGGATTTGTTAGTAATACCTTTGGCTTCTTGCTCAAGAAAAAGAACCCCTTGTTTTATTGGATTTTGATGACTGCACAAGTAAACTAGTTGCTAGACTCAAAAAAATAATATTCTTATGAAACTCGGTATTGATCTAAAACGCTGCGATTAATTTCAATTCCTAAGCCGGGTCCAGTTGGGATTTTTACCTTACCATTGTGTTGCTCAATGGGCTCAATCGACAGAAGATCGCGGAATGGATTTTCACATTGCTCTAATTCTAATAATGGGGGGTTACCTTTAAAACTTGGGGGTTGATCAGGCAGTGCAGCCAAGAAATGCAAAGTAGCAGCCAAACCAATGGCAGAACCCCAAGCATGCGGCACACACTCCACCCCATGAGCGCTAGCTAGAGTGGCGATCTTACGGCACTCACTTATTCCTCCGGCGGCACAGACATCAGGCTGCACAATATCCATGGCTTTTCTTACCACTAGATCACGGAAGCCCCAGCGGGTAAATTCATTCTCACCCCCTGCGACAGCCATATCTAAGGCACGGGTGACCTCAACATAGCCATCAATATCCTCTGGTGAAATAGGTTCTTCAAACCATTCCACATCCAATTGCTCTAACTCGCGGCCAATACGAATTGCTTGCGGTACAGTAAAGCAATGATTGGCATCAACCATCAGCCGAATATCATCGCCAATTGCTTTGCGGACTGCTTCAACACGCTTGATATCAAATTTGGGATTACCCAAACCAATCTTCATTTTGATTGCTGTAAAACCGTTACCTTTAAATTCCAGGGCCTCTTCAACTGCCTCTTCGATTAAGCGATCCATATCAATAAAATATAGTCCCGTAGCATAGGCAAACACCTCGGTGCGGTAAGAGCCGCCAATTAATTTATGAATGGGCTGACCACAACTCTTACCAATAATGTCCCACAGGGCAATATCAATACCGCTAATTGCTGAAATCGCCATTCCTCTAGTGCCGTAATCTTTAATGCGGTTGTAGAGCTCCTCCCAAATCACTTCTACATCAAATGAGTCCATGCCCAGAATACGCGGCGCATACTGGGTATCGATAAAACTTTTTGCAACTGCTGATGGACCATAACATTCGCCCCAACCAACAATGCCATCAACGGTTTCGATTTCGACAATACAAGATCCACGGGTTTTATAAATCCACCCTCTTGAAGATGTAAAGGGTTTTGCAACCGGAGCCGAAACAACGTGGCACGTGACTTTCTTAATTTTTGACATGAATGAAGGCTTTCAGCTAGAAAATTATTTCTTTTCTGTTGTAAATATTTTTGGACCAACTACAGCGAGTGTTTTAGTAACGGCCACGATTTCTTCACCAAGTGCTTTGCCTGTTACATCATCTACTTTAGCTCCACCCTCTTCAGAGGCCTTCTTAAATCGTGGGTCTTGAATTGCCTTACTAAAAATAGTGATCAAGCGATCTTGCACGGCTTGCGGGGTTTTTGCAGGCGCAGCGATATATGCCATCTGCACAAGTGGCCCAAAAGGAAAAACGTCAAAGCCTTTTTCTTTAAAGGTTGGAACGTTCGGCAAAGTTTTAATCCGGTCATTGGCAAATACGCCGATGGGCTTTACAAGGCCAGCATCAATTTGTGTTTTACTTTCCGACGGTTTTAAAACTGCAGCATCAATTTGCTTACCCGCCAAATCAACAATAACTTTCGATCCACCTGTATAAGGAATAGTAATAATTTCAGTATTTACGACCCTCCCAGTCATCACAGCAAAAATATGATTCAAGTTATTGCTGCCAGGTGTGCCAATCGAAATCTTATTTGGATTCTTTTTAACCATAGCGAGAAAAGCATCTAAATTTGTCGCCGGCCCATCGCCAGGCACTAGTAATAACAATTGATCTGTCGTTACTCTGGCTATAGGTGCAAATTGATCATTTTTTAAAGTGGTTAAATTTTGCGCAATCATCGCCATGGTTGAGCTTGTGCCCATGCCAACTGTATAACCATCAGGCTCTGCATTAGCCACTTTGCCCATGCCAATTGAACCCGTAGCCCCAGCTATGTTTTCTACCACCACCTTAATGCCTTGCTCTGCAATTAGCTGCGATAAAAGTCTGGCTGAAATATCATTAGAGCCACCTACATTCCAAGGTACGATGAGGCGAATTTCTTTGTTAGGAAAAGGTTCGGCTGCTTGCCCTAAACCTGAGTAATGTAAAGCTACTGAAGCACATAAAAAACTCATTACTTTCGAAATATAACTTATTTTTTTCATTTTATTGTCCCCTAATATTTTTCTTTATCTTATATCAAACTCAAAATTAAGGCTCAGAACCTTCAACTTCCAGCGCTCTAAACTACTTATTGCTGCTGATTTTCCCAAAACTCTAAAATCTGCCGCCCCAATTCATCTTCACTGCTATTAAAGTGGGCCACAATCGACATGTGATTATGCATTGCCTTTTCTAATAACAAAGGCTTTGCCGAGCGAACCTCTGCTAATTTTCTAGCAAAGGCTTTCCCATATACATCTAAGAGCGGATTTTCAAATTCTGCCACCACTACTAAGGTTGGCAAGGAGCTATTAGCCACGTATGTCAGCGGTGATTTTTCAGCATATTGATTTTCATCTGCACCAAAATAAGCGCGTACTCCTTCAGCATTCGGATTTTCTGGCAGAACGTCTGCCTTTAAACGTGCAGAAATTAAAACTAGCGCCTCTAGATATTTACCAAAACAAGCTACGGCAGGATCAAACACATAAGCAGCTGCATGAGTACCGCCAGCGGAATGTCCAATTAATAGAATTTGTTTAGGATTGCCGCCAAATTGAGCAATATGGTTATGCACCCATTCAATTGCCAAAGCCACATCAATGCCACCAGCAGGGTATGTTGCTGCTGGCGCCAAACGATATTCAACGTTGACTCCGATATAGCCTTGACGGGCAAACCAATATAAAACATTGTCATACAAGCTATCGGTGGTACATTTTGCACCCCGTACAAAGGCACCGCCATGCACAAAAATGACTACGCCAGCATTTTTTACCTGCGCAGGTATAAAAATATCCAGTACTTGCCGAGCATCTTCGCCATAAGCTAAATTGCGTTCAACGGTAATGGCCTCATTATTCGTTAAAGCATGCAAAGGGGCGTAGAGGTCTTTTACTTCTTGGCTATACCGCTGAATATCGCTAGCCCAGGAATTGCCAATTCTCTGTAGACTAGGAAATAAAGCTACAGGAATTTGACTAGGGGCCACAAGCTAGATGAGAAATTTTTCGACGCTTAAATAATGAATTAAGGGGCCAAGTTTGCCAACTTCACAACCGTTACCCACTTTGCTGCTTCCTCGCGCACAAAACGCTCATATTCTTGTGGCGTTGCGGTCTCGGGTTCAGCACCCAACTCACGCAAACGTTTTTGCATTTCCGGATTTTTAATTACTGCAGTAATTTCAAGATTTAATTTATTAATAATAGCTATCGGCATTTCTGCAGGGCCAAAAATACCAAACCACGCGCTTACTTGATAATCGGCTAAACCACTTTCTCGCATGGTTGGCACTTGGGGCAATAAAGATGTGCGCGCTTTACTGGTTACTGCCAGAGCCTTCACTTTTCCTGCTTGAATCATCGGTTGCGCAGTGGCGATTAAATCAAACATGATTGGCACATGACCGCCAATAACATCATTTAATGCTGGCGCACTTCCTTTATAAGGTACATGCACTAAATTAATTTGTGCAGCTGAAGCTAGCATAACGCCCGCTAAATGATTTGACGTGCCTGGGCCCGCAGATGCGTAACTGACTTTCTCAGGATTTGCCTTAGCATAGGCAATTAATTCACCCACATTATTACGAGGAAAAGTGGGGTTGGCTACCAAAACAAATGGGATGGCGGCCACAGGTGCAATCGCGACAAAATCTTTGATTGGGTCATAGCCAACCTTAGTCATCGCAGGATTAATCGCATTCGAGCTAACGGTGCCTAATAGCAAGGTATAGCCATCGGGGGCCGCACTCGAAACTGCCTTTGCACCAATTGCTGTACCCGCTCCCGCGCGATTTTCAATCAAAATAGTCTGTCCCAAGCGTTCGCCCAATTTTGGCGCTAGTGCTCTCGCCAAAATATCAGCTGAACCGCCAGGGGGATAGGGCACGACTAAGGTAATCGGTTTCTGCGGGTAAGTTTGTTGGGCTAATGCAGGGAGGCTAAATAAAGCTACTGTCAGCACTAGTAATTTAGAAAAACTGTTCAATTCCTTAATCTCCCTTAATAACAATATTTTTCTTAACTTGATAACTGACCTAAGCCGTCTAGCTCTGGAATAGCAGGAATCTCAACTCCGTAAGGGGCGACGTCAGCGCGAATGCGGTCTAAAGCATTGCGGATCACTTCTACTTCCTCATCGGGATGCGTAGCACCCAAACCATATTCAGATGCAAGCGCCCTGTTACGCCCTGCACGCTTACGCTCATCCTCCGGCAAGTTCACCACTGAATACACACCATTAAGCAAGCTGCCACGTAATTTTTTGGAGAACTTTTCCCCAATCAGGCGCTTTTCATCAGCACTTAAAGTTTCAAAAAAACGCCGCATAATGATTCGACCAAACTGAATATGGCGAGCTTCATCACGCAAAATTAATTTACAGGCCATGCGGATCGATTCAAAGCGAGCATTTTCATATCGTGCTTGCAACAATTCACCTGATAATTGTTCAAATAAGGTATTGACTGCTAAGCCCGCAAAAAAACTCATCGCCTTTTCATCACGTTCATCATGAAAACGGGGAATGACCAATTTAAAGTAATCAGCTCGTGGCTCGTCGTGATATCCGCCTAAATTTTTGGCAATTAATACCGAGGCTTCATGGTGGCGTAACTCTTCAGCAATAAAATTGACAATATGCTGCTTAATTTCAAACGGCTGGTGATCAAAAATAGCTTCGCGAAGGCGTTCTGTTCCATAAGCGATGGCGCCATGCTCCATCCACGAGCGCAAGCTCCACCACTCGCCCCCAGCCTCTCTTACCTCTTGGGGTAAATCGGCATCACGAATATCAGCAAAATCAATGTGATCAGGATTCCACGTTAAATCGCGCGCTTGCTGGCAAAGGTGCCAGACTTCATCATATTGAACTTGAAAACGAATTGGATAAGGATTAGGTACTGTGATTACTTCTTCTAACATAGAGGCTTGCATGTCAATTCTCTCTTTAAAATAAGTTAAGTAGAAATCCAATATTGCAAACTACTATATTTAGGCGCATCAAATAACAAAGAAACATCGGCCTCAGCTGGCAAAGTAATTAGGTAAGCAATGACGCAGGCTGCAGCGACACATAATAATCCAACCAGTAATGTCCAATTGCGGAAATTTGCACGCATGCTTAGCCTTTTTAAATTCACTTTATTATTTATCTCTATTTTTCACAAATATTATAAGATACTCTTAGTGAATTATGAAAATATGGCAGCAGTGGGATAGGCACGACTTAGAGCGAAGTTATTTTTTCTGCAAAGGGGTGCAGAATTCTTAAGAATTTTTTATTTTTTGTGAAATAACTTAATAATGGCTGAAAAATCGAGCTTGCCGTGGCCTTGTAAGCTAAAGGTCTGATAAATTTGCTGTGCCAGCCCACCCATAGGTATAGGTTGCTTCGCTAATTTAGCGGCTTCGGTAGCCAGCCCAAGATCTTTTAACATTAAATCTGTGCCAAAGCCACCTGTATAGCCACGTGCTGATGGCACGTTTTCGAGTACTCCAGGGAACGGATTATAAGTATCAGAACTCCAGCAACGACCACTCGAAGTATTGATAATTCCCGCTAATACTTTAGGATCCATACCTAAAGACACTCCTAACGACATTGCCTCAGCAGTACCAATCATGGAAATACCTAGCAGCATATTATTAGCTACCTTGGCCACCTGGCCGTTACCGCTACCGCCGCAGTAAACAATATTTTTTCCTAATACCGCAAAAATTTCCTTGAACCTGATAAATTCTTTTTCATCACCACCAACCATAATTGTTAAGGTCGCAGCCTCAGCTCCCGCTGTTCCACCAGATACCGGGGCATCCAACATGGGGTTGCCTTGTTTAGACGCTACTAAAGCAACCTCTCTCGCAGTTTGTGGATCAATTGTGGATGAATCAATGAGGGCGATATTAGGAGAAATATGAGCCAATAAGCCCTCTTCACCTAGATATACTGCTTTCACATGATGGGCAGCAGGAAGCATGGTGATAATCAAATCTACATTAGACTTGGCTACGGCCTTAACAGAACTCAATGCAGTTATTTTTTCAGGAAAGCGACTAGTCAGCTGCTGAACTGCCTCAGCTACCAAATCATGAACAACTAAAACATGGCCAGCTTTTAATAAATTACCAGCCATGGGTAAACCCATATTACCTATACCAATGAACCCAATTTTCATAAGCGCCCTATAACACTTTATTTCAAGCTAATGGTGGTGTTAACTCCAGCCGAGACCGAGCTGTCATCAAACCAACGCGCTGTAACAGTCTTAGTTTGAGTCCAAAAGAAAACAGCCTGCTTACCATTTGGCCCTAAGTCTCCTAACTTTGAAGCGCGTGATCCGGTAAAACTAAAATAAGCTACTGGCACTGGTATAGGGACATTGATACCGACCTGACCAACATCAATTTCATTCTGAAATTTTCGCGCTGACCATCCGCTTGAAGTAAATATAGATGTGCCATTACCATTAGGATTGTTATTAATAAAAGTGATTGCCTCATCTAAAGTGTCGACACAAGCAATATCTAACACTGGAGCAAAAATTTCCTGATCGTAAATATCCATCCCTGGCTTAACATCACTAAAAATGGTTGGGCCAATAAAGTTCCCTTCCTCGTATCCAGGAACCTTACATTGCCTGCCATCCAAAAGTAATTTCGCGCCCTGAGCTACCCCCGAATCAATTAATGCTAGCGCACGCATTTTGGCATGCTTATTAACCAATGGACCCAAGTCAATGTCTTTCCCATCACCAGGACCAACCTTCAATGCTGCTGATTTTTGAACAATTTCAGCTAGCCAATTTTTTGCTTCGCCAACTAAAATCGTTACTGAATTTGCCATACATCGTTGTCCTGCTGCACCAAATGCCGAGCCTAATAAATTATTAATTGCTTGACCCTTATTGGCATCGGGCATGATCACGCAATGGTTTTTTGCACCCATCATTGATTGCACTCGCTTACCTGCTTCAGATCCACGCCGGTAAATATGGGTGCCAACTTTAGTAGAGCCAATAAATGAGATCGCCTTAATATCGGGGTGATCACAAATCATGTTGGCCACTTCTGCCCCACCATGCACCACATTTAGCACCCCCGGCGGCAGACCAGCTTGATGGGCTAATTCCACTAATAACAAACTAGAGCTGGGGTCTTGCTCTGACGGCTTAAGAATAAATGTATTGCCAGTGGCAATTGCCATGGGAAACATAAAACAGGGCAACATTACCGGAAAATTAAACGCCGTAATGCCAGCCCCAACCCCAAGGGGCTGCATCAAGGTGTAGACCTCAACCCCCGTGGCTGCATTTTCAGCCATCTCTCCAAGCTGTAAGGAAGTAATTGAGCATGCATGCTCGACTACCTCTAACCCACGATTAATTTCTCCCTCGGCATCGGGCAACGTTTTACCATGCTCTCGAGTAATTAATTCAGCTAATGGCGCCATGTTCTCGCGAATTAATTGTTGAAATTTCAACATAATTCGCATGCGCACAGATAAGGAAGAATTTCGCCAAGTTTTAAAAGCGTTTTTTGCTGAGAGTACGGCTAAATCGAGTTCTTGCTGAGTAGCAAAAGGCACCCTTCCAACGATCTCTTGATTAGCGGGATTAATAACTTCCCGCCACTCAGTTGACTTTGATGGGTATGGCTTGCCATCAATAAAGTGATGAATTTGAGGAATCGATTTCGGCAAAGTGTCGCGCTTTCTATTGTAGGAAAAGGGGGTTAAGCGTAATTAATTTTTAACCAAATCGCATTTAGACTCTGCAAGAGGTTTAAATGCAATTTGGGCGGGGATGGTACTAACTAAATTATAGTAATCCCATGGACCCTTGGATTCACTTGGCTTTTTCACCTGGAATAAATACATATCATGAATAACCCGACCGTCTGGACGAATCGAAGCATTACGCATTATTGGATCTTTAATTGGCATCTCGCGCATGGTTTTTGAGACTACTTTCCAGTCATCTGTTTTCGCGGCAGCCACTGCTTTCAAATAATGTAATACGCTCGAGTAGACCCCGGCCTGAACCATGGTGGGCTTAAAGCCTTTATGCAACTTTTCAAAACGTGTTGAAAAGGCTCGAGTTTGATCATCAAAATTCCAATAAAAACCATCTGAAAATAATAGGCCTTGAGCTGTATTTAAGCCCATTGCATGTACGTCGGTCAAGAAAAGTAGCAAGGCAGCTAATTCCTGATTACTATTACTACCACCAATTCCAAATTCTTTAGATGCTTTAATTGCATTCACGGTATCTGCTGCGCCATTTGCCAACCCAATTACATTAGCCTTAGAGGCTTGGGCCTGTAAAAGTGCAGAAGAAAAATCCACATTATTTAATGGGTGGCGAGTACTACCAACGACTGTGCCACCATTTGCCCTCACCACATCACCTGCGTCTTTTTCTAAAGAGTGACCAAATGCGTAGTCAACAGTTACAAAAAACCAAGACTTGCCACCTTTGCGAGTAATAGCGCTTGCTGCACCAGATGCTGACGAATACGTATCGAACATCCAGTGAAATCCATTCGGGGCACAATCTTCATTAGTTAGTCGAGTAGTTGCTGGCCCGCTATATAAAGCAATGCCGCCCTTCTCTTTAATTAATTTTTGCACTGCTAATGCCCCAGAAGAGTTAGTTAAATCAGCAAATACATCTACCTTGTCGCGATCCATCCACTCACGGGCTTTATTGGCGACGATATCGGCTTTATTTTGATGATCGGCAGAAATTAATTCAATTTTCATGCCCTTACATTCGGACTTAAGGCAATCATCAATAGCCATTTGCGCAGCAATCACCGATCCAGAGCCGCCCATCCCAGAATAAGGCCCAGACATATCGGTCAAGATCCCCACCTTTACTACTCCATCACTAATTTGCGCGTATGCAGTCGAGGCGGCAAAGCCAAGAGACATTGTAAGAAACAGCTTTTTCATTGAAAACATGGAATCTCCTTATTTTTTATATGAATGATTTTTATTGTTTTTCAGTTTAAACATGCATTTTTACAAAATAAATACATTAAAATGCATAGTTGTTTTGCAAAATTGCATATTTATGAATACAAGTCAGATTAATTGGGATAACTTGAGAATTTTCCTTACAGTAGCGCGCTTCCAGTCTGCGCTAGAAGCCGCGAACCATCTCAATATCGATCAATCGACAATTAGTAGACGCTTAAAAAAGCTGGAAGCTGAAATAGGTTCAAAACTGTTTACCAGATCTGCTCAAGGGCATACCCTTAACTCCACAGGTCATCGACTCTATGAGTACGCAGAGCAAATTGAAAGCACGATGGCAACTTTAGAAAGCGAATTGGGTGGAGATAGCCAAATATTAACTGGGCAAGTGCGACTGGGCACTACGGAGGGCTTTGGTAGCTTTTTTATCGCTCAACATTTAGCCTTATTTTGTGACAAACACCAAGCCATTAATGTTGATCTGATAACGCTACCTCGATTTATCAATTTATCAAAACATGAGGCCGATATCGCAATTAGTATTGAGCGCCCTTCTTCAGGTCCCTATGTCAGTTGCAAACTAGCAGACTATCGCCTACAACTATATGCAACGCAAGAATACCTCAATGAGCATCCAAAAATTAAAACTATTCAAGATCTTAATCAGCATCGTTTAATCGGTTATGTAGATGAGTTTTCATTTAGTCCTGAATTACGCTACCTAGAACAGTTAGCTTCAAATACGGCAGTTCCTCTAAAAAGTACCAGCATCATTGCTCAGTATTCTGCAACTTTAAAGGGGAAAATGCTGGGTATTTTGCCCTGCTTTATGGGCAGCACATCTCCTCACCTAATACCTGTTCTTCGCGAAGAAGCAAGTATCATTCGCTCATTTTGGTTAATTACTCCAAATGAAAAAAGGGAGGTCTCACGGGTCATGGTGCTATGGGATTACCTGCGAGAAGTCGCTGATATTAACAGCGAATACTTAATGGGAAATTCCAATGCAATAAATTGGGTTAACACAGACAGCCCCCATTAGATCTCAACTTAGGCCAGCCTTTATAACAAGTCTCAACTCATTTAATAAGATCAGCGATAACTTATTGCCAAGGATCAAAAATTTTTACCCCAGCCATTTTAAAATCCTCTACATTGCGCGTCACCACAGTCATGCTATGAACTAATGCAGTTGCGGCAATTAAGCCATCTCTTAATGGCTTTGGATTTGGTACGTGTAAATGCGCACTACGTAAAACGATGGCCATATCAATTTCTAATATGCGCCCTTCAAATGCAGGGAAAACTTGATGATCAAGCCAAGCTCTTAGAACAGCGCCTTGTTTTGGGTCTCGTCGCTCTAGTAATAAAACGCCAATCTCCAGTTCTTCAACTGTGATAACAGAAAGATATAGTTCTCGAGCATCTACATCATCAGCCCATTTCGCTACATTTTTGTTGGCACTTCCAAAACGAATCTTACGAATTTCAGAAATTACATTTGTATCGATTAAATACATTAGAAAAATTCAGCTGGTTTAGCGATATCCCGACTACCTGAAGGCAAAAAATCAATATTTTCAGCCCCAACTAGTGCTAATAAATCGGCAATTTTGGCTTCTTTCCCGCATATATTTTTATACGCTTCATAAGTTAATAAAACATGAGCAGGCCGTCCTCGATCAGTAATAAATACTGGGCCAGATTGGCTGGCTTTTTTTACTCCGCTAGCATCTTGGTTAAATTGACGGCTAGAGACGGTAGTAATGGTCATGGTAGCTCCTAAAATCAGGTAATGTAGATATGTTACTACAATTATATCCTTATTGAAACCTACTCCTACAAGATCTTTTGTTTAAATCGGGCCATGCCACTATTTAGCTAACAGATCATCTAGATCAGAATTGGATGCACAGCAAGATACCTGCCTTCTTAATAATTGCTAACTTGCTTGCTAATTCCATCAAAATAAACTACTTGCGTTTCGCTTGCTTTGCCACCCGCCTGATAAACATCATAAATACCAAAACGAAGGATGTTAGATGCTAATGCAGATGGAAGTGTAGAGCGGGAAGTTTCATTAACCAATAAAGTCCCATTTACGAATGCCTTAAAATATCCATCACCGCTAGCAGTTGATTTAATTTCATAGCGAATATTAATCCACTGATTCATCGGGCTGCTAGAAACCGTGTAACTATTTAGTCGAGTAAAGCTACCATCTAAGTCTGAATAGGTTTGAATAATTAAAGCGCCGCTTTTATTCATTTGAAGCGCTGCAAGACTCCCATAGGAAACCAATGTCCCGTCTAGTAAATTATAAATATAATTTATTTGGGTAAGGTCCACATTTAAGGTTTGTGAGGTGTAAAGATTTGACTGAGTTGGAATAAAGATATTCGTATTAAGCGTAATAATTTGACCCTGCGTTGCTGAGTAGTTTGTCTCCTGAAGCTCCCACCTACTTCGATTATTTGTGCAATCGTTAAAGGTTGAGTTTGCCCCACAATCACCAGGTCTTAACTCAAAACGAGCCGATTGAGTACCGTCTATTACGGGTTGGTTATCCGACTTATTAACAATCAAGCATCCCCAAGAAGTAACTCCGCTGGTATTGGGATTGATAAACTTCATATTTCCAAAAACATCTGTATTGGTTACGTTAATACATGTAGTTCCTGGTGGAGTAGCTAAACTAATAGTAGATGCTGGAGTTGTTGAGCTAGATGAGGAACTAGAGGCATCACTGCCGCCTCCGCCCCCGCATGCATAAAGTAATACAGCAATTAGCGTAATGAATGGGTATATAGAATACTTTTTCATATAAACCTTTATAAAATTTAGAATTGTTTAGCAATATTACCCCCCCCCGCTTGTTTTTTGGCAAATTTAGAAGTGGCGATGTTGTTATAAACCGACTTTTCTATGGTCAGGAAACTTCACAAAAGGTTAGCCCTTGAGCAAATTACTACGTATTGGCTGGCGTAGTGAAGTGGCCGATTAAGGTGGGTGGGTATCTGGATTATGGCAAACCGCTAAGGGTAGCTTATGATTTTGCTATGTGTACCAACTTCACGCCGACCCAAAATAGCATTTGGACTAAAGAACACTTTGATGTGGACTTGCCTTCCCACTATCCTATTGAAACTTACCCTAGCTACCCTGCTCCAATCGTATTACGTAATGACAAGACTCAAATCGCCTGTGGATTAGCTCGCTTTGGGCTTATTCCGCATTGGGCTAAAGATGAGACCTTTGGTAGACATACATATAACGCCAGAGCTGAAACCGTTGCTGAGAAACCTAGTTACCGCACACCATGGCGAAAACGGCAATACTGCTTAGTCTTGGTCGATAACTTCTTTGAGCCTTCCTATGCCAGTGGCAAAGCTGTGCGCTGGGAAATAAAGGCCGCTAATACTGAACCAATGGGCATTGCCTCAATTTGGGATACGTGGACAGATAAGGAGTCAGGTGAACTGGTGGTCTCATTTAGCATGCTCACTATTAATGCAGATCAGCACTTGGTGATGCAGCAATTCCATAAGGTAGGCGAAGAAAAAAGAACGCCTGTAGTGCTTCGCCCTGAATTCTTCCAAGAATGGCTTAACGCCACGACAGAAACCGCCAATAGTCTGATGACAGTCGATGTCATGCCAGAGCTAGTTGCACTGGAGCATCCGAAGGGGTTGTAAGCCACCCTCAAGTCTGGAAAGTTCACTAAGGGGGTCCCCCCCTTGAGCAAAATACTATGTAAAGGCTAGCGCACTGAAGTGGTCGATTAAGGCAAATAAATATAGCCCAATTTAGGGCTATATTTATTTGGCGGAAGCGGTGAGATTCGAACTCACGGAGGACTTTCATCCTCGCCAGTTTTCAAGACTGGTGCATTCAACCGCTCTGCCACGCTTCCTTTGCTTGGGATTATAAGGAACTTAAGCAAATAAGCCTAAAAGTGGGGGGATGAGTTGGCTCATAAAATCAGGTAAACTAGTCAGATAACTAGTCATTTGGAGTTTTTTATATGAAAAGTAATTGGGCTGTACAGGATGCTAAAGCCAGATTTAGCGAATTTTTAAATGCCTGCCTAAGTGATGGTCCCCAAGTCGTTACCAAACGCGGGCTTAAAGCCGCTGTGCTTATTACCATCCAAGAATGGGATGCTTTAAGGGAATCGGCTCACCCCGCCCTTAAAGACTTACTGCTTTCTGATCAGGATAGAACTGAATTACCTTTACCTAAGCGTGGTCAGTTGCAACGCCGTAAGTTAACTCAAATTTAAAGAATGTACTTACTTGATACCAATATTATTTCTGAGCTGAGAAAAGTAAAGCCGCATGGAGGTGTACTTACATGGTTAAAAACAATTAGCGATACAGATTTATATATCTCAGCAGTATCTATCGGTGAAATACAAGCAGGAATAGAAATAACTCGCGAGCAGGATGCGCTTAAAGCAAAGAACTTAAGTGTCTGGCTAAATAAATTAATGAATCTTTACAACATATTGCCAATGGATGCGCGGGCATTTCGAATTTGGGCTACATTAATGCACCGAGAATCTAATACGGTCAATGAAGATGCCATGATTGCATCAACTGCACTAAGTAAAGAACTTACGGTAGTTACTAGTAACGTAAAAGACTTTAAACGCTTTAAAGTTCCAATTTTCAATCCATTTGATTCGAAAATAAACCCGAAAACTTAATCAACTCACCCCGCGATCAAACCCTCAAGATAACGCGCGATCGCCAGAGATGATGTCAGCCCTGGGGACTCAAAACCATATAGGTTATAGAGCCCAGGCAAACCATGTTGCCGGGGCCCATCAAAAATAAAGTCGCCGGCAGTCGAATTAGGGGGCACAATTTTTGCCCGAATTCCTGAATAATCTGGCTGTAAAGCCCCGTCTTTTAGCCCCGGCCAATAACGCCGGATGGCTGCATAAAAGCTATCGCCTCGTTGCTGATCAACCGCATAGTTAATTTTATTCTCTTCAGTAATATCAAGCCACTCCACATCGGGGCCAAATTTAGCTTGTCCAGCTAAATCTAAGGTCAGATGCACACCTAAACCACCAGGCTCAGGAATGGGATAAATCAAATGTTTGAATGGTGAACGCCCCGCCAGAGAAAAATAATTCCCTTTAGCAAAATACGCCCGCGGAATTTTTTCTATTGATAAGCCGTCAATTTTGCTGGCAACTTGTGGCGCACTAAGGCCTGCACAATTAATTAATAAACGGGTTTGTAGTTTCATGGCGTCATTACCGCCAACAGCCAATTCAAAACCATCATTGACGACATGTGCACTAAGCAAAGGTGATTGATAGGCAATCATCCCTCCCGCATCTTCAAAACCACCCAGTAGCGACAGCATGAAACCATGACTATCAACGATACCTGTTGAGGTCGATAACATCGCTGCGGTGCACTTAAGATCAGGTTCTAAATTGAATGCTTCTGTACTTGATAGCAAACGTACATCGGGCACACCATTATTTTTGGCTTTATACAAAATATTTTGCAGATCATGTATTTGCTCACCATCGGCGGCTACCACTAACTTGCCATATGCTTGAGTTGCTACCTGATGACTACGACAATACTCATATAAAAGTCGATTGCCTTCAACGCAGAGCTTTGCCTTGAGAGAGTCCTTCGGATAATAAATACCAGCATGAATCACTTCGCTATTACGCGCACTGCTAACGGTACCAAAAGCCGATTCGCGTTCTAAAATGATGGTTTCATACCCCTGAAGTGCCATCTCGCGTGCAACGGCTAAGCCGATCACTCCTGCACCGATCACGACACAATCAACCTGCTCCATCTACCTGTTCCAGACATATTGATTAATAAGAATAGGCACAAATCGTAACATTTTCAGTACTTTAAGGGGGATTTAAACCATTTCTCCCGCTACTTATTGATAAAATCTAGAGATGTCCTCAAATCCTGCTTCAGAGAACCCCAATTCCATCTTTCGCGCTGCAGATATAGTCTTAGATAGCGCCTATCAAGGTATCGATGCTAAAGGCTGGCAAGCTCTATTTGCTCAAGCCCGTAAAGCCAATCTGCAACAGTTCATTGCCGATCTATTTGCTGGAAAGCACCTTAATACATCTGAAGATCGTCCTGCACTGCACTCAGCACTGCGCAATTTAGATCAAAAACCAGTATTAGTTGATGGCAAAGATGTCATGCCTGCTGTGGCAAATGTTTGGCAGCGTATTGAAGCGCTATGCAATAAATCGGAGGGTGTAACCGACGTCATTCATATTGGCATTGGTGGCTCTGACTTTGGTCCACGTTTAGCCATTGAAGCACTAGCCCATGTTCCCGGTATTGAAACTCGGGGCATGCGTATGCATTTCTTAGCCAATATCGATACCGCTGAATTAGGCCGCATTTTGCAACGCGCATTACCGCACAGTACGCGCATCATCATTGTGTCTAAATCGTTTACTACTGTAGAGACCACTAAAAATGCCAAAGCCGTTGTACGCTGGCTTAAAGATAGCGGTCTCACTAGCAGTCAAATTAATAATGCCCTATTTGCCGTCACTGCCGCTGTGCCTGCTGCTAAAGCGTTTGGCGTCAAAGAAGAAAATATTTATCCTTTCTGGGACTGGGTTGGCGGGCGTTATTCCGTGTGGTCAGCAGTTGGACTGCCAATTGCCTTGCAATATGGTTTTGAAAGTTTTAAAGCATTTTTAGCGGGTGCGCAGGCAATTGATCAACACTATCAATCTGCGCCTTTAGAAGAAAACTTGCCGGTAATTATGGCGCTGGCTCTACTCTATCAACAAGAGCAACACGATATTAAATCCTTCGCTGTTATTCCCTATGCCGATGCATTAGATGGGTTTCCAAAGTGGTTGCAGCAGCTCGATATGGAAAGCAACGGTAAGCGCGTTGACCGCAATGGTATGCCCGTAAAGTTCTCTTGCCCTGTTGTATTTGGTAGCTCTGGCAGCAATGCCCAGCACTCCTTCTTCCAATTACTTCATCAGGGTACTGAGGTCATCCCAATTGACTTCATAGCCATTCGTGAACCCATGAGTCATTTGCCTGAAGCCAAAGAACATCATCGTATTTTGCTGTCTAATTGTTTAGCGCAAGCCCAAGCCTTAGCCAATGGTAAACAAACCGCTAACCCTAACAATACCTACCCAGGTAAGCGGCCCAGCAACTTACTGATTTTGCCGAAGTTAAATGCTTTTTATCTAGGCGCTCTTTTGGCGCTCTATGAGAATCGTGCCACTACCCTAGGGGCGCTCTGGAATATCAATAGCTTTGATCAGCCTGGCGTAGAGCTCGGTAAGGTCTTGGCTAAACCGATTGAAGCAGCACTCAAAGATTCTGTGTCAGTAGCTGCCGATGCCAATATCGATGCGATTACAGCGCGGCGTATTAATCTTTTCAATAGCTAATGCAACAATCTTTCATTTATAGAACCCAATACAAGAAAAATTAGATGAATAAGCGCAATAAAGATCAATACACAAAAATAGCTATAAATCATTTTTACTTGGATTAAATATGCAACTATCTCCATCCATTTTTAAAGCCTACGATATTCGCGGCATCATCGATCAAACACTCGATGCCTCTGTTGCCAAATCGATTGGACAAGCCTTTGGTAGCCAAATGCGCGAGCTTGGTGAAACTGTCATTGTCATCGGCCGTGATGGTCGCTTATCCGGACCCAACTTAATCGAGGCACTAGCTGAAGGTCTACTTTCAACGGGCATCGATGTCATCGATTTAGGGATGGTTGCCACACCGATGGTCTACTTTGGCGCAAATCAAACGATTGAAGGTCGCAAGCCCCTTTCTGGAATCATGATTACGGGAAGTCATAACCCCCCTAATTACAACGGCTTCAAAATGGTCCTTGGCGGCGCGGCAATTTATGGCGATCAAATTCAAGCAATCCGCCAGCGCATTGAAGCGCAGCAATTTATTCAGGCGCCGCTAGCTGAAATTGGCCAGCGTTCGTATTTCGATATTTTCCCCCTGTATCTAGAGCGCATTGTGAGTGATGTGAAGTTAGCCCGCCCCATGAAAATTGCAGTAGATTGCGGTAATGGGGTTGGTGGTGCATTTGCCGCCACCCTCTTTCGGGCCCTTGGCTGCGAAGTGGAAGAGCTCTTTTGCGAAGTCGATGGACACTTTCCCAATCATCACCCCGATCCAGCCCATATTGAAAATCTGCAAGACCTCATCAAGAATTTAGCTACAACTAATAATGAACTGGGTTTAGCCTTTGATGGTGATGCCGATCGTTTAGGCGTGGTAACAAAAGATGGACAAGTCATTTTCCCCGATCGACAAATGATGCTTTTTGCTAAAGATGTATTAAGCCGTAATCCTGGCAAGCAAATTATTTATGATGTGAAGTGCACGCGTAACTTAGCAACTTGGGTTAAACAACATGGTGGTGAGCCCTTAATGTGGAAAACCGGCCACTCACTAGTAAAAGCCAAGTTAAAAGAAACTGGTGCGCCCCTTGCTGGCGAAATGAGTGGGCATATCTTTTTTAAAGACCGCTGGTTTGGCTTTGATGATGGTTTATATACTGGCGCGCGTTTATTAGAAATTTTGAGCAAAGAAAAAGATCCAAATCAAACCTTGAATAACTTACCCAATGCCATCTGCACCCCTGAATTGCAACTGGAATGCGCAGAAGGCGAGCCCTTTACGATTTTAGAAAAAATTAAGGCGAATGCGAAATTCCCCACTTCACAATCGATTAATACCATTGATGGTGTGCGGGTTGAATATGCTGATGGTTTTGGTTTGGCCAGGCCCTCTAACACCACGCCAATTGTGGTAATGCGCTTTGAGGCCGACAACGAAGCAGCAATTCAACGCATTCAGGCTGAGTTTAAAGTGGCTTTGTTAGCCGCTAAGCCAGATGCAAAATTACCGTTTTAATTAACGCGTAATCTTTTTAATTTCTTTAAGCCGATTTTGCTCATCAACCAAAATTACTTTAGGAATATGTAACTTGGCTTCAGCCTGATCAAGCGGCCCATAGGTACAAATAATCAACTGGTCGCCTACATGGGCTTTGCGAGCGGCAGCACCATTCAGGGCAATAGCACCTGAGCCCCGCTTAGCTTTAATGATGTAGGTTGAGAAACGCTCACCATTATTGATGTTATAGAGCTCGATCTTCTCGTACTCACACATCTCAGCGGCGTCGAGCAAATCCTCATCGATACCGCAAGAGCCTTCGTAATGCAAATCGGCCTCGGTAACCACTACCCGATGCAATTTAGCCAATAACATAATTCGTTTCATACAGCCCTATCTTAACTATCTAAGGCGCTTATTCTAGCGCGAAATATGGGCAAAGCTATTGCACAATCTTCGCTGTTTCCCGTAATTTCTTTACGGTTTCAACTAAATATTGCTGCACCATGGCTTGGCGAAGTTGCGGCTTAGCTTCTTCTAAGGATGGAAATTTAAAGGGCCGTTTATCGTCTAAGCGAATAATCACCCAACCCTCAGAAGTTTGAATGGGGGTAGTAGTAATTGCGCTTTTATTCATTTTGACAACCACGTCGGCAATTGGCTTAATCACTTGACCAGGAAACAACCACCCCAATTGGCCGCCACTACCTTTCGTGGCTTGATCGATCGAGTATGCTTGTGCCATTGTTCCAAAAGGTTCCCCTTTTTGAAAGCGGCGGATTAAATCTTCTGCATCTGCTTTGCTAGGCACAACAATTTGACTTAAGTAATACTGAAACGCAGATGCACTTTCGCCTACCAATTTACGCTGCCGCTCGTATTCAGTTTGCAATTGCGCATCGGTAATGGGGTTAGTGCTGAAATGATTTTCAACTAAGGCTTGAATCAATAAAGTTTGCTTAAGTTGCGTATATTGATCCGGAAAATCAATCAAACGCTCTAAACCTTTTTTAGTGGCTTCATCAGTTAACAATTTGCGGTTAATTAATTCCTGCTTGAGGGCATTTTGTAATTCAGGGCCATCTTTTTGACCCTGACCCATGGCATTGCGAATATTTAAGGCTAACAAGCCAGTCGAAATCGGCTGCCCATTGACGGTCGCAAAAAATTCAGCGTTTGTCTCTGAGACCGTGGTCATTTTCTTGTCTGCAGTTGCGGCAGATCCACTCGCCCCAATAGCTGGGATAGGATTAGGGCTCGTAGTTTGAGCCTGACTAAGACCAGGCAAGCTGAAGCTAATGAGGCCAAGAGCAAATATAGGGATAATTTTTTTCATAGCTTTATTGTATTCGAGTCGTGCTTCTACGCAGCAATTACACTGCGCGCATTTCTAAATGCTTGCCCAATACTTGCAGGGCGGCCGCAATACCATCAATGCGGGTTGTATGATGCAAATCAGTCAAGCGATTTACCTCTTGAGCAGAAGTTTTTAAGCGACGCGCCAATTCTGCTGGGCGAACTTTTTGCCTCACCATTTCATTTAAAAGCAAAATTTTTGCAGATAAGCTGGCCGGCAATTCAATAGTTAACTGATCTCGCTTTGGTTTTGATGGCAAGGGCACTGGCCGCTTATCTTCAAAATAAAAATCAAGGGCAGTTTCAAGTGCGTCTCTAGCGGCCTTTATCGCCTTAGCTTCTGATGCACCTTGTGAAATAGCCTCAGGAATATCAGGAAAAGTAACCGAAAAACCGCCCATTTTTTTATCGGCAGTTAAAATTACTGGGTAAATAAACATTGTCTTACTCCTTATTTCACTCGTGAATTATAAACAATTTTGTTTATATCATAAACCCATTAAATCAGCAGGGCAATCTATAATTTATGCTGAATTTCTCAACTAAAGCACCAACCCGCCGCTCGGGTTAAGATTTGGTATGAATCCTGTTTCTGTGGCTATGCCAGCCTCGTCAAAACCCATTTCTTTTGATTATCCCCAGCAAGATGGCGCTGGTAGAACCTGCACTGCGCAAGCTTGGGCTCAAACACCTCCCCAGATCTCGGGAGACCAAAAGGCTGCGGTGATTAACCGCATTAAAACCCTCTTAATCGAGAAAGATGCGGCGATCGTGGCGCATTACTATGTCGATGGTGAAATTCAAGACTTAGCCATGGAAACTGGTGGCTTTGTGGCTGACTCCCTTGAAATGGCGCGCTTTGGTAAAGCCCATGCAGCGAAAAATTTAATCGTCGTTGGCGTCCGCTTTATGGGTGAAACGGCGAAAATTCTCAGCCCCGAAAAACGCATTTTTATGCCTGACTTGGATGCAACTTGCTCACTCGACTTGGGGTGTCCTGCCGATGCATTCGCTGACTTTCGTGCCGCTCACCCTAAGCACACCGTAGTAGTCTATGCCAATACGAGTGCCGCCGTTAAGGCCCAAGCAGATTGGATGGTTACCAGTTCGTGTGCTTTAGCTATCGTCCATCACCTCAAAGAACAGGGCAAACAAATTCTCTGGGCTCCCGACCGACATTTAGGACATTACATTCAAGCGCAAACTGGAGCCGATATGTTGCTCTGGAATGGTGCCTGCATTGTCCATGATGAATTTAAAGCCACCGAGCTGGAATTATTGCGCTTGCAATATCCGCGGGCCCAAATATTGGTTCACCCAGAATCACCGGCTGCAGTTATCGCACTTGCCGATGTGGTGGGCTCGACTTCTGCCATGATTAAGGCTGTAGTTGAGGGCTCTGCTAATGAATACATTGTCGCAACCGATAAAGGCATCTTGCACCGCATGCGTCAATTGGCGCCTAATAAAAAACTGATCGAAGCCCCGACTGCGGGAACTAGCGCTACCTGTAAAAGCTGTGCCCATTGCCCCTGGATGGCGATGAATGGACTGCAAGGCATTCTGGATGCACTAGAAAATCAAACAGGTGAAGTTTTCATTGAAGAGGCCACCAGAATAAAGGCCCTCATCTGTATCGATCGGATGCTCGATTTCACGAGCCAGCATCCCGATTTATTAGCTAAAGCCCAGCATGGCTTTGTCAAACACATTGGCGCAGCTTAAGGATTACTTGCGATCTCATGTTTGATGCCAACGAAACTTTAGACCAAGCCCGTACGCGCAATATTCAAGATGCCTTGAGGGAAGATATTGGCGTTTGTGATTGGACTGCGCAACTTGTGCCCAGCAAAATAGGGCGAAGCCAGCTAAGCGTACGACAAAAAGCCGTGCTGTGTGGTAAGTCTTGGTTTGAAGGGACAATTCAAGCGCTTGATCCTAAAGCCGTACTGACTTGGTTTTATCAAGAAGGGGATTGGATGGTTGTCGATACGCCAGTGTGCGAAATTAAAGCGGATGTACGTGCCTTACTCTCAGGAGAGCGTACCGCAATTAATTTTCTTCAAACCCTCTCTGCTACCGCTACTAACACTAGAAAATATGTGGAAGCGATAGTTGGCCTAAGTCCCAACCCCAATGGCTGTGTTGTGCTGGATACCCGCAAAACCTTACCCGGCCTACGCCAAGCGCAAAAATATGCAGTGCGCATTGGCGGTGGTGAAAACCAACGGATGGCTTTATGGGATGGTATTTTGATCAAAGAAAATCACATCGCTGCAGCTGGTAGCATTCGTGCAGCGCTTGATGCCGCAGAAAAACTCAATGAAGGTGTCAGCATTCAGATTGAGGTGGAGAATTTAGCTGAACTAGATGAAGCTATTAAAGCGGGTGCAAAAAATATTTTGATTGATAACTTCTCAATCGAAAAAATGCACAAAGCGGTAGCCATTAATCAAGGCAGAGCACTATTAGAAGCTTCAGGAGGTATTGGCATCGAGTTGATGCGTGCTATTGCAGCTACAGGTGTAGACCGAATTTCGCTTGGTAAACTGACCAAAGATGTGCAGGCTGTTGATTTTTCAATGCGGATGGTAGCTTAAGCGGTCTAGCTAAATTCAGCCTACTGCTTAGGTGTCAAAATTGTTGGGAGAGAAACTGCCCCTGTATTAGGGTAGTCGCGACTATAGTGTAGGCCACGGCTTTCTTTACGCATTAAGGCCGATTCCACAATCAGCTCAGCGCAATCTAACAGATTACGCAATTCAATTAAGTCGCGAGTCACTTTAAAGTTGGCATAGTATTCCTGCACTTCATGATGCAATAGCTCAATGCGATGTAAGGCACGCTCAAGCCGTTTAGTCGTGCGCACAATGCCAACATAATTCCACATTAATGAGCGTAATTCATCCCAATTATGAGCAATCACCACTTGCTCATCAGCATTTTCAACTTGGCTTTCATCCCATAAAGGTAAATTTGGTAATTCAGGAGTGACTGCTAAATCAATATCAGCAGCAGCTGCTTTGCCAATGACAACACATTCTAGTAATGAGTTACTTGCTAAGCGATTTGCACCATGCAGACCCGTATAAGTAGACTCACCTACAGCGTATAGGCCAGGTAAATCGGTGTGGCCATGCAAATCGGTCACTACCCCACCGCAGGTATAGTGAGCAGCAGGTACCACAGGAATAGCTTGCTGAGTAATATCAATTCCAAGGCTAAAGCAACGCGCATAGATCATTGGAAAATGCTCTTGAATAAACGCTGCACCTAAATGGGTGGCATCTAAATTCACATGATCTAAGCCATATTTTTTCATTTCAAAATCGATTGCGCGTGCCACAATATCACGCGGCGCTAATTCATTGCGCTCGTCATGTTCAGGCATAAAACGTAGGCCTTGGGTAGCGCCACCTTCAGGCAACTTGAGTAAGCCGCCCTCTCCACGCAAGGCCTCAGTAATTAAAAAAGTACGATCACTGGGGTGATACAAGCAAGTTGGATGAAACTGGATAAATTCCATATTACCCACTCGGCATCCAGCGCGCCAGGCCATAGCGATACCATCGCCCGTAGCCGTATCGGGATTGCTGGTATAGCGATAGACCTTACCAACCCCACCAGTAGCTAAAACTACGGCTTTAGCCGCAATGGTCTCTACTTTGGAATTATTAATATCTAATGCATAAACGCCGTAACAGCGATTGGGTAATTTTTTCTTATCCTTACTCGACAAGTGTCGATTCGTAATAAGGTCGAGTGCAATCCAATGTTCAATTAAACGAATATTCGGATGCGACCGCGCTTGATCTAAGAGCACCTCATGAATTGCCTTGCCTGTAGCATCCGCAGCATGTGCAATGCGGCGATGACTATGACCACCTTCGCGAGTTAAGTGCAAACCTAGCGGGCCCGCTACATCAGTGGTAAAAGGCACGCCTTGATCAACAAGCCACTGTATTGCCGCGGCACTCTCTTCCGCAATATATCGCGCAGTTGTTTCATCGACTAAACCCGCGCCAGCGTTTAAGGTATCGGCAACGTGCGCATCAACACTATCGGCCTGATCTAGCACGCCAACAATTCCGCCCTGCGCCCATGCAGTAGCGCCCTCACCCAAGCTACGCTTAGCCATCACAATCACGGCTTGGGTTTTAGCAAGATGCAGAGCCACTGTGAGCCCTGCTAAACCAGCGCCAATAATCAGCACTGGCAATTCAGCGGTTTTTTGCAATGCAGTATCCACTTTAGGTGTGCGCTGCTACCTTGTCACTCGATATTTCATCGTTGGTACCGTAACCTAATTTAACCGCCGCATCACCGCCTTTAACTACAGAAACTGCGCAATACTTAAACTCAGGTATTTTGCCAAAGGGATCTAATGCAGAGTTAGTCATTAAGTTAGCCGCAGCCTCGTAATATGCAAAGGGAATAAAGATTGCGCCACGTGGAGTGCCATCATCACGCCGCACATGAATTGCAATGGTGCCGCGTCGTGAAGCAACCGTCACTACATCACCAGTGGTTACGCCTAACTGCACCATATCATCCCCACACAAGGAGACAGTAGCCATCGGCTCAATCGTATCCAGTATGGTCGCACGTCTTGTCATGCTGCCAGTATGCCAATGCTCAAGTTGACGGCCGGTAATTAAAACAAAGGGATATTCATCATTTGGGCGTTCATCCGCGGGAATAATATCCGCGGGAACCAGCTTGACTTTGCCATCCGCTGTTGGAAAAGCATCATTAAAGACAATCGGTCGACCTGGATCTTCTGGGCTTAAACAAGGATAAGTGACGCTTGACTCGCGCTCTAAGCGATCCCAAGTAATGCCTTTAATTGCTGCGTGCATCGCTTGACGCATTTCATCAAACACCTCTGCAACACCTGAATCAGGCCCTGCATACTTCCAATTGAGGCCCATGCGTTTGGCCAACTCTTGCAGAATCCATAAATCGGGTTTTGCCTCACCTGGCGGATGAATCGCACGCTTACCCATTTGAACCATGCGATCGGTATTGCTCACTGTGCCAACTTTTTCTGGCCAAGCACTCGCTGGCAAGACTACATCGGCCAATAAAGCCGTTTCAGTCATGAAAATATCTTGCACTACTAAATGCTCTAGCGAAGCCAAGGCATGGCGTGCATGATTTAAATCAGGATCGCTCATAGCGGGGTTCTCACCCATGATGTACATACCCCGAATTTTATCGGGATCACTATCCACCGCTAATATCTTTTCCATAATTTCAACCACGGTATAGCCAGGTTTGGACTCTAATGGGGTCCTCCAGAATTTTTCAAACCAATCATGCGCATTAGCGTTATCAACCCGCTGGTAATTGGGAAACATCATCGGAATTAAACCCGCATCGCTAGCACCCTGGACATTATTTTGTCCACGTAAGGGATGTAAGCCTGAACCTGGCTTACCAATTTGACCTGCAATGGTCGATAAAGCAATTAAGCAGCGGGCATTATCGGTACCATGCACGTGCTGACTAATGCCCATGCCCCATAAAATCATTGCCGACTTCGTCGTCGCAAATTCGCGCGCTACTTCACGCAATGTTTCTGATGGAATACCGCAGATAGGCGCCATTAATTCTGGGCTATAACCCTTGACATTTTCTTTGAGGGCTTCAAAGTTACTAGTACGATTTTTAATAAATTCCTGATCACACAAACCTTCTTCAATGATGGTGTAGATCATGGCGTTAAGCATCGCTACATCGGTATCAGGTTTAAATTGCATAATGCGCCACGCATGCTTACCCATTTGGGTAACACGTGGGTCGGCTAACACCACCTTAGTACCCCGTTTAGCGGCATTTTTAAACCATGTTGCTGCAACGGGGTGATTCACTGTCGGGTTTGAGCCAATCAATAAAATCATCGTGGAGTTTTCCACATCATTGACTTGATTGCTAACGGCCCCTGAACCCACGCCCTCTAATAATGCAGCCACGCTAGACGCATGACATAAGCGCGTGCAATGGTCGACATTATTATTACCAAACCCAGTGCGTACTAATTTTTGAAATAAATACGCTTCCTCATTACTGCCTTTAGCTGAACCAAAACCAGCCAAGACCTTGCGGCCGTATTTTTCATTGAGGCCCTTTAATTTACTCGCTGCAACATCTAAAGCCTCTTCCCAAGTCGCTTCACGGAATATGCTGGACCAATCATTCGGGTCTTGCGACGCAGTTTCATCCTTAGGAACACCAGTCTTACGAATCAATGGTTTAGTAAGGCGCTGTGGGCTATGAATGTAATCCATACCAAAGCGGCCCTTTACACATAAACGATTGTGGTTTGCAGGGCCATCGCGACCGTCAACACTAACAATCACATTATCTTTAATGTTGTAAGTAATTTGGCAGCCGACACCGCAAAATGGGCAAACTGAATCAACTTTACTATCCACTTTTTGTGAACCGATTAACCCTTTAGGCATCAATGCGCCGGTGGGGCAAGCTTGTACGCACTCGCCACAGCCTACACAAGTACTCTCGCCCATGGGATCGTTCAAATCAAATACGATTTCACTATGGCTACCACGCATCGCGTAACCAATCACATCATTTACTTGCTCATCGCGACAGCCCCGTAAGCAACGATTACATTGAATGCAAGTATCTAAGTTCACTGCCATGGCAGGATGCGAAATATCTGCCTTAGCTTGCTCACGACGCAGCGCTTTTAATTCGGGGCGAACGGTGACATCCATTTGCTTAGCCCAACTACTTAACTCACCAAACTGCATGCTCTCGTCATCGCCGATCCACTTATAGCCTTTATCAGGCATATCCGAGAGGAGCATTTCTAAAACTAATTTCTGGCTTTTAACGGCACGTTCACTTTGGGCCTTGACTTCCATACCAGCAGTGGCATTGCGACAGCAACTGGGGGCTAAAGTACGCTCGCCATTAATTTCAACCACGCAGGCACGACAATTGCCATCGGGTGCGTAACCATCTTTAAAGCACAAATGGGGAATATCAATGCCATGGCGTTTAGCTGCTTTTAAAATTGTTTCGCCATCATAAGCAATAATTGTTTTGCCATCGAGCTTGAACTCCACCGTTTGTAATTCGAGTTCCTGCGGATTTACGGGTGCGTTCATGCAATCTCCTGCGGGAAGTATTTTTGGACACAACGAATCGGATTCGGTGCAGCTTGGCCCAATCCACAAATCGAGGCATCAACCATGACCGTAGCCAAGTCTTCTAAGGTTGATTGATCCCACTGTTTGGCTTGCATTAAAGTGGCGGCCTTACCTGTACCAACCCGGCAAGGCGTACATTGTCCGCAACTCTCATGCTCAAAAAAGTGCATGATATTTAAGGCGGCATTACGAGCGCTATCTTGCTCACTTAGCACCATCACTGCTGCAGAGCCAATAAAGCAACCATAGGGCTGCAGCGTATCAAAATCGAGTGGAATGGTATTCATTGTCGCTGGCAATATACCGCCTGATGCACCACCCGGCAAATAAGCATAGAACGTATGGCCTGCTTGCATGCCACCACAATAATTGTCAATCAGTTCTTGAATCGTAATGCCTGCTGGCGCCAACTTCACGCCAGGTTCTTTTACTCTGCCGCTGACGCTAAAACTACGTAAGCCTTTACGACCATTCAAACCGAATGAACTAAACCACTCAGGGCCACGCTGCACAATATCGCGCACCCAATACAGCGTTTCCATATTATGCTCAAGGGTAGGACGTCCAAATAAGCCAACTTGGGCAATATAGGGTGGACGCATACGCGGTTCCCCACGCTTACCCTCAATACTTTCGATCATCGCCGACTCTTCACCGCAAATATAGGCGCCAGCACCACGGCGCAATTCAATTCGAGGTAAAGCGCATGGCGGGTTAGCTTGTAGTTTGGCTAATTCAGCTTGTAGTAATTCACGGCAGCCATGATATTCATCACGTAAATAGATGTAACAAGTCTCGATACCAACTACTTGAGCGGCAATCAGCATGCCCTCTAAAAAACGGTGGGGATCACGCTCTAAATAAGTGCGGTCTTTAAAGGTGCCTGGCTCGCCTTCGTCAATATTCACTGCCATCAATTTCGGTGCGGCTTGGTCTTTCACAATCCGCCACTTGCGACCCGCAGGAAAGCCCGCACCACCTAGGCCACGTAAACCTGAATTCTCCATGGCTACTAATACAGCCTCAGGGCTATGCTTACCCGTACTCACATCGCTTGCTAATTGGTAACCACCTTTAGCGCGATACGCCTCGTAACCAACATACGCTGGTGACATTAGCTGATTAGTGCCCTGTGGAGAAATACCCTTCTCCACATAATTAATGGGATTGAAATCACCATCATTTTTACCCATCGGCTGATGGGTTGATTTGGTTTCTACGGCCGCAACGACTTTATCGACCGAGGCAAACAAAACAGGATATTGCGAAACCACGGCAATGGGGGCTTGTTCACAGCGTCCCACGCAAGGCGCAGGTATCACTTTGACATTAGCAAAGTTGGTTCCCTCGCCCAATACTTTTGGCAAACGGGCTAACAAATCTTGCGCGCCATGCAATTCACAAGAGAGGCCATTACAAACCCGTACAGTAATTTCTGCGACAGGATCATCACCGCGGACCACTTCAAAGTGATGGTAGAAGGTTGCGACCTCATACACCTCTGCCATGGATACATTAATCACTTTAGATAAGGCGACTAAATGCCGATCATGCAAAGCACGATACTCATCATTTAGGTGATGTAAATACTCAATTAATAAATCACGTCGATAAGGCGGTAAGCCGATTAATTGCTGCACCTCGGCAACAGAAATATCATCTGGCTGGCGACCCTTCATTTTGCTTTTTTGACGAATGCGCTGCCTTAAGTCATCTATGGTTGCTACTGCAACAGCCTTCATTTCACCAGCAGGTTTGGGATGATTCATTAGTCCTAATCTTTATTGATTAACGTCATAGCAAAATAAAACAAGGTAACCTTAAAAACGTATCTACTATTGTATTAGATTTATAAATCATTTGATAAATAACGAATTACAAAGTCTATTCATTATTGATGAATGGCGCCTAAAAACTCTTGACTAAGCTCAAACTAAGCGAAATGCGTGAAAAAGCCAGAGTGCTTATTAGGGTTAACCCTTAAATAAGTCCTTATTTCGAGTCTGTCGACTGAAAACCTTGGTTACTTGGCAAAAAAGTGCTGCTGTAATCAGCATTACGCTCACGAATACGCGCTGAAACGCAGCTGTTGTAGTCGGCAGATCCTGCCCGGTAACCTGCCCCAGCGCAATCTTCTTGCGCCGCCTCTTGAATTGAACCGCAGGAAATGAGGCTAAAGGGAATAAGAAAAAAAACAAGGTAAGTTAATTGGCGCAATTAACCCGCCCACTGTTTAGCAAAATAAACCCCAATTAACACCACAATGGCAACGCATACAGGCATGAGGTAGAAAGCGACTATGCCGATAGCCTCTTCTTGTTGTTCTTTACCAAATTCCGGTTTATTTGATGATGACTCAGTCATTTGCAGCTCCAAGTTGAATTAAATTACTCATCAGCAAATTTAGCTCAAAAGCAGATGAATAGGTCATTATCATTATATTTGATCAACCACAATCTTACCGCCCTACGGTTGGTCTTCCTGGCGCAGCAGTCTTGTCGTCACTGAGAGTTAAGAGGAAAGCCGTGATATCGGCAACATCCTCAGCATTAATAATCGGGGTAGCACCATTAGCGAGGCCAAAAGGCCTAGTTTGAATCACATTACCTCGCAATGCTGCTGGTAAATCATTAAATTTTTGTACTGCGCCGTTCACTGTTGGATACCAACGCGTGGGGTTGATATCGCGAGTCGCATAAAACCCTACCGCATCAGACAAAGTAGCAATACTTGAGTTATGAAAATAAGGCGCTGTCAAAGCAATATTTCTTAAGGTGGGAATTTTAAATTGGCCACATAAATTCGTTCTAGCGGATAAGTCTGTTCTTACTGGGCCACACAAGCCCATGTCATAAAAAGAACTGTCGGCATTGGCCTCGATATTTGTATTACGTGGCAAACCTAGCGCGGCATACTTAAAGTTAGTAAACACAGGTCTTGTGCCCCCGGGCCCCACTTGACTAGTATGACAACTTGCGCAATTGCCTTTATTAGGATCATTAAAAGTAGCTAAGCCACGCGCCTCTTGCGAACTGAGAGCTACAGTGCCGTCTAAAAATCGATCAAACTTACTATTAAAAAGTAAATAATCGGGATCAATTTGTTGATATGTTTGCAAAGCTGTTAATAAAGTGTCAAACACCTGTTGATCAGATGGATTGGCGGGTAAATTAAATACGGCGGCAAAATCACTAAAATAAGATAGGCGTCGTACCTTGCTAGCTACGTCTGCCACACTAGCATTAGCCATCTCATTCACTGCTAACAAGGGACCGGAAGCTTGCGCTGCTAGCGTATTTACCCTACCGTCCCAATCAAAACCACCAACTGCATTGCCCTCGGCATCAAAACTAAATCCGGGGGTTGCGGCTTTATAAAGAATGCTGGGAGCGGCCCGAAAAACTTGCTGATTCATTGATGCGCCCCCAAGCGGTAATGCAACATTAGCAGCTGTTGAATGCGCAGTTTCATCGGTATGACAGCCAGAACAGGCTAATTGGCCGCTAGCCGATAACGCTTTCTCATGAAACAAAGCGTCGGCTACCGACAAGGTGGTGGCTGCCGCGCTTGTAGGCGATGAGGTGCTGCTTGAGGTAGATGCAGATGATGTGCCACTTGAACCACCCCCGCAAGATGACACTAAAAATAGACAAGCCAGGGATAGTAATAAAGGCGGATTTTTATTGATCACTATATACGGCCCAAGGTAAATTTATTCAAAATAATTTACCATAACTTGATCATCCAATTACCTTGCATTGTTCATCCTTATAAATTCTTCAATTATCCAGAAAAAGCAATTATTATCAGGGTTTGGAAGGATCAATTAAACTCGTTTTACGCTTGTTCATCTTTTCATTTTGATTTATTGAAAAAGGTTTTCCCCATGACCGCCACACAGAAAAATACCATGGTTGAAGAGCTCGAGTTCGCCCCTTCCTGGGATCAGCCAGTTTCTTATATGCAACGCACGCGCTCCTATTATTTAGGGCTTGGCTATGAAAACCCATATGTCTGGGCACACTATCTAACCGTGCCATTTAGTCCATTAAAAAAGCCTCTCAGGGAATCGACTCTAGCTTTAATCACTACCGCCGCTCCTTACCAAGCCGACAAAGGCAATCAAGGCCCCGGCTCTGCTTATAACGCACTAGCCAAGTTTTATGAGGTGTACTCAGGTCCAACGACAATAGACTCGGATTTACGGATCTCACACGTAGGGGTAGATCGTAAAAATGCCGATATGGCCGAAATGAATGCGTGGTTTCCTTTGGCTGCCGCTAGAAGAGCAGTCGCAAGTATGCGCCTCGGCGCTTTATCGCCACGATTCTATGGCTTACCCAGCAATCGTAGTCAACGTCACACGCTTGAAGTAGATGCGCCAGCAATTGCCAGTCTTTGTAAAGCCGATGGGGTGGACGTAGCCATCCTCATTCCCAACTGCCCCATTTGCCATCAATGCCAAAGTTTGTTGGCGCGCTACCTTGAAGAGCAAGGCATTGCCACGGTCATTATGGGAGCAGCTAAAGATATCGTTGAATATTGCGGTGTGCCACGACTGTTATTTAGCGACTTCCCCTTGGGGAATGCGGCTGCTATACCCAATGATGTAGCCTCACAAGATACCAATTTTGAACTGGCATTACGCATTCTAGAATCTGCCCCTGCACCCCGCACTACCGTTCAGTCACCATTAATTTGGTCGACAGACGCGCAATGGAAATTAGACTACTCTAATATTGAACGCCTATCCCCTACAGAAATTAAAACCCTCAGAGAGGAAGCCGAAAAAGTGCGTATTGCTGCGCGCGACTTACGGATACAAACGGTGGGTAGTTAGGGCGCTCTATACACCAATCAATTAGACTAAGGTCTAGTTGGTCCGGGGTGGGCAGAAGGAGAGATTTCTATCCATAGGAACATGGCAGCTTGAGCAGGTGACGCAATATTGGTGTCCTAGATTTGCTTTGGCAATTACTGGCGCTACACCAGTGCGCTCATCAACCTGACCGTTGATCTTGGGTTCAGTAGGGGTTGATGCAGTAGTCGTAGCATCATTTGTTGTTACTGGAGCAGCCGCACTTACGGCACTAGCTCCGCTTGAGGCTATATCGTTACCGCCACCGCAAGACGCCAGTATGAGGGTTGTTGCTAAGAGTAGTGAAGTTATATAGGTACGCATGATTTATCCTTAGTTATTCATGTACTAAAACTTATAACCAACGCCTACTAGGGCATTAGTGACTTTAAAGCTCGCTGTGCCTGATGCATTAGTAGCGACATTTTGATTGCCGTAGCTCGTGTAATTGACTTCAGCAAAGCCGTACCAGTTGCCTTGAATGATTTGGCGATAGCCAAGACCTAAGGAGTAACCGTTATAGGTGTCGTTGCCTCCACCGATTTCATAATTGGCATTGGAGTAGCCCACCTTAGCGTAAGCCAGCTTTTCTTTATCAATAGCGTAAGCAGGAGAAATAAAGAGGTTATACGAGTCACCTTTTTTAATCGACTGAGATTCGCTATATTTAAGCGCTGGAATCGTCACAGTAGCATTACTACTAGTTCCTGATAAGGGTGAATACTCTGCTCCAATACCTAGGAGAAAATTACCAGTAACTGGGAAGTAATAGCCAACCGTTGCCGTAGCTGCAAAGCTATTGGTCGTGCCACCTGACATGCCATAAGAATAAAGCGGCCCAGAGGTGATGCCATTCAAAGTGCCGCCTGAATAGCTTGGGGTTGAGTTCTCATAACCAATACCAACTTGTCCATAAAAGCCTTCAAAGACGGACTGGGCTAAAGCAGGGGTAGTAAGGCTAATGAATCCAATGCCTACTATTAATGATTTAACTTTCAAATAGCTGCCCTTAGTTACTATTTTTATGAAATGTGGAAAACTATGCCCAAATCGTAGCATAGCTAATGGCTATTAATTTATATAGGCTTATGGCGGAGAGGGAGTCAAAAAATTCACCCTCCGTGTAAGTCTACCATTACCCATCAAACCCTTGTAATACATGGCTTACAAGGTAACCCTACTCCAATCTAACCCATTCAAGTTCACTAAAATCTACGTTTAACTGGTGGGTACAGTGGTGGGTAGATTGAGCGCTAATTATGATGATAAACAAGGAGTGAAAGGTCCTCGCAAGACCTCTTTCACTGCACGTGGAATTATCTCAGTTAACAGACCTGGATATCATGCTGATCCTGAAAATAAAGGGCTCTATCTTCAGGTCACCAACACTCCTACTGGCATTGCTCGTAGCTGGATTTTTCGGTTTACGAGTCCAATCACTCTTAAACGACGAGAAATGGGAATTGGTCCAATTGAGTCCTTTTCACTGGCCAATGCCAGGTTGAAGGCCTTGGACCTAAGACGATCAATTTTGGATGGGATCGATCCTCTTGAACAAAGAATAGCCAAACGATCTAAGGCAATCGAGGCAAATATCCATACGATTACCTTTGAATCTGCCGCAAAAAGATGCATTCAGGCTAAGAAAGCCGAATGGTCCAATAGCAAGCATCAAGATCAATGGACCACTACGATAAATAAGTTCGTATCGCCCTTCATTGGAAAACTAAGAGTCGACCACATAAGTACTAGTCATATCGTCAAAGTTCTTGAGCAAGATATTAAGAACAAGAAGGGTGTAGTAGAAGGAACCTTTTGGAATGTTCGCACTGAAACAGCCACTCGGGTTCGTCAGCGGATTGAGGTGATATTAGATTGGTGCAAAGCGCATCGATACATGCAAGGAGAAAATCCAGCGCGGTATCAAGGGGCGCTAAGCTACCTTTTACCCAAAGCAAGCAAGATTAAGAAAAGTGTTCATCACCCTGCTCTACCTTTTCAACGTATTGGGGAATTTGTATCAGATCTGCGAACTCATTCAGGATTCTCAGCACTTGCATTGGAGCTCTTGATTCTGACTGCGAGCAGAACCGGTGAAGTTATAGAGGCACGATGGGATGAGTTTGATTTGGAAGCTAAAGTTTGGATAATTCCAGCGGCGCGTATGAAGGCAGGCAAAGAGCATCGAGTTCCGTTAAACACTAGGGTAATGGAAATCCTTGGGCAACTCAAAGAAATTCGAGTGAATTCATATTTATTCCCGAGCACTCTACACAAGGATCGCCCACTATCAAATATGGCTCTACTTGCAATGATGAGAAAGATGCAAAAGTATGCTGATTATGTTCCCCATGGCTTTAGATCAACATTTAGAGATTGGGCTGCGGAGACAACGGATTACTCCAATGAAACAGTTGAGCTGGCTTTAGCCCATACTATTAAGAATAAGGCTGAGGCTGCTTATAGGAGACAGGATCAATTGGAAAAAAGAATGCTATTGATGATAGATTGGAATACTTATATCAATAAATCATATTTCAAAAGGCAATAGTAGAAATCATTACATCCTAGGTAAAAAAACACCCGGGACAGGGATCCACTCTGTTTCTGTTTTTTGATGAAAGACAGCTATCAAAAAAATTGGTTTCTCACCCCTTTTGGCCAGTATCACTCTGAAGGGGTGGCTAGGAGTTAGCGCACCGCCCATTGGACGAATAAATATTCCATGAGCAGTTATACCGCCGTCAAAAGTAAATGCATCCTTACTGTAGCCACCAACAAAAGGTTGTTTATTTTTTAACTCCCATGAAATCTCTGCTTCTGAATTGTGAGTGACAAATGCAAAACTCGGATTAGGCTCCATTAAGTGCGAGGCATAGATAGATGCCTCAATGGATCCATCATTATTTAAGGACTGCTCAAATGAGAGATTAGAAAATCCCTGGTGCTGCGGTGTGAATGAAGCATGTCCCTGCGTAACGCTAACAATTTGGGCAATAGCAGCTTCTAGACCGGGGGTGTACTAAATTTTGTGTAAACGGTCTAATAATGGGTAAAAGCCCACTCCATAGGAGTAATGATGATGACCGAAGCAGCAAAACGAGCAGTACCCCAAGAACTCATTGATAGCCTGCTGGCAG